>NZ_JIBT01000028.1 GCF_001039575.1 Halomonas sp. PR-M31
TCCGTAGTCGAGATACCCGATCTATTGCCAACCGTGGTAGCGCTGCTGGCCGGCCTGGGAATCGACACCTCGCGAAGCCGGGACGGCTATCTTGTCAGCGCCTCCCGGGCGGACCCGGATGCACTCTATTTTGTGAATGGCGGCGGCAATGACTTTCTGAGCGGCTTGATCACCGACCCTGCCTCCGCGGTAGGGGCGGGGAATACCTTGGTAAATGGCGTCGAGGCCTTGGTCGCGGCTGGGGCCAGGACCATCCTGGTTTCCAATGTGCCGGACATCGGCGCTACGCCAGTAGGCCTGCAAAGCGGCCAGCGTCAGGCCTTTTCCGCGTTGAGCGACGTCTACAACCAGGCACTGGGTGAACGACTTTCACGCTTCGATGGCCAGGTGGATATCATCCGTCTCAATATCGGCGCTCTGTTCGACGAGGTGGTGGCCGAGCCTGCGGCTTTCGGTCTGGCGATGGATGTGGCTCTGACGGACGTCTGCTTCAGCGATCCGAGCTGCGACACCTCATCTTATGGCCTGGCATCGGGCGCCCCCGATCCTGCCAAGCTTTTGTTCAACGACACCGTGCATCCCACCGTGGCGGGTCAGCAGATCGCGGCCGACTACACCTATGCCTTGCTCGAGGCGCCCCAGGTGCTTGCCTTGGCTGGGGAGTTGACCACCGGGGCCTTCAATGCCCAGCAGCGCAGCATTGGCAATGAACTGCGCCCCGGCTGGCAAAGCGATCGGGTGCGCGTCTTTGCTCAAGGGGATTACCAGAATGACCGACCGAACGCCTTCGATGATGGCGGTCAGCCGGAGTCCACGCAGAAAGGCGCAGGGGTCGGCGTGGTCGTACCAATGGCAGCCGGCTGGCTAGGCGCAGCCGCTACTCAGCGCGACGCGGATCTGGATGAGCCGGGGGAGTTCGATCTCGAGGGCCAGGCCTACAGTGTGTTTGCCCGTCAGCATCTGGGCAGGATCGGGCTGCAGGCTATCCTCAGCGGTGGTGATTTCGATCTCGATCTGCGTCGGCAGTTTGCCTTGGGCCAGGCCCGGCGCAGCGCGAAAGGCAAGACCGAAGCGGATGGCTGGGCGGCGGAGCTGCGACTCGATTATCGTCTGAGCGCGGCAGACTCGTCCTGGTACACCGCGCCGTTCGTGGCCTATCGGCATATAGATGCCAAGATCGACGGCTATACCGAGCAAGGATCGAAGGCCAATGCTTTACGGGTCTCGGATCAAGATCTCAAGGATCGTCAGCTCGAGCTTGGCCTGATGCTGGATCGTGGACTCGAAGAGGGTATCGGTTTCTACGGCGAATTCTCCTGGGGGCGCTATCTTGAAGACGAACGCGACAGCGCCGAAGTGCGACTGGCTTCGTTGCCCACCAACCGCTGGTCCGGCGGGGATCAAACGCGAGAAGACGACAACTATCTGCGAGCTGACGCAGGCCTTCGTGTGCAGCTTGGGCAGGCGCGCTTAAGCTTGGGCGGTGGCGCCCAAGGCTGGGACGAGTGGTCGCCCTACATGCAGGTAGGGGCGAGCCTGGTCTTCTGAGGGTCTGTTTCCGATCTTCAGCAAGACGGCATGAAAAACGGAGCCTTATGGGCTCCGTTCTGCTGCGTTACTTATCGCCTTTCGATTTGGCGCTGCGATCGTCCGTGCGATGCTTGATGGTCTCGGCGTAGCCGTCCAGAAACGGCTTTTCCGCAGGATCGAGCCGATCCATGCCGCAGACGATACGGTGCCAGTAGGGATAAAGCGGCGCGGGACGAGTGGCCTTCTCCAGGCGCTGGTGTTCTTCTTCGCTGAGTTTCAATTCCATTGCCGCAAGATTGTCCCTCAAGTGCTCTTCGGTGCGGGCACCCACGATCAGCGAAGTGACGCCAGGACGATCCATCAGCCAGGCCAGGCAGACCCGGGCCGGCGAGCAGTCGTGGGCTTCACCGATGGCAAACAGCTCTTCGATGATGTCGTAGGCCCGTTCCATGTCGTGGACGTAGGGCTCCGGCCAGCCTTCGCCTTGCCGCGTATTCGATGGCGTTTCCTGACCACGACGCACCTTGCCGGTCAGAAAGCCCTCACCCATGGGGCCCCAGATCAAGGAGCCAATGTTCTGATCCAGCGCCAAGGGCAACAGCTCGTATTCCGCTTCTCGGGATTCCGGGGTGTAGTAAATCTGCTGGCTGACCGGCTTGATGAAATGATGCGTCTCGGCCTTGCCCAGCATCTTCATCATCTGCCAGCCGCTGTAGTTAGAGGTGCCGTAGTAGCGTATCTTGCCGCTGGTGACGAGATGATGCATCGCCTCGAGGGTCTCTTCGATCGGCGTGACACCGTCCCAGTTGTGCAGCTGATAAAGATCGATATGATCCGTGCCAAGACGCTTTAGACTGGCCTCCACCGCGTGAATCAGATGATAGCGTGAAGCGCCGGACGCATTGGGATCGTCACTGAGCGGGCTGCGGCCTTTGGAGGCGAGAATGATATCGTTGCGCTTGTTGCCCAGGGCCTTGCCGGTGACTTCTTCGGATACCCCCAAAGAATAAAGATCCGCGGTATCAACGACGTTGACCCCTATCTCGAAAGCGATATCGAGTAGTTTCCTGGCGTCATCGACGCCGACATTTCCCACGTCTTCGAATCCATTGGCGCCACCAAAGGGGGCAGTGCCAAGGGCCATAGGCGATACCATCAGACCTGAATTGCCTAGTGGACGATAATCCATATCGCGATTCTCCTTTTATCGATACGCAGGTTAAAACTCTAATCTTCTCGAGCGCTTCCGACAAACCAGACTGTGTATAGAAATGTCTCACGCCAGGCAGCGATCATAGGCGACATTCAGTCGCCAGGTTCTTCGTCAAGCTCTTCCGCGGCATCTTCATGAGACAAGCGCATACCCTGAGCGGGGAGCGCCACGCCATCCAGAGTGGGTCCGTTGGGTCCAAGCTGTAGACGGCCCTCGAGAAACCAGCGCACGGCGATGGGATAGATCAGATGTTCCCGGGCGTGAATCTTCTCGATTATCTCTTCTTCGCTATCCCCCGGACGGATCATGAGGGCGGCCTGTATCACCACCGGCCCACCGTCGAGCTCCTCGGTGACGAAATGCACGCTGGCGCCGTGTTCTTCACCGCCGTCGGCCAGCACCCGCTTATGGGTATTGAGCCCCTGGTAGGCAGGTAGCAGGGACGGATGAACATTGAGCAGGCGGCCGTGGAAACGATTGACGAAGATCGGCGAGAGAATGCGCATGAAGCCCGCAAGCACGATGAGATCCGGCTCATGGCGCTCGATGACCTTGATCAGGGCGCCATCGAAGGCTTCACGGCTATCGTATTCGTTATGGGGCAGCGCCACGGCATCGATGCCCGCGTCTCGGGCGCGCTTCAGGCCATGAGCATCGACCTTGTTGGAGATCACCGCAACGATCTCGCCACCCAGTTCGTCGAAAGATTGAGCATCGATCAAGGCCTGCAGATTGCTGCCATTACCGGAGATCAGCACGACCACCCGCCGCGCATCGGCCTTTTCGGCTTCGAAATCGTTCAACGTATCGCCGGTCGAATTCATGTCGCTCATGGTGCGAGATTCTCCAGACGTACCTGTTCTTCCATGGTTTCATTTACGCCTTCACCGGATTTTTTTCGGGAGACGATCTCACCTAGACGAAACACGGTCTCACCAAAGGTTTCCAGATGGCGCTGGGCGGCCTCAGCCTGATCCTTGGACACCACCAGGATCATGCCGATGCCGCAGTTGAGTACCCGGTACATCTCGCGCTCGGCGATGTTGCCCTGGTGCTGCAGCCAGTCGAATATCCTTGGCCGTTTCCAAGCGTTGACGTCGATTCGTGCAGCTAGATCATCCGGCAGTACCCGGGGCAGGTTTTCGAGCAGTCCGCCGCCGGTGATATGGGAAAGCGCATGCACGTCGACATCGCTGTCCCGGATCAGAGAAAGCAGCGGCTTGACGTAGATGCGGGTCGGGGCGAGCAGGGCGTCGGCAAGAGACTGACCGTCAATCTCGCTGTTTAGATCGGCGCCGCTGATTTCCAGCACCTTGCGAATCAGGGAATAACCGTTGGAGTGAGGGCCGGAGGACGCCAGGCCGAGAATTGTATTGCCCTCGGCTACCTTACTGCCGTCCAGAATCTGTGATTTTTCCACCACGCCGACGCAGAACCCCGCCAGGTCATAGTCGCTGCCTGAGTACATGCCCGGCATCTCCGCGGTTTCACCCCCGACCAAGGCGCAGCCAGCCTGCACACAGCCCTCGCCGATGCCGGTCACCACGTCCGCGGCGATATCCACATCGAGCCTGCCCGTGGCATAGTAGTCGAGAAACTGCAGCGGCTCGGCGCCGGCCACCACCAGGTCGTTGACGCACATGGCGACAAGATCGATGCCGATAGTGTCGTGACGGTTCAGGTCCATGGCCAGACGCAGTTTGGTGCCCACGCCGTCGGTACCGGTGACCAGCACTGGCTCCCGATAGCCGCTGGGCAGGGCACAAAGCGCCCCGAAACCGCCAAGTCCGCCCATCACTTCCGGGCGGCTGGTACGCTTGGCAACACCTTTGATGCGTTCGACCAGGGCATTACCGGCGTCGATGTCAACGCCGGCATCCTTGTAGCTCAACGAGGGGGATTGGGGCTTGTCGGAAGCACTGGAGGTCATGGCAGGTCCTGGGATCGATCGCCATCATGAATAGCCGTCATGAATGGCCAAGGGGCTGGTGAAGATAAGCGCGGGCATTGTAGCATCGCGTGTGCCGTGCTGCATGGGTGGCAGGGGGCGCATACCCGTTATTAGGCACGTTCTTTAGGAAGCCGTCATGTCGCGAGTACATATCTGGTCTTTGTTGGTATTGGCCGTCATGATCTGGCTGCTGGTGCTATTGGAACCGATTCTGATGCCGTTTTTCATCAGCATCATTCTGGCCTATTTGGGCGATCCACTAACGGATTGGCTGGAAGCCAAGGGGCTGTCGCGACGCTGGGCGGTGAGCGTGGTGTTCCTGGTGCTGACCTTGACACTGGTGCTTGCCATTGTCGTGCTGGTGCCCTTGCTGGGTCGTCAGCTGCGCCAGCTGATTGACGCGCTGCCCGAGGTCTTTGCCTGGGTGCAAACGGTGGCGCTGCCCTGGGTGCAGTCCTTTACCGGCGTGGATTTGTCGACGGATTTCGATCAGCTGCGCCAGACGTTGATGAGCAACTGGAAGGAAACCAGCACCTATGCGGCGGTCATACTGGCGCAGATTTCTCGTTCCGGGCTGGCGCTTGCGCTCTTGATCGCCAATCTGGCGCTGATACCCGTGGTCACTTTTTACCTGCTGCTAGATTGGGATCGTCTAAAGGGACGCATTCGCGATCTGCTGCCCCGACGTTACGAGCCGACCATTACTCATCTGGCCGTTCAATGTGACGAAGTGCTCTCGGCGTTCCTGCGGGGCCAGCTGCTGGTGATGTTGAGCCTGGGTGTGGTCTACGCAGTGGGCCTGACCGTCATCGGCATTCAATTCGGCATACTGATCGGCGTGCTGGCGGGGCTTGCCAGCATCGTGCCCTATCTAGGAGTGATCGTTGGACTGGTAGTGGCGGCATTGGTGGCATTTTTTCAATATGGCGATCTGCTGCATCTGGTAGGCGTAGGCGTAGTGTTCGCCATCGGACAGATGCTCGAAGGAATGGTGCTGCAACCGCTACTGTTAGGGGACAAGATTGGGCTGCACCCGGTGGCGGTCATCTTCGCGGTACTGGCGGGCGGGCAGCTGTTCGGCTTTACCGGCATATTGCTTGCCTTGCCGGTTGCCGCGGTGATCATGGTGCTGCTGCGCTATCTTCATGAGCGCTATAAAAACAGCGATTTATACGAAGCGTCAGAATCCTCGAACGGCGACGAGGGGCTTTGATGAGAAGCGCGACGGGGCAGCTTTCCCTGGGTATTGGGTTGCGCGATGACGCCACCTTTGCCAATTTCCTGCCCAGGGGCAACGAAACTGCGGTGGCCACCCTGCAACGCCAACTTGCTCCCGGTGGGGAGTCCTTCGTTTATCTCTGGGGGGCTTCGGGTTCCGGTCGCAGCCATCTACTGCAAGCGGCCTGCCATGCGGCTAGCGCCCAGGATCAACGGGCACTCTATCTTCCCTTGAACGAGCTGGGGCATTTTCCACCCCACATGCTCGAGGACATCGAGCGACTCGATCTCGTGGCGATCGACGATCTGGATCGAGTAATCGGGCGCAAACGCTGGGAAGAAGCGCTATTCCACAGCTTCAATCGTTTGCGGGATGCCAGCAAGCATTTGGTGATCGGGGCCTCCGCCGCGCCGCGTCAGCTGAACGTGATGCTTCCGGATCTGGCCTCGCGGTTGAGCTGGGGTACGACCTTTCATCTTGCACGTCTTGACGATCAGGGCCGCTTCGAGGCCCTGAAGCTGCGTGCCCAAACCCGGGGGCTGCAGTTATCCGATGAGGTGACGCGCTATATTCTGCATCGTGGCCCGCGTCGTCTTGGCGAGCTTTTTGACCTGCTCGAACGACTTGATCGGGCCTCGCTCTCCGCCCAGCGCAAGGTGACCATTCCCTTCGTCAAGCAGGCGTTGGGGTGGTGATCGTTCACGTTACTCGCCGTTCAGCGTCGCAACAATCTGCCGCGAGCCGCCCTGGTCGCGATGCTCTCCCAGCCAGAGGCCTTGCCAGGTGCCCAGCGCCAGGCAGCCATCGCTGACGGCGATAGTCAATTGAGTGCCAAACAGACTGGCAGCAATATGGGCCGGCATGTCGTCAGGCCCTTCCAGAGTGTGACGAAAATAGGGTAGATCACCCGGCACCCGATCCCGCAGAAAAGCGTCCATGTCGTGGCGCACGTCCGGATCTGCGTTTTCGTTCAAGCTCAGTGAGGCCGAGGTATGCAGCAGCTGCAGATGCAGCAGGCCGACGTCCAGTTCCGCCAGCTGGGGCAGGGCGTCATCGACTTCTCGGGTAATCAGATGAAAGCCCCGGTTACGGGGCTTTAAAGAAATACGCTGTTGAATCCACATGGTGTGTGCTCCCCTGAGTTTTTCTATTCAAAACACTCTACCTGGAAAGCTCTATTTTCTTGCTCTGACCCTTGCCGAGGCTGACCTGGTTGATGATGACCTGGCGATCGCCACCGGGTTGAGCGACACGGCCGGCGACATAGAAAACTCCTGAGGGTAAACCAGTGATCTCGAAATAGCCTTGGTCATCGGTCTTGGCGTAATGGGTGTAGGCCTGGGCGCGAGGGTCCGCAGGCTCGATGTAGCCTCCCGCCAGGGCGACTTCCGCTGCCTCGGCGGAATAGCGAGTCGCCGGTGCCACCGAAACGGTTTCGCCAGCGCCATAAACGACGCCGCTGGCCGTGCGAATGAATAGCTGACCCGAAATCGACGCGGTGCCGTTTTTAGCCAGCTTGGCGTACTCTTGTTCTGGAAAGGCGATTTTGCGCTCGATCTGCTCGGGTGGTGGCTCGCTGCGATCTTCGACCACCGGCGGGCCTGTATCCGGGCCTCTTCCCACGAACTGACAACCTCCCAACAACAACCCCATTAGTGCGATGGCGATCCATTTGCCCATGTCATCCTTCCTCGTATTGCTGATCTGTAGTCGGTCATCGATATCAGTCTACCGTGGCACGATCATGCGACCAATGCCGATTGACGAACAAGGATAGTGAATATAGTCCTTGAAAAACCGGTGATTCAGCACAAGGCTTTAGTCACTACCGAATAGCGTTGCACAGGACAGGAGGACGTCATATGAGCGATACCCGCATTGAACGCGACAGCATGGGCGAGCTTGAGGTACCCAGCAAGGCACTCTTTGGCGCTCAGACCCAGCGTGCAGTGAACAATTTCCCCATCAGCGGTCAACCCATGCCGGCCGCTTTCATTCAGGCGATTGCACGCATCAAGCTGGCGGCGGCCCAGGTGAACCGGGATCTCGAGCTACTCGATGCATCCCGTTCGGAGGCCATCGTCAAGGCGGCCCAGTCGTTGATCGACGGCGAACATGCGGATCAGTTTCCCATCGACGTATTCCAGACCGGCTCTGGCACCTCGAGCAACATGAACGTCAACGAGGTGATCTCCCATCTGGCTTCCAGGGACAATCTCGAGGTCGGCCCTAATGATCATGTCAATATGGGCCAGTCGAGCAATGATGTGGTGCCCACGGCGATTCATCTGGCGGCAGCGCTGGAGGTCAAGGATCGCTTGCTGCCGGCCCTCGAGCAGTTGAAAAGCGCCATCGAGCAAAAAGCGGGAGAGCTCGACGATGTGGTCAAGACCGGGCGCACGCATTTGATGGACGCCATGCCGGTGCGCATGAGCCAGGAGCTGGGCGGCTGGGCCAGTCAGGTGGGCCAGGCCATCGAGCGGCTGAACGACGGCCAGCAGCGGCTGTCACGGCTCGCCCAAGGCGGCACCGCAGTCGGCACCGGCATCAATGCGCATCCGGAGTTTGCAAGCCGCATGGCGGACAAACTCAGCGAGCAGACGGGACTCTCCCTGCGCCCTAACGATAGCTTCTTTGCCAGCCTGAGCTCTCAGGATGCGGCGGTGGAGCTTTCCGGGCACCTGCGTACCTACGCTTGCGCGGTCATGAAGATCAGCAACGATCTACGCTGGATGAACTCCGGGCCATTGGCGGGATTGGGTGAAATCGAGTTGAAAGCACTGCAGCCGGGCAGTTCGATCATGCCGGGCAAGGTCAATCCGGTCATTCCAGAGGCGGCGGCTCAGGCGGCAGCCCAGGTCATCGGTCTTGATAGCGCCATCACCGTGGCCGGGCAGAGCGGCAATTTTCAGCTCAACGTCATGCTACCGCTGATTGCCCACAACCTCATGACCTCGATCACCCTGATGACCAACGTCAGCAAGCTGCTGGCAGATCCGGCCATTGCCACGTTCCAGGTGCGCCGCGACAACATCGAGGCGCCGCTGTCCCGCAATCCGATTCTGGTGACGGCGCTCAATTCCGTGATCGGTTACAACGCCGCGGCGGCAGTGGCCAAGAAGGCCTATCAGGCAGGGCGGCCGATTCTCGATGTGGCAGAAGAGGAGACCGACCTCGATCGAGAGGAGTTAGAACGCCTGCTGGACCCGGATCAGTTGACCCGGGGCGGCGTTCCGGAGTGATTCCCTGTTGGGATGGTGAAGCCTGTTTCAGGCTTCGCCGTCGCCTTTCTGGCTCGCTTCCTGGATCGTTTCCTGAGCATCGCGTCTATCTTCACTATCTGCCACTGATGGATCGTTTTCTTCCTTTCGAGCGGGCTGATAGCTGAAGGTGGCCAGGATCGGAAAATGGTCGGAGCCATAGTATTTAAGGCGCTGCATCATCACCAGCTGAAAATGATCGCTGATGAAAATGTGGTCCAATGGCCAGCGCAAAAAGGGATATTTGGCGTGAAAGGTGCTGAACATGCCTCGGCCACGGCGTGGATCGAGCATGCGGCTGACGCGGCAAAACCTTCGGGTGGTGCCGGACCAGGCGACGTCATTGAGATCTCCGGCCACCAGCGTTGGCTGATGCTCCGACTGCTCGATACCCTTGCCTACCAGCAGCAGCTCTGCATCGCGCCATAGCGACACATCGCTCTCGCTAGGAGAAGGGGGGCGTGGGTGCAGGGCATGAAAGCGGATGCGTGTGCCGTCCGGCATGGGTAGCCAGGTATGAATTGACGGGATGTCGCTTTGGATGAGCCATTTGACTTCCGCATCCTCGAGCGGGATACGCGAAAAAAGATGCATGCCGTACAGGTTGTCCAAGGGGATCTTGACGTCATGTGGCCACTCCTCGCTCAAGGAGTGTTCGAGCTGTCTTCCCCACCAGGCATCGGATTCAAGCGTCAGGACCACGTCCGGTTGATGCTCATGGATTTGTTCTAGCAGCCCCTGGGCGTTGCGGTTAGGGGTCAGAACGTTGGCGATCAGCAATGTGATGTGTCGCCGCTCGTCACTCTTGCCGATGAACTTGACCTGTTTGGGCCAAAAGGGGGTCCAGGGCAGGATGTAACCGCCTTGAACCAGAGCAACCAGCGCGCAAACAGCCATCGATAACCAGCGCCAATCTGCATCGCTCCAGATGCCTTGAACGGCGCCAACGACAATGGCTAGGCAGGCTAACTGTAGACGGGGGAAATCGAAGCCGCGCACGGACCAGTGATGCAGTGGCAAGAAGGGCAGTAAAGTCGCGATAAGCAAGAAGACCGCCGCGAGCCCTAAAATGATATCCAGCATTAAAAATTCTCCTGACTGAATGGGCTTTCCCATTCAGGGGTTGTTGTTGCTTGCTTGAGCGCCATGGTGCCATCCTAGTGAAGCCGAATCATTACTAATCTTCGTTTTACCAAGCGTATTTTCTTACGCTCCTGGGCATGAATTGAAATACGCTATCTTGTTTACGCTGCATTCGATCTTGCATTCAACGACACCATGAGTAGAATACCCATCCGTTGCCACGCACCGCTCGATGAAAGCGTAATGCGCGCATCGTGCTAACACTCGATAGGACCGTAGCTCAGTTGGTTAGAGCGCCACGTTGACATCGTGGAGGTCAGCGGTTCAAATCCGCTCGGTCCTACCAATTAGCACGTTCGCAGGACCATAGCTCAGTTGGTTAGAGCGCCACGTTGACATCGTGGAGGTCAGCGGTTCAAATCCGCTTGGTCCTACCAGATTCAAAAAGGCTCCGACGAGATCTCTCGTCGGAGCCTTTTGCATTTCAGCCTGTTGGTTTGAATGGCGTTACGTACGGTCCAGGTCACTTGCGTCTATGAATACCCGCGCCAGACGTTCGATACCGGATTGATCTTCCTTACTGAAGCGTGCCGGAAACGGGCTATCCAGATCCAGTACGCCCCATAGGCGATCCCCGACGATGAGGGGAACGACCAGCTCGGCCCGGGAATCCGCATCGCAGGCGATGTGATCCGCCACCGCATGAACGTCTTCGACCCGCTGGGTCTCATGGCTGCGCGCCGCCGCGCCGCAAACCCCCTTGTCGAAAGGGATCGGGTTGCAGGCGGGCTTGCCCTGAAATGGCCCCAGACTGAGTAGCTCCGGGGCACGCTGCAGATAGAACCCCACCCAGTTGAGCTGCGGCACCTCCTGCATGATGAAGGCGCAGGTCTGAGCCGCATTGGTCAACCAGTCTCGGGTATCCAGCAACGCCTCTAGCTGGCGGGCGAGCAGTTCGTAATTCGCCATGCTGATTACTCCCAGCCGGGAACCGCCGCTCCATCGAATAGCTCCTTGGCCTTGTCCTTCACTTCATTGCTTTGATAGGCCTCGACCAGCTGCTGGATCGCCTCACGTTCCTCATCACCCCCGCGTACCGCGATCAGGTTGACGTAGGGCGACTCCGGCCCTTCCTTGATCAGGGCATCATCCAGACTCAGACCCGCCGGCTGAGCGAAGGTGTTGTTAATGAAGGCCATGTCCACGTCGGGTAGAACTCGAGGTAGCTGGGCAGCTTCGATCTCGCGAAACTCGAAGTTGCGCGGGTTCTTGGCGATATCGATGGGAGTCGCCTCGAGATTGCCTACATCCTTGAGTTCGAGAAGACCTTCGTTGTGCATCAGAATCAGCGAGCGGCCTTCATTGGACGGATCGTTGGGCAGAGCAATGGTGGCGCCATCCGGCAGATCTTCGATGCTGTCATATTTTTCGGAATAGGCCCCGATCGGATAGACGAAGGTGCGTCCGGCAATGGCAAAATCGTAACCTCGGTCCTCCACCATGCTTTGCATGTAGGGTTCGTGTTGAAAGGCGTTGGCATCCAGACTTCCGTCCGCCAGGGCCGCGTTGGGCGAGACATAGTCCGTGAACTCGACGATCTCCACCTCGAGGTCGTGCCGCTCCTTGGCCAAACGCTTGGCGACCTGCATCACCTCGGTCTCTGGGCCCGCGACGGTACCTACCTTGATCGAATTCGAATCACCTTCGTCGCTGCCGCCACAGCCGGCCAGCAGGGTCGCGCTCAAGAGCGTGGCGCTCAGCAGCCCAGTTGGGCGAATGAGCTGTATCAACGTGTTTTTCATAGGTATTGCTCCTTACGTGAATCACTTATGATCGGCCCTGCGAACCAGGGCATCCCCCAGACTCTGAAACCCCTGCACCAGTACTACTAAAATGACCACGGTGATCAGCATCACCAATGGATCGAAGCGGTTGTAGCCGTAGCGAATGCCCAGGTCGCCAAGCCCGCCACCGCCCACGGCGCCGGCCATAGCGGAATAGCTGATCAGTGTGACCAGGGTGATGGTCAAGCCGGTTATGATGCCGCCCCGGGCCTCGGGGATCAGCACCTTGACGATGATCTGATAAGGGGTGGCGCCCATTGACTGGGCCGCCTCGATCAGCCCTGGCGGTATCTCGTTGAGTGCGCCTTCCACCAGCCTTGCCACGAAGGGAATCGCGGCGATGGTCAGCGGCACGATGGCCGCGTTGGTGCCGATCGAGCTGCCCACGATCAGGCGGGTGAAGGGAATGATGGCCACCATCAGGATGATGAATGGGATCGAACGACCCACGTTGGTGACGATACCCAGGATGCGATTGGTCAAGGGCCGCGCCAATATCTGCCCGGGACGGGTGATGTAGAGCATGACACCCAAAGGCACCCCAAGGGCGGCTGCCACCAGCCCGGAAAGCCCGACCATATAAAGCGTATCCAGGGTGGCCTTGAGAATCAGTTCAAGCATTGCGCTGGACATGGCCGAGCACCTCCACTTGCAAATCATGAGCTTTCAAATAGTCCAGCGCCGCGCCAATCCGATCCGGTGTACCGATCAGCTCAGCAATCATCAGACCTAGGGTGCGCTCCTGAATGGATTCCACCTTGGCTTCAAGAATGCTGACGTCCACATCGCAATCCCGCGTCAGATGCGAAATAAGCGGTAACGCGACCGAATCCCCACTAAAAGCCAGGCGCACCACCGGATGCGTATGTTCGCTAGGCTCCGCCTGCATGCGCTCCAGCAGCGACTGGGGTGGGTCCAGCTCGAGAAAGGCATTGAGAAAGGCGCGACCGAGACGCGTCTTGGGAGCGGTGAAGAAGTCGCCCACCTCCGCTTCTTCCACCAGTTTACCGCCGGCGATCAGTCCGACCCGATGGCAGATCGATTTGACCACTTCCATCTCGTGGGTGATTAGCAGGATGGTCAGCCCCAGCTTGCGGTTGATGTCCTTTAAAAGCTCGAGAATCGAGGTGGTGGTCTGTGGATCGAGCGCGGACGTGGCCTCGTCGCACAGCAGCACCTTGGGGCGGCTGGCTAGAGCCCGGGCAATGGCAACCCGCTGCTTCTGGCCACCGGAAAGCTCTGCGGGGTACTTGTCGAGCTTGTCCGTCAGGCCGGTCAATTCGAGCAAGGGCTGCACCCGCTCGCGAATCTCGCGCCGGGCAACGCCCATCAGCTCAAGGGGCAGGGCGACATTGGCGAACACGGTGCGCGAAGAGAGCAGATTGAAGTGCTGAAAGATCATGCCGACTCCGTGGCGGGCATGATTGAGCGCCTTTGGAGACAGGGCGGTGAGTTCCTGACCATCGACGAAGACGCGCCCGCTGCTAGGCCGCTCGAGTAGATTGACACAGCGGATCAGCGTCGATTTGCCGGCGCCGGAGAGCCCGATCACGCCATGAATGGCGCCCTGGGGCACATGCAGATCCGTCGGCTTCAGGGCATGGATTGCCTGATTACCGCTGCCGTAGGTCTTGGAAACGTTTTCGAGTTTGATCATGGTCCTGGTCGAGTCGCGGCGCCGAGCATCAATACGACAGCAAGTGTGCCGCCGTAGGGCGTTGTCTTGATCGGTAATGTAAAGAAATGCGGGCGGGGAGAATGCGTTACTTGGAACGTGAAACCAAGGATTCATTCTGATACAAGCTGGCGGGGGATCATCGAAACCGGACCCACCCTTTTAGCTGCATTTGCAAACCCTGAGGCTCGATCAGCCTCAAGGCTTCGGCGCCCGCAATCCGGGATCAAATCGGCGCCTGTATAAAGTGCGACGATGGTAGAAAGCTCATGGGCTGCTGTCAATGTTGCCGGCCAGGAAAGCATCGTTGCCCATGAATACCCCGTGGACGCGCAGGGCGAAACTTCCCTAGACTAGGCTTCCTCCGAAAAGCCTAGCGATCTTGCAACGGGAGAACACATGTTTACCGGAATCGTACAGGGCACCGCCGAGCTGGTGGCGATCGATGAAAAAAGCGAGTTTCGCACCCACGTATTGGCGCTGCCGATGCCCTTGATCGAAGGCCTGGCGCTGGGGGCGTCCGTGGCGCACAACGGCTGCTGCCTGACCGCTACTGCCATCGAAGGAGAGCGGGTCAGCTTCGATCTGATGCGAGAGACCCTGCGCCTGACCAATTTGGGCGATCTCGCTATCGGTGATCGGGTCAATATCGAACGCGCCGCGCGGTTCGGTGACGAGATCGGCGGTCACGCCATGTCCGGTCATATCATCTGCATGGCAGAACTTGTAAATATCGAAGAAGCGCCGAACAACAAGCGCCTGTGGTTCGAACTGCCCCAGGCGTATGCGCGCTTTCTGTTCGACAAGGGCTATATCGGAATCGACGGTATCAGTTTGACCATCGGCGAAGTGCAGGGTCCTCGGTTTTGCGTCAATCTGATTCCCGAGACATTGGCGCGTACTACTTTGGGCGAACGTAAGCCAGGCAGCCGCGTCAACATCGAGATCGACCCGCAGACCCAGGCGATCGTCGAGACCGTTGAGCGAGTACTGGCAGCCCGTGGTTCTGAATGATTTCGCTTTGTTGACAGCCCATTTACCCCACACAACAACCAGGCAAAGGGTCGAGCCATGCTGAAAAAATACCTGAACGACTATTTCAAGCTGGAGGAGCACAGCACGTCGGTACGTACGGAAATCATCGCCGGTATCACCACTTTCCTGACCATGGCCTACATCATCTTCGTCAACCCGAGCATTCTGGCTCAGGCCGGCATGGATAGCGGTGCGGTGTTCGTAGCCACCTGCCTGGCCGCCGCCATCGGTTGTCTGATCATGGGGCTCTGGGCCAACTATCCCATTGCCATGGCGCCGGGCATGGGGCTCAACGCCTTTTTCACCTTCAGCGTCGTGTTGGGTATGGGCTACACCTGGGAGGCCGCTCTGGGAGCGGTATTCCTGTCCGGGATACTCTTCTTGCTGCTCAGCATCTTTCGCGTCCGCGAGTGGATCATCAATTCGATTCCCATGTCGCTGCGACTCGGTATCGCGGCGGGCATCGGCCTATTTCTGGCGCTCATTGCGCTACAAAACGCGGGTATCGTCGTCGCACATCCTGCCACATTATTGACCATTGGTGATCTGTCCCAGCCTGCGGCCCTGTATACCCTGGCCGGATTCTTCGTCATCACGGCGCTCTCCTATCTACGGGTCATTGGCGCGGTCATGATCGGCATTCTGGGGGTCACCTTCGTCGCCATTCTATTGGGTCACAGTGAATTCGGCGGTATCGTTTCCGCGCCGCCGTCCATCGCACCGGTATTTCTGGAGCTGGACATTGCCGGCGCCTTGAACGTCGGCATGATCAGCGTGGTCTTCGCCTTCCTGTTCGTCGATCTGTTCGATACCGCCGGTACCCTCATCGGCGTTGCCCAGCGCGGCGGGTTGCTCGACAAGGATGGCAAGCTGCCCCGACTCAACAAGGCGCTCATGGCGGACAGCACCGCCACCATGAGCGGCGCACTGCTGGGCACTTCCTCCACCACCAGCTACATCGAGAGCGCCTCGGGCATTGCCGCCGGCGGGCGCACCGGGCTGACCGCGGTGGTGGTGGCGATCCTGTTTCTGATCAGCCTGTTTTTCGCACCTCTGGCGGGCTCTATCCCAGTCTACGCCACTGCAGGCGCCCTGCTTTACGTGGCGGTGCTGATGTGCGGCAGTCTGGCTCATGCCAACTGGGACGACGTCACCGATGCGGGCCCGGTGCTGATCGCTGCCTTGGCCATGCCTCTGACCTATTCGATTGCCAACGGCATCGCCCTGGGTTTTATCAGCTATGCTGGCATCAAACTGCTGTCAGGACGGTACAAGGAGCTCAACCCGGCGGTGGTGGTGCTGGCTATCCTGTTTGCACTCAAATTTCTCTTCATCGACTAACGTTCATCGACCGTTCATTGAATAAGGCATCCCATGAGTATCTATGGCGACTACATCAAGTCCGTGATTCGCACCGTGCCGGATTGGCCTCAGGAAGGGGTCAATTTCCGGGATATCACGCCGGTCTTGCAAAACCACTCCGCCTTTCGCAAATTGATCGATAGCTTCGTACATCGCTACCAGGATTCGAAGCTGGATGCCATTGCCGCGATCGACGCGCGGGGGTTCATCATCGGCGCGCCGGCGGCCTATGAGCTGGGATGCAGCTTCGTGCCGGTTCGCAAAAAGGGCAAGCTGCCGTTCAGGACCATCAGTGAAACCTATACGCTGGAGTATGGCGAATCCACGGTGGAGCTTCATTCCGATGCGTTTCGCGAGGGCGATCGTATTTTGGTGATGGACGACCTGATCGCGACTGGTGGCACCATGCTGGCAGCGGCGAAACTGATTCAGCGCAGCGGAGGCCAGGTAGTGGAAACCGCTACCATCATCGATCTTCCTGAACTGGGTGGCTCGAAGAAGATTCGGGAAGCCGGCCACGAGGTGTTTGCCGTCTGCTCCTTCCTGGAAAGCGAGTGATTCGACCATGACCGCTAACCGCTACCAGCAACATTTCACCGTCTCTTGGGATCAGCTGCACCGGGACGTGCGAGCCCTGTGCCATCAGCTCGTCGAGCGGGACTTCAAGGGCATCGTGGCCATCACTCGCGGTGGATTGATCCCGGCGGCCTTGATCGCGCGAGAGCTCAATGTGCGCCTGATCGATACGATCTGTGTCAAGAGCTACGAGCGCATGGATCAGGGTGGACTCGAGGTCATGAAAGGAATCGATCATGATGGCGACGGCTGGCTATTGATCGATGATCTGGTGGATACCGGGAAGACCGCTCGGGTGGTGCGGGACATGCTGCCCCAAGCGCATTTCGTCACTATCTATGCCAAGCCGGAAGGACGCCCGCTAGTGGATCAGTGCCTGACGGAAGTCGCTCAGGACTGCTGGATTCAGTTCCCCTGGGACATGGGCATCGCCTATGTGGAACCTTTGGTGGACCAGGTACGAGGATCAGACTCATGAGTGCAAGTCCTTTGCCCGAGAGCTGGAATCGCTTTCTGAGCGATGAGTTCTATGCGCCTTACATGCACACCCTGCGCGAATTTCTGGCTCAGGAGAAAGCCGCTCGCAAGGTGATCTATCCTCATTCGTCGAACTGGTTTCGTGCTTTCGAGCTCACGCCTCTCGATCAGGTGCGGGTGGTGATGCTGGGGCAGGACCCCTATCACGGCCCCAACCAGGCCCATGGGCTGTGTTTTTCCGTGCGCCCGAACGTACCCACCCCGCCATCCCTACAAAACATCTACAAAGAGCTTGCCGAAGACGTTGGCACGACGCCAGTGAGTCACGGCTTTCTTGAAAGCTGGGCCCGCCAGGGCGTATTGATGCTCAACAGCGTGTTGACCGTCGAGCAGGGCAATGCCGGGTCCCACCGTAACCAGGGTTGGGAGCGCTTCACCGATCGCGCCATTCAGGTCGTCGATGAGCACTGCGATCACGTGGTGTTTCTATTGTGGGGCAGCTATGCCCAGAAGAAGGCCGCCTTCGTCGATCGGGACAAGCATTTAGTGCTGCACTCGCCTCATCCTTCGCCGCTCTCGGCGCACCGCGGGTTCTTCGGCCAGCATCATTTCTCCCAGGCCAACGCCTTTCTCGAGGCCAAGGGCAAGGGCGTCATCGATTGGCAGTTACCGGCCCAAGCGCGGTAGAATTTCCGACAATTTTTTTGGGGTGCCCTAAAAAACGTCTCAATCACCGCAAGGACATCAAGTCATGAGCGTTCATGAAATCGATCATCCACTGGTCAAACACAAGCTGGGACTCATGCGCGCCGCGGATATCAGCACCAAGGCCTTTCGCGAACTGGCCGGGGAAGTCGCCAAGCTCTTGACCTACGAAGCCACTCAGGATCTCAAGCTCGAGCCCTACACCATTGAAGGGTGGAATGGCGAATCCTTTCAGGCAGAGCATTTGAAAGGCAAGAAAGTGACCATCGTGCCGATCCTGCGGGCGGGGCTTGGCATGCTCGATGGCGTCACCGATCTGATTCCCAGTGCGCGCATCAGCGTCGTCGGGCTCTATCGCAACGAGGAGACTCTGGAGCCGGTGACCTATTTCGAGAAATTCACCAACAATCTCGAAGAGCGACTGGCCATCGTCATCGATCCGATGCTGGCCACCGGCGGCTCCATGGTGGCTACCCTGGACAAGCTCAAGGAGCGCGGTTGCAAGACCATGAAGGTGATCGTGCTGGTCGCCGCCCCAGAAGGCATTCGCCGCGTGCAGGAGGCCCATCCGGAAGTGGAGATCTATACCGCCTCGGTGGACGAACGACTCGATGAGAATGGCTATATCGTACCGGGGTTGGGGGATGCCGGGGACAAGATTTTTGGCACCAGATAACGTTGTTTCGATGACTGGACACAAGTGATCACACGCCTCTTTCGTCTTTGACGTCAGGGGCATTTTTTTGCCTGCCGACTGGGCAAGCAATGACGCAGGAACGATAACTCTGGAGATTTTCTGATGACCGATGCCGCACGCCCGGCTTCTAACAAGGAGACCTGGCCGCGTACGCTGTTGACCGGGTCGCAAATGCTGTTCGTCGCCTTCGGGTCCCTGGTGCTGGTACCACTATTGACCGGGCTTGATCCAAGCGTGGCGCTGTTTACCGCCGGCATCGGCACCCTGGTGTTTCACGGTGTGACCCGCAAGAGCGTGCCGGTGTTTCTAGCCTCTTCTTTTGCTTTTATCGCACCGATTCAGGGCTCCATCGCCAACTTCGGTATTCCCGCAACCCTTGGCGGACTGTTTGCCGCAGGACTGGTCTATATCGTCATGTCCCAGTTCGTGCGGCTCAAGGGAACCGCCTGGCTGCACCACCTGCTGCCCCCGGTGGTGGTCGGGCCGGTGATCATGGTCATCGGTTTGGCCCTGGCGCCGATAGCGGTGGATATGGCTACCGGTGGCACCAGCGACAATATCGATTACCCCCAGGCCATCATCTTGTCCATGAGCAGTCTACTGGTCACGCTACTACTGGCGGTATTCGGACGCGGCATGCTGCGCCTGGTGCCTATTCTGGGTGGTATTCTGGTGGGCTACTCACTGGGGTTGATCATGGGGGTGGTCGATTTTTCACCGGTACAGAACGCAAGCTGGCTGGCACTGCCGGATTTCGTTGCGCCGACGTTTCACCTGGCGGCCATTGTGTTCATGATTCCAGTCGCGATCGCACCGGCGGTGGAGCATATCGGCGACATGATCGCCATCGGCTCCGTGACCCGCCAGAACTATCTGATCAAGCCCGGACTGCATCGCACGCTCTTGGGCGATGGTCTGGCGACGTCCACGGCAGCACTGTTCGGCGGCCCTCCCAATACCACCTATTCCGAAGTCACCGGCGCGGTGACCCTGACCCGCAACTTCAACCCCTCCATCATGGTGGTGGCCGCCGTTGTCGCGATCGTGCTGGCCTTCGTGGCCAAGCTGGGCATGCTGCTGCAGACCATTCCCGGTCCGGTGATGGGCGGCATCATGACGCTGCTGTTCGGCTCCATCGCCGTGGTGGGCATGAATACGCTGGTGCGAGCGGGCGCGCCGCTGACCGCACCGCGCAACATGGTGGTGGTGTCGCTGATTCTGGTATTCGGGATTGGCGGTATGCAGATTGGCGGCGGCCAGTTCGCGCTGCAGGGCGTCAGTCTGGCCGCGGTGGTGGGGATTGTGTTGAATTTGGTGTTGCCGCCGGCCCGGGAGGATTATCATTGAGCGGCGCATTAGGCTATGTCTGAAAAGCCGATGAGCGATGGCCAGACAAGGCAAAAATCGACGAAAAGACGGAGTTTACGCGGTGTAAATGAGTACTTTGAGTCGATTTTTAACGCCGTCTGGGCGAGCGCAGGCGCTTTTTGGGCAAAGCCTAGTGATGCTGGGTGGTGCCCCCTTCGGCAAAGGAAGGCGGCGTATTGGCGCTGACGATCACGCAGTCGCGGTCTCCGACATTGCGAAACCGGTGGGGCAGGCGGGAGTCGAAGTAGTAGGCATCGCCTGGTGCAACACTTGCGTTTCGCCATTGACGGAGATCTCGATGGAACCGGCGATCACCACGCCGCCTTCTTCGCCCGCATGTTCGAGCATGTCTTCGCCAGTGTCCGCACCGGGAGGGTAGTGCTCGTGGAGAAGCGACATGCTGCGGTTGGGGCGGCGTGCGCCGACGAGGCGCCAGGAAAGATTGCCATCACCGATTTCCGTGAGTTCATCGGCGCGGTAGAACACCTGCTCATTGGCGAGCTCTTCTCCGGCGAAGAATTCACTGATGGAAACCGGCATGGCATCGAGAATCTTCTTCAACGAGCTGACCGATGGACTGACGCTGTTCTGTTCGATCAGTGAAATGGTGCTGTTGGTGACTCCAGCGCGTTTGGCCAGCTCTCGCTGGGAAAGATCACGACTCTGACGCAACTGCTTGAGACGTGTACCGACATTGAATCCGCTCATCGAGCATCCTTGTTGAACATCCTTGACAGTATGATACCCCTTCATGCAAGACCCGATAAGCGTGAAAAAACGATCCGGTCATCGTCACTGCTTGTATTCGCCTGGTGGCGCAGCCACGCCGCTTAGGCCTTCAAGCAGTTTGCGGGTCGTGTCGTCCTCGAAGGCGCTGGACGGTGCGTGGCAGGGTAGCCAGACATGAAAGGTGGCGCCCTGTCCAAGGATAGAGCTTACGCTGATATCACCCCCGCCTCGCCTCAGAATGCCCGCACAAATGGCCAGACCAAGACCGGAGCCTGCCTCCCGGGTCGTGAAGAAAGGATCGAAAATCCGTGTCTGTAGATGGTCGGGAATGCCGGGTCCTTGATCGCTGATATCGATGCAGACCCCGGGCTCGGCGTAGCGATCGCTATCCTGAAGAGTGAGGACGATGCGCTGCCCTGCATTGCCGGCGTGTACGGCGTTGAGGATCAGGTTGACCAATACCTGCTGCAACTGAGCGCTATTACACTCCACCTGACGCTCCGCATGGCCCTTTAGAATCAGACGTTGATCGTTCTTGTCGATGGTATGACGCACCAGAGGCTCGATGCCGGCGACGATCGCGTTGACATCCTGGCGTTGAAGCATGAGTCGATAATGCCCGGTGCTGGAGTAGCGCAATAGATTGTCGATCAAGGCCCGAATGCGCTCCACCTGAGCAATGATGATATCGATTTCTTCCTTGACCGGTGCCGCATCGTTACCCAGCTGCTGCTCGATGAGTTCGACATGACCCAGGATCACGGCGGCAGGGTTGTTGATTTCGTGGGCTATGCCGGCGGTCAACTCACCCAGGGTTGCGAGTTTTTCCTGGGTCAGCAGTCGAGTCCGCGCCTGCTTGAGCAAGAGGATATGCTGTTCCAGTGCGCGGGTTTTTTCCCTCAAGGAATGAGTGCGTTCATCGACCCGCTGCTCGAGTTCGGCAGCGGCACGGCGCAAGGCGTTCTGGTGGGTTTCGAGACGATCGAGCATGGCATCGAATTCGCGAGCCAGCTCCGCCAGCTCGTCCTGGCTGCCAATCTCGCCGATACGCAGATGATTGTCTTCGCGGACATCGCGAATGATCCGGTGCATGCGCTTGATGGGTGTCACCAAGCGTTCGACGCCTCGCAGCACGAGCCCTAAAGAGAGCAGGGTGACCAAGGCCAGAACAATGGCGATCTGCAGCAGGGTTTCCCGATACAGGCGAGTGAAGGGTGCCTCTGGATAACCCGCATAGATCATGCCGATGCGTTCGCCTTGGATGCTCGATAGTGTCTCGTAGGCGGCCACATACCAGTCGCTGACCACGAAGGCCCGATCGATGAAGCGCTCTCCGTGCTCGAGCACCTGTCGGGCTACCTGGGTGGAGACTCGGGTGCCAATGGCGCGTTCGCCATTGACCAGATGCACATTGGTCGCGACCCTGACGTCTCCCAGAAATAGCGTGACCGTGCCTTCGCTGTTTTCCGGCAGGGTACCAGGTGCATAGAGCAGATCGCGAATATCATCCACGAGGGCTGCATCCCGGTTGAGCAGACGTCCGCCATCGAGCACGAGTTTCACCCGGCCATCCTGACCCTTGAGCGGGTAGAGAACCCGGGATACCAGCCCTTTGCGTTCCACCTGTCGGACAGTCGCCTGTGCTCGCGGCGTGACTCGCAAAGCCATTCGCGCCCGATCGGGAAGCAGTGCATCGATGACGTTCAAGCGCTCTGGCGTCAAGGCATCAAGCCCGGCAATCGTGTTGCCTTGAAGCAGGCGTTGCGCCACCCCAGTATCCAGCTGTGACATCAATTCGTCCGGTGACAGCAGGCGTAGCCAATCGAGTTCGTTGGCAGTACGGGTTTCTTCGAGAACATTGGCAAGGGAAAGCGTGCCGGTACCGTTCAGCGCGGTCGTCAGGGCATGACTGCCGGCCAGTTCCGCCAGACGTGTGCGCTGATGATCGATCAGGCTATCGAGCAAGCGGCTGGCTACCGCCAGATCCGCCCGTACCTTCATGTAGAGCTGACGATCGCTGTAGGTACTGGTCCAGTAATGGGTCAGTCCCACCAGGGCCAGACTGAAAAGCAGCAACGGCATGCAGGCCATCCATAGCAGCCGTCGCCGGATCGACGCGTCCAGCCAGCGGCGCACGCCTTTCACGTCAGGCTCGTTACGCTGAGTTCTTCACAACGCTTCTTCACGGCGAATGCCTCATGTCGAGCCCTGCCAGCCGGCAAGCTTGCGATCGAGGGTCTTGCGGGAGACGCCCAAGCTGCGAGCCGCTCGAGACTTGTTGCCGTTGTTGGCCTCAAGAACCGCCAGCAAATGGTGCTTTTCCAGTGCTTCGATGGACCAGTCAAGAGGCACATTGATGGTGGCGCTGTCCGGCCTCTCGCCGGCACCATTCTCGAGCAGCTCTCGCGGCAGTCTGCCAAGTAGAATGCAGCGCTCGACGAAATTCTTGAGTTCACGGATGTTGCCTGGCCAGGAGTAACGCGCCATGCGTTCAAGGTCCGTGTGCTGCCAGGGAAGCGCCGGCAGCCCCAGCTCCTTGGATAGATGGTGCGAGAAATGATGGGCGAGCAGCGCGATGTCATCAGGACGCTCGCGCAGCGCAGGCAGTCTGATCGTCAGTATGTTGAGGCGGTAGTAAAGGTCTTCCCGAAAGCGTCCGCTGGCAACTTCCTGTTCCATGTCGCGATGGGTGGCGGTCACGATGCGCACGTCCATCGGCTGCTCCTGCTCTCCACCTACTGGGCGAATCCGCTTGGTTTCGATGACTCGCAGCAGCTTGGCCTGCATGGCCAGAGGCATCTCGGCGATTTCATCGAGGAACAGCGTCCCGCCATCGGCGTAGGTGAACAGGCCTTCCCGAGCCTTGACTGCGCCGGTAAAAGCGCCTTTGACATGACCGAACAGCTCGGACTCGATCAGCTCACTGGCAACCGCACCGCAGTTGATAGGGACGAAGGCGCCCAAACGCCGGGACAGACGATGCAGATCCCGGGCGGCCAGTTCCTTGCCGGTGCCGGACTCGCCGGTAATCATCAGTGCGGAGGGCGTGGGAGCGACACGTTCGATGATCGCCTGAACCTCGCGGATGGCTGCGCTATTGCCCAGCATGCCGTTCTGAGCAGAGTGTAGCTGCGCCGTTTCTCGACGCAGGACGAAGTTTTCCCGAGCCAGGCGGCGCCGTTCCAGGCAACGGTCCACGGCGCTAAGCAACTGCTCGAGTCGAAACGGTTTCATGATGAAATCGCTGGCCCCCACTCTTAGCGCGTGAATGGCCATTTCAAGATCCGCGTAGGCGGTCATGAAGATGATGTCGCTACGCCGATCGGTTTCCAGCGCCTCGTGCCATTCGATGCCACTGCGATCCGGCAGGCGCACATCCACCAGCAGCAAATCGAAATGCAACCGCTGGCGCAGGGCTTCCGCATCTGCCAGGGTGCCGGCGGTTTCGAGCATGGCGAAGCGCGACGACAATGCCTTGCTCAGGTAACGCTGCATACCGGGTTCGTCATCGACGATCAGTATCGACGCGGTGGGTAGTTCACTAGCAACGGTCATTCAGACAACCCTCCATCGAGCGAGTCAGTTTGTCCCGATCTGGGTCGATGTGGCGCACTTAAGATGCGTCTGTGATTTTTTCATGGTAAAGAAGGCGATTTTAAAGGGCAATCCGCCAAGATCATGAGAATGGGCATGTTACTTGCTTGAAGAAGGGGTCAGGAACCTAAAAGGGAAGGGAACCATAATGAGCCTACCTGCTACTTTGCGTAACGCCGCGATCATTTTAGGCGCTACGCTTCTGACGTCACCGGTACTGGCGGCGGACAACGACATCATTCGACTGGCGACCACCACGAGCACCTACAACTCCGGTCTGCTGGACGAGCTGTTACCCCAGTTCGAAGCCGAACATCCCTATCAGGTTCAGGTCATTGCCGTGGGTACCGGCAAGGCGCTGCGCATGGGCCAGGATGGTGATGCAGATCTGGTGATGACCCACGCGCCGGCAGCGGAAAAGGCCTTTGTCGACGCAGGCTACGGCGTCGAACCCCAGGGGGTGATGTACAACGACTTCGTCATCGTCGGTCCGCAGAAAGACTCGGCCGACATTCAAGGCCTCGAAGAGGCAACGAAGGCCTTCAAGCAGATTGCCGATAGCGATGCGCTATTCATTTCCCGGGGAGACGATTCCGGCACCCACAAGAAAGAGCTTGCCTTGTGGCAGTCAAGTGATATCGAACCCGGTTTCGAAGGCTATCGGGCCGCGGGACAGGGCATGGGTAAGGTGCTGCAGATGGCGAGTGAGCTGCAGGGCTATACGCTGACGGATCGTGGTACCTGGCTTGCGATGCAGAATAAACTGGACTTGAGCCTGCTGATGCAAGGAGATCCTCGTCTGTTCAACCCCTATCAGGTAATCCTGGTCAATCCTGAGCGCTATAACGATCTCAATACTGACGGCGCGCGCGCTTGGCGCAGTGGCTGATTTCCGAGGAAGGGCAGCAGGCCATCGACGATTTCCGTCTCGAAGGTGAAGCACTGTTTCACGCCAGTGCCGGCGAAGACGTATCGCCACAGCAAGGCGTGAGCGCCGGTGCCAGCCAATGATGACTGCGCACGGCGATGTCTGAGCTACTCGACTCGACTCGGGCGGCGTTGACACTGCTGGTCTCCCTGGATCCGGATCTATGGGAGATCATCGGTGTCTCGTTTCGGGTATCGCTGACCGCCATGGTGCTTGCCATTCCGCCGGCACTGCTGATCGCCCTGGCGCTGGCACGTCTTGCGTTTCCGGGGCGCTGGCTGTTGATTTCCCTGGCCAACACCCTGATGGCAGTACCGACCGTGGTAGTGGGGCTGATGCTGTTCATGCTGCTATCCCGCAGCGGCCCACTTGGTGAGTGGCGATTGCTGTTCACTCAGCCGGCCATGGTGATTGGCCAGTGGCTCCTGGCCATTCCCTTGCTGATTGCCATGCTGCATGCTGCCTTGCAGGGAGTCGATCAACGTGCCTGGGAGACCGCACGTCTGCATGGAGCAGGGCGCGTGGCAGCCCTCTGGCGCTTGCTGGGAGAAGCGCGTTTCGGCGTCATGGCCGCAATAGTGGCGTCCTTCGGGCGCATCATCGCCGAAGTGGGCAGCGCCGTGATGGTGGGGGGCAATATCGAACATTTTACCCGCAACATCACCACGGCAATTGCACTAGAAACCCTCAAAGGGGAATACGCTCAGGGCATTGCCTTGGGGCTGGTGCTATTGGTGCTGGCGCTAATACTTAACCTGATGCTGGGCGTTCTGCGAGGCCGAGGCCAGCAGACCTTGAGTTCATGACGAAAGAGAGCATGCTCGAAATCAATCGGCTTTCCCATGGTTTCTCGGCAAAGCCCCTGTGGACGATCGATCAGCTGCACTGGTCGGGTCAGGATATGGTGCATCTGCTGGGTGACAACGGCAGTGGCAAGACGACGCTGCTGAGAATCCTGGCGGGACTGGACGCGCCTCGCCAGGGCAGCGTGAGCTGGCGTCTCGAGGAGCAGTGGCAGCTCCCCCCTTGTCCGGCTCAGGTAATCTATCTGCATCAAACGCCCTACATGTTCGATACCAGCGTGTTCGACAATCTTCGACTGGCGGCTCGCTGGCATGGGCTGGGACGACGCGATAGTCAGATGCGCGTACGCCGCATGCTGCACTGGTGCGGTCTCGAGCAACAGGGGCGACAGCGCGCTCGCTCTCTCTCCGGCGGTGAGCGCCTGCGCCTGGCACTGGCCAGAGCCTGGCTGTTGCAGCCTCGAGTTTTGCTTCTGGACGAGCCGACTGCCAATCTGGATGCTCAGGCCATTGCCGATGTGGATAGCCTGGTGGCGGATCTGGTGAGAGCCGGATGCGCCGTCATCCTCAGTGCCCACCATGCAAGCGTGCTGACCGAGCGCTGCCAGCGCCAATGGCAGCTGTGTGATGGCCTTCTGTGGGAAAGCGCAACGAACGCCGCTTTCATGGCCGAACGCCTCTTGCGTTAAGCCGGTAAATCTCGCCTGACCCTGATCTTGATCATGCTATCCACCCCTCAGGGCGGTTATGCTAGTAAACACTGATCATCAATCACGGATTCCCATGACTCAGGACGATATCACCCTACTCGTATTGGCCGGTGGTCAAGGTCGCCGCATGGGCGGTGTGGACAAAGGCTGGAGCTTATTGCTCGATAAGCCCTTGATACTGCATGTGCTATCTCGCCTGGAGGGGCAGACACGGGCGGTCCTGATCAATGCCAACCGAAGCCTTGACGCTTACGAGCAGCTTGGCTACCCGGTCATCACCGATCTCGAAGGCGATTTCAAGGGGCCCTTGATGGGTATTCTGAGCGGATTGTCTGCCGCCTCGACGCCCTGGGTGCTGGTCGTGCCCTGCGATACCCCTGCGCTACCGCAAGATCTTGTGACGCGCATGATCGGCGGCATCGGTGATCATGATATCGCCGTGGCTCACGATGGAGAGCGAGCGCACCCGGTCATTGCTCTGATGCGATGCGATCTGGCAGCGGATCTCCGTGAGGCTCTGGCGGCAGGTGAGCGCAAGATCGACCGCTGGTACGCGCGTCACCACTGGTGCCACGTGGATTTCAGCGATCAGCCCGAGGCCTTCATCAATCTCAACAGCCCCGAAGAGAGGATGAATCTGGGCCAGCGCCTGGAGCGCGATGGGTCAACTTGACACAGCCAGGTAAACTCTTGGTAGCAACCTGCTGATTACTCGGTGATGTCAGGATTTTATTCGCTGTTTGCAAGCGAGTTTCGGTACGGCGATTGCCTTTGATCGGGCACGCTGCTTCATCCAGGGAGTGCATCAACCTGCGCTGACAATTTGTCGTTTATAGAACGCGATTAAAAACATCATGACACTCGATCTTGCTAACGAAACATTGCCCTTGCTGGGTATCGCCGCCTGGAGTGGGACAGGAAAAACCACGTTGCTCGAAGCCTTGCTGCCGCGTCTGGCCGAGCGCGGGGTGCGTGTCGCGGTCATCAAGCATGCCCATCACGGCTTCGATGTGGACCAACCAGGCAAGGATAGCTACCGGATGCGCGCTGCAGGCGCCGCTCCTATGCTGGTTGCCTCAAAGGCGCGCTTTGCGCTGATGATGGAAACACCGGATCGCACGGAAGCCGATCTTGCCATGCTGATCGATCAGGTCAGACCGCTGCAGCCGAATCTTGTGCTGATCGAAGGCTTCAAGGCCTGGCCAGTGCCCAAGCTGGAACTGTTCCGTCCCGTGCTCGAAAAGCCGTTGCTGGCGGAACATGACGGCTGGGTAATGGGGGTCGCCAGCGATGAAGACTTGGCGTTACCGGAAGGGGTCGACGCGCTCGATCTCAATGATCTTGATGCCCTGACCGATTACGTGGCGGCCTGGCCAGAGCAGTGGTTACAGCGGCGCCAGCCCCGCAAGACAGGAGTTACGCCATGACGCTTTCCTGTTTTGAGCTTGGGGAGCGCATGCTCAGCCTCGATGAGGCGCTGACCGCGTTGCAGGAATTGGCTCCAGGGTCGCTTGAAAGTGAAGTTATACCGTTGTCTTCGTTGTTGAATCGAGTGCTGGCGGAAGACGCAATATCCCCTGTTAATGTGCCGCAAAATACCAATGCCGCAATGGACGGTATTGCCCTGAGCTGGCCGAATGACACCCAGACGCGGTTCATGCTTCAAGGTGACGTACTTGCAGGTAGCTGCTTTGAGGACCCTCTTGCCCCGGGTCAGGCGGTGACCATCACTACCGGTGCACCGCTACCGCAAGGCGCCGATACCGTCATCATGTCCGAGCAGTTGCTCGTCAAAGAAGAGGGCGCTTCTCGCTGGGTCGAGATAGAGCAGGCGGATCGGGTACGACAAGGGCAGAACGTACGCAGGGCGGGGGAGGATATTCCCCGAGGATCAATGGCGTTGAAGGCAGGGACTCGCTTGAACCCCCAGCATCTGGGGTTGCTTGCATCGCTTGGCATGGCCAAGGCGCGGGTCGTGCGTCGTCCCCGTGTCGCTATCTTCTCCACCGGCGATGAAGTGACCGCGCCAGGGGAAACGTTACCCCCGGCGGGTATCTTCGATTCCAATCGCTTTTCCTTACGTGGTCTGTTGACGCGACTTGGCTGCGAGGTAGTGGATCTAGGCATTCTTGGGGATGATTTTGCCGGCATTCGACATGCACTGGATCGTGCAGCACAGACAGCGGATATGGTCATCACCAGCGGGGGCGTATCCGTCGGGCAAGCGGACTGGACCCAAAAAGCCCTGGACGAAACGGGGCGGCTCGGCTTCTGGCGCATTGCCATTCGCCCCGGTAGACCCCTGGCGTTCGGCACTCTGGGCGCGCGCGAGATTCCCTTTTTCGGACTGCCGGGCAATCCAGTGGCAGTAATGGTGACCTTCTTGCAGTTCGTGCAGCCCTTGTTGCGTACTCTGCAGGGAGAGCATCAGTGGCAACCCCGTCGCCTGACGGCGATCGCCGACGAGCCGCTGAAAAGTCGTGAAGGGCGGGTGGATTTTCTACGCGGCATCTACCGCTGCGATGATCAAGGTCGTCTGCACGTCAGCATGACCGGTCGCCAAGGCTCGGGGATCCTATCCTCGATGACGGCGGCCAATTGTTTGATCGAGATAGAGGCGCCACGCGCTGAAGTGGCGCAAGGTGAAACGGTGACTTTACAACCCTTTGGGGAGCTGACATGAGCCTGACGCATCTTAATTCCCGTGGTGAGGCACATATGGTGGACGTCGCCGACAAGACCGAAACCCGTCGCGAAGCGGTAGCCGGTGGGCGGATTCATATGCGACCCGAAACCTTGGCGCTGCTAGCCGAGGGCGGCATGCCGAAAGGCGATGTGCTGGCTACGGCACGTATTGCCGGTATACAGGCAGCCAAACGAACGTCTGAATTGATTCCGCTATGCCATGCTCTGGCACTGTCCAAGGTCAGCGTCGATTTCATACTCAATGAAGACGATGCAAGCGTCGATGTGACCGCCATCTGTCGTTTGAACGGCCGCACAGGAGTCGAGATGGAAGCATTGACCGCTGTGTCGGTAGCCTGTCTGACCCTTTATGACATGTGCAAGGCGGTGGACAAGGATATGAGCATCGAAGGAATTCAATTGCTCTCCAAGACCGGTGGTAAATCCGGAGTTTATCAACGATCCCCTAAAGCAAACCGAACGGCCGGCGCATCTTCCATGCAGCCCGATGTCTCTTCGGGAAATGCGGTGGCCGCCAAGGGCGGGGTGCTCGATATAGCCCCTATCGTGACAGGTAAATGTTTTGAAGGCAGCGTCAGTGTCACACTGGGAGACGATCGCTCCTGCATCAACGTAAAGTGTCTTGCAGAGCTGCGTGAACGTCTCGGCGTAAGCGATATCGATGTGGCTTTCACGACACTTTCCGAGCCCACCGTTGCTGGACTGAAAAGCGCTCTTGAACAACAGGATGAGCGCTTTGCTTTACTACGCGAACAGCGCGTACTGTGTGCTGTCAATCAAGTGATGAGCGCTGAAGACACGCCGCTGACTGCAGGCGATGAGGTTGCTTTTTTTCCACCGGTGACCGGGGGATGAACATGATCAAGGTACAAACCCAGCCTTTCGATGTAGGCGAGGAACAAAGAGCCTTGCTCGCAGGACGCACGGACATTGGCGCTGTGGTATGTTTTACCGGCCTAGTGCGTGATTTTAACGAGAGTCCGGAGGTTCAAGGACTGTCTCTTGAGCACTATCCGGGTATGACGGAGCAGGCACTTGCCAATATTGTCGTTGAAGCCGAACAGCGCTGGGCACTGCAAGGCGTGCGCTTGATTCATCGTGTTGGGCATCTCGAGCCGGGCGACCCGATCGTACTGGTGGCGGTTGCCAGCGCTCATCGCCGCAATGCTTTCCAAGCGTGTGATTTCATCATGGATTATCTAAAGACACGAGCCCCTTTTTGGAAAAAAGAGCACACGACCGAGGGGCACTACTGGGTGTCAGAGCGGAGCTCTGACAAGCAGGATGCCAAACGCTGGGAGGTGTCATGACACAGTTGATCGACGATTTTCAGCGCGTGGTGCGCTATGTCAGAATTTCCGTTACCGATCGCTGCGATTTTCGCTGTGTTTATTGCATGAGCGAGGAAATGACCTTTTTACCTCGCGCGCAGGTTCTTACCCTGGAGGAGTTGGCGACCGTTGCACGAGCCTTCACCGAACTGGGAGTGGAAAAGATACGACTCACCGGAGGAGAGCCGCTTGTACGTCGTGGAATCGATGAGCTGGTAACGGAAATCGGTCAGCTCAATGGTTTAAAGGATTTCGCCATGACCACTAATGGTGCGGGGCTTATCAAACATGCCCCTGCGCTGCGTAAAGGCGGGTTGCAACGTCTGAATATCAGTCTGGACTCCTTGGATTCGTTGCGCTTCAAACAGCTAACGCGTACCGGCGATCTGAACAAAGTAATCGATGGCCTGCACGCGGCCCAGGATGCAGGCTTTGAACGCATCAAATTGAATGCCGTCATCATGAAGGGTAGAAACGATGATGAGGTGCTCGATCTGGTGGAATTTGCGCGCAACGAATCCATCGATATCAGCTTTATCGAAGAAATGCCTTTAGGCGATGTGTCGGATCATTCCCGCGCTGAAACCTACTGTTCGAGCGATGAAGTTCAGGCCATCATCGAATCCCGTCACTCCTTGATGCCAACTACCGAATCCACGCTGGGACCTTCTCGTTATTTTCGCATGGCGGATAGCGCTTCGAGGGTTGGCTTTATCTCCCCTCATAGCCATAATTTCTGTGCTACCTGCAATCGTGTGCGAGTCACCGTGGAAGGGCGACTTCTTCTTTGCCTGGGTAATGAGCATTCTGTCGATTTGCGTGAGACGTTGCGGCGCTATCCCGGCGACATCGAAAGACTCAAGGCACGTATTGTCGATGCCATGTCACTTAAGCCCGAGCGTCACCATTTCACGACGGATGGCGATGTACAGGTGGTACGTTTCATGAATATGACCGGTGGTTGAAACCCAGCGTCAATTGCTTTTCAGCACTAACAGCGATCAATGATCGCTGTTTTTTTTTGAGTTAATTGTTCTTTTTTTCATTATTAGTGGTGGTCATACCTTGTCAATCGGGCAAGTAAGCATATACTTTTTATGATAATAAACTCTATGTAGTCGATGATCTTTGGTGCGGAGGAAGCTAATGTCTACCGAATCCCTTGAAAGAATTGCGCGCAACAAAAATGTGGCTCGTGCTGCTGCCCGTCAGCTAAGCATGGAGCAATTGCATAAACTCGCAGAAGTCATAAGCGAAGTGATCGAGCAGAAACAGCAGGAAGATCATTACCGGCGCGAGGAAGAAGAGCAAAAGGCGCGTAAGCTTGCCGAAATCAGAGAAGCCATTAACGACGCCGGTCTCTCTGTTGATGATCTAGTGGGTGAACAACCCCGCCGCCGCCGTGGACGGCCACCCAAGAATGCCAAATCCTAAAAACGTCTAAACAGCCGAACAGTCCCCACTACGACATAAGATTATAAGAAGCGGTTTGGCCTTTCCGCTTCTTTTTGACAACTAGTTTCCACGGCCAGTATTGCGTTAAATCCGTTGTCCCCAGGTCTTTGGATACAGAAATTATTCGGTTTTCGTGATGAAGTTGACTTCTGCAGGCGTTAGTTGCAGATGCACCGTGGGAAGATGTCGTAGATGCTCTGCAAGCCACTGCATTATCAGAAGTTGTAAGCGCTCACGGAGTTGAACGAGCGTTGTCTCATTTGCTTTTTCGAGAGTGTTGTCAATCCATTCAGCGAAACTATCTTCATCGAGATCCACTGGAATCGAAGCGTCGATTAGAAGGCGTCCGATACGTAGCCAACCGGATGTGTCTGGGGCAACGGCAATCACGATGAAAAGCTCACCAAAACGTTCACGACGATCGCCTTTTGGCGCTTGCAGACCTGCCAGCGCCTGCACCCGATCGTTTGCGATAATTCTCGGTGTTTGGGAATGGCGTGTTTCCAGGGTCAATCCTTTGTTGTCAAAGCGTATGAGATCACCATTGACCGGGATCAGTGGCGCCACTATGCCTCTTGTTTCTGCCAGTTCGCGGTGAGTCTTTTGATGAAAAGCCTCACCGTGAACCGGCAGTAGATAACGCGGTTTGAGCCATTCGTAGAAGGTGTGCAATTCGTCTCGCGCTGGATGGCCTGACGCATGCAAGTCGGGATGTCCGCCCTCCTCGAAAATGGTGACGTTGAGACGGCGTAAACCGTTGTGCAAACGCTCGATAAGACGTTCGTTGCCGGGAATAGCCTTGGCAGAGAAGATCACCGTATCGCCATCCTGTAATTCGAAGTCCGGGTGACGTCCTTGCGCGAGCCGGGATAACGCGGCGCGTGGCTCGCCCTGGCTGCCGGTGGCAATGACCACGACTTCTTCAGCCGGAAGATAACCAAGATCGCGTACCGGCACCAAAGGCGGAAAATCCTCGAGGTAGCCAAGGCCTCGAGCGATACGCACCATGCGTTCCATTGAGCGTCCCATCAAACTTACTCGGCGATTACAACGCGTCGCGGCGCGCCCGATGGCAAGTACGCGAGCCAGATTGCTGGCAAAACAGGAAACGATGACGCGCCCCGAGCACTCTCGCAGCGTGTTTTCCAATGCTTTGGCAACATCACCTTCGCTTCGAGACCAGCCGGGCACCGGCGCGTTGGTGGAGTCGCCTATTAGCAGATCGATGGGTGCCAGAGAGCGAAAAAGTGCTTCGTCGATCGCCGATCCAATTACAGGGTCAGGATCGAGTTTCCAATCACCGCTATGCAGCACTCGATGATGGGGTGTGACGAGCAGCAGTGCACAGCTTTCCGGGATCGAATGAGGAACAGGAAGATAGCGCAAGGTGAACGCGCCGATTTCCAGCGCGTCTCCCGGCTCGATGATTTGGATGGCATCCGCGGCGAGACCGCGTTCAACGAACTTGGCGCGCAATAGACCTGCGGCCAGGGGCGTTGCCAGAATAGGACAGCCCCAGTGTGGCCACAGCCAGGCGGCGGCCCCGATATGATCCTCGTGGCCGTGGGTGATGACCAAGGCGCGAGGTGTGATGCCCAGCGCCGGGAGACCATCGATGTTGGGTACCTGCAAAGGTGAATCAGGCAGGTCCTGTCGAATCATCATGCCACAATCGACCGCTACCCAGTCTTCGTCGAAACCGTAAAGGCTCAGGTTCATGCCGATCTCTCCACAACCGCCCAGAGGCAGGAAATGCAGAGGCGATCGACGGCGTTGACGAAGCTGTACCTGGGTGTGAAGCATCATAGACACTGGCAAACAAAGAGATTTTTACTATACGTGATGCTGGGGCGGCGCCACAATGAATGAACGCGGATCATTGTGTTCACAGAGCTGAGTGGTCCGACTATTTTCTTCTCGAGCCTGCATGAGTTTTCCATGTCGTTTGCTACCGTCGTACTTGCTCCCTGGATGTTGATTTTGACCGCGCTACTCAGTGTGGGCGTGCTGGTCAGGGCCGTTTGGGTATTCCCCTGGCGGCGCTTGGAGCAGGATCGGCCACTGCAGCATCGGCTGCTGGGTGCCACGGTCTTTGTCATGTTGATGTGGCAGCTACGGGCCCAGGCCATCGACTGGCTTACCCTGCACATGGTGTTCACGGTGTTTCTCACCCTGGTATTCACGGCGCCCCTGGCACTGCTGGCCAATGCATTGATCAATCTGGCCATGGTCCTGATAGGTCAGATTGCCTGGCCCTTGTTGGGGGTCAATATATTGATTACCGGGGTGATACCGGCGCTGATCAGTGTGGCGATCTGGCGTTTGGTGGATCGGCGCATGCCGGATAATTTGTTTGTATTTCTTTTCGCCTGTGGCTTCTTTGGTTCCGGATTGGCAACGCTTCTCAGTGGGTTATGCACTATTGGCATCATATGGCTGGGTAGCAACGACCCGGAGGTGCTGCGCTTGATAGGGGAGTACGCCCTGTTTCTGCCATTGCTGCTGCCTTCTGAAGCCTTCGTTACCGGTACGATGCTCAGTCTATTGCTTGTTTATCATCCTCATTGGGTACTGACGTTTGATAGCCATCGCTATATCGATACGAAGTGAAGATTATTGCTGCTCATCGAACAACGTCATCTGTCGCGTGCTATCCGGGGGCACTAGGCGTACGCCCACGCCGAGCAAGCGTACCGGGCGGCTACGCCGTTTCCAGGCGTCATCAAGCAGCGCGAGAAAGCGTTCTGTCGATGTTTGTCGACCCATGCCTTCCAGGGTGGTGGTGGAGAAGTCGTTGAAGCGTACCTTGACGAACAGCCCCTTGATTGGCGGATTGCCGTGTCGTTCCAGCCGCTGCCCTAGCCGCTCTATTAGCGCAGGCAGCTCGGCACGGCACTCGGCAAGCCCGGCCAGATCCCGGTGAAAGGTATTCTCCGCGCTTACGGACTTGCGTTCACGCTCGACTTTGACCGGGCGATCATCCTGGCCTCGAGCCAGTTCATACAGCCGTGTTCCGAACTTGCCGAAACGTTCGAGCAAGCTATCCAATGGCCAATCCCGTAGATCCCTGCAGGTGGCAATGCCCATGTTATGTAGTTTTGCCGCCGTGGCAGGACCAACACCGTGTAGTTTGCCGACGGGCAGAGCAGCCACGAAGGATTCAATCCCCTCGGGAGTGATGACGTGAAGCCCATCGGGCTTGTCCCAGTCGCTGGCAATCTTGGCCAGGAACTTGCTTGGCGCCACGCCCACGGACAGCGTGATTCCCGTGCGTTTCAGAGCTTCTTCCTTGAGCCAGTGAGCCATCCAGGTAGCACTACCCTTGAAGCGGGTGACCGCACTGACATCCAGGAAGGCCTCGTCCAGAGACAGGGGTTCGACCAGCGGTGTCAATTCGTAAAAGATCGCCTGAATACGTTCAGAAACGGCGCGATACCGAGGGAAGTCCGCTGGCAGCAATGTCAATTCAGGACACAGCCGTAGCGCCTGGGAAGTGGGCATGGCGGAATGAATGCCGAAGACGCGGGCAGGGTAGTTGCAGGTGGCAATGACGCCGCGACGATCGGCGCTACCGCCGATCGCCAAGGGAATATCCCGCAGAACCGGGTTGTCATGCATCTCTACGGCGGCATAAAAACAGTCGCAGTCGGCATGTAGGATCTTGCGCACGCTAACCTCTGGCAATCAACCGAGGGCTTGGCCATTGCCACCACGAATCACGCCGACCCCTATACCTTCGATCTCGAGATGTTCGTGACGTAGATCGATTTCGATGGGAGAGAAATCGCCATTTTCCGGTAGCAACCAGACATGATGGCCATCGCGCTGAATGCGCTTGACGGTAACTTCGTCTTCCATGCGCGCCACGACGATCTGCCCATCGCGTACCCGGGTGGTCCGGTGTACTGCTAGAAGATCGCCCTCTAGGATACCGATGTCGCGCATGGAGAGTCCCCTTACGCGCAATAGATAATCGGCGTGCGGGGTAAAGTAGTCCGCTGGTAGCGGGCAATAGCGATCAATGTGGGCTGCGGCCAGCATAGGGCTACCGGCAGCGACTTCACCAATGACGGGCAAGCCCTGACTGGTGTCAATGGGGCTTTCTTCGCTTTCCGGCTGCACGAGACGAATGCCACGAGACGTACCGGGGATCATGCGGATGACGCCTTTCTTGCTCAGCGCCCGCAAATGTTCTTCCGCGGCGTTGGGCGAGCGAAAGCCCAGCGCCCGGGCAATCTCGGCGCGAGTCGGCGGATAGCCTTGTTCCTGCATGGTCTTGACGATGAAATCGTAAACGTTCTGCTGGCGCGGGGTAAGAGGACGAGTCATGGAGGCTCCGCGATTACCACTGGAATTTGTGCAAGTATACAGCATGTGATTGTATCCAGTAATACGGGTTTTGAAATGAATTGCTGAATGAACCGCCACTATACGGGTGCTTATCGAATAATTAATTAGCGCCGCAATAGCGTCCGCAGCCGGTATTGAGTAGTCTGAAGCCGATATGCAATGTTTAAAACAGGCGTTTACCAGCTCAAGGGACAAGGCATGGCCCCTCATCAGAGTCAGATCAAGAGTCAAATCAAAAGCCAGAACCAGACCGATACCGTGACGCGCATTCTCGATACCGCTGAAGTGTTGTTTGCCGAGCGTGGCTTTGCTGAGACCTCTTTGCGCAACATTACCAGTAAGGCAAAGGTCAATCTGGCAGCGGTGAACTACCATTTCGGCTCCAAGAAAGCACTGATCCAGGCGGTGTTCGCGCGCTATCTGGATCCGTTCACCGAGCGCTTTCACAAGACGCTGGATACACTCGAAGCCGAGTATGGCGACCAGCCCATTCCTCTTGAAATCCTGCTCGAGGGCATGGCGCACACGGTGCTGCAGGTGCCGGCAGAGCGTAACAGTCTAAAGGTGTTCATTCGTTTGCTCGGACTGGCCTACACCCAGGCCCAGGGACATCTTCGGCGTTATATCCAGCAGCAGTATGGCAGTGTGTTCACCCGCTTTACCGAGCTTGTGCGTCGTGCAACTCCCGACCTGCCGGATGCGGAGCGATTCTGGCGATTGCACTTCATGCTGGGCACGGTGATCTTTACCTTGTCTGGACTCGATGCGCTGCGTGATATCGCAGCCAAGGATTATGGTGAGCAGGTGGGCGTGCGTCATCTCATTCATCGCCTGGGCCCGGTGGTCGTGGCCGGCATGAATGCCCCTTTGCCTCAGGTCGCTCATGCAGCATCGGCCTGATCTGTATTCGAAAGGTGGCGTTCGAACCGCAGAACGTCGCAGCACCGAGGATATTTGTCGTCTTTTTGATCTTTGTTCTAGAATCAGCCCCCTTCATGCATGAGGAACCCAATCATGACCCAACCACTTGGTCCGGTGATGCTGGATCTTGAAGGCACCGCATTGTCCCGGGAAGAACGCAAGTTGCTGGCAAGGCCTGAAATAGGGGGCATTATCCTGTTTGCCCGCAACATCGTCGATGCCGACCAGGTCATCGAGCTGTGCGCATCCATTCGCAAGCTTCGTCCCGAGATACTGTTGGGTATCGATCAGGAAGGGGGGCGTGTGCAACGCCTGCGTCAGGGTGTGACACGCATGCCATCCATGGCTCGCCTGGGGCAGTGTTACCCCGACGAGCCCCAGCAGTGTCTGCAGCTTTGTCAGGATGCGGGCTGGCTACTGGGCATGGAGATGTCGGCCTGCGGTCTAGATATTTCCTTTGCGCCAGTGCTCGATGTGGATACCGGTCGTTCCAGCGTGATCGGCGATCGCAGCTTCTCGAATGATCCCCAGGCCGTTACCGCCATGGCCGGTGCTTTCATCGACGGACTGCACGAAGCCGGAATGGCTGCCATCGGCAAGCATTTTCCAGGCCACGGGGGTGTCGCTGCGGACTCTCATCTTGAACTGCCCATCGACGATCGACCGCTACAAACCTTGCGAGAACACGATCTGGTGCCCTTTGCAGCGCTGGCCAATCGTTTGAATGGCGTAATGCCAGCCCATGTGGTCTACAGCGCCTTCGATGAACGCCCCGCGGGTTTTTCACCGAACTGGCTGGGTTTGTTGCGCGAAGAACTGGGCTTCAAGGGCGCGATCTTCTCCGACGATCTGTCCATGGCCGGCGCTCATGTTGCCGGTGGTCCGGGCGATCGCGCCTTGGCGGCATTGAATGCCGGCTGCGACATGGTGCTGATATGCAATGATCGCGACGCCGCCCTGGCGGTGGCAAAGGCCTGTGCGGGACGTGAATCAAAGCGCCAGTCTCGCCTACGCTATGCTCGTGCACGTCCCGGGCTCGATACGCTACCGGCGCTGAGCCGCTGGCGGCGCGTTCATGCGCGGCTTGAAGCACTAGCCGACGGTTCCTCGGATGGCACTACGAGGAATTGAGCGTGCTGGAATTTCTAGATCCGGTTGAGCAGTGGTTCCAGACGACATTTGACCTTCCATCTTGGTTATTGGCGCCGGTAGCGATTATTAGCCTGGCGCTATTGGCGGATTTGTTCCTGCGCCTGGTGGTCTGGCGGCTGAGCAATGTGCTGGGAAAGACGCGCCATCGTTGGGACGACGTAGTACTGTTGGCCTTGCGGCGGCCACTTTGGGTCGGTGTTTGGGGTTGCGCCTTCATCGCCTTGGCGAGTCTGGGTGCCGCGCGCCTGGAATTGGGTCGTGTCGTTGCCTACACCCCCACCACCATGTGGGTGTTCGTACTGTTGATGCTGGGGTGGGCCGGCCTGCGCCTGGTAAGGCAGATCAAGCATCGGCTCATGCTCCCTCCGCAGCGCAACTCCGCCAACCCCATGGACGCCTCGACCGCTTCCGCGGTCAGCAAGCTGTTGGGCGCCGTCATTTTTACCGTGGTGGCTTTGGCGATGCTGGAGGCATTCGGCATGTCACTGTCTGGCCTGCTGGCTTTCGGTGGGCTGGGTGGTTTGGTCGTCGGTTTTGCCCTGCGCGACATTCTGGCCAACTTCTTCGGCGGTTTGGCCATTCATCTGGACAACCCGTTCAAGGTGGGGGATTGGATCAGCTCGCCGGATCGCGACATAGAAGGCACCGTCGAGGACATTGGTTGGCGCCTGACGCGCATCCGCACCTTCGATCTGCGTCCGCTATACATCCCTAACAATATTTTTAGCTCGATCGCCGTCGTCAATCCGTCGCGGATGCTCAGTCGTCGTATCTACGAAACCGTTGGCCTGCGCTATCAGGATATTGATCAGGTCGATGGCATCGTCTCGAGTATTCGCAGTCTGCTCAAAGAGCATGAGTCGATCGATCAGGACAGCTATATGCTGGTCAACTTCGAGTCCTTTGGCGCCTATTCTCTTGATATCTTGATCTATGCCTATACCCATACAACGGATTGGGCGGAGCATCTGGATATCAAGCAGGACATCCTGCTGCGCATCGCTTCGATCGTCGATGACGCAGGGGCAGACATCGCCATGCCGGCTCGAGTTCTTCACATGGCCGATCCATTGACGATCGATCGCGATGTTGCCGACAGCAGCGAGAACCGTGACAGCAATAAAAGAGACGAAGACAAAGATGCGTCGCCTCGACTAGTACCAAAAAAGCGCAATACCGCTAATACTGCTTCGTCCCGGCATGCCCCTTCTCCAACGCGAGGCGAGCCGGACGACCCTTCCGAAAATGCCAGCAGCCAGGATGCCGATGCCTAAACTCGATACCGACTATCATGAATCCTTGGTCACCATGCGCGATCTCATGGAGAACGCCGACTGCCTGATCACCCAGGAACAGGTCGAGCGTGCCCTGGACCGCATGGCGGAAGAGATCACCCACAATCTGGGAGACAAGCTGCCGGTCTTCTATTGCGTCATGAACGGCGGCTTGATCACCACGGGTCACTTGCTGACCCGACTGGGCTTTCCACTGGAAGTCGATTACCTGCATGCGACCCGCTATCGCGGCGGCACCCGGGGTGGCGAGCTGTTCTGGCGGGTATCGCCGGAAGTTCCCATGGCGGGTCGTCATGTGGTGATCGTCGACGACATTCTCGATGAAGGCACGACCCTGGCCGCCATTCTGGCCTATTGTCGCGAGGCCCAGGCGGCGAGCATTTCCACCGCGGTGCTGGTCGACAAGCGACACGAGCGCAAGGCGGTACCGGGACTGACGGCGGATTATTGCAGCCTTGAAGTCGAGGATCGCTATGTGTTCGGCTTCGGCATGGATTACAAGGGGTATTGGCGTAATGCCCCGGGGATCTTCGCCCCCAAGGGTATGTAGGGGAATCTCAGGAGACTTGCGATGCTGGCGATTATCGGCGGGACCGGCCTGACCGAGATGGCAGGACTGGACGTGGTCAAGCGGCATTCCGCGGAAACGCCCCTGGGGGCGGCGTCTGCCGGTGTTGTGCAGGGTACGCTGAAAGGACAAGACATTTTGTTTCTGGCTCGCCATGGTCATCCGCACAAGCTGCCACCGCATCGGGTCAACTACCGTGCCAATCTATGGGTGCTCAAGCAGGCCGGCGCCACGAGCATCATCGGCATCAATGCGGTCGGCGGCATCGACCCCGAACTTCAGTCCGGGGCGTTGGTGGTGCCGGATCAGCTGATCGATTACACCATCGGGCGCGAATCCACCTATTTCGATGGGCGCTTTCGACCCTTGAAGCATATTGATTTCTCTTGGCCTTATGACAATGTTCTACGAAATACTCTAGTGGGGGCAGGTAGGCAAACCGGTGAGGCAATCGAGGACGGCGGTATTTATGGCTGCACCCAGGGGCCACGCCTCGAAACCGCCGCCGAGATTGCTCGAATGGCGAGGGACGGCTGCCGGGTGGTGGGGATGACCGGCATGCCGGAAGCGGTGCTGGCACGAGAACTGTCAATTCCCTATGCCTGCCTGGCGCTGATGGTCAATCCCGCCGCCGGCGTGGTCGAGAGCGAGATCACCATGGCGGAGATCGAAGCGGCCCTCGAGAACGGCATCGAGCGTGTCACGCGAGTGATCGACGCGCTGCTGACGACATGAGCGAAGCCGCCCGGCAGCCTGCTGTCGGGCGGCTTGGAACACGTGGAGGCTTCTCTACTTCAAGCCCAGCTCGTGAGTCGCTTCTTCACGCATCTTGAACTTCTGGATCTTACCGGTCACGGTCATGGGGAAGGCGTCGACAAACTTCACGTAGCGCGGCACCTTGTAGTGGGCGATCTGACCCTTGCAAAAATCCCGCAGGCTTTCTTCATCCAGGGTTTCGCCTTCGCCCAGCTTGACCCAAGCCATGATCTCCTCGCCATACTTCTCATCCGGCACGCCGATTATTTGCACATCGGAAATGGCCGGATGGGTATAGAGAAAGTCCTCAATTTCTCGCGGATACACGTTCTCGCCACCCCGGATGATCATATCCTTGATGCGCCCGACGATGGTGGCATAACCCTCGTCGTCCATGGTGGCAAGATCACCGGTGTGCATCCAGCCGGCCGGATCTATGGCTTTGTCCGTGGCTTCCACGTTGTTCCAATAGCCAAGCATCACGCTATAGCCTCGGGTGCACAGCTCGCCTTTTTCGCCTATGGGTACCACCGCACCGGTGGATGGGTCGACCAGCTTGACCTCGGTGTGGGGATGAATCGTCCCTACCGTGGTGACACGTTTCTCAAGCGGTGCGTCGGTCTGGGTCTGCAGGCTGACCGGACTGGTTTCGGTCATGCCGTAGCAGATGCTGACTTCTTTCATGTGCATCTTGTCGATGACCTGGCGCATCACCTCGATGGGGCAGATCGAACCGGCCATGATGCCGGTGCGCAACGAGTCCAGATCGAAACGCTCGAATTCCGGATGTTCGAGTTCGGCGATGAACATGGTGGGCACGCCGTAAAGCGCGGTGGCATGCTCTTCGCTGACGGCCTGTAGCGTGGTCAACGGATCGAAGCCTTCATCCGGGTAGATCATCGCCGCCCCGTGAGTCATGCAGCCCAGATTGCCCATGACCATGCCGAAGCAGTGATACAGAGGTACCGGAATCACCATGCGATCCTCGCTGGTGAGCTTGATGCGCTCGGCGACGAAGAAGCCGTTGTTGAGAATGTTGTGATGTGAAAGTGTCGCGCCCTTGGGAGCGCCGGTGGTGCCGGAGGTGTACTGGATATTGATCGGCTCGTCGAACTGTAGCCTGGCCTGCAACGTAGCCAATTCTTCATTCGTAACCTTGTCCGACTGCGCCAGCAGTGTTTCCCAGTGCATCATGCCGGGTAGCGCGAGAGCGGCATCGAGGCAGATCACCCGCTTTAGATTGGGCAGGCGAGCGCTGTTCAGTGCATCGGAATAATCGCTGGCAAGCTCTGGCGCCAGCTCGCCAATCATGTCGACATAGTTCGACGTCTTGAATTCACCCTGCAGTATCAAGGTCGAAGTGCCGGACTGGGTCAAGGCGTACTCGAGCTCGTGAGTGCGATAGCTTGGATTGATGTTGACAAGGATTGCGCCAATCTTCGCCGTGGCGAACTGGGTGATTGCCCACTCGGCGCAGTTGGGCGCCCAGATGCCAACGCGCTCGCCCTTGGTCACGCCCAGAGCGAGCAGGGCGCAGGCGGCGCGTTCGACTTCCGCATGCAGCTCCCGCCAGGTGTAGCGCAATTGCTGGTGACGACTGATCAAGCATCCCGCTCAGGGTAGCGCTCGACGGTCTCATCGAAGCAATCACCGATGGTCTGACCCTTGAGAGGTTTCTCGCTGATACCGCTGGCATAACTGAATCGAGAGCCAGGGACAGTGTCGGAATGGGGGGTGGTGTCAATCGAAGTGGTAGCGTGCTGAGTCATGGTGCTTCCTGCTTGTTGTTGGCAATGGAATGCCACGTTCATGACAAAGGCGGCCCGGGCTTTGATTTAACGTTTGCTCCGAGCTGCCTCGAGCAGTGCAAGAGATTCGCGACAGCGCGTTTCGACCTCGTCGAGCTCCCGTTGCAATATGCGGATGTCTTCCAGCTGCTGCTGCATGGCCTCGCGTTTTTCACCGAGTAGATCGAGAAGACGCTGCAGCTGTTGTTCATCACCGTCCGGGGCCTGATCATAAAGCTGGATCACTTCACGAATTTCTGCCAGAGAAAACCCCAGGCGCTTGCCCCGCAGCGTCAGCTTCAGACGCACCCGATCCTTTTCATGATAGACCCGGGTACGGCCTCGTCGCTCCGGTGTCAGTAACCCTTCCTGCTCGTAAAAACGAATGGTGCGAGATGTCACCTCGAAAATATGGGCAAGTTCACCGATCGTATATTGTCGTCGCGAGAAGGAGTGGCGCTGGGTTGGGCGGTGCTGGGACGCCTCGGACATGCTGCTATCCTTGAGTAGTGGGAGCGTGTCATCGCCACTGGGTCTCCCGATGGAGATTTTTCAAAGGGTCAGGCTAGATTAGCTTGACGTTAACGTAAAGTAGACCAAGCGATAGCTTTCATCCCCGGCGACAAATGCTAGGTTGTGTAGATGATCCAATCCTTGTTACGAATTTGCTTGTACGTTTCAGAATTCACCTAGGTCTAGGGAGGCTGCCATGGATTTTGCCCTAAACGAAGACCAACGCGCACTGCAGCAGGCAGCTGCGGATTTTGCCCGAGTCGAGCTCGCCCCTCATGCCGCCGAATGGGATGCGACCTCTCACTTTCCCGTGGACGTCATCAAGCGTGCCGGCGACGCGGGATTCCTGGCGATCTATATCGACGAGGATCACGGCGGACTGGGCTTGTCGCGACTCGATGCCTCGCTGATTTTCGAACAGTTGGCCCAAGGCTGTATTTCCACCACCGCCTATCTGACCATTCATAACATGGCCAGCTGGATGATCGCCCGCTGGGGTGGTGAAGCGCTTCATGAGGCCTGGCTGCCTGCCTTGATCAGCGGCGAGCGGCTGGCGTCCTATTGCCTGACGGAACCCGGTTCCGGGTCGGATGCGGCCAATCTGCGCACCAAGGCGGTGCGGGAAGGCGATGAGTATGTGATCTCGGGTAGCAAGATGTTCATCTCCGGTGCCGGGGAAACTGACATGCTGGTGGTCATGGCCCGTACCGGCGAGTCGGATTCCGGCGCCGCAGGCGTGACGGCCTTCGCGGTACCCGCAGATAGCGCTGGTATTGAATACGGCAAGAACGAGGACAAGATGGGCTGGAAGAGCCAGCCGACCCGGCTGGTCAGCTTCGACGGCGTACGGGTACCGGTAAGTCATCGTCTTGCGGAGGAGGGCGAGGGGTTCAAGCTTGCCATGCAAGGCCTCGATGGCGGGCGCTTGAACATCGCCAGCTGTTCCCTGGGGGCCGCTCAACATGCCTTGTCCCTGTCTCGGGAATACCTGCACGAACGCAAGCAGTTCGGCAGTGCCCTGGCGTCGTTCCAGGCCCTGCAGTTCAAGTTCGCCGATATGGCCACCGAGCTTACCAGCGCACGTCTTATGGTGCGTCACGCCGCCTGGCGGCTGGATCAAAGCGACCCCCAGGCATCGGCTCACTGCGCCATGGCCAAGCGCTTGGCGACGGATATCGGCTTCAACGTATGCAACGAAGCCCTGCAGCTGCACGGGGGCTACGGCTACATCAAGGAGTATCCGCTGGAGCGTCTGGTGCGAGACACCCGGGTGCACCAGATTTTAGAGGGCACCAATGAGATCATGCGCCTGATCGTCGCCCGCAGATTGTTCGCGGAGGGCGCCATCGACGCCCTGCAGCAATGAACCCACACTCCTGGCAAGGAAGCATTTCGCATGTCTGACTCTCTTGTTCTGTTCAACGAACTATCGACTCGCGATGGCGGTGTCGTTGCCGTCGCCACGCTCAATGCCCCCAAGTCGCTCAACGCGCTGTCTTTGGAAATGATCGAGTTGTTGACCGAAAAGCTCGATGCCTGGGCCAAGGACGATCGCGTCAAAATCGTTTGGCTCGAAGGCGCCGGCGACAAGGCGCTATGTGCCGGTGGCGATGTGGTGGCGCTGTATCGTGCGATGACAGAGGCGGCGCATGTAGATGAAGCAGGCGCCTTCGCCGAGACTTATTTCACCGCGGAATATCGCCTAGATTACATGATTCACACCTATTCCAAACCGCTGGTGGTGTGGGGCAATGGCATCGTCATGGGGGGCGGTCTGGGCCTGATGGCCGGCGGCGGTCAGCGCATCGCCACGGAGTCCACCCGCATCGCCATGCCGGAGATCACCATCGGCTTGTATCCGGATATCGGCGCCAGCTGGTTCCTGAACCGCATGCCCCCGGGGGTAGGTGCTTATCTGGGCCTGACCGGTGCACAGATCAACGCCCGGGATGCGCTCGATCTCGGGCTTGCTGATCGCCTGATTCCTCATGCCCGGCGTCAGGACGTGCTCGATACCCTGGTGGACGCGGATCTCGGCGCACCGGACACCGACCTGCACAGCATACTTCGAGACTTCGAGGCCCGACGTGAAGCGCCAAACGCTCAGGTGATGCCTCGTCTTGACGAGATTCAGTCACTTGTCGATGCCGCCACGGTCAATGAAGCGGTCACGCGCATTCTCGACGATGCCAAGGACGACGACTGGTTGGCGGCCAATCGCCAGCGTCTGGCCCTGGGGTGTCCGATGAGCGCGCATCTGGTCTGGCGCATGCTGGCGCGTCATCGCCATGCAAGCCTTGCGGATGCCTTTCGTGACGAACTCAACCTCTCCGTGCAGTGCTGCCGCCATGGCGAGCTTGCCGAAGGGGTGCGGGCCTTGCTGATCGACAAGGACAAGAACCCGCGCTGGTCCCATGCAGACGTGGCCCGGGTGCCGGAGCGCGATGTCGAGGATTTCCTGAGCCCGCTATGGTCGCCGCAAGCACACCCGCTGCGCGACTTGTAGGCAACAACGTCGCTGACAACAAGAGTTTTTTAGAAAGGAGACCCGCCATGAAAATCGCCTTTATAGGTCTGGGTAACATGGGCACGCCCATGGCCACCAATCTGGTCAACGCCGGCCACGAAGTGGTGGTTTTCGATCTGGTCGAATCCGCCATCCAGACGCTGAAAAATGCCGGTGCGCAAAGCGCTTCTTCCGCAGCGGAAGCGGCCCGAGGTGCCGAGGTCATCCTGTCGATGCTGCCTGCCGGTACTCATGTGAAAAGTCTCTATCTCGGACAGGCGGATCAATCGGGATTGCTCGATGCGCTTGACGGCAAACCCTTGATCATCGATGCCTCGACCATAGCCCCGGAGGATGCGCGCCTGGTCGCCGAGGCGGCCCGAGAACGCGGCCTGAGCTATCTTGATGCGCCGGTTTCCGGCGGCGTAGGTGGCGCCAAGGCTGGCACCTTGACCTTCATTGTCGGGGGAGACGAGGCGGGCTTTGAGCAGGCCAAGCCGGTGCTCGAGGCCATGGGCAAGAATGTCTTTCATGCCGGTGAGAGTGGTGCCGGGCAGGTCGCCAAGATCTGCAACAACATGCTGCTGAGCATCCTCATGAGCGGTACCGCCGAGGCATTGTCCCTGGGGGTGAAAAACGGTCTCGACCCGGCGGTACTGTCCGAGATCATGAAGCAAAGCTCCGGCGGCAACTGGGCCCTTAATGTGTACAATCCCTGGCCCGGCGTGATGGAGAATGCGCCGGCTTCCAGCGACTATCAGGGCGGCTTTCTGGTGGATCTGATGACCAAGGATCTAGGTCTGGCCTGGCAAATGGCTCTGGAATCCAAGGCAGCGATACCCATGGGATCTCAAGCGCGCAACCTGTACGTGCAACATGCCGCGCAAGGCAATGGCCGACTCGATTTCTCCAGTATTCAGCGCTTTTATCGCGTAGGCGACGAGCAGTAAAAAAGGAGTAATAGGACGATGAAACCATTGAGCAAGCCTGTGGCCGAACTGGTTGCTGACGCGGAAAGCGAGATCGAAACCTTGACCGCTGAAGAGGCCTTGGCGCTACACGGCCAGCCCGGGGTAACCTTTGTCGATATCCGCGACATACGGGAATTGGACAAGGAAGGGCGGGTGCCCGGGGCGGTGCACGCACCTCGCGGTATGCTCGAGTTCTGGGTCGATCCGGATTCTCCCTACCATCGCGAGGTGTTTGCCCGGGACGATCGCTACGTGCTGTTCTGTGCCAAGGGGCAGCGCTCGGCCCTGGCGACCCAGCAATTGCAGCGCATGGGTTTCGGACCGATCTGTCATGTGGGCGGTGGATTCGCGGCCTGGCGGGAAGGCGAGGGTCCCATCGAAAAGTAAGTCTTTGAGCCTTAAAAGACTGAGATCGGTTGGGATAAAATCCCGCGCCGGGCACAATGGCGGATTTGCTTGTTTGCACAACAGAGAGCCCGCATGCGTTCCTCCACTCAACCCGGCGATTCATCTTCTACGGCATCCCGGACTGTGCCCGCCAATCCTCTCCTGACCGGCCCCATCGCTTCCACCCTGTTTAAAAAATCCCTACCGGTGGTGGCCGGGTCGATCGCGATGCTGTTATTCAATCTGGTGGATGCCTGGTTCATCGCGCGACTGGGCACCCAGCCTCTGGCAGCGTTCTCCTTTACCTTTCCGGTCTCCTTTGCCGCCATCAGTCTGGCGATCGGCATGGCCATCGGCACCTCGGCGGTGGTGGCAAGGCGTCTCGGGCATGGGGAAGTGGGCACGGTACGCCGACGTGCCACTGATGCTTTTCTTCTGGCGCTACTGGTCGGCGTGGCGGTCACCTTGGCGGGACGAACAAGCGTAGTGCCGTTGTTCACGGCTTTGGGCGCCGACCAGTCGCTGATGCCCTACATTCAGGCATATATGGACGTCTGGTATCTGGGGGCGGCGTTTGTCATCGCACCCCGAGTACTCAATAGCGTGCTGCGCGCCCAGGGCAACACCCTGATTCCCGGCATGATGATGGGCGGTGCCGCGCTGCTCAATGCCATGCTCGACCCGGTATTGATCTTCGGTTTAGGGCCGATACCGGCGCTGGGGATGAGCGGGGCGGCCTTGGCCACGGTCATCAGCTGGGCTGCCATGACCTTGGCGCTGTTTGCTCAGCGTGACCTGCGAGCGTTGATGGATTTCGGCAGGTTCAAGCTCGCCGCGCTGATCGAATCCTGGCGCGAACTAGGCAGAATCGCACTGCCGGCGGCAATCACCAGCGTTTTTACTCCTATCGCCATGGCATTGGTGACGCGCATCGTTGCGGATTACGGCCATGCGGCGGTAGCGGCCTCGGGGTCGGCACTCGCATCGATGCCATCGCTCAGATTGCAGTGCTGTCGCTGTCAATGACGCTATCGCCTTTTGTCAGCCAGAATCATGGCGCGGACCAGCCGGAACGGGTCAAGCGAGCGATTCTAGGCTGTTTCGTGTTCGTGCTCGTCTGGCAGCTTGGGGTTTGGATCGTACTGCAGCTGCTGGCGCCCTGGCTGACCAGCAGCTATGCGCAGAACCCGGAGGTCGGCGAGGTGCTGCGGCTGTTTTTATGGTGGGTGCCGTTAGGCCTGGGTGCGCAAGGCGTGGTGATCCTGACCAACTCGTCTTTCAATGCATTGCATAAGCCTCGACGCGCTCTGGAACTCTCGGTTGTGCGCTTGTTCGTGCTCTTCGTGCCCTTGGCCTGGCTAGGCGGCCACCTAGGCGGGCCGCTGGGCATCTTCCTCGGTATGATGTCCGCCAATCTGATCATGGCGGCGATCTCCTGGCATCAGATGCAGCGCACGCTGCGCCGGCGGCTGAAGGTGTGAGTCACTAGCGAGGGCTGAAACGCCGCTGCAATCCCGTCTCCGCGATCATGCGAGTCGAGATCTCCTCGATGGAAAAACGGGTCGTATCGATGAAGGGCACATGATAGCGCCGGTAAAGCGCTTCCGCCTGTTGCACTTCCTGAAGGCACTGATCGATGGAGCAATAGCGGCTATTGGGCCGGCGCTCGCTGCGAATCTCCGAAAGGCGCCGCGGATCGATGGTCAGCCCAAACAGCTTGTGACGATGAGGCGCCAGCGACTTGGGCATCTTGAGCGAGCCATCTTCGTCGAGATCATCATCCGTGAGCGGGTAATTGGCGGCGCGGATGCCGAATTGGAGTGCCAGATAGAGCGAGGTGGGCGTCTTGCCGCAGCGGGACACCCCTACCAAAATGGTATCCGCTGTGTCGTATTGATGCACACGGGCGCCATCGTCGTTATCAAGGGCAAAATGCACCGAGTCGATACGGTTCATATAGACCTCATCCTGAGCGATGGCATGAGTACGGCCCACGGAATAGGAAGAATGGGTGCGCAACTCCTCTTCTAGAGGCACCAAGAAGGTGGTGAAAATATCCACCTTGAAGCCCGGCGCCTGGGAGATGATTTCGCGAATCGACTCATCGACGATGGTATCGATGATGATCGGTAATTCCCCGTCCCGCGCCGCGGTAGCATCGATTACTGCAGCCAGATTTTGCGCCTTCTCCGTCGAATCAATATAGGGTTTGGTTATCTTGGTGATTTCGACATTCTCGAACTGGGCCAGCAGGCTGCGGCCGAGGGCCTCGGCGGTGATGCCGGTCCCATCAGAGATGAAAAAAGCGGTGCGCGTCATGGTGTACTTCCTCGACAGTGCTGAACAATATGCCGCGTATTGTCTCGATTCAGCTGCACCGCCACAATCGCTTTCCCGCCTCTTGATGGCTTTTACGTTTCGAGATGAACGAGCGACTACAGGAAAACGAGCAAAACGAGGGCGTGTTGTAAAAATACTCCAGTGACTTCTCTATTAGACTAATGGCGAATAATACTTCCGATTTGCTAGGGTACCCAACATCTCAAAAAGCGTGTGCTGCCGTCTGTAGCGTCCTGTATCGACACAGCGGTGAACGATGATACAGCCAGCAGCGCAGGCGCTATCTATTTCACAACGACCTAGGGGGTCTCTTGGAACAGTACATCGAATGGTTCGATCGTCTCGGCATGAACGATGTCGAGCGGGTAGGAGGCAAGAACGCCTCGTTGGGCGAAATGATCTCCAACTTGGCGGATGCTGGCGTCACCGTACCGGGCGGCTTTGCCACCACGGCCTTTGCCTACCGTGAGTTCCTGGCCCACGAAGGTCTCAACGAGCGTATAAACGACGCTTTGAACCGCCTCGACGTGGACGATGTAAAAGAACTGGCCCGGGTCGGCGCCGAGATTCGCCAGTGGGTCATCGACACGCCGCTGCCGCCGGCCTTCGAAAAAGCGCTGCAGGAAAGCTATCGGGAACTCGAATCCCGTCACGAAAACCTCAAGGTGGCAGTGCGCTCTTCCGCCACCGCGGAAGACTTGCCAGACGCCTCCTTTGCCGGCCAGCAGGAGACTTTCCTCAACATCGAAGGCTTCGAGAACGTCAAGCGCGCCGTGCACGAGGTATTTGCCTCGCTGTTCAACGATCGGGCGATCTCCTATCGCGTACATCAGGGCTTCGATCATGCACTGGTCGCGCTGTCCGCGGGCATCCAGAAAATGGTGCGCTCCGAAACCGGCGCCGCTGGGGTCATGTTCACCCTGGATACCGAGTCCGGTTACCGCGACGCAGTCTTCGTGACCGGCTCCTGGGGGCTCGGCGAGACCGTGGTGCAAGGCGCGGTCAATCCGGACGAGTTCTACGTTCACAAGTCGACCCTGGCTGCCGGACGCCCCGCCGTGCTGCGCCGCACCCTAGGCTCCAAGCTGATTAAGATGACCTATACCGAGGATGCCTCTGCCGGGCGTTCCGTGCAGACCATCGACGTGCCGGCGGCGGATCGGATGCGCTTTTGTCTCGACGATGAAGACGTCATGGCCCTGGCGCGTCAGGCAATGACCATCGAGAAGCACTATGGCCGCCCCATGGATATCGAATGGGCCCGGGATGGGGATGACGGTAAGCTCTACATCGTGCAGGCCCGTCCGGAAACCGTGGTTTCCAATCAGGAAGGCGGCAAGCTCGAACGTTTCCAGCTCAAGGAAAAGGGCCGCCTGGTGGTATCCGGTCGAGCCATCGGTCAGCGCATCGGACGCGGTGCGGTCAAGATCATCGAGACCCCGGAGCAGATGGACAAGGTTAACAACGGTGACATCCTGGTCACGGACATGACCGATCCGGACTGGGAGCCGGTGATGAAACGCGCCTCCGCCATCGTCACCAACCGTGGCGGTCGTACCTGCCATGCGGCGATCATCGCCCGGGAGCTGGGGATAGCCGCGGTGGTGGGCTGTGGTGATGCCACGCGAGTGCTCACCGACGGTCAGGAAGTAACGGTTTCCTGCGCCGAGGGTGACACCGGCCACGTCTACGAAGGGCTGCTGGACTTCGACTGCAAGACCTCAAGCGTCGATGCCATGCCGGACATTCCCTTCAAGATCATGATGAACGTGGGCAATCCGGATCGCGCCTTCAACTTTGCCTCGTTGCCTAACGCTGGTGTAGGGCTGGCACGCCTGGAATTCATCATCAACCGTATGATCGGCGTGCATCCCAAAGCATTGCTGGACTACGCCACGCTGCCAACGGATCTGCAGCAGGTCATCGATGCACGCACCGCCGGTTACGCCGATCCGGTGAGCTTCTACGTCGACAAGCTGGTGGAAGGTATCTCTACCCTAGCGGCGGCGTTCTACCCCAAGCGGGTCATCGTGCGCATGTCGGACTTCAAGTCCAACGAGTACGAGAACCTGATTGGTGGCAAGCTCTACGAGCCCGGGGAAGAGAACCCGATGCTGGGTTTCCGCGGTGCCTCGCGCTACATCTCCGAGTCCTTCCGTCCCTGTTTCGAGCTGGAGTGCCAAGCGATCAAGCGGGTGCGTGACGAAATGGGGCTGGATAACGTCGAGATCATGATTCCCTTCGTGCGCACCACGGATGAAGCCCGTGAAGTGGTCGAGCTGCTCGATACCGCCGGCCTCAAGCGCGGTGAGCGTGGTTTGCAGATCATCATGATGTGCGAGCTGCCGGCCAATGCGCTGCTGGCAGAGGAGTTCCTCGAGTACTTCGATGGCTTCTCCATTGGCTCCAACGATTTGACCCAGCTGACCCTGGGCCTGGATCGGGACTCGGGCATCGTGGCTCATCTGTTCGATGAGCGTAACCCGGCGGTGAAGAAGCTGCTGGCCATGGCCATCGCCGCCTGCAAGAAGCAGGGCAAGTATGTGGGTATCTGCGGTCAGGGGCCCTCGGACTACCCAGAGCTCGCCAAGTGGCTGATGGAGCAAGGGATCGATTCGGTATCGTTGAACCCAGACGCGGTGCTGGAGACGTGGTTCATGCTGGCGGGTGAAAAAATGGCCTGATCGCCTTCACAAGCAAGAAAAGCGCGCCCGGCTTATTTTCGAATAGGCCGGGCGTTTTCATTGTCACTGTCAGCCGCTATCAAGAACGCAGCCAGTTGCGAAGCTTTAAGAGTAATAGCTCACCGTCGCTGAGGGTTGCGCGTTCATCCAGTACTTCGTCAAGCAGATCGGGTCGGTCGGTGATGATGTTGTCGACGCCCAGATCGATCAGGCGCGACATTTCGCCTTGGCCGTTTACCGTCCATGTATGAAGCTCATACCCGTGACGCTGGGCGGTTCTGACGGTACCCGGAGTGACCCGATTGTGGCGCAGTCCCAAGGCATCGAAGAGTCGTAAATCCATGCCGCCTCGCACGACGAATTGAGCGAAGAGCGCGGTGCGAAGCTGCGGCGCAAGCCGCTTGGCCTCGGCAAGTGCAACCGGCGACAAGGAAGCCAGAATCACATTCTCATCGGGAACCTTTGATAGCCTGTCGATCACGGCGGCGGCAAGCGCCTTTTCATTCCCTCGAGCCGGTTTGAGCTCGACATAGAGCTTGATACGCCCTTTGGCCAGTCTGATGACTTCTTCAAGGGTGGGGATACGCATATCGACGAATACGTCTCCGAACCAGCTGCCTATATCGACCTGGCGTGCTTCTTCCAGGGTCATGTCGGACAAGGAGCGATTGAGCTTCGTCAGACGTCGAAGGTTATTGTCGTGAGAGATTACGACTTCGTTGTCTTGTGTCAGGCGCACATCGAACTCGATGTAATCTGCACCATCCTCGATGGCCTGCTCGAAGGCCGCAAGGGTATTTTCCGGCGCCTTGGCTGAGCTGCCGCGATGCGCGGTGATATCGACGCGATCGCGAATCTCGAAGCTTGTGAGTGCTGTTGCGGCCTGGCTTAACGCCAACGCCAGAATGATGGCCTCCGCCCCCCAGGCTACCCAGATCGGATAGCTGCTTTTGGGCGGCGCCTGAGGCCTGGGTTGGTGCTGTGCCAGGCGCAAATAGATGCAGGCTAGCAAGAGGCTATTGACCGCCACACCGATGAAAGTGACTGCCAGGGTCAGAAGGACGTAAATGGTCAGGTAAGCAAGCATCGCCGGAATCAGTATCGTGCTGCGCTCCGGTAGCCAGCCCAACAAGGGTGAGATCGACGCATCAAACAAGTTGGTAATGCCTATTGGCAAGGCAATGATCACCAGTACTGGGAGAGCGATCGGTAGCGTCAGGCGCCGTTTGTTTCCTTTGGTCAGCTCGTGACTACGGGCCAATGCACGACGCGTCGATACGTTTTCAAGGATCAATACCGGCAGGGCCAGGGACCAGCGTAGATAAAGTCCTGCCGCGAACCGGAGCCAAAGCAGAACGAAGGGCAGGCCACAGGCCAGGAATAGCCACCACTCTCGTGGCTTGACCCGCAGCACATAGTAGCTTTCCATTCCCCCGAGCAGCCATTGATAAAGCACCACTAGCGCAATGAGAAAAGGCAGTGCCAGCAGCAAATGAATGGCGACTTGCAGCAGCGCCAAGATGGTGATGGCCATAAATCGTCGGGCAACGTTCCACAGTGCTTCCAGCGCAATGCGATAGCGGCTGGCGTCGGGGCGCACCGCAACCAGCATCATGCCAGCCTGTTGCAGAAACAGGATCAGAAAGGCAGTTCCAATGGCGACCAGCAACCAGAGCAATCCCATCGGGGAAAGCGCGATATCGAGTAATTGACCATTGGTGAACACGGGACGCCCGATACGCTTCAGCAGCGCGGCCAGTGCTGTCGCGGATGCGGGCAGCAGCAAAGTGGTCGCCAGTAGCGTAAAGAACAGATGGTAGGCAAGCAGGGGTCGCCAGTGTTCGCGTAGCGAAGCCGTCACCGCCGTCAGCAGATGATGGGGCGTTAATATATGAGAGGGTTGATCAGACATGAAACAAGCGTCTCATTACATGGCAAGCATGACAAATGCCATGCTTGCAGGAGAGCTTGTGGAAAGGCGTTTATAGTCTATGGCTCAGTCGTCCAGCGCCAGGCGTTCTTTTGCAATCAAAATGCCGTTGTTATCGGCGTATAGCCACTGCCCCGGGTGAACGGTAACTCCGGCAAAGGTAACGGGAATGTCGCGCTGCCCTTCGCCACGTTTCTCGCTGCGTCTTGGATGAGCACTCAAGGCCTGCACGCCAAGCTCGATCTCCGCCAGTACCTCCACGTCCCGCACGCAGCCAAACATGACAACCCCGGCCCAGCCATTGGTCGCGGCCTTTTCCGCGAGCATATCGCCGAGCATCGCACAGCGCAGCGAGCCGCCAGCGTCCACCACCAGCACCGCTCCGTCACCGGGTTCGCTCACCGCTTCCTTGACCCGAGAGTTGTCCTCGAAGCACTTGACGGTCTTTATCGGACCATGAAAGGCATCAATGCCCCCAAAGTTGGCAAACAGAGGATCAAGAATCTGAACGTCCGGATAAGCATCGCAGATATCCGGTGTAACAATAACGGGCATGGCAGGCTCCTTGAGGTTGTCGTTGTCCTTGCGGCGCTTAGAATTTATAGCCTACCGAGGCGGTAAACGTATCGATCTTGTAGTCACTGTCGAAGTCATAGCGCTCGTATTCGGCCCGCACCAGCAGCGGATCGAAATCGAACTGAGCGCCGGCGCCATAGACCGGATCGGCGCCATCCTGATCATCCAGATCTGCATTCACGCCGCGCAGGCTGCCCTTGGCGTCGGTTTCCCATTTGGCGATACCCGCCTTGGCAAACAGCGTGAACCAGGAGGTGATGGGCAACTTGCCCAAGGCGCTTACTCCGTAGGCATAAGAATCCAGACTGGTACTATCACCTTCAATGCTTTTAATACGAGTGCGTCCGAGATCCGTATAGAAGAGTTCAGTTGCGAAATAGGGGTTGAACTCGAAGCCCACGAAACCCTTGAAGACATTATCGTCGTCATCGTGGAGATCGAAATCGTCGATACCATCGGAGATGAAGTCACCTACATCGCCGCCGCTGTTTTTCAAAGAGCCAAAGCCCGTGCCAATTCCAACATACAAGCCATCTGCGTTAGGCGCTGCCATTACCAATGGGGCAAAGGTAAGCATGACGGTAGACGCGCAAGAGGCGGCCACCAGTGTCTTGAGTTTCATGGGTACACTCCGAGATATTAACGCCAGCGGAATCCGTGATCATCAAACGGCACGCTGACAAGAACCGGCTTGTCGTCGGTAGATCGTTAGGCCTGAAATTAATCCGAACACTGTTCGGTTACAAGGTTGAAAGCCTCAAACAGCGTAAATTTTTGTTATAAAAAAAGCGCTCCGATCAACGGAGCGCTTCTGTGGTCGATTCGGAACCGCAAGGATTCCATCGATGTTGCGAGCATCGGAATCGATAGGTCATGCTTCCTGTGCGACAGGAATCACGTTTGAGGCTGCCTTCTGAAACGCCTCGATCTCATGAAAATTCATGTACCGGTAGATCTCTCCGGCCATGGCGTTGAACTCGCCCATGTACCCCTGGTATTCCTCGACCGTGGGGAGGCGACCCACGACCGCGGCGACTGCCGCCAGTTCTGCTGAGGCCAGGTAGACATTGGCACCATCTCCCAGACGATTGGGGAAATTACGGGTCGAGGTCGAGACCACGGTGGACTTTGGTGCTACGCGAGCCTGGTTGCCCATGCACAACGAACAACCCGGCATTTCCATCCGTGCGCCTGCGCGCCCATAAATCCCGTAGTAGCCTTCCTCGGTCAACTGATGTTGATCCATCCGGGTCGGCGGCGCCAGCCATAGACGCGTCTTTAGATTACCTGCCGGTTGCTTTTCCAGCAACTTCCCGGCGGCACGAAAATGGCCAATATTGGTCATGCAGGAGCCGATGAAGACTTCATCGATCTTCTCACCGGCAACCTCTGAAAGCAGCCGTGCATCGTCCGGGTCGTTGGGCGCGCACAGCACCGGCTCGGTAATGTCCGCAAGATCGATTTCGATGATCTCGGCGTACTCCGCATCCGCGTCGGCACGCATCAGGCTTGGATTGGCCAGCCACTCCTGCATTGCCAGAATGCGACGCTCCAGAGTACGACGATCGCCATAGCCATTGTCGATCATCCATTTGAGCAGCGTGACGTTGGAGGTCAGATACTCGCTGATGCTCTCTTCGGAAAGCGTGATGGTACAGCCGGCGGCACTACGCTCCGCGGAGGCGTCTGAAAGCTCAAACGCCTGTTCGGCGGTGAGATCCTCAAGCCCTTCGATTTCCAGTACTCGGCCGGAGAAAGCGTTCTTCTTGCCGGACTTCTCGACGGTCAACAAGCCTTGCTTGATGCCATACAGCGGAATGGCATGAACCAGATCCCGCAGGGTGATGCCGGGCTGGCGCTTGCCCTTGAAGCGCACCAGGATCGATTCCGGCATGTCCAGGGGCATGACGCCGGTGGCCGCGGCAAAGGCGACGAGACCCGAGCCCGCAGGAAACGAAATGCCCATGGGGAAGCGGGTGTGAGAATCACCGCCGGTGCCCACGGTGTCCGGCAGCAGCATACGGTTGAGCCAGGAGTGGATGATGCCGTCTCCCGGGCGCAGCGAAACGCCGCCGCGATTCATGATGAAGTCCGGCAGGGTGTGATGAGTTTCCACGTCCACGGGCTTAGGATAGGCGGCAGTATGACAGAACGACTGCATCACCAGATCCGCCTGGAAGCCAAGACAGGCCAGATCCTTCAATTCGTCCCGAGTCATGGGGCCAGTGGTGTCCTGAGAGCCGACGGTGGTCATTTTCGGCTCGCAGTACATGCCCGGGCGCACGCCTTCCATGCCGCAGGCCTTGCCGACCATTTTCTGGGCCAGAGTGAATCCCTTGCCGGTATCCGCGGGCTGCTCCGGCGTCTTGAATACCTCGGATGGACCCAGGCCGAGTTCGCTGCGCGCTTTGTCCGTCAGGCCGCGGCCGATGATCAATGGAATGCGGCCACCGGCACGCACTTCGTCGAGAATGACGCGAGTCTTGAGTTCAAACGTGCTCAGCACCTCGTTGGTATCGTGCTTGCAGACCTTGCCTTCATAGGGGTAGACATCAATGACGTCACCCATGGCCATCTTGGAGACGTCCATCTCGATGGGCAGGGCGCCGGCATCTTCCATAGTGTTGAAGAAGATCGGCGCTATTTTGCCACCGAAGCAGAAGCCGCCGGCCCGCTTGTTGGGCACGAAGGGAATGTCGTCGCCGAAGAACCACAGCACGGAGTTGGTGGCGGACTTGCGCGAAGAGCCGGTGCCCACGACGTCGCCCACGTAGGCCACCGGATAGCCCTTGGCCTTGACCGCTTCGATCTGCTCGAGGGGCCCCTTGGTGCCGGGCTCGAGTGGCTCGATACCCTCTCGGGGGTTCTTCAACATGGCATTGGCATGCAGCGGGATGTCCGGGCGGGACCAAGCATCCGGCGCCGGTGATAGGTCGTCGGTATTGGTTTCGCCGGGTACTTTGAAGACCGCCAGAGTGATCTTGTCGTCGAGCTTGGGTTTGGCCAGAAACCACTCGGCCTCGGCCCAGGATTGAAGAACATCCTTGGCAATCGCATTGCCCGTCCTGGCGCGTTCGGCCACGTCGTGAAAGGCATCGAACATCAGCAAAGTATGCTTGAGCTGTTCGCCGGCCTCCTTGGCAAGCGCCTCGTCATCAAGCAGCTCCACCAGAGTCGTGATGTTGTAGCCGCCCTGCATGGTACCCAGCAACTTGACCGCATGAATCTTGTCGATCAGCGGTGACTCGACTTCTCCTCTGGTGATAGCGCTCAAAAATCCCGCTTTGATGTAAGCCGCTTCATCGACACCCGGCGGTACACGATCGGTGATCAGCTCCAACAAGAACTGCTCTTCTCCTGGAGTGGGCAATTTGAGCAGTTCGATCAGCGCGATTGTCTGCTCCGCATTCAGCGGCTTGGGGGGTACTCCGCTGGCGGCACGCTCCTCGGCGTGATGACGATAGGCTTCAAGCACGATGGGATCCTTTTCGATGGTCAGGTAGCCATGGACGAAACCGCGACGAGGGGGCGTCATCGGCGCAGAATGAGCGCTTACAAGGTTTCGCTTATGGGGGCATGCATGGTACGAGAAATTGTCGACAATGTTAAGCAAGCCATCTCTCCAGCTGATTCGACGTTGGTTTGGCTCAGAATCACGCTTTTTACTTTTTTGTCTGTCGCTGGCCAAGGCTTGGCGCGCTACCATGGTTTACCGAGGAGAATAGAATGGGACAATCTATCGTTTCGCCCTGCGTTGGGCTTTGCTCCACGGCGCTTGGAGACCCCGTGTGCCGTGGCTGTCAACGCACTGAAGGCGAGATTCGTGATTGGTTCGGTTATGCGGACGATCAGCGCCGCAAGCGCATGATCGAACTAGACAGGTTGCGCGAGCGCATTGCGAGCGACTACCTGACAATCGAGAACGCCGCCTTACTGCAAACTCAGCTTGAGCGGTATCGTATTCGCTTTCGCGACGATCAACCGCCGCTGTCTCGTGCCGTCGAACTGCTACGCGTAGGGCGTACGCGTATTCGCGACCTTTCTCGCTACGGTTTGCAGCCCAAGGGTAAAGGGTTGCGACTTTCCGCCGATGAACTGCATGAGGCAATTACGCATGCATTGCTCGAGCGCGCTGAATCCCGCCGCCTGACCCTGGAGCTCGATTGATCCGAGATGATGAAAACGACGTCTGAATCCACTGCCATGTTGTTGCCTGCCGAGCTGCGGGCATTCTTGCCTTGCGCCACTCCTGAGGCTTGGATCGAAGCGGCGCTTGTCAATCCGAGTCTGCTGCTGATCGATCATGCCCAATGTGAGAAGAAGGCGGCCTCCACGGCGATGAGCCTAATGTATCGCTATGTCGAACATCCGTTGTTGCTGACCAAGATGTCCCAGCTTGCCCGGGAAGAGCTTTTGCATTTCGAACAGGTGGTCAAGCTCATGGAGGAACGTGGCGTTGCCTATCGCCATATCGGTGCATCGCGTTATGCCGCGGGTTTGCGTGAAGAGGTTCGCCGGGACGACCCGCAGCGGCTGATTGATGTGTTGATCGTGGGCGCCTTCATCGAAGCACGAAGCTGCGAGCGCTTTGCCTGTTTGATCCCGCATCTGGACGATGAATTAGGCAAGTTCTATCGTGGGTTAGTGAAGTCGGAGGGCCGTCACTACGAAGATTACCTGATGCTGGCGCGACACTACGCCACCGAGCCCATAGAAGAACGTATTGCTTTTTTTGCCGAACGGGAGAAAGCGCTGATCGAGGCACCCGATCCTGTTTTCCGATTTCATAGCGGACTGCCGCTGGCAGCCTGAATGAAAAATGCCTGAATGCTGAAGGCGCAGTAACAGGCCACTACATGACGGCATCACGACACTGTAGGAAACCATAACAATGATACGCGATACATCCGCCACGACTCAGCTGACACTGTTCGGCCACTTCTCGCTAAGCGTTGGTGACGACGTGCTGACGCAGTTTAGCTATGACAAGGTCAAGGCATTGCTGATTTACCTGCTGCTCAATGAACAGCAGGTCAATCGTGCAACGTTGGCGGAGTTGTTATGGCCTGATCAGGGGCTCTCTTCAGGACGTACCAATTTGCGCCACGCGCTGCATTGCCTGCGCCAGAGTTTGGGAGAGGAGGCGGATCAAGTACTGACGGTAACACGTCAGACCATCGCTTTTACGTTACCCCAGCAGTGGCGTCTGGATCTGCATCACGTCGAGCAGTTGCTGGCGGAGTCCGCCAGTACTCAGGGACTGGAACGGTTGCTGACGCTTTATCGCGGTGACCTTGCCGAAGAGCTGCAGCTCAACCAATGTGTCGATTATCAGCGTTGGCTGGTACGTCTTCGCGGCGAATGGCGCCAACGCGTCATAGCCTATGCGGAAAAAGTGTTGACCACGGCCAGTGAACTCGACGATGAGCTGTTGCGTACGTTGGTTAGCCGCTTTTCCGGGTATGCGCCTTTTCACGAACGACTGATGCATCAGTTGATCGATCAGGATCAGCCCGCTGCCGCCCATGAAGAATACAATGCCTATCTACAGCTGCTGGCGCTGTCCGGTCAGCAGCCGGACCCGGATATTCTGCACCTTGCCCGCCATTGGACCAATGGCAAAAGCGATGTCCAGCGACCTTCGTCCCAAACCGCTTACGTGCGCGCCCTCGATTCGGAAAGCGAACCGCTGCGTGACGATGAGATCGAGCAGCGTCAGCTGTCGGTCATGGCGATCAGGCTGCGTCTCAATGACGAGCGTGACCAGCGCCCTGAGGTGCGGGCCTGTTTGACGCTGCAGATCGAGTTGCTGCGATGGCTCGAGCAGCAGTGCCATCACCTGGGGGGGTTCTGGCTGCCCGGTGTTACCGGTGGCATGGGACTTGCCTGTTTCGGTACTCACGGACCGGCGCACCAGTTGGCTGAGCTGGTGGCGCTCTATGAGCATTGTCGTCGGGCCTTACCGGAAGAAATAACGCGTCATTGGAGTAACGAGACACCACCGCCTTCCTTCGATCTGGCGGCAGGCCTTGATAGCGGTCGCGTGGTTTATCTGCCCGAGCGCCGGCTGGTCGATCCTCTTGGCCAGGTCAGTCAGCGCGCGTTGGAATTGATGGGAGCCGCAGAGGGTAGCGAGCTCGTGATTTCCCAGGTGGCCAGTCAGCACATGCCGCCAGCGCTGGATCTTCAGCCTCGACTATCGACTCGCGTGCTGGCCTGTGATGGCAGGGTCCGCCTGCGTGCATTGGTGTTGGGTGTCAACATGAATGGACGCAATGCCCCGCAGCCAACCCTGATCGGCCGGGAGAACGCCTTGCGTAAACTGCGGGATGCGCTTGCGCGAGCGGGTATCGGTTTGCGTCAGAGTGTCCTGGTGCAGGGCGCCTCCGGTATGGGCAAATCCGCTTTGATGGTGGGGTTTCGTCAGTTGGAGCAGAGTCAGGATACTACTATCTGCTGGCAATCCATGACCCGTATGTCGATGCAAGAGCCCTATGGGGTGGCGTGTTCGATACTGCGCTGGTATGCAGGAGATGAGGCGAGCGGGGACGTACTGCAAGGGCTTTTGAGCGATAGCGTCGATGCGTCGATGCTAGAGGATGTGGAACGCTATCGCCTGTTGCAGCAAGCGCTACAGGTGACACCAGTCGATCAGGAAGTGTCGAAAGGGCTCGACGGTGAGTTCAACAATGAAGCGGTCGAGTTAGTCATTCGTTTGCTGCACCGTCTGATTGAGCGCGCCACTCGGGATAAGCCATTGGTCCTGATGATCGACGACCTGCAATGGATCGATGAGCTTTCCCTCAAGGTGCTGTCAGGTCTGCAGGCGCGGCTACCCATTAATTGTCCGTTCCTGCTTGTAGCCAGTATGCGCGGGCAGGAACCGCTACCCATCAGGCTGCATTGGGATCAGCAGATTCTGCTGACGCAGCTTGATGCGATTCAAGCGTCGCGTCTGTTGGTTCACCTGGCCAAGCACTATCGCTTACATCTCACGCCGCGACTGCGTAATCAGATTATCGAGCGCTGTGAAGGGGTACCGCTTTATCTGCAGGAAGTGTGTCGACGCCTTGACAGCAATCGTCGCGAAGGGCGCAGCCTGCAGATCGATGAGCTTCCACAAGGGTTGTTGGGACTGCTCGCCAGTCGTATCGATCAGCTTGATAGCGATCGTCCGGTCGCCCACGCCGCTGCCGTGCTCGGACGTCAATTCCGGCTCGATTTTCTACGCCAGTGCAGCCCCGTCGAAGAGGCTCAGCTCAAGCTGGCACTTGAGCAGATGCAGCGTCTTGAGATTATCGAAGCCTGCAATGCGCAGGGCGAGTATGACTATCAGTTTACCCACCCCCTATTGCAGGAAGCGGCCTATTTATCTTGCCCCACGGATATCAGAGAGACGATTCACCAGCAGGTGGTGACGCTGATCGAAGAGCACTATCCCATCTATATCAGCCGTCATCCTGACGATTTTGCCCTGCATTTACATAGAAGCGGCTACCATGCGCGGGGCGCGCGTTATTTCGAACTGGCTGCTCGGGAAGCCTTGAAGATAAGCGCCAATCGCATGGCCATTCGCATGGCGGACGCGGGCTTGACGAGCCTGCAAAGCGTACACGGCCAGGAAGAACGTGAAATCAGCCTTCTCACCGTCAAGGGGCAGGCCGCTCTGGCGCTGGAAGGGCATGGTTCTCCTACTGCTCATGACAGCTTCGTGCGTGCCCGAGAGGTGCTTGAAAAGACACCTAGCGTCGACGAAGAAACCGAGCTCGAGCAGCGGTTTCTAGTTAATTGGGGGCTCTGGGTAGGCTGCAGCCAGCGTCATGCCAACGCCGATGCCTTTTCTCTGGCGTCACGCTTGACTACGCTGGCACGGCTACTTCCGGACCCGCGCTATGCACGTCTGGCGGAATATGCCCAGGCGCACTGCGAGTACTGGGCCGGCCGACTGCGTCAAGCCCACGATCATCTGCGTGAGATCGATCCGTTGAATCAGCCGATGATGATCGAGTGGTTGCCGTTCTCCGATCATCCTCAGATTGCGGCCGCTTGTTATCAAGGATGGACGCTGTGTCTGCGGGGCGATTATCGGACGGCGGAGCAGCAGGTAGAGGCTGCCATTCGACTGGCGGAACATCTCAAGCACCCGGGGTCGCTCGCCATGGCGTTGATGTTCGCCGCTACCATCTATCGTCAGCTGGGTCACGTTCATCTGGCCGGAAGCCGGGCCGAGCGTGCTTTTGGCTTGACCCATACCGCCGACCTGCACCTTTGGCATGTGAGCGCCCAGTGTACGTCAGGATGGTACAAGGCGATGCAGGGAGACCCGACGGGCCTGGCGACAATAGAGAGTGGGCTTGACGAGCTTGCCGAAATGGTCGGACGCGATCGTTATCAGCGCCCCAACCTATGGTATGTGGACGCCTGTCTGGCGCTGGATGAGTTGACCCGAGCGGAAGATTATCTGGATCAGTGCCTGCTGGTCGCTCGAGAGCGCAACTCGCTTTATGTGCCTGAGCTATCGGTACGGCTGGCAAGCGTACGACTCAAGCGGGAACGCTCGGCTGCCTCGGTGCGTAGCCTGGTGGAGCAGGCCCGGGCCTTGGCCCGGGAGCATGGCAATATTCACCACCTGCTGTTTGCACTCGAGCTGTGGTTGGAACGTATTGAGCCCGGCGATCGCGAGGCCCGGGACGAGTTTCGTCAGCTGCTGGAAGAGGTTTGCAAGACCGATGCGCCGGTATTGATGCGTTGGCGCCTGTTGCTCGATCGTCAGGAGTCGCCTAGCAGGCGACATCCCAGCCGCAGTGTCTGATCGCCACAGGCAAGCGATCTTGAGAGTCAGTAGCTAAAATGTCTTAGCTCTGGCTCGCCGCCGTTCTCAAGGCGAATATCCCAGCCCTGATCGCTTTTCCAGTCACCCAAAACGAAACGTTTTGCCGGCTCGCCCTCGATATCGAGAGCGTGTACGTCAGGTCGATGGGTATGCCCGTGGATGAGGGTTCGCACTTGATGCTCCTGCATGACCTTGACGACTTCCCCTGGGGTCACATCCATGATGTCCTGAGCCTTGTTGGAATTGGCCTCACCGGATTGATTGCGTAGATTGCGCGCCAGTTCGAGGCGCTCTTGCACCGGTAGCGCCAGGATCTGGGCCTGCCACTGTGGATCCCGGGTCATGGCGCGAAATTTCATGTATTCCTCATCCCGAGTGCATAGGCTGTCGCCATGCATCAGCAGTATCCGCTTCCCATCCAGTTCCAGCAGATGAGGGTCGGGCAGCAGGGTAACTCCGCAGGCCTTGGCGAAGTCTTCACCGATAAGAAAATCCCGGTTGCCGTGCATGAAGTAAACTTGAGTGCCGGCATCGCCGAGACGTTTGAGCGCTTCAAGGATGGGCGCCTCGAAATCGCCGTTGAGATGATAGTCGTCACCGATCCAAGCCTCGAAGAGATCTCCCAGGATATAAAGCGCTTGCGCTTTTTGGGCTGAATGCTTGAGATAGTCGAGAAACCCCCGAGCGATCTCGGGCGCTCCCGGGTGCAGGTGCAGATCTGAAATGAGAAGTGTGGTCATGGAGTACGGGTCGGTCGTATGGCGTGGAGAGTAAGCCCGCCTTAACGGGCTGTGGGGCTTATTCGACGATCTCGGCGCTCTGAATCATGACATCCTCGACGGGTACGTCCGCGTGCATGCCGCGTCGGGTCGTTGGAAGTGTCTTGATTTTCTCCACCACCTCCATGCCATCGACCACCTTGGCGAACACGCAATAGCCCCAGCCTTGCAGGTTCTTGCCGCGATGATCAAGAAACTCGTTGTCGGCGACATTGATGAAGAACTGGGCGGTAGCGGAGTGCGGATCCTGGGTACGCGCCATGGCGACGCTACCCGTGACGTTTTTCAAGCCGTTATCCGCCTCGTTTTCAATGGGTTCCCGCGTGGGCTTTTGCTCGAAATCGCTATCGAAGCCGCCCCCCTGAACCATGAAGCCATCGATGACGCGGTGGAAGAGGGTGTTGTCGTAATGGCCGTCACGCACGTACTGCTCGAAATTGGCCGCAGTCTTGGGCGCATTGTCGTAATCCAGTTCGAGGTGGATGTCACCGTAATTGGTGTGCAGGACGATCATAGAAGTTTCCCGGTCAGTCTGAATGGTGCGCCTTGGCGAAGCGCGCAGGCGTCGCGCTATAATAGCGGTTTTGAATCGACGTGCGAAAGCAACTGACAATCTTCGACCCGTCGTTTCACCATTCGGGGAGCGCGCAGGCATCCGTTCAGTGTTTCCCTAGCGACTTACAGAGGTTCATCGATCCCCCATGAGCACCGAGAGTACCGAAAGCGCCAGTGCCCCGAACTTCATCCATAACCAGATTCTCGAGGAAGTCGAGGCAGGTACCGTCGAGAGGATCGTTACGCGATTCCCGCCGGAGCCCAACGGCTTTTTGCACATTGGTCATGCCAAGTCCATCTGTCTGAATTTCGGTCTCGCCGAGCAGTTTGGCGGCGACTGCCATCTGCGTTTCGACGATACCAACCCGGCCAAGGAGGAGCAGGTCTATATCGACGCCATCAAGGCGGACGTGGAGTGGCTGGGCTTTCATTGGGCAGGCAAGGTACGTTTCGCCTCGAGCTATTTCGATCAGCTTTATGAGTGGGCTCAGCATCTAATTCGTGAAGACAAGGCCTATGTGATGATCTTTCCGCAGACGAGATCCGCGAATATCGTGGCACTCTGACAGAGCCAGGTCGACCAAGCCCATATCGAGAACGCAGCGTTGATGAGAACCTGGATCTGCTCGAGCGCATGCGCCGCGGCGAATTCGCCCAGGGCGAAAAGGTGCTGCGGGCCAAGATCGACATGGCATCCCCCAACATCAATCTGCGCGATCCGACACTTTATCGTATTCGTCATGCCAGCCATCATCAGACCGGTGACAAGTGGAAGATTTACCCTTCCTATGATTTTACCCACGGTCAGTCGGATGCCATCGAAGGAGTGACTCACTCGATCTGCACCCTGGAGTTCGAGGATCATCGTCCGCTCTACGAATGGTTCCTGAACAACCTACCGGTGCCGGCCAAGCCACGTCAGATCGAGTTTGCTCGTCTGAATCTCAATTACACCGTGACCTCCAAGCGCAAACTCAAGCTGCTGGTGGATCAGGGTATCGTCGATGGCTGGGACGATCCGCGCATGCCGACGATCTCCGGCATGCGTCGTCGAGGCTATACGCCGGGTTCGATCCGCAAGTTCTGCGACATGATCGGCGTTACTCGGGCGGATGGCGGTATGGTCGAGATTGGCATGCTTTATCACGCCATCCGTTCGGATCTCGAAGACAATGCCCCACGGGCGATGTGCGTACTCAATCCGCTCAAGGTGGTGCTGACCAATGTGCCTGAAGATCACGAAGAGATCTTTGAAGTGCCCGGTCATCCAGCACGGGAAGACATGGGTCTGCGCAAGCTGCCGTTTACCCGAGAGATCTGGATTGATGCGGAGGATTTTCTGGAAGAGCCGCCGAAGAAATTCTTCCGACTGGCACCGGATAAAGAGGTGCGCTTGCGCAACGGCTATGTGATTCGCTGCGACGAGGTGATCAAAAGCGATACAGGGGAAATCGAAGAACTGCGCTGCAGCGTAGATTTCGACACCCTGGGCAAAAACCCGGAAGGACGCAAGGTCAAGGGCGTGATTCATTGGGTCAGCGCGGAACATGCGGTGCCCGTCGAGGTGCGTCTGTACGACAATCTGTTCCAGATCGAGGCGCCGGACAGGGATCGAGACGTGGATTTCCTCGATCATCTCAGCGATGAATCGCTCACGGTGGTAACGGCCTATGGTGAACCAAGCCTTGCGGACGTAGAGCCTGAAACACGCTATCAGTTCGAGCGGGTGGGCTATTTCTGTGCCGATCGGCATGCTAGCGCCGAAGGTCGGCGTGTCTTCAATCGCACCGTAGGCTTGAAGGATACCTGGGCAAAGATTCAGAAGAAGGGTTGAGCGCGATATGCAAATCTACAATACCCTGACCCGGCGCAAGGAAGCCTTTGAGCCCATCGAGCCAGGCAAGATACGCATGTACGTGTGCGGCATCACCGTCTATGACTACTGTCATATCGGTCACGCTCGGGTCATGGTGGCCTTCGATGTGATCACTCGCTATCTGCGTAGCCGAGGGTTCGAAGTCGATTACGTTCGCAATATCACCGATATCGACGACAAGATATTGAAACGGGCGGAGGAAAACGCCGAGAGCATCGATAGTTTGACCCAGCGCATGATCGACGCCATGCATGAAGACGAAGAACACCTTGGCGTACTGCGACCGGATCATGAGCCTCGGGCAACTGCCTATATCGATGAAATCCAGGCAATGATCGAGCGCTTGATCGGTAAGGGTTACGCCTATGCCGCAGATAACGGTGACGTTTATTATCGGGTGCGCCGCTTCGAGGGCTACGGCAAGCTAAATAATCGGGATCTGGACGAAATGCGCTCTGGGGTTCGCGTCGAGGTCGACGAGCACAAGGAAGATCCGCTGGATTTCGTGCTGTGGAAGGCGGCCAAAGCCGGCGAGGCAAGCTGGTCCTCGCCTTGGGGCGAAGGTCGTCCGGGGTGGCATATCGAGTGCTCCGCGATGTCCACCTGTTGCCTGGGTGACACCTTCGACATTCACGGTGGCGGGCCGGATCTGACCTTTCCTCACCATGAGAACGAGATCGCCCAGAGCGAGGCGGCCACCGGCAAGCCTTACGTCAATACCTGGATGCATGCCGGTGCAGTGCGAGTCGATCAGCAGAAGATGTCCAAGTCCCTGGGCAACTTCTTCACCATTCGCGATGTGCTCGAAGTGCATGATCCGGAGGTGGTGCGCTATCTGCTGCTGGCGAGCCACTACCGCAGCCCGATCAACTATGCTCCGGATGCCCTGGTTGAGGCGCGTAAATCCCTTGAACGCTTCTATAACGCTCTAGAAGGCATAAATCCTGCGCGTGGAGAGGTGGTGCCGCGTTTTGCTGAGCGTTTTACCGCTGCCATGGATGACGATTTCAATACGCCGGAAGCGCTTGCAGCGCTGTTCGACTTGGCACGGGAACTGAACAGGGCCAAGAAGGAGGTGCCGGATCAGGCGCCGGCGTTGGCTTTTGAGCTTAAGCGGTTAGGAGAAATTCTGGGATTGTTTGCTCATGATCCTGCTACGTTCCTCAAGACCGGGGCCCAGGCGCTATCGATTTCCAATGAGGAAATAGAGGCGCGTATCCAGGCACGAGCCGATGCCAAGAAAGCCCGGGATTTCGGTGAGGCCGATCGTATCCGAGACGAACTGGCAGCCCTGGGAGTCGTACTCAAGGACTCCCGCGAAGGCACCACCTGGGTATTCGAGCAGTAGCTTTCAACAATGGCTATTGTTTGGCGTTGTCCGCGGCATCGTGCAGTTCCGCCGCGTACAGCGTGTTCTCGAGTAACGAGGCCACCGTCATCGGGCCGACGCCACCGGGTACTGGCGTGATGTAGCTGGCCCGGGCGGCGGCGGACTCGAATTCGATATCACCGATCAGATGGCCATCTTCCTGTCGATTGATGCCCACATCGATCACGATCGCCCCTTCTTTTATCCACTCGCCCTTGACCAATCCCGGCTGACCCACTGCGGCAACCACGAGATCCGCGCGGCGTACGTGTTCCTCCAGATCGTGGGTAAAGCGATGACAGACCGTCGTCGTGCAGCCGGCCAGCATGAGTTCCATAGACATGGGACGACCCACGATATTCGAAGCGCCCACGACGGTCGCGTTCAGCCCCCGGGTGCTGAGATCGCTTTCCTGCAGCAGGGTCATGACGCCTTTGGGTGTGCAAGGACGCAGCAGCGGTAGACGCTGGGCAAGACGTCCAAGATTGTAAGGGTGAAAGCCATCCACGTCCTTGTCTGGCCGGATGCGCTCAAGGATCGGTCGCTCATCGAGCTGTTGTGGCAACGGTAGCTGTACCAGTATGCCGTCCACGGCGGGGTCTGCATTCATGTCATCGACCAGTGCTTCCAGAGTCTGCTGCGAAGTATCGGCTGGCAACTGATGCATGAAGGAGTGAATGCCCGCCTCTTCGCAGGCGCGGTGCTTGTTACGCACATAAATTTCTGAGGCCGGATCGTCGCCCACCAAGACGACGGCGAGGCCGGGAATGCGACGTCCATCGCGACGGCGCGTTTCCACTTGACGAGCGACCTGGTGACGTACCTTTTCGGCAATGGCCTTGCCGTCGATCAGTTGTGCGGGCATCAAGAATTCCTATGGTGCAGTTCAGAAGGTCGCGCTTCGATGAAACTTGTGAAGGAAAAGCGAAGTGGCGATTTTCGCATGGGCGGCGTCCGGCTCAAAATTTCTTGTCCTTTGACTATCTAACGGCACTTGAGGCCTAGTACTTGACCATAAGGCAATCTAGCGTAGAATACGCATCGCTTGAGCACGCCTCTGAGGTGTCGTTCAAACGGTGGCAACATGCCAACGGGGTATAGCGCAGTCTGGTAGCGCGCCTGCTTTGGGAGCAGGATGTCGGGGGTTCGAATCCCTCTACCCCGACCACTTCATTGAAGCCGTTCGTTTTCAATGAGGCTGTGGCAAGCGGCTCAGGGTCACGACCATGCGCCTATAGCTCAATCGGATAGAGCAACGGCCTTCTAAGCCGTAGGTTGCAGGTTCGAGTCCTGCTGGGCGCGCCAAAATCTGGCAAGACGGCAGATATCTGGCGTTCCCGGTCAATGTCGGTATTCGATATGGTGGATGTAGCTCAGTGGTAGAGCCCCGGATTGTGGCTCCGGTGGTCGTGGGTTCGA
>NZ_JIBT01000029.1 GCF_001039575.1 Halomonas sp. PR-M31
GCCGGTTTTTTGCGTCCTTGTAGGAGCTCGCTTCAGCGAGCGATGGAGTATCCCCCCATCGCTCAATAAATTGGGCTCCTACCAAAACCAGTGGACCAGCTATTGGGGAAAAGTAAGATCGGCCCACACCGGTAGGAGCCGATGCTTGTAAAAAAGCATCGGCTTTTTTGTACGTGCGCGTGAAGGCTCACTTCGACCAGGGCTGGAAAATGCCGCTATTGCCCGATAAAGCGGTCTTCTACGAAAACCCTAGTCCCCCTGGACGATGGTAAGCCGAGACGGACGTTCTAGGGTGAAACCATTACGGCTGGCGGCACTGATCCGATAAAGGCGATCAGCGTGGGCGATAACGAATCAAGCGACGGCGAGGGGGAGCATGAACGCAGCGTTACAGGACAAGGTGGCTTTCGTGACCGGGGGTGGCAGTGGCATCGGTGAGGCGACCGCCAAGCTGATGGCTCAGCAGGGGGCCTTGGTCATCGTCGGTGGACGTCGGCGCGAGCCGCTTGAAAATGTCGTCTCGCAGATCCGCGAGGCCGGCGGAAAGGCCGAAGCCCGGGTGGTGGACGTCAGCGATGAATCCGCCTTCGTCTCGGCGCTGGAAGAGGTCGCGAAGCAACACGGTGGGCTCGATATTCTGGTCAACAACGCCATGGCCTTCAACTGGGGCCCCATCGACGAGATGACCACCGAGCAGTGGCACGAGAATTTCACCACTACCGTGGATGGCACCTTCTGGGGTACCCGCACGGCGCTGCGCTTGATGAAGGAGAAAGGCGGCGCGATCGTCAACATGGCTTCCATCTGCGGCGAACTGGGAACCCCCTGGATGTCCGGGTATTCCGCCTCCAAGGCGGCGGTCATCAACTTTTCCCGAGCCGCCGCCGGAGAAGGCGCCCCCCATGGCATTCGCGTCAACGTGGTGGTGCCCGCCGTGGCGGAAACCCCGGCCACCGCCGGCATGCTCTCCGACGAGAAAGCCCGACGCAATACCGAGAAACTGATTCCCATGGGGCGAGTCGGACGACCGGAAGAGCTCGCCAGTGCCATCGTCTTCCTGGCCAGCGACGCCGCTTCCTATATTACCGGTGCTGCCCTGCCCGTGGATGGCGGTCGCGGTGCGGTGCTGGTCACGGCTCTGGATTGAGGGAGGTCTCATGAGCAACGACAATACGGCGCAGCTGACCCCCACGGCCGGGGAGCGTGAAGCCTTGCTGAGTCCTGTGGAGCTGGGTGCCCTGCACTTGAGCAATCGCATCGTGATGGCACCGATGACCCGCAATCGCGCCCATCCGGATGGGGTGCCCACGGACATCATGGTCGATTACTACGCGGCCCGGGCCGAGGCCGGCCTGATCGTCGCCGAAGGCACCTGGCCGAGCGTCACGGGGCAGGCCTATTGTCGCCAGCCTGGCATCGAGACCCAGGCACACATTGCCGGCTGGCGCGCGGTGACCGATGCGGTGCATGCTCGAAGCGGGCTGATCGTGCTGCAGGTCATGCACGCCGGACGTATCGGCAGCCGGCATATCAAGCCGGAGGGGGTGGAGACCGTGGCGCCCTCCGCCATCCAGGCCGCCGGGGAGGTGTTCACTGATGCCGCCGGCATGCAGCCCTACGATGAACCCCGGGCGTTGAACCGAGAGGAAGTTCAGGCGGTGGTCGAAGAGCATCGTCAGGCAGCGCTCAATGCTCGGGAAGCCGGCTTCGACGGCGTCGAGCTGCACGTGACCAGCGGCTACCTGCCCATGCAGTTTCTGTGCTCCGGAACCAACCAGCGCACGGATGAGTACGGCGGCAGCATCGCTAATCGGGTGCGCTTTGTCGTTGAGTGCCTCGAGGCCATGGCGAATGCCATCGGAGCAGACCGCGTGGCCCTGCGCGTCAATCCGGGCAATACCTTCAACGACACCCAGGACGACGATCCCGAGGCCAGCCACCGAGAGCTGGTTCGTCAGGCCTCGACGCTAGGCTTGGCCTACCTGCACATGATGAGTTCGCCACTGCCGGAGCTCGATGCCTTTGCCCTGGGTAAGGCGTATTTCCCGGATCGCCTGATCCTCAACAATAGCTTCGACCCGGACAGTGCCACCCACGCCGTGGCAGAAGGCCAGGGAGCGGCGGTATCTTTCGCGCGACACTTCATTGCCAATCCGGACCTGGTGCGGCGCATCCGTGACGATCTACCCCTGTCGAAATTCAATCGTAAGACGCTCTATACCCCAGGTGCGACCGGTTACAGTGATTATCCACGTGCGGATATTGATCAAGGATGATATGACAACGTTCGGGAGCTTGATGGGCAGTGGGGAGCGTTGGCAACTCACAAGGCGCCACAAACATGCTTTTTTGTAAACTGATGGCACGGTGCTATCAGGAGCTGTCCAGCGCCGAGGAGCAGTTGCCCTGCAAAAAAGGCCTCTCACGATAATGATAATAGGGGTGAGACGTGAACAAGTACGCACTAAGTCTGGATGTATACGACAACATCATAGGGGAGCTCTACGAAGCGGCTCAGGATAGCCGGCAATGGTCCGTACCGCTCGAGAGAATACGCGCACTGTTCAAGGCCAACTTCGTCACCCTGATTCTCAAGGTGCCGGATCAAAACGAAATGGGACTGATGGTCGCGGTCGGGATTGCCGGCGAAGAAACCGTTCGCTATCTGCCTTATCAACATACGTTGACACCTTTCGTGAATCAGCCGCCGGACAAGGTGTTCACCGTCGATGACATCATGAGCGAGCAGGAGTGGCGCGAAAATACCTATCGCAAGCACTGGTGCGCTCAGCATGATGCCTTTCATGTCATGGGGGTGGACATCTCTGCGCCGGCAGGGGGCAAGCTGCGCTTTCGTATCACGCGCCCCGAGGGGGATGAGCCGTTCAGCAACGACGAACGACAAATGTGTGAATGTCTGCTGCCCCACCTGCGTCGTGCCCTGAACATTCACAATCTGCTCGATCGCAGCGAGTCCCTGGGATCGCTTTACTCTCACGCCATCGAGCGTCTTTCCATCGCCACCATCATCGTCGACGAGTCCGGCAAGGTGATCGATCAGAATCTTTATGCGCGAGGATTGTTGAAAAGCGGCGATGGCCTGAAGATCGTCGGCGGCCGTCTCGAGGCTTTCTATCCCAGCGATAACAAGGTGCTGCGTCAGATCATTCGCGACGCCTTCGCCAACGACCATGAGTCGGGTCTGGCCAAGGTGCCGGAGGCCATGTCCCTGACCCGGCCTTCCGGTGAGGTCAATCTGGGCGTGGTGGTTGAAGCGATTCCCAGCAGTGGTTGGGCGGAAAGCAAGGGTCAACCCTCGGCGGTCGTGTATGTGCGCGATTCCGTGAGTCGCTCCCAGACCAGCAGCGAGGTGGCCAAAAAACTCTTCGGTTTGACCCCGGCGGAAACGGCGCTTTCGTTGCAGCTGACCAACGGCCTGTCTCTAGAAGAAGCCGCCGAGGAACTGGGCATTCGTCGTAACACCGCCCGGGCGCATCTGCGCTCGATCTTCTCCAAGACCGGGGTGCGTCGCCAGACCGAGCTGGTACGTATTTTCCTCAACAGCGTGGCGCCGCTAGGGGGTGAGAATGTCGAGTGAACGCGGGCAAGGAAGAAACGAGCAAGGAAGGCATGGGATGAGGCAGGTAGCCTTCATTACCGGGGCGAGCCGGGGGATCGGGCGGGAAACGGCGATCGCTTTCGCTCGCGCCGGTTTCGATATCGCCATCAGCGCCCGTACTTTGGAAGAGGGCGAAGTGTACGAACACGCCATTCGCCAGGCGGACGGCACGCCGTTGGCAGGCAGCCTGGCGGCGACCGCCGAGGCCGCCCGGGCCTTTGGTGGCGAAGTATTGAGCCTGCGCATGGACCTTCTGGATAGCGCGTCGGTGCGCCAGGCCGGCCGGCAAGTGGTCGATCATTTCGGCCGGCTGGATGTGCTCATCAATAACGCCATTTACCAGGGCAGCGATCTCAACCTGCCCTTCATGGAGCTCACTGCGGATACCTTGGAGCGGGTCGCCCAGGGTTATCTGCTGGCGCCGTTCGTACTGACCCGGGAAGTGATGCCGACCATGCTCGAACAGGGCGGAGGCACCGTGATCAACATCACCTCCGGCGCCGGGGAAAGCGATCCGCCGGTGCCCGCAGGCAAGGGTGGCTGGGGCTACGCTTACGGCGCCGGCAAGGCGGCAGTATCGCGGCTTTCCGGAATTCTCACCAAGGAGCTGGGCGAGCAGGGCATCCGCGCCTTTACCCTCAATCCCGGGGTGGTAACTACGGAGACCCTCAAGGCCACCATCGGCGAAGCCGGCGTCATTGCCTTGCGTAACGGCTCGGCACCGCCGGAGCTGCCCGCAGCGGTGATGCTATGGCTGGCCACCGCGCCGGGAGCCGCCGACTACCAATGTCGCACCCTGCACGCTCAGCCCTTCGCCAAGGAGCAGGGAATCGCATCAGCTTTGAGTGTCGAACAATCAATGTCTTCCTGAATTTGCCGTTGGCGCGGGTCTCACGCCATCAACCCGCCGCCATTGAGCGCGTGTACCTGGCCGGTGACCCAGCCGGCTTCCTCTGAAGCAAGATAGGCCACCCCGGCGCCGACGTCTTCTGGGCTGCCGGCACGACCTGCGGGAGTGCTCTTGCGGGCCATGGTCTCGGCACCTTCCCCATTGTTCATGATGCCCAGCGACAGGGCGTTGACCGTGACCCCCTGGCGACCGGTTTCAGCCGCCAGCTGGCGCACCAGTCCCACCACCCCGGCCTTGGAGGCGGCGTAGGCGGCAATGCCCATGGGCACCCCGGCCCGCCAGGATTCCGAGGTGATGGCGATGACTCGTCCCCAGCCTTGTTCCAGCATGCCGGGCAGCACCGCGTGACAGCCGTGCATCAGGGCGTAAAGATTGAGATCGATGAAGGGCTTCCAGTCTTCCGGTGTGGAATCCACGAAGCGTCCATAGTTCATGCCACCCACCGGCACCCCGGCGTTGGAGACATAGATATCCAGGCTGCCTAGCTCTCCCTGCACCCTGGCGACCATCTCGCGCACCTGGGCGTAGTCGGTGACATCCGCCGGCACCGCCAGGGCCTTGAGGCCTTCCGCTTCGAGAGTTGCCACGGCGTCCCGGGCACGCTCCGGGTAGAAGTCGTTGATGGCGACGCTCGCGCCTGACGAGCCAGGGTACGAGCGACGCCCAGGCCCATGCCGCGACCGGCGCCGGTGACCAGGGCAACCTTGTCGTTCAGGGAAAACAGCGGTGAAGTCATGAATCGTCTCCTGACATGAATACTTTCCTACAGAGAAATCTTATTCGCCGGTGAAGCGCGGGTGACGCTTGTCGATGAAAGCCTGCATGCCTTCCTTCTGATCCCGGGAGGCAAACAGCAGGGCGTTGGCCTTGCGTTCCAGGGCCAAGGCGCTTTCCAGGGACGCATCCATTCCCGCGAGAATCACCTCCTTGATCTGCTCTGAAGCCAACGGCGGCATACGGGCAATGCCTTGCGCCATGTTCACGGCGGTATCCAGCACCTTGTCGTCCGGGACTAGTTCGCTGACCAGTCCTGCTACCCAAGCGTCATGGGCAGAGATCGGCTTGCCGGTCAGGGCCATCTGCATGGCCTTGGTCTTGCCCACGGCACGTACCAGACGCTGGGTGCCGCCAATGCCCGGCATGATGCCGATGCGGATTTCCGGCTGGCAGAAGCTCGCCCCCTCGCCGGCGACGATGATGTCGGCGAGCATTGCAAGCTCGCAGCCGCCGCCGAAGGCGTAGCCGCACACCGCCGCCACTACTGGCTTGGGGCAATGACGAATTGGACTCCATAGGCGTTCGGTATGGCGCTTGTAGATCTCGATGGGATCCGCGTCGGCGAGGGTGGTGATATCGCCCCCGGCGGCAAAGACCTTGTCACCGCCGGTCAGTACGATGCAGCGCACCGCGTCGTCGTGGCTTAGCTCGCGAAAATGATTCGCCAACTCTTGTTGCAGCTCCAGGCTCAGAGCATTGGTAGCAGCAGGACGGTTCAGGCGCACCAGGGCCACGCCCTCGGCGGGCCGCTCGAGTAACACCAGAGGCGCGGTGTTGGACATGGTTCATCCTCGCAAGTGGCTTGAGGCTTGGGCAGGCAGAAAGATATCTAATGGCTGACATTGTTTGATCCCCCCCTTTATACGGCATCGTCCGTTCAGACGAAGAGCATCCGGGGCGACGCTCTCTAGACTGGCTGCAAGCTATGCAGCAAGGGAGACAGTCATGTCCAGTGCACCAGCACTCAATTATGAGGGTCGGGTGGTCCTGGTCACCGGCGGTACCAAGGGGATCGGGGCGGGTATCGCCGCCTGCTTCCTGGGCGCCGGGGCCGAGGTGATCGTCTGTGGACGCAAGCCGCCGGAAGCCTTGCCGGCGTCGAACGGCCGGGAAGCGAACTTTATCGCCGCAGACGTGCGCGACGGTGACTCCCTGCAGGCGCTGTTCGACGAGATCAAAGAGCGTTACGGCCGCCTGGACGTGGTGATCAACAACGCCGGGGGCAGCCCCATGGCGATGGCAGACGAGGCCTCGCCGCGCTTTCACGAGGCTATTTTGCGGCTCAATCTGATCGCCCCGCTTAACGTCGCCCAGCAGGCCAACCGGCTGATGCAGGCTCAGGAGCAGGGCGGCACCATCGTTTTCATCGGCAGTATCAGCGCACTGCGCGCATCACCGGGCACCGCCGCCTACGGCGCCGCCAAGGCCGGGATACTTTCCCTGGTCCAGTCCCTGGCGGTGGAGTGGGCGCCCAAGGTGCGGGTGGTGGCGGTCAGCCCCGGTTTGATTCGTACCGAGCAGTCGCATCTGCATTACGGCGACGAGGCGGGCATCAAGGCGGTGGGAGAGACCATCCCTGCTGGTCGAATGGGTGAGCCCGAGGACATCGGCAACGCCTGTCTGTACGTGGCCTCGCCCCTGGCTAGCTACGCCAGCGGCTGCAATCTGCTGCTGCATGGGGGCGGCGAGCGGCCGGCCTTCCTCGACGCGGGTGGCAGCAAATCATAATCAATCAGTTGCCATCCTCCTCGGGTGGCCCGGAGCTTCAGGAGACGACCTTGGCTGAATATGAATGGATGACCGACGTACGTGCCATGGTAGGGCGGGAGTATGGCCGCACCTATGCCTGGGATCGGGTCAACGAGGCGATGATTCGCCAATGGTGCGAAGTGATGGGCGTAGTCAACCCGCTTTACACCGATGCGGATGTTGCTCGTCAGTCGGAGTTTGGTGCCATCGTGGCGCCACCGGCGATGCTGCAGGCCTGGTGTCTGGCCGGCCTCAACGACGAGTATCCCCCGGGCTCCACCGAGGAAAGCCCCTACGAGGTGCTCAAGCAGATCGAGGCCCAGGGTTATCCATCCGTGGTGGCGGTCAACTCCGAGCTGACCTTCGATCGCTACATCACCGTCGGTGAGCGGCTTTATTACACCACTCGGCTGGAATCGATCAGCGAGGAGAAGACCACCGGACTCGGCACCGGCTTCTTCGTCACCCTGATCATGACCTATTTCTCCGAGCAGCCCAGCGCCGCCGAACCGGACCCGGGCAAGTTCGGTAGCGAACAGCCCAGCATCGAGGACGAGAAGGTCGGTGAGCTGCTGTTTCGCGTCTTCAAGTTCCGCGCGGCGCAACGCGATGAGAGCCAAGCCAACGCGAACAAGGCAAAAGCGGCGGATCACGAAAACAGCGCCGAGAAACCCGCTATCAAGCGCCCTCAGCCTGGCGTCAGTGACGATACCCGCTTCTTCTGGGAAGGCGCCAGGGAAGGCAAGCTGTTGATCCAGCACTGCACCGCCTGTGATCGCCTGCAGCATCCCCCGGGGCCGGTGTGCATGCACTGTCACGCCTTCGAGCTGGATAGCGTCGAGGTCAGCGGCGGCGGCGAGCTGTACTCCTTCGTGATCATGCACTACCCCGAAGTGCCGCCCTTCGAGCATCCCAACCCCATCGGTCTGATCGAACTGGACGAGGGTGTGCGCCTGATCGCCGGTCTGGTCGATGTGGACCAGGACGCCCTCGAGATCGGTCAGCGTTTGCAGGTGGAGTTTCGCACCTTCGACGATGATCTGACCCTGCCGCTGTTCCGGCCGGCAAGTGCCTAGGAGAACCCATGGACTTTTCATTCAACGACGATCAGCGCGCCATCGCCGACATGGCCCAGAGTCTGTTCGCGGACAACTGTAGCGATGACCATCTCAAGGCCTTCGATGCCTCTGGCGAGCCTTACATGAGCGAGCTGTGGGGCACCTGCGTGGAAACCGGTTTGGCAGCGCTGTATATCCCGGAATCCGTGGGTGGCAGCGGCCTGGGCATGACTGATTTGATGCTGGTGCTGCAGGCCCAGGGCGAGGTGCTGGCGCCGGTGCCGCTATGGCGCCATCAGCTGGCCACGGCGACCCTGGCGGAGTTTGCCGAAGCAGGGGTGTTTTCTTTGGAAGGCGCTGCGACTGGCGAAACCCTGCTGACCCTGTCCCTGCACGAGCACCACGATGCTCGTGGCATCGCCTTGAGAGGCACGTCTCATTCGGATGGCTGGCGACTCGATGGCCGTGTGAAAGCGGTCCCTCTGGCCGCTCAGTCCGCTTTGGCCCTGGTGCTGGCGGAACTACCGGAAGGGCCGCGTCTGGTGGTTCTGGACCCCCAGGCCCAAGGCGTGCAGCGTCAAGAAGGAGTGATGATGCAGGGCGAGCCGGTAGCTGATCTCGTGCTCGAAAACGTCATTCTGCCGACGTCTCATGTGCTGCCCGAGGCGGCCATCGATTGGCTGAAGACACGCAGCGTCGCCGCCCTGTCGGCGTTGCAGCTCGGCGTCAGCGAGGCACATCTCAAGCGCACCGTGGAATACATCAGCGAGCGGCGTCAGTTCGATCGCACCATCGGCAGCTTCCAGGCGGTGCAGATGAGCATGGCGGACGCCCAGATCGCGCTGGAGACGCTGCGCTCGACCCTGTGGCAGCTGTGCTATCGCCTCGATGCTGGCCTACCGGCCCCCGCCGAGGCTCGAGCGGTGGCCTATCTGGCCTGCGAGGCGGGTCATGGCATCGGCCACAAGGCCCAGCACGTTCACGGCGGCGTCGGGGTGGATTTGAGCTATCCGATCTATCGCTATCTGTACTGGAGCCGCGCCCTGGGCCTCGAATTGGGAGGCGCCAGCGCCGCCCTCGATGACCTGGGCGACTGGCTGGCCCACAACGATACCTTGGGATGGAAATATGACCTCGATGAATACGCAACGCTTTGATGACGTCACTACCGGCGACACCCTGCCGGAGTTGTCCATCCCGATCACCGTGGCGCTGATTACCGCCGGGGCCATCGCCACCCGGGATTATTTTCCCGGCCATCACGACAAGGATGCGGCTCGGGAACTGGGTTCGCCGCACATCTTCATGAACATCCTTACCACCAACGGTTTGGTGCAGCGGTTCGTGGAAGGGTGGGCGGGCCCCGAGGCTCGGCTTGGCTCGCTGAAGATCAAGCTGGGAGCCCCCAACTACCCTGGCGACACCATGACCTTCAACGGTGAGGTGGTGTCTCGGGATGATTCGAACCGCACCGTGGAGGTGGCGATTCAGGGCCTTAATTCCATGGGCAAACACGTCACCGGCACGGTCGGCGTCGCGCTGCCATGAGCCAGGGAGAATACGCATGATGGATACCTCACTGAGCGGCCAGGCCGCCATCGTCGGTCTCGGCGCCACGGAGTTCTCCAAGAACTCCGGGCGTACCGAGCTGCGTCTGGCCATGGAAGCAACCCTAGACGCCTTGAAAGATGCGGGCATCGATCCGTCGGAGGTGGACGGCTTCAGCTCCTACTCCGTGGACAAGGTGCCGGAGTACGAGATTGCCCGTCTGCTGGGCTGCAAGGAAGTGCGCTTCTTCTCGCAAATTCCTCATGGTGGCGGGGCGGCCTGCGCGCCGATCCTGCACGCCGCCATGGCGGTGGCCACCGGTGTGGCCAATACCGTGGTGGTCTATCGGGCTATGAACGAGCGTTCCTGGTATCGATTCGGCAGCGGTAGCTACGGCTTTGCCTCCACGCCGATCTTCGAGAACGTCAACTACGGCTGGTACATGCCCCACGGCTTCCACACGCCGGCAGCCTGGGTGGGCATGTTCGCCCGGCGCTACATGCATACCTATGGCGCCACCTCCGAGGACTTCGGCCGGGTCGCCGTGGCGGCCCGGGACTTCGCCGCCACCAATCCCAACGCCTTCTTTTATGAGAAGCCGATCACCCTCGAGGATCATCAGAACTCCCGCTGGATCTGCGAGCCGCTGCATCTGCTCGACTGCTGTCAGGAGTCCGACGGTGCCGTGGCCATGGTGATCACCCGGGCGGATCGGGCCAAGGATTTGAAAGCCAAACCGGTGATCGTCAAGGCTGGTTCCCAAGGCATCGCTAACGGCCAGCAGATCATGACCTCCTTCTACCGGGACGACATCACCGGCCTGCCGGAGATGGGGGTGGTCGCCAAGGAACTCTATGCCCAATCGAAGCTCGGGCCGGAGGATTTTCAGACCGCGATCATCTACGACCACTTCACGCCTTTCGTGTTGCCCCAGCTCGAGGAGTTTGGCTTCGTGCGCCGCGGCGAGGCCAAGGAATTCATTCGCGAAGGCCATCATGCCCGAGGCGGCAAGCTACCCATCAACACCCACGGCGGCCAGATCGGTGAAGCCTATATCCATGGCATGAATGGCGTCGCCGAGGCGGTACGTCAGGTGCGGGGCAGCGCCGTCAATCAGGTGGCGGACGTAGAGAATGTGCTGGTCACCGCCGGTACCGGGGTGCCTACCAGCGGCCTGATTCTGGGAACAACGTGAGGAAGACGCCATGTTTGTGGATTTGACTGCGGAGCAGCACGATCTGCGCCGCCGCGTACGCGACTATTTTACCTCGCTCATGACCCCGGAACTGCGTCAGCGGCTACGTGGCAAGGAAGGTGGGGACGAGTTCCGCCAGGTCGTGCGCCAGATAGGTCAGGACGGCTGGCTCGCCGTGGGCTGGCCCAAGGAGCACGGTGGCCAGGGGTTCAAGGCAACCGAGCAGTTGATCTTCTTCGAGGAAGCCAATATCGCCGGCGCTCCGCTGCCTTTCGTCACCATCAGCACCGTGGGTCCGGCACTGATGGAGTTTGGCACCGAGCTGCAAAAGGAGCGCTTCTTGCCAGGCATTGCCGCTGGGGAGATTCATTTTGCCATCGGCTACTCCGAGCCGGATGCAGGCTCGGATCTTGCGACCTTGAAAACCAGTGCACGGCTCGAGGGTGACAATTTTCTCATCAACGGCAGCAAGCTATGGACCTCCGGCGCGGATTCCGCGGACTTCATCTGGCTGGCGGCGAGGACCGATCCGGAGCGTCCGCGGCATAAGGGTGTCTCGATCCTGATTCTGGACACTACCGAGCCAGGCTTCTCCAGCACGGTGATTCCTACCTGCAGCAATCCCACGGCGGCGACTTACTACGATGATGTAAAAGTGCCTCGGGAGATGCTGGTGGGTGAGCTCAATGGCGGCTGGAAGCTGCTCACTTCTCAGCTCAATCACGAGCGCCTTGGATTGGGGTCCTGGTCCGACAAGGCGGCGGGCATGTTCCGCCGCGTCTATCTTTGGGCTCGGGAGCCGGATGAGCAGGGTCGTCGCGCCATCGATCGGCCTTGGGTGCAGCGCGCCCTTGCGGAATGCTATGCCCGGCTCGAGGCCATGCGTCTGATCAATTTTCGCATTGCAGCGGATCTGGAAGCAGGGCACATGGACGTGGCGCTTGCTTCGATCACCAAGGTCTACGGCTCGGAATCCGCCGTCGAGATTCTACGTCGGCTGAGCGAGGTGGTGGGTGCCAGCAGTTTGGTTCGCGAGGGGTCCGCCGCGGCGGTGCTGCTTGGCGAGCTGGAATATGAACTGCGCGCCTCGGTGACCTTGACCTTCGGTGGCGGCACCAACGAGATTCAGCGCGAATTGATCGCCCAGTTTGGGCTAGGGTTGCCGCGGGGAAGATAAACGGAGGCCACATAATGAGCGACTATTCTCCCGCCCGGCCCTGCCGACTCGAGAACGTGCCCCAGTGGGACATCGAGACGGACGTGGCCATTGTAGGCTTTGGCGCCGCAGGCAGCTGCGCCGCTATCGAGGCCCGGGAAATCGGGGCAGAAGTAGAGGTATTCGAGGTCGCTTCAGAAGCCGGCGGCAGCGCCTCCTGGTCCGGAGGCGAGGTCTATGTCGGCGGCAGTGGCGGCACGTCCGTGCAACGCGAGGCGAACTTTACCGATACCACCGAGGCCTTCGAGCGCTATCTCATGATGGCCGGGGGGCCGGCGGCGGACGCGCAGCGGGTGGCGCTTTACGCTCAGAGCGGTGTGGCGCATTTCGAATGGCTCAAGGCCCAGGGCGTGCCCTTCAAGGGTACCTACCTGCCGGGCAAGTGGATCGAGCCTACTACCGACGACACCCTGCTGTGGTCCGGCAATGAACAGGCCTGGCCGTTTTGCGAGCAAGCCACCCCGGCACCGCGCGGCCATACCGCCCAGTTCAAGGGCTGGGGCGGCGGCAAGGTGCTGATGGAAAATCTTTGCGCTCGCGCCGAGACGATGGGGGCCAAGGTGCATTATGGCGCCCGCACGTTGTGCTTGATCGTTGACGGCGAAGGTGCGGTCCAGGGATTGGTGGTGCGCCTCGACGGCAAGCCGCGCTTCGTGCGCGCCCGCCGGGGCGTGATCCTGTGCGCCGGGGGCTTTATCGCCAATCGAGAGATGGTGACGCGTTTCGTGCCCCAGGCGCTGGCCTGCAAGCAGCAGGTCACCGGCGGCAACGATGACGGCTCCGGCATTCGCATGGGCATCGGCGTGGGTGCGGCGACCCTGAACATGCAAGAATTCTTCGCCACTTTGCCGTTTTTCCCACCGGAATCCTTGGTCAAGGGTATTTTCATCAACAATCGCGGCCAGCGTTTCATCAACGAGGACACCTACCACGGCCGGGTGGCCCACTACGTGCTGCGTCAACCGGAAGGGCGGGCCTGGCTGCTGGTGGACAACGCCATCTTCGGCCGCCCGGTGATCGAGCCGAATATCGACATCGCCGCGGTAGGAGAGTCCTGGGAAGAAGTGGAGCAGGAGCTGGGCCTGCCCGAAGGCGCACTGCAACATACCGTGGAAGAGTTCAATCGCCATGCCGCTCAGGGAGAAGATCCCTACTTTCACAAAGGCGCCGACTGGCTGCGCCCGCTCAATGAGCCGCCTTTCGCCGCGATCGCCTACTCTCCCGAGGACACCAACTTTCATGCCTTCACCCTGGGCGGCCTTGCAACGCGGCCCAGCGGCGAGGTATTGGACGCGGACGGTCAGCCTGTCCGCGGGCTCTACGCCGCCGGACGTACCGCCTGCGGCCTGCCGCGCTGGGGGGAGGGCTACAGCTCCGGGCTGTCTTTGGGGGATTCCACCTTCTTTGGGCGCCAGGCCGGGCGTCAAGCGGCGGTACAAGAGCCGTGATCCCGCGTGTTCTCGTCCATCCGGACGACGAGGCGCTCGCGGGCGCGCTTAGGGTAAAGGTAGATGATAAGGCAAAAGGCAAACCCATGAACGACAACGACAAAGACGCGTTTCGCCAGCAGGTGCGGGAGTGGCTCGAGGCCAACTGCCCGCCGTCGCTGCGCACCCCGACCCCGGAAGACGAGATGGTGTGGGGCGGCAGCAACGTCGGCTTCAAGACCGAGGATCAGCGTCTGTGGTTCGAGCGCATGCGCGACAAGGGCTGGTTTTGCCCGGACTGGCCTAAGGAGTACGGCGGCGGCGGGCTTTCACGTCAGGAAGTCGCGATCCTCGAGGCGGAACAGCGCCGGCTGCGCTGTCGTCCGCCGCAGATCAATCTGGGCATCTGGATGCTTGGTCCGGTGCTGCTGGAATATGGCAGCGAGGAACAGAAAAAGCGCTTGTTGCCCCCCATGACTCGGGGCGAGGTGCGCTGGTGTCAGGGCTTCAGTGAGCCCAATGCCGGCTCGGATCTGGCCAATATCCGCACCACCGCCAAGGATGCCGGGGATCACTTTTTGGTCGATGGCACCAAGATATGGACCTCCTACGGTGACAAGTCCGACTGGATGTATGCCCTGGTTCGGACGGATTCTCAGGCACCCAAGCATCAGGGCATCAGCCTGCTGGTGCTGGACATGCACGCACCCGGGGTGAGCGTGGCGCCGATCCATCTGATCAGCGGCAAGTCTACCTTCTGTCAGGTGTTCTTCGATGGGGTCGAAGTGCCCAAGGAGAACCTGATCGGCCCGCTCAACGGCGGCTGGTCCCTGGCCAAGAAGCTGCTGCAGCACGAGCGCAGCGCCATGTCCAAGTTCGGCGAGTTCAGCTTGCCCACCCATTTCCATTTGATGCCGCTGATCCAGGAATACCTGCCGCAACCTCATACCCCGGCGGACACCGCCCTGCATGCCCGGGCTACCGCCTGCGCCATGGAGGAAGCAGCCTATAATCTTACCGTGCAGCGCATGGGCGAAGAGGGCCAGGCGGGTCAGGACGTCTCCGGGCTGATGGCGATCATGAAGCTGGTACATACCGAGCAGGAGCGTGTGAAGTTCGAGGTGCTGCTGGACGCCATGGGTTATCGCGCTCTGGGCTGGGCCGGCGAGACCTTCACCGATCAGGAAAAGGCGATCGACAAGGCCTGGCTCAACAGCTTCACCCAGACCATCGCCGGCGGCTCCTCGGAGGTGCAGCTCAACGTCATCGCCAAACGGGTGCTGGATCTGCCGGACGCCCCTAAAGGAGCCAAGCCATGAGTCTGGTCTATTCCGAAGAACATCGCATGCTGGCGGACTCCGCCCGGGATTTTCTCACCGAGCGCAGCCCGGTGGCCGCCCAGCGCGCCCTGCGGGATCAAGAGGATACCCTGGGTTTCGATCCGACCACCTGGCGGGAAATGATCGAACTGGGCTGGAGCGGAATTCCCTTTGCCGAGCAGTACGGCGGCCTGGAGTTCGGCATGAAGGGCATGGGCGCGGTCTTCGAGGAGCTGGGCCGGGAACTTAGCCCCTCGCCGATGCTTTCCAGTGTGGTCTTGGCTGGCTCCCTGATAGGAGCAGCAGGCAGCGTCGATCAGCGCCAGGACTGGCTGCCGCTGCTGATTCAGGGCGAAAAACGCCTGGCCCTGGCAGTGGACGAAGGCGCCCGCCATGACCCTAGCCGCCTGAGCCTGACCGCCAAACGGGAATCCGTCGGCTATCGCCTTTCCGGTGACAAGGTCATGGTACTCGACGGCCATGAAGCAGACGGCTGGATCGTTGCCGCTCGAACTGATGAAGGCGATGACGACGTCAGCCTGTTTTTGGTACCCGCCGGCACCTCCGGCGTCTCCACTACTCGGCTTTGGCTGGTGGACTCTCGCAATGTCGCCAACCTGCATCTCGATAACGTCGTGCTTGATGCATCCTATCTGCTGGGCGAGCCGGGCCGAGGCAAGGCCGCTTTGGAACGCGCTCTGGATCATGGGCGAGTCTGTCTGGCAGCGGAAATGCAGGGCATCTGCGAGACGCTCTTTGCCACGACCCTCGACTACCTGCGTACTCGCGTGCAGTTCGATGTACGCATCGGCAGCTTCCAGGCCCTGCAGCACCGCGCCGCCTGGCTCCACGTGGAGCTGGCGCTTGCCCGCAGCACCCTTATGGCGGCGCTGGACGCCATCGACCGCGGCGCGCAAGACGCCGCCGCCCAAGTCAGCCTCGCCAAGTGGAAGGTCGGCCAGATGGCGGACCGGGTCGGCAACGAAGCGGTGCAGCTGCACGGCGGCATCGGCGTCACCGACGAACTCAATATCGGCCTCTATCTCAAGCGTTTGCGGGTCGCTCAGGCTAGCCTTGGTGATGCGGACTACCACCTCGCTCGTTATGCGGAGTTGTCGCAGGAGTAGAGATGAAAGTAGGGAGTGTCGAACAAGAAAGCCGAGGCGTTGAGCCTCGGCTTTCTTGTTTGTAACGAGTTTTACCTTCGTAAAATAAACGGTGCGCTATTCTAAGGGTCGAGGACGGTTCTTCTACCTTTACCCTGAGGGCAAAAATACTGTCGTCATTCTCTAAATTTAGGCCATGAAGGGAGGCGTCTTGAATACGTTGCTTACCGATTCTTATCCGATTGAAGCCTGGCAGGGGCGACAGGATATCGAGGAAGGCGTTAAAGGCAATCGCTGGCATCAGCAGGTGGCGGCCTATCAGCGTCAGCGTAGCGAGGCACCAGTCCTGCTGGGTTACGCCTGCGAAGCGGGTGTTATTCGCAACAAGGGCCGGGCTGGCGCCAAGGAGGGCCCTGTTACAGCGCGCAAGAATCTTGCCAACCTTCCTGCATTGGAAGGCGTCACGCTTTTCGATGCCGGCGATATCGACTGTCGCGATGATGCCCTTGAGCATACTCAGCAGAATTATGCTCACGCCGTGGCCGGCATTATTGACGACGGCAATCTTCTGCTGGGAGTCGGCGGCGATCACTCGATCACCTATGCGACGTTTCAGGGTTTGCTTCAGTCTGATTGCGCTTATGATGAGGCCCGCTACGGCATCATCAATTTCGATGCGCATCTCGATAACCGTTGCAGCAAACCACGCAATTCGGGAACGTCCTTTTATAATCTGATGGAAGTTTGTCAAAAGCGCGAACTGGATTTCAAGTACGCCTGTATCGGGTTGAGCGCCTATGCCAATACCCGTGCCTTGATCGAACGGGCGGAGCAGGATGGAGCGCTACTCATATACGACACCGCCTGTATTCCGAGCAGACTGACGGAACTGGCCGCTCAGTTGGAAACCTTTATTGCCTCTCGCGATCTGGTTTATCTCACTATCGATATGGACTGTTTACCTGCCGCCACCATGCCCGCGGTCAGTGCCCCCGCGGCCATGGGAATCGACTACTGGTTGCTGGAGCAGTTGACGACCAGAATTGTGAAAAACCCCAAGATAAGGGTCGTCGATATTGCGGAATTCAGTCCGGTTTTCGATCTCGACGGGCGTAGCGCCAAGGTAACCGGACGTTTGCTTGCCGCATTGATCCATGCGTGCGCAATTCAAGAGGCATCACGATGAGCTTGGGTCCACTCAACACCTTGCTGCTGGCGCTGATCGTTTTCCTGGTTGGCGAGCTACTCAACCGTCGGGTTTACCTGTTCAATAAATACTGTATTCCCTCTCCGGTGATCGGTGGCTTGCTCTTCGCTATCATCGCGACGCTGCTAAGCGCGACCGACGTCTACAGCGTTACGATAGACACGTCGCTATCTTCGATTTTCATGCTGGTGTTTTTCACCACGATCGGACTGGGAGCGAGCTTCAAGCTCGTCAAACTTGGTGGCAAGCTGCTAGTGATCTACTGGCTGTGCAGCGGTGTGCTGGCCTTGATGCAAAACCTTATTGGCGTTTCCTTCGCCACATTATTGGGCCTTGACCCTCTCATCGGCGTCATGGTGGGCGCCACCTCGATGGAAGGCGGCCATGGGGCGGCCACCGCATTTGGACAAACCGTGGAAGAACTGGGAATCGATGGCGCCCTGAGCATCGGCCTGGCGGCAGCCACCATGGGGCTAGTGGGAGGCGGTTTGCTGGGTGGCCCCGTGGTGCGCTATTTGATCGAGAAACATGGTCTGGCACCCCCCGCACAGGATGCGGATCAGGATACGACGCAAAGCTCGATCGACTCTGTTCAGGCGCGTAATACGACTATCAATGAGCACAATATTCTTGTTCAACTCGTGATCATTTTCTTTTGCGTTCAGGTCGGAACGATTGTTGGAGATGCTTTCACTTCAATCACTGGATTTGCGCTTCCGGGCTACGTCAGTTGCATGTTCTTGGCGGTGATCATTCGCAACCTTGTCGATCTCAAGAGTCCACAGTTCATCAATATGCGATGTATTGGACTGATCGGTAATGTAAGTCTTGCGATCTTTCTATCCATGGCGCTTATGAGTATTGATCTGATGCAGATCAGAGACCTCGCCCTGCCGCTGATTCTGATTGTGCTGGTACAAATACTTTTCGTGGCGCTATTCGGTATATTCATCGTCTTTCGGTTGTTGGGAAAAAATTTCGATGCCGCCATCATGGTTGCTGGCTTCTGCGGCCACGGTCTCGGCGCCACGCCGAACGCCATCGCCAATATGGACGCGGCTGCACATAAATACGGCTATTCACCCACGGCCTTTCTTGTGGTGCCGATCGTCGGCGCCTTCCTGATCGATATCTTTGCGTTGCCGATCATCATTACCACGATCAATATTTTTTCCTGATGCCTCTCAAGACGAGAAAAGCTTCACCGCAACAGCGCATCGGCGAAGCGCGTCTGCGCTTGTTGCAGGTGTTATAGGATAATCATGCTGCTTTACTTGCTAGGGTCTGCTTCAGGATAGCGGTAAGGGCTCGACGCCGGCGATCTCCAGGCGAAACGGTCCGTCGCGCCGATCAGCTATCAGCAGGCCGATTTGTCGGATATCTTCTGGAGCAAGGGGTGGCGCATCCTCCAGCATCCGGCCGCGAAACACCGGCTCGAACGTTTCCCAATATAGGTCGATGTACTGCCATTGCCTCGCCGGTGGCTGAAAGAAGGCGCGGTAGGCGGCCCCCTCGAACAGCTTGTGGGTACGCAGGCGTAGCTGATAGCGTCGACCGTCGCCACAGGCCTCAAACCGCAGGCCCCTATATCCCGCCAGCCGGTAATTCTGCGGCTCCCGGCGCACCGAAGCAAAGCCGCCACCGTTTTCTAGCGACAGCTCCCCCGTGAAGACACCGACGCCCGATTCAGCGCGCATTTCGCTCGTGGAGATACCGCCCATGACATCGTCATTGATGGCACGCCAATGATTTGCTTCGCTGGGATTCTGGAAATCGATCAGGCGAGGCATGACGGGCTCCTGGCAGTCGAGGTAATTATGTCAGGTTACGCGGGAGCCTCGGATCTGGAAACCATGGGCATGATAACCATCACCGAGGAAGGCGCCTGACAGGTTAAACATCGTCGATATTGTTTAATCATCAATGGGTTAAGTTAGCTGTGATCGTCTTGGTCAAAAAGTGATACTGTAGTGTCATTGTCAGTCTAGTCCAGGGTAAAGCTATGAAAATTGAGCTTGTTACGAATCTCAAGCGCCAAGCAACAAAGATTCTGGCAGATCTGCACTCATCGCGTGAGCCGGTATTGATCACTGAACACGGTAAGCCGTCCGCTTATCTCGTTGATGTGCAGGATTACGAGTTTATGCAGCGCCGGCTAGAGTTGCTTGAAGGGCTTTCACGCGGAGAGCGTGCCGTAATTGAGGGAAGAACGTGCAGTCAAAGCGAGGCCAAAAAGAAAATGAGTAAATGGCTGAAATAATCTGGACGGACCCAGCGCTGCAGGAGCTAGACGCCATCGCTGGGTACATCGCTCTTGATAACCCTGCTGCAGCCAGCCGTTTGGTCGAAGCGGTTTTCGATAAAACCGACCGCTTAGAAGATTTTCCCCAATCGGGACGGATTCCTCCTGAGCTACCCAATTCCGTATACCGGGAGGTAGTGGTGCCACCATGTCGCATTTTTTATCGTGATGATGAGAGCCAGGTTTTTATTCTGTATGTCATGCGAGAGGAGCGACAGCTACGCGCTTACATGCTTGAGAGTAGCTAACCAGGCGCGGCGCGGAGGCCCTTATCTCCGTTCGCTACGCAATCGCTACGCAAGGGCCGCCGCTGAATATTGGCGTTATGCAGTCGTTCCTCGAACTATTGACACGCATCACGTGACAAAACACATCATGATGTACGAACGAATTCTTCGCTGATAAACGAGCTCAAGAGTTTTACCCCAAAGGAAGACAAAAAAGGTTTCCTGCGGATGTCGCTTCGAGAACTGCCAGAAAACTTGAGTACGTAAGTCTTGCCAAACTCGAACAGCCGGTGGGTACGTAGGCGCAGCTGATAATGGCGGCCATCGCCGCGGGTTTCTGTCCGCAGCCCCTTGTAGCCTGCCAGGCGATACTCCTGCAGCGTCCGGCGTACCGAAGCGAAACCGCCGCCATTTTCCAGGGCCAGCTCGCCGGAGAAGACACCGATATCTGGCTCGGCGCGCATCTCGTTCTCGGAAACGTCGCTCATGACATCGTCGTTGATGGCACGCTAGCGGGCGGCTTCTTCGGGATGCTCGAAATCGATCAGGCGAAGCGTAGTGGGCCCTATTGAGGGGCGATTGTCTCAGGCTACGTGGAATCACCGAGCCCGAAAACACGCGTGCAACAGCTTTCACATCATGCAGGCATCAAATGCTGCTGCCAGTATTGTTGATTCCAGCAAAGCATGTCGGCACGCGAATCCAATAATAGTGCGTTCCGTCTTATCACTGTTGTGCGATAAGAAGTCGAGCATTGATTCGATGCAAGCTAGCGATATGATATTGTCATACCTCTGTTGCGATTAGGAGCACTAGCAATGAGCATGCACCGGAAAACAATCACGCTGACTGAACAACAAGACGACTGGGTGAAAGGCCAAATTGAAAGCGGGCACTATGGCAATGATAGTGAGTATATCCGCGATCTCATACGAAGAGATCAGCAGGCCAAAGAACGTCTTGCCATGCTGAGGGATGCCCTCGCTGATGGTGAGTCAAGCGGAAAACCCAAGCCGCTTGATATATCCGCTATCAAGGCGGCTGGCCGTAAGCGAATGAAGGCGGTCAATTAGTGCTCAAGCTGAATATCACACCGAAGGCGGAATCGGACCTCATCGGTATTTGGATATATACCTGCGAAGAATGGAGTGTTGATCAGGCGGATAAATACCTGGATCAGTTAGAGACAGGAATGAAACAGCTGATAAATTATCTGTCACTTGGCACGAACTATGCTCATGTTCTTCCTGGGTATCGTAGATTGCAGGTCGAGCATCACGCTGTTTTTTATCAAGTGCTTGGTCCGGAGGTGCTTGTTGTTCGTGTGTTGCATGAGGATATGGATGCACCCGTAAGGCTTCTGGACTAGTGGCGATTCACCCTACACTTCCATCCCCGCCTTCAGCCCGGAGCGCAGGCACCTTCGATATAGCCCAAATGCTCGCCGTCGCCGATACGGGTAACACGCACGCCGGCGGCTTTCAGGGAGTTAGCGAGGCGGTCATCCGGTTCGGCACCAAGGGCCAGTACCACGGAGTCGCAGGGGGCTTCTTGAGAGATGCCTTCAGCGTCGATGTAGTGCACTGCCTTGTCGCCGATTGAGTCGATCTGGACGTTTTTCTCCATCTTCACATCGTGGCGTTCGAGTTCATTCAGCACTCGCCAACGGCGCACGATGTAAAGCTCCTTGCCAAGATAGGGGCCGGGTTCGAGTACCGTGACCTGGCGGCCTCGAGCCACCAGAAATTCGCCGAGTTCGAGCCCGACCAGACCGCCGCCGATGATCGCGACCCGTTTGCCCAGAGGCATCCACAGCTTGGAGAGTTTCTGCATGGCCTCGGTGCTGCCGGTCACACCAGCCAGACTGCCGGATTTGAGCATCATGCGCTGGGTCATGCTCAGCTTGCGCTTGGCGATTTCCTCGCCTTCGCCGGTGAGCATCAGGCGCAGCTCGTCCCCGGACCAGACGTGGCGCTGGTGCGCGCCGGGAATTGCCGGTGGTTCACGCTTGGCGCCGCTGGCGACGATCACTTCGTCCGCCTTGAGCTCGCGAATCAGCTCCGGGGTAGCCTCGGTGTTGAGGCGCACCTCGATGGGCAGTTGGCGTACCTGTTCACGGAGATAGTCGAGCAGCGCGCCGTTGGCCGGATAGGCGAGGGTGGCGAAGAACAGGGTGCCGCCCAGGCGCTGACCGCGTTCGACCAGCGTCACCCGATGGCCGCGCAGTGCCGCCACTCGCGCCGCTTCCATACCCGCGGGGCCGCCGCCTACCACCAGCACTTGATGGGAGCCCTGCGCATTCACGATCTTGAGTTCCGCTTCGTGACCTGTCATCGGGTTGACCGCGCACTTGACCCGCTCGTTGACGAATATCTGGCTTACACAGGCATAGCAGTAAACACAGGGGCGAATGTCCTGAGGACGATTCTCTGCGAGCTTGCGCGGAATGTCCGGGTCCGCCAACAGCTTGCGAGCCATGGCCACGAAGTCGCATTTGCCTTCCGCGATGGCGCTATCCGCGTTCTGAAACTCAAGGCGTCCCACGGCAATGACAGGGATATCGAGCTTGGCCTTGAAAGCCGCCGCCCAGTCAAGAAAACCGCCGGGTTTGTCGACGATGGGGGCTTCCGTGAGGGCATCACCCCGACTGACGTTGGCATAGGCGGAAACACTGACCGCATCGACCCCGGCTTTTTCGGCGAGCTTTGCCACGGCGATGGCATCTTTCAGGGTGATACCGCCGGGGGTGCGAACTTCTTCCGCGTCCAGGCGCAGCCATACCGGGTAGTCGTCGCCGACCCGGACACGAATCTCGGCGATGATCTCCAGGAGCAGCCGGGCGCGGTTCTCCAGGCTGCCGTTGTAGTCGTCGTCGCGTTGGTTGTAGTAGGGGGAAAGGAAGCCAGCGATGATGTAGGTATGTGCTGCGTGGATTTCGACCCCGTCAAAGCCGGCGCGCTTGGCTCGTTCCGCCGCGGCGGCGAACCACTCCACCATCTGTTTAATGTCTGCCTGATCCATGACGCGTATCTTCACGCCGCCGCCTTCTCGGCTTTTTGCGGAGCTGATAAAGGCGCCGAGCTCTTCTTGGGTCAAGGCGTCGAACATGTTGGTCTTGGTCGCCGGCGGCATCGAGGGCACCCATAGCTCACGGCCTTGGGCCATGTCGCGGATGGCCGTCTTGCCCGCGTGCTGCAACTGCATGGAAATTTTCGCGCCGTGGCGATGCACGCGCTGGGCCAGCTGTTGCAAGCCGGGTATGAATTCGTCTGAGGACACGCCGACCTGATAAGGCTCGGCGGTACCCGCCGGATAGGCCACGGCGCACACGCCCATGGTCAAAAGCCCCGCGCCACCTTCGGCGCGAGCCTCGTAGTAAGCCTGGATACGTTCGCCGCAGTGACCGTCAGCCTCGGCGAAGTTGGAGCCCATGGGCGCCATCACGATGCGGTTCCTTAGTTCCATGCTGCCGATGCATCCGGGAGCGAGCAGGTTTCGATAGTCAGGCATCACGGAGTCTCTTGTTCTTTGAGTGGCGATTCGTAGATCGTGAACGACAGCCTAGTCGTGGCGCAGGAAATCCAGACACGTCCGGTTGAACAGGTCCGTGTGCTCCACCTGTACCCAGTGGCCGCAACGATTGAGCAGCAAGAAGCGCGCCTGGGGGGCATGCTCGAGGAACTTGTGAGTGCCGCCCACCGGATTGAACCGGTCGTTGATGCCCCAGAAGCCCAGCATCGGGCAGTCGAGTTCCCCTAAACGCTCGGTCATGTCCGGCACCATCATGGTGGAGAACAGGTTGGCGGGCTGGGTCGGGGCCACCGCGGCGCGCTCCGCAAGCAGTTCATCATCGAGCTGGGAGGAATCGAAAAGCTGCAGGGTCATTACCTCGCGCATCTCTTCGATGCCCATGGGGCCGCGGCCGAAGACTTCCACCATGCGCTGAATGCCTTCCATCTGGAAATAGGTTTCCCGCGCCTCCACGCCCCCCGGGGCCATCAGGATCAGCCGCTCGGTGCGCTGCGGATGAGCCAGGGTCTGGCCCAGGGCAATGGCGCCGCCCAGGGAGTTGCCCAGCAGGGTGCAACGGGAAATATCCAGCGCCTCGAGCAGGCCGTTCAGAGTCTCGACGAAGAAGTCGAGATGATATTGCGCGTCCGCAGGCTTGTCGGAGCGACCGAATCCGGGCAGATCCAGCACGATATTGCGAAAGCCCGCCTCGACGAAGACCGGGTAGTTGCCCTTGAAGTTGCTATGGCCGCTGGCGCCGGGGCCGCTGCCGTGCAGCCAGACCACCACCGGGCCCTCGCCTTCGTCCAGATAGTGCAGGCGCAAGGGGGCGTCTAGCTGCGTGCTTTTCACGTCGACATAGTGCCTTCCGGCAAGGGAAAATCCTGTGCAGCCATGCGGGCGTCTCCTCGGGTCGCTATCTTTGCGATCCATCCTCTGGCGCGCCTGGATCCTAGGCATCGTCCATTTAGACCAGAGGCACAATTGAGCCGGTAGCGATAAATTTCTCGCTTAGTCTTATTGGACGATTCTTCCGCGACACGCTCCTTCGATCATGGCGTCATCAAAACTGTTTCACCGGATCGTGGAGAAGAGCGCTATGAAGCATCAAGGCAAGGTGGTCGTGGTCACCGGCGCAGGACAAGGGATGGGCCGGGCCATCGTCGAGTGTTTCGCGAAAGAGGGCGCCCAGATAGCGGCCCTGGATATCAATCAGTCAGCGGCGGAGGAAACCGCTCAGGCCGTCGGCGAGAACGCCATTGGTATGGCCTGTGATATCGCCGATAGCGCTGCGGTGAAAAAGGCCATGGCAGCTGTGATCGAGCGCTTCGGACGCCTGGATGTGGTGGTCAACAACGCCGGCACCGGGTCCGTGGACGAGTTTTTGGAAACCCCGGACGAAAACTGGGCGCGGGTGATCGGCGTCAATCTCACCGGCACCTTCCTGTGTAGCCGGGAAGGTGCGCGGCTGATGCAACAAGGTGGGGAAGGGGGGTGATCATCAACGTCTCGAGTTCCGCGGTGCTCTCCGGGGAAGGCCCCAGCCACTACTGCGCCTCAAAGGCCGGGGTCATGGGGTTCACTCGCAGTATCGCTCGGGAGCTGGCGCCTCACGGCATTCGCGTCAACACCCTGGTGCCCGGCCCCACCAACACGCCAATGATGGTGGGCATTCCCAAAGACTGGATGGAGCAGATGGTCAAGGCCATTCCGCTGGGACGGATGGGCGAGGCAGAGGAAGTGGCCCGAGTGGCGTCGTTTCTAGCCAGTGACGATGCCAGCTTCATGACCGGCCAGAACGTCGCCGTCAACGGCGGCATGGTCTTCATCTGAGACGAGGCGCGTCATGCTCAATCAGGATCAACCGAACCTAGCGGCGCGTCTGGCGCGTCTCGAAGCCATCGACGAGATTCGCCAGCTGGCGGGCAAGTATGCGCTGTCGTTGGACATGCGCGATCTGGATGCCCATGTCGGCCTGTTCGCGCCGGACATTCGCGTCGGTCGCGAGCGTGTGGGGCGGGAACATCTGAAGGCCTGGGTGGACGATACCCTGCGCCATCAGTTTACCGGCACTTCTCATCACATCGGTCAGCACATCATCGAGCTCACGGACGAGGATCACGCCGTGGGGGTCGTCTACTCCAAGAACGAGCATGAGACCGGCGCCGAGTGGGTGATCATGCAGATGCTCTACTGGGACGACTATGAGCGCATCGATGGCCGCTGGTATTTCCGCCGGCGCCTGCCCTGCTACTGGTACGCCAGCGATCTCAACAAGCCGCCGATCGGTGACATGAAGATGCGCTGGCCTGGGCGCGAGCCTTATGTCGGCACCTTTCACGATCTCTTCCCCAGCTGGCAGGAGTTCTGGGCCACACGACCGGACAAGGAGAGCTTACCGGAAGTAGCGACCCCGGCGCCTCTTGAACATTTTTTGACCACCATGCGTCGGGGCGCCCCGGCACCGCGTATCCGGGTGCGCTAGGCGTCCGGTCTATGGAGTCCGTATCTCATGAATCCACAACACGATAGCGTTACTTTGGCGCACAGTAGGACGGCGTCGAGTTTGCCAACGCCGATGACGACCCTCGCGGAAACCCAGGCCAAGATGGACCGGCGTGCTCAGGCGATCACTCTCAAGCCGAACGACGCCTACACCATCGCTGATCGATTCGAGGCTCGGGTGGAGCGCTCCCCAGATCGGCCTTTTTTGATGTATGGCGGCGAGCGTTTCAGCTACGCCGAGATTGATGCCCGAGCCAATCAGATCGCTCGGGTGCTGAAAGATCGTGGCCTCGAGGCCGGCGATGTCTGCGCAATGGCCCTAGAAAACCGCCCAGCTTTTTTCTACGTTTGGTTCGGCATGGCGAAGCTCGGCGTGGCCGCCGCCTTCATCAATACCCAGATCAACGGCGAGGCCCTGGCTCACGCCCTGACCACCACTCGGGCCAAGGCGGCAATCGTCGGCCAGGAATGCCTGGACAACTTCCTTGCCACCAACACCCTGCCAGAAGTGCCGCTATGGCTGCTGGCGGACGGGGAGCGCGAGCCCCTCGCCGAGGTGCCTTCCCGAGTGGACGGCAGCTTCGATGCGGCGCTGGAAAAGGCGGATTCGTCGCCGCTGCCCAAGGAGGTGCGCGCCGGTATCACAGCGGAAATCCCGGCGCTGCTGATCTTCACCTCCGGCACCACCGGCCTGCCCAAGGCGGCGGTGTACAGCCATATGCGCTGGCTCTCTTCCGGCGACGTGATGGAAGAGACCATACACGCCACTTCCGAGGACGTCTTCTACTGCTGCCTGCCGCTCTATCACGGCGCCGCCGCCACCTCGGTGACTTCCACTGCCCTCAAGGCGGGGGCGGCCATCGCCCTGCGACGCAAGTTCAGCACCCGGGAATTCTGGACGGACGTAGAGCGCTACGGGATCACCGTGTGCCAGTACATCGGCGAGATCTGCCGCTATCTGCTCAACCATGACGCCGAGCCCAACGCCCATTCCCTGCGTTGCATGATGGGGGCGGGGCTGACGCCGGATATCTGGCAGCGCTGGGTGGCACGTTTTGGCGAGATGGACATCTTCGAGGGCTGGGGCGCCACCGAAGCCAACACCAACCTGATCAACGTGGACAATCGCGTCGGCTCCTGCGGTCGGGTGCCGGACTGGAACAAGACCAACTTCCGGCTGATTCGCTATGACGTGGAGCGGGATACCCATCTGCGGGACGAGAACGGCTTCTGCATTCCTTGCGAAGAAGGCGAAGTAGGTGAAGGTATCGGCATGATCCTCGACCAGGCGCGCTTCGAGGGCTATACCAGCACCGAGGCTACGGAGCAGAAGGTTCTGCGCAACGTCTTTCAGGAAGGCGACGCCTACTGGCGCTCCGGCGACCTGCTGCGCTACGACGCGGATCGCTACTTCTACTTCGTCGATCGCATCGGCGATACCTTCCGCTGGAAAAGCGAGAACGTCTCCACCCAGGAGGTGGCGGCGGCCCTGGACGACTTTGCCGGGCTCGAGCTGATCAATGTTTACGGGGTGCAGGTGCCGCAGCACGAAGGTCGCGCCGGCATGGCGGCCATCGTCATGCAGCCGGGGAAAGAATTTGATCCCGAGGCCTTCTACGCGCTGACCGAGGCGCGGGTGCCGCGCTACGCAGCACCCTTGTTCGTGCGGGTCTCCGCCGCCGCGGACATGACCACCACCTTCAAGCTGCGCAAGGTGGACCTGCAGCGTCAGGGCTACGACCCCGCGCTGTGCAATGATCCGCTCTATGTTCGCGATGACAGGGCCGGCACCTATCGCCCCTACACTCCCGAACTGCTCGAAGAGTTGGGATTGCCGGCGTTTCGCGGCTGAGTGCTAACAGAATAACGAGGAAGGACACATGACGGGACTGACAGGCAACGCCGCCATCGTCGGGGCGGCCCAGTACAAGCCGGAGAAATACCAGACCGCGCCGCAAATGTTTCATCTGGAACAGGTGGCGGATCTGGCTGCCCGGGCGCTGGCTGACGCAGGACTGGAGGCAAGTGCGCTAGACGGGTTGGTGATCAATGGCCCGCACTTTCACGAGGCCTCGGTATTCGTGCCGGCCATGGCTGCGGAATATCTGGGTATCAACGTCAACTTTGCCGAGGTGGTGGATCTGGGTGGCTGCACCCCGGTGGGCATGGTATGGCGCGCCGCCGCTGCCATCGAGATGGGCCTGTGCGAAGCGGTGCTCTGCGTGCTGCCGGCGCGCATGGCGCCTTTCGGCCCGGACGAGGACCCGAGCTGGATGGCCAAGGCCATGCGCTATGGCGGCCACAGCACCGCCTTCGGCGCGCCGGAAGCGGAGTTCGATCTACCTTACGGGCACATGGGCCAGAACACCGGCTACGCAATGATCGCCCAGCGCTACGCGGCCCGCTACGGCTACGATCCTCGGGCCATGGCCAAGATCGCTGCGGACCAGCGCACCAATGCCCAGTTCAACCCCCAGGCAATCTTCCACGGTCAGCCGCTGAGTGTGGACGATGTCCTGGCCAGCAAGCTGGTCGCCGATCCGCTGCGCGTACTGGAAATCGTCATGCCGGTGGCCGGTGGTGCAGCGGTGATCGTCACCTCCAAGGAAGTGGCAGCACGCACTCGCAATCGCCCGGCTTTCATCAAGGGCTTCGGCGAACGCCTGGCCTTCAAGTCGCCTTCCTATGCCCAGGAGATGACCGAGACGCCGATCGGCCCCGCCGCCCGCAAGGCCTTCGCCATGGCTGGCGTCAAGCCTTCGGACATGGACGCGGCGCAGCTCTACGACTGCTACACCATCACCGTACTGCTCACTCTGGAGGATGCAGGCTTCTGCCCCAAGGGCGAGGGCATGGCCTTCGTGCGGGAGCACGACCTGACCTGGCGCGGGGATTTCCCGCTCAACACCCACGGCGGCCAGCTGAGCTTCGGCCAGGCCGCCGCCGCCGGGGGCATGTCCCAGGTCATCGAAGCCTTCACTCAGATCGCCGGACGCGCCGAGGATCGCCAGCTCAAACGCTGCGATCAGGTGTTCGTTTCCGGCACCGGTGGGGTGATGAGTGAACAGGGCGCATTGATTCTGCAAGGGAGCTAAGACCATGGCCATGCAAAAACCGCTGCCGATCGCAACGGACATCAGCCGCCCGTTCTGGGACGGCCTGAAGCAAGGAAAAATTCAGCTGCCACGCTGCGACGACTGTCAGACCTGGGTGTTCTACCCACGACGCCACTGCACCCATTGCTTTTCTCATCAGCTGAGCTGGCAGGAAGTTTCCGGCCAGGGCACGCTCTACAGCTACACCCTGGCGCGCATTCCCACCATGCCGGAGTTCGCCGACGAAGCGCCTCAGGCGATGGCGGTGGTAGAGCTCGACGAGGGCGTGCGTCTCAACACCACCCTGGTGGGGCTTGCAGAAGACGAAATCGAAGTTGGTATGACGCTGGCGCCGGTGTTCGCCAAGGTCAACGCCAAGGGCGATACCCTGCTGCGCTTCACCGCCCCGAACCGAGAAACCACACGGGATGAGACGCCCAGTCTGGAAGCCGGCGTGGACGGCAAGAAGCAGGTGCCCTTTGACGACGGCCCGGCCCTGGCGAGCCTGGTGACCGGCAAATTCGGCGACTGGAGCAACGAGCTGACCATCGACCAGGAACTGGTGAACCGCTTCGCCGAGCTTTCCGGCGACGACTACTGGCTGCACACGGACCCGGAGCGAGCCAAGCGGGAAAGCCCCTACGGCACCACCATCGCCCACGGCGCCCTGGTGCAGATCCTGCAGTCGCGACTCAAGATTCCGCTGGACTTCGAGCTGACCGGTTTTTCCACCATGGTCAATTACGGCTCGGATCGGCTGCGCTTCCCGGCGCCGGTGCCGGTGGGCTCGAAAGTCCATGCCCGGGCCCGGGTCAAGGATGCGGAGCCCACCCGCAAGGGCACCCAGGTGACCCTGGAAGTGCATACCCATGTGGTGGGCCAGGAGCGCCCCTCGGTGATCAATGATCTGGTGATTCTCTATCGCTGAGCGCGTTGAGAGGTGGAAATGCAAGCAGCTAGCCAGCGCCTGAAAGATAAAGTCTGCGTGGTTACCGGGGCGAGTCGCGGGGTGGGGCGAGGCATCGCCTTGGCCCTGGGCCGCGAAGGGGCCACGGTCTATGTTACCGGGCGCACTTTGGAAGAAGGTCAGGCGCCGTTGCCCGGTACCGTGGGCGCCACCGCGGAGGCGGTGACTCAAGCAGGCGGACAGGGCATCGCCGTGGCCTGCGATCACGCAGACGATGCCCAGGTAGAAGCGCTGTTCCAGCGCATCGCTGCGGAACAAGGCCAACTCGACATTCTGGTCAACAACGCCCTGACGGTACCGGACGCTCTGGTACGCCCCGGCTCCTTCTGGGAAAAGCCGCTGGACATGACCGCGCTGCTCGATGTGGGGCTGCGCTCTTCCTATGTCAGCAGTTATTACGCCGCGCCCTTGATGATAAAGCGGGGCGGGCTGATCGTCTTCACTTCGGCTCCCGGGGCGCGTTGCTACATGCACGGCCCGGCCTACGGCGCCGGCAAGGCGGGAGTGGACAAGATGGCTTTTGATATGGCTCACGAGCTGCGACCGTATAACGTCGCGACCATCTCGCTATGGCTTGGGGTAGTGGCCACGGAGCGTACTCAGGCAGTGCTGGGCGCAGAGCCGGAAAAGTACGGCCCGGTAGTGCCAGAATCCGTGGAGTTTGCCGGTCGGGTGCTGACGGCGCTCTACGCGGATTCAAAACGACTAGAACGTTCCGGCCAGGTGCATTACGCCGCGGAACTGGCCCGAGAATATGGCGTGACGGACCTCGACGGCAGCCAGCCGCCGTCCTATCGCGATGCCCTGGGTGGGCCGGTGGCCTACAGCGCGGCGGTGGTGGAGTAGCCTCACATGACACAACGCTACGACTATGTCGTGGTGGGCGCCGGCTCTGCGGGCTGTGCCGCCGCCTATCGCCTGGCCAAGAACAGCGACGCCCAGATATTGCTGCTGGAGGCCGGCGGACGCGACAACAAGCTCGCCATGCGCATGCCCATCGGCTTTTCCTCCCTGCTCGGCGAAGGGCCGAGCAACTGGGGCTATCGGAGCGAACCGGAGCCGCATCTGGACGGCCTGCGCGTGGCGCTGCCCCGGGGCAAGGTGCTGGGCGGTTGCAGCACCATCAATGGCATGGTGTATATCCGTGGTCAGAGAGAGGACTACGACGGCTGGGCGCAGGCGGGCAATCCGGGCTGGGCCTTCGAAGACGTGCTGCCGCTGTTCAAGCGCTCCGAGCATCACTGGAATGGAGCGAGCGATTATCACGGCAGCGGCGGGCCGCTGAACATTACCCCGGTGACCTGCAAGATGCCGGTAGGGGATGCCTTTATCGCTGCCGCCGAGCAAGCGGGTATTCCCCGCAACACGGATTTCAACGGCCCTGTGCAGGAAGGCGTGGGCTACTTCGATGCCACCATCGCCCGGGGCCGGCGCCACAGCAGCGCCCGGGCTTTTCTGCGTCGCGGTGTCAAACCTAGCAATCTTCACGTGGTTACTGGCTTCGAGGCCGCGCGGCTGATTGTTGAAGGCCGTCGAGCGGTGGCAGTGGAAGGATCATTCAAAGGGCAGCACAGGCGCTTCGACGCCGGGGAAGAAATCGTCCTTTGCGCCGGCACCTTCAATTCGCCGAAGCTGCTCGAGCTCTCCGGCATCGGCCAGGCAAGCCGATTGGCAGCGCTGGATATTCCCGTTCGAATGGACCTGCCAGGCGTCGGCGAGCATCTGCAGGACCACGCCAACAGCTATCTTTACTTCGCCACCCGAGGCTGCGATTCCTACTTCGAGCATATTCGCTCCCGGCGCCTGCCCCTGACCCTGCTCGACTACCTGGTGCGCCGTCGTGGCATCTTCGCCAATCCGGCGGCCCAGATCGGCGCCTTTCTACGTCTGGACCCACGAGCCAGTCGGCCGGACACCCAGATTCACTTTGCGGCGGCGGCTGCCCGGGCGGACGATACCGGCAAGCTGACACCGATTCCCGGCGTCTGTGCGAGCATCTGCCAATTGCGACCGGGAAGTCGGGGCAACGTGCATATTCACAGCGCCCGACCGGACCAGGCCCCGGCGATTCGTTTCAACTATCTGAGCCGAGAAGAAGATCAGCAGTTTCAACTGCGCGCCCTGCACAAGCTGCGCGATATCTTCGCCCAGCCGGCCCTGGCGGATTTCCTCGAGGCGGAACTGCCGCCCCTGGCCGGCATCGAGAGTGACGAAGAACTGCTGCAAGCGATTCGAAAGAACCTGGAGTCGGTGCATCACCCTGCCGGCACCTGCCGCATGGGCACCGGCGACGATGCGGTGGTCGATCCTCAACTACGCGTGCACGGCATCGAGGGCCTGCGCGTCGCCGACGCTTCGATCATGCCGACGCTTATCTCCGGCAACACCCACGCCGCCTCGGTGATGATTGGGGAAAAGGTGGCAGAATTGATGAGAGAGTAGAACACCTCGCTGCCTCAACGCCATGCTGCGTTAGCACTGAGGTAATGTGTACTGCCGCTCCTTACCCCTGCCGCCCCGGGTCGTCCACTTCCACCGGAGCCTGACGCCCGGCAAATAGAACTTTCGCCAATCCTTCCTCTAGTCCCATGATCAATGTCGAGGTGACCACGCATCGGGTCTTGGCGATCTTCCATTCACCGTCGATCTTTCGATAGCGGTCCTCGTAGTAGGCGCCGAGTTGAATCATTTGCTGGTCGCGGGTGTTGATCAGAAAATACTTGAGGCCCCAGATGCCTTCGGCGTTATGGGTATCGAGCAGTTCGATCTGCGGGTTGACCCCATGATGCATCTCCACGATGTGCTCATGACAGCCGAGCTCCTGAAACACCTTTACCAACGCGTCGCGATGGTGAAAGACACCGATGCGCCCGAAGTCGATTTCCACCTCGCCTGGAGCGAAGCACTGCCGCACGCCTTCTGGATCTTTCTGATCGCAACTGAACAGATAGCGCGCCTTGAGAGTGCGAATCGCTTCCAGGTCTTCCAAGCGGCGTAGCCGGGCTTCCAGATCGGTGGTCATGTTGCGCTCCTGAAGGTTTCCAGATCGAAAACCTCAAGCAATACCCTGCGCAGCGCAAAGCGGCATCGTCTCTTTATGGGGTAGCGGTGGTTGAATTTGGAGAAATATTGGAGCAACTGCCATCGTTCATCATTTTCCCACCCAGCCTGGTCCTCCACCCGTTCCGTTTGCTTAGTCTCTATGGACGATGATGTTTGCCACCCCCCTTTCGATAATCGAGGTCATGAATCGTACCTTCGGGGGATCAACAATGAATATTCGCAGTCTTGCCTACATCGTGGCGCAGACCGACGACCTTGGTGAGTGGCGTGACTACGCCGAGCAGGTGCTGGGGGCGATGGCTCAGCCGGCGCCGGATGGCAGCCTTTATATCAAGTTCGATGAACGCCCGCATCGCATGGTGATCACTGAGGGTTCGGAGAAGCGCTACGTTGCTTCCGGTTGGGAGCTGGCGGGCAAGGCGGCGTTCGAGGCGGCGCTTTCCAAGCTGGACGAGGCCCAGGTGGGCTGGGAGCTGGCCGACGAGGCGCTTTGCCGGCAGCGTGGCTTCCAGGCGGTGGCGATTTGTCAGGATCCTTCCGGCAATCGTCATGAGCTGGTGTGGGGCCATCTTTCTGATTGCCAGCCCTTTGTTTCCCCCCAGGGTGTCCCGCGTTTCATTACCGGCAACATGGGGCTGGGTCATACCGTACTGCCGGCGCCCAACTTCGAGGAGACCTTGCGCTTTTGCCAGGAGGTGATGGGTTTCGAGCTTTCCGACATCTTCAACTTCCGTCCCGCCCCGGACACAGACCCGATTCGTATCCATTTCATGCACTGCAAGAACGCACGACATCACAGCCTGGCGATCTGCGAGTTCGCCTCGCCCAGCGGTTGCGTGCACGTAATGACGGAGGTGGACTCCATCACCGAAGTAGGCCGCGCCCTGGATCGTCACGAAGCCCACGGGGTCAAGCTGTCCGCGACCCTCGGCGAGCACCTCAACGATCGCATGACGTCTTTCTACATGAAGACGCCTTCCGGTTTCGATCTCGAGTACGGCTACGGCGGACTACAGGTCGACTGGAACGAACACAGTGCCTTCGAGTTCACCCGCACCAGCCTGTGGGGACACGACTTCTCGGTAGGTCAGCAATAAGCCCCGAACAAGGAGAGCTCAAGATGGACAAGTTGATGACGGCGGAAGAGGCGGCCGGTCAGTTGCAAGATGGCATGACCGTCGGCTTTGGCGGTTGGGGCCCTCGGCGCAAGCCCATGGCGGTGGTGCGGGCCATCCTGCGCTCCAATGTGAAGAATTTGACCGTGGTGGCCTACGGCGGCCCGGAAGTCGGCATGCTGTGCGCCGCCGGCAAGGTCAAGAAGCTGGTCTACGGCTTCGCCACCATGGACGCCATTCCGCTGGAGCCCTGGTATCGCAAGGCGCGCCAGAACGGCGAGATCGAGATCATGGAGGTGGACGAAGGCGCCTTTCAATGGGGTCTGCGGGCCGCGGGCATGCGCCTACCATTTTTGCCCACCCGTTGCGGCCTGGGCACGGATCTAATGAATAAGCACCCGGAGCTCAAGACCATTCGCTCTCCCTACGCTGACGGTGAAGAACTGCTGGCCATGCCGGCGCTGAACCTCGACGCGGCCTTCGTTCATGTCAATGTGGCGGATCGCTTGGGCAACACTCTGATCACCGGCACCGACCCTTACTTCGATCATCTTTTCGCTCGGGCGGCACAGCGCTGCTTCGTCTCCGCGGAGCGGGTCGAGGATCGTCTGGCGCTGACCGCGGAGGAAGCCGGTGACAATACCTTCGAGCGCTATCTGGTCGCCGGCGTGGTGCAGGCGCCTTTGGGGGCGCATCCCACCAGCTGTGCGCCGGACTATGGCTGGGACATGGAGCATCTCAAGCGCTACGTGGCAAGCGCCAAGGAAGAGGGCGGCTGGCAGGAATACATGGAGTCCTTCGTGGTTCCGGGCGAGGCCGCCTATCAAGACGCCAACGGCGGGTCCGGTGCCATGGGCCGTCTACCGTTGCCGGTGTTCTGAGGAGAAAGACAATGACTGACAAGGTGGATTTCACCCTGGCGGAGCTGATGATCGTCGCCGCTTCAGAAGCCTGGCGTGGCGATGGCGAAGTGGTGGCCTCGGGCATCGGCACCATCCCTCGGTTGGGGGCCGGGCTAGCCAAGCTCACCCACACCCCGGAACTGCTGATGACCGACAGCGAGGCGCGGCTGGTGGAAGAGCCAATTCCTCTGGGGCCTCGGGGCGATTACCAACCGAAGTACTCCGGCTGCCTGAATTTTGAGCGGATGTTCGAATGCGTCGCCGGCGGGCAGCGCCACGCCATGATTGGACCGACTCAAATCGACGGTTTTGGCCAGACCAACCTGTCCTGCATCGGCGATTACCAGAAGCCGAAGGTGGCCATGCTCGGCGTGCGCGGCCTGCCCGGCAACAGCATCAACCATATCAATTCCTTCCTCGTGCCTTTTCATACCAGCAAGGCACTGGTGGCAGGCGAGGTGGATATGGTGTCCGGGGTCGGCTACAACCCGGCACGCTTTTCCGAACACATGCGCCGGGATCTGATGGAGATTCGTCATATCGTCACCGATCTGTGCGTGCTGGATTTCGAGGGCGAGAACCACGCGGTACGAGTGCGCTCCCTGCATCCCGGGGTGAGCTTCGAGGACGTGCAGGCCAACACCGGCTTTGAACTGCAGAAGGCGCCGGACATGGCCGAGACCTTGGCCCCCAGCGCCGAGCAGCTGGCGATCATTCAGCGCCTCGATCCTCACAATCTGCGGGCCAAGGCGCTCAAGGACAATCCGCCCGGCGTAAGAAGCCAGCCGGTCGGCCAACGTTAGGAGAAAGCGACATGTCCGAGAGCCAACCTGAGTTCATCGACCGCCCGGACGAGGCGGTCTACGAGACCGAGGAGCCGGTGCGCTACGCCGTCGAGGACGGGGTCGCCACCCTGACCCTCAACCGGCCGGAGTTCAACAACGCTCAGAACTCCCAGATGACCTATGCCCTGGACGATGCCTTTCGCCGCGCCGTGAACGACGACGCGGTGAAGGTGATCGTGCTGGCTGGGGCCGGCAAGCATTTTTCTGCCGGTCACGACATCGGCACTCCCGGACGTGATGTCAACAAGCCCTATCCCCGTCGCCATCTATGGTGGGATCACACCAACAAGCCTGGCGGTGAGTATCTCTATGCGCGTGAGCAAGAGGTCTACCTCAACATGTGCCGGCGCTGGCGGGACATCCCCAAACCGGTGATCGCCCAAGTACAGGGCGCCTGCGTGGCCGGCGGGTTGATGTTGGCCTGGGTATGCGACCTGATCGTCGCCAGTGACGACGCCTTCTTCCAGGACCCGGTGGTGCGCATGGGCATCCCCGGGGTGGAATACTTCGCCCACCCCTTCGAGATGAATCCGCGAATCGCAAAGGAGTTTCTGTTTCTCGGCGATCGCATGAGCGCCGAGCGGGCTCGGGAAGTCGGCATGATCAATCGAGTGGTGCCGCGTGATCGACTTGCAGATGAAGTGCGAGACATGGCCGCGCGCATCGCCAAGCAGCCGCGTATGGGCCTGGCCTTGACCAAGCAGGCCATCAATCACGTCGAGGATCTGCAGGGCAAGCGTGCCGGCATGGAAGCGGCCTTCGCCTGGCATCACTTTGCCCACGTGCACAACGAACAGATTTCCGGCGACCTGCTGGGCGGCTATGACGCCAAGGGCATGGCTCGGGAAAACAAGGCGGCGGAAAAGGACCGGGGAGGGCGCTCATGAACGCCGAGAGTCTATTGAAAACCCCGCTCACCGAGCGTCTGGGCTGTCGCTACCCCATCGTGCAGACCGCCATGGGCTGGGTGGCGGACGCCAAGCTGGTGGCCGCCACCACCCAGGGCGGCGGCTTCGGCTTCCTGGCCGGAGCGACCATCGAGCCGGACAAGCTTGAAGGCGAAATCCAGCGGGTGATCGAGCTCACCGGCGGCAGCAACTTCGGCCTTAATTTTCATATGTTTCAGCCCAATGCCCAGGAGTGCGTGGAACTGGCCATCCGTTATCGCCTCAAGGCGGTGAGCTACGGGCGCGGTCCAGATCAGGCCACCATCGCTCGACTGAAGGATGCCGGAGTGCTGTGCATTCCCACCGTGGGCGCGCTCAAGCACGCCCTCAAGGCGGAGCAGCTGGGGGCGGACATGATCACCATTCAGGGCGGCGAGGGTGGCGGCCATACCGGCAGCGTGCCCACCACCATCCTGCTGCCACAGGTGCTCGACGCAGTGAAGATCCCGGTGATCGCCGCCGGGGGTTACTCCACCGGGCGCGGTCTGGCGGCGGCGCTGGCCGCCGGCGCGGCAGGCATCGCCATGGGCACGCGTTTTTTAATGACCACGGACGCCCCTCCCCCCAAGAGCACCCTGGAGCGCTATCTGGCGGTGAAGGACGTGGATCAGGTGCGGGTCACCACCGCGGTGGACGGCATGCGTCACCGCATGATCGACAACGCCTATATCAAACAGCTGGAGCAGGCCGGGCCGGTGCGTCGACTGATCATCGCCCTAAAGAGCGCCCGGCAGTGGAAAGCCGGGACCGGCATGACCACCGGCCATATGGTGCGCACCTTCTGGCGCGGCGTGCGGGAGGACCCGGCCGCCGCTTCGCAAGTGGTGATGGCTGCCAACCAGCCGGTACTGATCCAGCGCTCCATGGTCGCGGGCCGGGTCGAAGAGGGCATTCTGCCCAGCGGACAGGTGGCGGCGGCCATCGATAGTCTGGTCAGCGCTCCGGAATTGATCAAAGGCATCGTCGATGAGGCCCAAGGCTGCTTCGAGTCCTTGCTTGGACGAGTCGAGCCGTCGTCCAGTACCACGACACCGCAACGGGAGACCACCTGACATGAGTCACGCTTTCACGACACACCTGGACGCGCATATCGCCGAGCTGGTGATCGACAAGCCCCCGGTCAATGCCCTGGATAGCCTCGAGTGGCAGGCCTTGGCGGAGGAGATCGATCGACTGGGCAACGATCAAGAGGTGCGGGTGATCATCATTCGCGCCGAGGGGCGCGGATTCTGTGCCGGGGTCGACATCAAGGAGCTCGATCGCTATCCGGAGCGCATCGTCGCGGTCAACGCAGGCAACTACGCTACTTTCCGCGCAGTGCACCGCAGTCCGGTGCCGGTGATCGTTGCGGTGCACGGCTTCGTGCTGGGGGGCGGCATCGGCATCACCGGGGCGGCGGACATCGTGCTGGCCAGCGAGTGCGCAAGCTTCGCCCTGCCGGAGGTGGATCGCGGCGCCATGGGCGGCGGCGCCCATCTGCAGCGACTCTTTCCGGTGCAGAAGGTGCGTTATCTGTTCTTTACCGGGGAAAGCATTGGCGCCCGGGAGGCGGAACGCTACGGCTTCATCGAGCGCATCGTGGCGAGAGAAGAACTTCCCACAACCGCTCGGGAGATCGCCGCCAGGATCGCCGCAAAGAGCCCGGCGATGATTCGCATCGCCAAGGAAGCCTTGAACGGCATCGAAGACGGCAACCTGGAAGACAAGTATCGCTGGGAACAAGGCTTCACCCTGCAGGCCTACACCAGTCCGGATTCCGCCGAGACTCGGCGCGCCTTCACTGAAAAACGTGACGCTACCTTCTAAGGATTGTTATGGACCTGACTTATACCCCCCAACAGCAAGCCTTTCGTCGCGAGGTGCGGGCCTGGCTGGCGGATAACGTGCCTCTAGAACCCTTGGCCAACTGCGATACTCGGGAAGGCTTCGAGCAGCATCGGGAGTGGGAGCGCAAGCTGTTCGACAACCGCCTGTCCATGGTGATGTGGCCGGAGGAACTCGGCGGGCGCGGCTGCGACTTGGTCGAGTGGCTGATCTTCGAGGAAGAGTACTACGGCGCCGGCGCCCCCATGCGGGTCAATCAGAACGGCCAGCTGCTGCTCGGGCCGACCCTGATGGAGTTCGGCAGCGAGGAGCAGAAAAAGCGCTTTCTGCCGCGCATGGCCGCCAGTGACGACATGTGGGCCCAGGGCTGGTCCGAGCCCAATGCCGGTTCGGACATGGCGAATATTTCCAGCAAGGCGATCCGCGACGGCGATCATTATGTGATCAATGGTCAGAAGACCTGGTCAACCCGGGCGCTGTTCGCCGATTGGATTTTCGGCCTGTTCAGAAGCGACCCGAACTCGAGCCGTCATCATGGCCTGAGCTACCTGGTGGTGCCCCTGAATGCCGAGGGCGTGACCATTCGCCCGATCAAGGCCTTGAACGGGCAGGACGCCTTCGCCGAGATCTTTTTCGACAACGTGCGCGTACCAATAGACAACCGTATCGGCGAGGAAGGCCAGGGCTGGCGGGTTGCCATGGCCACCGCCGGCTTCGAGCGCGGTTTGCTGCTGCGCTCACCGGCACGCTTCCAGCACGCGGCCCGGCGCCTGGTCGAGCTGTACAAGCGCCATCAGACCCAGGCGGACCGTGATCCGACGATTCGCGACGCCGTCTGCGAGGTCTGGGCCGGGGCGGAGGCCTATGCGCTATCCGCCTACTACACCGTGGGGCGACTGAGTCGTGGGGAACGTATCGGCGCCGAGGCGAGCATCAACAAGGTCGTCTGGTCGGAGCTGGATCTACGCCTGAACGAAACCGCCATGCGCATTCTCGGCCCTCGGGGCGAACTGTTGGCGGAGGCGCCGGCCATCGGCGAGGACGCGGGCTGGCTGGAAGGTTTCCTGTTCGCCCAGGCCGGGCCGATCTACGCCGGGTCCAACGAGATTCAGCGCAACATCATCGCCGAGCGCATGCTCGGCCTGCCAAAGAGCTGAGGGCGAGCCATGGATTTTACCTTTACCGATGACGAACTGGCCTTCCGGGAAGCCATCAGCCGTTTTCTGATGGTCGAGGCAGCGCCGGAAGTGCTGCGGGAGATTTGGGAAACCGACAGCGGCCGCTCTCCCGATCTGCGTCACAAGATGGCGGAGCAGGGCATGACCGCCCTGTCCGTGCCGGAGGAATGCGGCGGCATGGGCCTGGGAGACGTGGCCTGGTCGCTGATGACCCAGGAGCTGGGCTACTACGGTATTCCCGATTCCTTGGCGGATACTGCTTACGTGGCAGAAGGCTTGATCAACGACTTGCCGGAGAGTATTCGCGATCGCCAGGGTTGGCTTGAGCGCATCGCCGAAGGGGATGTTCGCATCGCCGTGGGCCATTCGGTCAATCCCCTGGTGGCGGACGCCCACCTTGCCGATCTGCTGCTGCTCGAGCACGAAGGCGAGGTGCACGTGCTGTCCCGAGAGCAGGTGAGCCTGGAGGACAACCCAAGCATCGACTCCTCCCGGCGGCTATCGCGCATTCGTTGGGAACCATCTTCCTCTACCAGGCTGGTAGACAGCGAGAATGGGCGCGCGCTTTGGGAGAGTGCACTGAATCGTGGTGCGCTGTCCGCGGCCGGTCAACTGCTGGGCTTGGCCCAGCGCATGCTCGATCTCTCCGTGGACTATGCCGCTCAACGCAAACAGTTCGGCAAGCCCATCGGCAGCTTCCAGGCAGTCAAGCATCAATTGGCGGACGTGGCCGGCAAGATCGAATTCGCCAAGCCGGTGCTGTATCGCGCCGCCTATGCGCTGGAGCATGCCGATCCTCTGGTAGACGTGCATGTCTCCCAAGCCAAGCTTGCCTGCGGTGATGCTGCCTGGCTGGCGGCTCGCCACGGCATTCAGGTACACGGCGCCATGGGCTACACCTGGGAGGTCGATCTGCAGATGTTCATGAAGCGCACCTGGGCGCTGGACCCGGACTGGGGCGATCGCGGTTTTCATAAGTCTCGAGTGGCTGCCCATGTGCTGATGGACGACGCACAGCTCGGCCCCGGCCACACTTTTCGGGAGGCATGATGGCCAACGCTTATATCATCGACGCCTTGCGCAGCCCCACCGGCAAGCGCAAGGGTGGACTTGCCCATATACATGCCATCGATCTGGGGGCTCATGTGCTCAAGGCCCTGGTGGAGCGCAATGCCATTCCCGGGGAAGACTACGACGACGTCATCTTCGGCTGCGTCGACACCATCGGCTCCCAGGCTGGAGACATCGCCCGCACCAGCTGGCTGGCCGCCGGGTTGCCGCTGAACGTGCCGGGCACCACCGTGGACCGTCAGTGCGGCTCCTCCCAGCAGGCGCTGCATTTCGCCGCCCAGGCGGTGATGAGCGGCACCCAGGACGTGGTGGCGGTGGGCGGTGTGCAGACCATGACCCAGATTCCGATTTCCTCGGCGATGCTGGCCGGTCAGCCCCTGGGTTTTCCGACGCCGTTTTCCGGCAGCGAAGGCTGGCAGGCGCGCTTCGGCGATGCCCCGGTCAATCAGTTCTACGCCGCCCAGCGCATTGCCGATCACTGGGGCATCTCCCGAGCGGACATGGAGGCCTTCGCCCTGGAAAGCCATCGTCGTGCCCTGGCGGCCAGTGAGGCTGGCCATTTCGACCGGGAGATCGTGCCGCTCGCCAATGTGAATCGCGACGAGACGCCGCGCCAAACCACTCTGAATAAGATGGCGGAACTGGAGCCGGTGGACCCTAGCTACCCATCGATTACCGCTGCGGTGTCCAGCCAGACCGCGGATGCGGCGGCGGCGCTGCTGGTGGTGTCCGAGGCGGCACTCGAGCGCTACGGTCTCACGCCCCGGGCGCGCATTCATCATTTGAGCGTGCTCGGCGACGATCCAATCTGGCATCTGCGGGCGCCGATTCCCGCGACAGAGGCAGCGCTGCGCAAGACGGGCATGCGCCTTGAAGACATCGACCGGGTGGAGATTAACGAGGCCTTCGCTTCCGTGGTCATGGCCTGGCTGCAGGAAACCGGCTATCCGGTGGAGCGCACCAACGTCAGCGGCGGCGCCATCGCATTGGGTCATCCATTGGGAGCCACCGGCGCCCGGCTGATGACCACCCTGCTGCACGAGCTTGAGCGCAGCGGCGGCCGCTTCGGCCTGCAGACCATGTGCGAAGGCGGCGGTCAGGCCAACGTCACCATTATCGAACGACTGGACTAAGAGTGTCTTTCATAGCTTGGCAAATAGGATGGACTTTTCCGGCGGCAAGGCATCGCGAGGGCGCTGTAAACCCGTCCCTGGGCGCTACTTTTGCCCTCCCTGGCAAAAGACCCTCGCTTTGCCTTGACCCCCGGCGTCCATCGTCCCGGAAGGCTCGAGAATACATTTTAAGGAGAGCAGCATGGGCATCTGTGACAACCGCACGATTATTATCACCGGCGCCGGAGGCGGCCTGGGCCGCGCCTACGCTCTGGGTTTCGCCGCCGAGGGGGCCAAGGTGGTGGTCAACGACATTCGCCAGGAGGCGGCAGCCAAGGTCTGCGAAGAGATCGAAGCCAATGGCGGCGAGGCACTGGCCAACAGCGACGACATCACCTCCGTTGCCGGGGCAAGCAAGATCCTCGAGGCGGCGCTTGGGCGCTTCAATGAGGTGCACGGGGTGGTCAACAACGCCGGGGTCTGCCGGGACAAGATGTTCGCCACCATGACCGAGGAGGACTGGGATCAGGTCATGCAGGTGCACCTGCGCGGCCATTTCTGCTTGGCCAATGTCCTGACCCGCTACTGGCGGGAGCGCAGCAAGGCTGGGGAGCCGGTGAATGCGCGCATTATCAACACCAGCTCCGGGGCCGGACTGCAAGGCTCCATCGGTCAGTCCAACTACTCCGCCGCCAAGGCGGGCATCCTCGGCCTGACTCTGGTGCAGGCGGCGGAACTGGCACGCTATGGCATCACCGCCAACGCCATCGCCCCTCAAGCCCGCACCAGCATGACCGAAGGCGTCTTCGACGAGATGATGAAAGCCCCGGAGGACGGGGGCTTCGACAGCTGGGACCCGGCCAACGTGGCGCCGTTGGTGGTGTGGCTGGGCAGCTCGGCATCAAGTCACGTTAGCGGCCAGGTGTTCGAGGCCAAGGGCGGCTGGATCTCCGTGGCGGATGGCTGGCGCACGGGGCCGGAAAAGGACAAGCAGGAACGTTGGCAGCCGGCGGAATTGACCGAAGTGGTGGATGGCCTTCTAGCAGAGGCCAAGCCGGCGCAGAAAGTCTACGGTACCTGAAAAACTCCTTTCACAATTCGATCAACAAGACGGGCGCCTGGGGCAAGGCGTAGCGAGGGGCTTTTGCCAGGGCCGAAAAATGCTCCGTGCTATTTCGGCATTTCCGCCATCCCTGGCGGTCAGATAGCAAAAGTAGCGCCCAGGGACGGGTTTACAGCGCCCTCGCGCAGGCTTGTCCTGGGCGCCCAATGTCGTAGCGACTGGAAATGGACGCTAAAAAGCTAAGGGCTTGCCATGGACTTCTCTCTGAATGAAGACCAGCTGATGATTCGCGACGCCGCCCGGGAAGTGCTGGCAGCGCAAAGCGATTCCGCAGCGGTACGCCGGGCCATGGAGAGCGAGTCCGGCCTCGATGATGCTTTGTGGCATCAGCTTGGTGTAGAGCTCGGCTGGTGCGGCATCGCTATTTCCGAGGCTTACGGCGGGCTCGAACTGGGTCAGCGTGAGCTTGTGCTACTGCTCGAACAGCTCGGCGAGCATCTGTCCTGCGTGCCATTCTTCTCCAGCGTGGTGCTAGCGGCCAGCGCCCTGCAGCACGCCGCGGGCCAATCGGTCTGGGAGACGTATCTACCGCGACTTGCCAGCGGTGAGCTGAGCGCGACCCTGGCTTGGGCGGGACTCGATTCGGAAAATGGCGAAATTACCGTTACCGCGTATCACGAAAGAGACGGCTATCGCCTGGATGGCCATCTTGATTACGTGGTGGACGGCGCCAGCGCTGAACTTCTGTTGATTCCTGCCCGACTCGATAACGAACCAGCTCTGTTCGCTGTAGAGATAAGCACCGCTGGCGTCAGTCCCGAGGCCCTGACCACTATGGATCCGACTCGAGGCTTCGCCAGCGTGACATTAAGCGGCGCATCGGCCACCTATCTGGGCTCGGGAAAAAGCGTCGAGCAGGGGTTGGTCCGCACTCGGGATCTAGCGCGGCTGGCTCTGGCGGCGGAGCAGCTGGGGGTGGCCCAGCGCTGTCTCGATCTTAGCGTCGCTTATACCGGCGAGCGGGTGCAGTTCGGCCGCGCTATCGCGTCTTTCCAGGCGGTCAAGCATCGCTGCGCGGAGATGATGGTGCGTATCGAGGCGGCTCGCTCTGCGGTTTATGGCGCCGCAGCGACGGTCACGGCGGATCCTTCCACGTTGGCGATCGAGACGGCCATGGCCAAGAGCGTCGCCGATGAGGCGGCCTTCTTCTGCGCCCAGGAAGCGATCCAGCTTCATGGTGGCGTGGGCTTCACTTGGGAATACGATCCGCATCTCTATTTCAAGCGCGTCCAGGCCAACGCCCATTGGCTTGGCAGCAGCGAAATACTGCTGGAAGAGCTGGCGGTGCCGCTGCTTGGTCCGGCTTAAAAGTCCATTTCCAAACTTCTCGCGGTGATGGGCGCCGGGGGCAAGGCGAAGCGAGGGTCTTTTGCCATGGATGGCAAAAGTAGCTCCCAAGGATGGGTTAACAGCGCCCTCGCGAAGGCTTGCCACCGGAGCTGCCCGTCCTAACCCACCGGGCTGTGAAAGAAGCTCTAAGGAGTTTTACCTATGTCACTGGAATTCAGCGTCGCGGACGAGGCGTTTCGCGAGGAGATCGCTACTTGGCTCGAGGCCAACCTGCAGGGAGAGTTTGCGCCGCTGCGCCATCGCGGCGGCCCCGGGGACGAGGAGGCCTTTCCGGAGCTGCGCAAAGCCTGGGAGCGCCATCTGGCCAAGGCGGGCTGGATCTGCGTGGGCTGGCCCACGGAGCATGGTGGCCGCGGGCTCGATGTCACTCGTCAGGTCATCTTCCACGAGGAGTACGCCCGAGCCGGTGGTCCAGGGCGCATGGGCCATATCGGCGAAGGGCTGATCGGCCCCACCCTGATCGCCTATGGCACCCAAGAGCAGCAGCGGCGCTTGCTGCCGGGGATTCGCGAAGGCCGGGAGTTCTGGGCTCAGGGCTACTCCGAACCCAGCGCCGGCTCGGACCTGTCCAATCTGCGCACCCGAGCGGAACTCGACGAAACAAGCGACGAGTGGCGGATCGACGGTCAGAAGGTGTGGACGTCCCTTGCCCATGAATCCCAGTGGATCTTCGTGGTGGCCCGCTGCGAACGCGGCTCCGTGGGGCCCAAAGGCCTGTGTTTTCTGCTGGTGCCCCTTGACCAGCCCGGGGTCACCATTCGTCCGATTCGCCAGATCTCCGGGGGCTGCGAGTTCAACGAGGTGTTCTTCGACGACGCCCGCACCGCAGCGAACAACATCGTCGGCGCGCCGGGAGAAGGCTGGAAGATCGCCATGGCCCTGCTCGGCTTCGAGCGTGGTCTGTCTACCCTGGGCCAGCAGATGCACTTCACCCAGGAACTCGAACTGATCTGTCAGGTGGCCAGGGAAAACGGCGCTGCCAGACAACCGGCGTTGCGCCAGCGTATCGCCCGGGCTTGGGTCGGGCTCAAGGTGATGCGCTATAACGCCCTGCGTATGCTCTCTGGCGGCGAAGACGGCCAGCTTCCGCGAGAGGCACTGATCTACAAGTACTACTGGTCTAACTGGCACCGCGACCTGGGCAAGCTTGCCATGGATGTGCTGGGTCATACCGGCAACGTGGTAGACGACAGCGACCCGGTACGCCGCCGCGTGCAGCAACTGTTCCTGTTCACCCGTGCCGATACCATCTACGCCGGCACCAACGAGATCCAGCTCAATATCATCGCCGAGCGGGGTTTGGGGATGCCTCGGGAGTCTCGGAGTAATGCATAGCCTTTCGGCGGTCACGTCCGTTTTGACGATGCCGGCTTGAGTCACCGTCTTCTATAAAGGGGCATGACCCTTACTAGAGGTGCAACATCGTGACGCAAGCTCCCCCCTATGTGCCCGGACACGAGCTGCTTTCCGGAAAGACCGTGCTGATCACCGCCGCTGCCGGCGCCGGGATCGGCTTCGCTGCTGCCAAACGCTGCGCCGAGGAAGGCTGCCGGGCGCTGATGATCTCCGATATCCATCCGCGTCGTTTGGAAGAGGCGGTCGCCGCGCTCAAGCAGCAGACCGGACTCGAGGCGATCTACGGCCAGCTATGCAATGTCACCGTGGAAGAGGAAGTGCAGGCGCTTATCGCTGCGGCGGAAGAACAGCTCGGCGGCGTCGATGTGCTGATCAACAATGCCGGCCTGGGCGGTCAGAAGCGGGTGGTGGACATGGAGGACGCGGAGTGGTCTCGGGTGTTGGATATTACCTTGACCGGCACCTTCCGCATGACCCGAGCCATGCTGCCGGCCATGCAGAAACGCGGGCGGGGGGTGATCGTCAACAACGCATCAGTGCTTGGCTGGCGAGCCCAGAAGGAGCAGGCCCACTACGCTGCTGCCAAGGCCGGGGTGATGGCGCTGACCCGCTGTAGCGCCCTTGAGGCCGCGGATCATGGGGTCCGCATCAACGCGGTGGCGCCCTCTATCGCCTTGCATGATTTCCTCAAGAAAGCGTCCAGCGAAGAGCTGCTTGATGAACTGGCTTCTCGAGAGGCTTTCGGGCGGGCCGCGGAGGTTTGGGAGGTGGCCAACGTGATGATGTTCCTGGCCAGCGACTACTCATCCTACATGACCGGGGAAGTGCTCTCGGTCAGCTCGCAGCAAGCCTGAGGAGATGTTCATGACAACACAGTTTCGCAGTCCCGAGGAGTTGCTGGCGGCCCAGGGCCAACCCCTGGGCGTCACCGACTGGCTCGAGATCACTCAGGAGCGAGTGAATCTATTCGCCGAGGCCACCGGGGATCATCAATGGATTCATGTAGACCCAGAGCGAGCGAAGGACGGTCCCTTCGGTGGCTGCATCGCCCACGGCTACCTGACCCTGTCTCTGGTCAATCTGTTTCTGCCCCAGCTGATCGAGGTGGTCAATCTCAAGATGGGCGTCAACGTCGGGTGCGAGCGGATCCGGTTTCCGGCGCGGTACCGGTGGGCGCGAGGATCCGCGGTCGTGGCGAGGTTCTCTCCGTGGAGTCGATCAAGGGCGCGACTCAGGTCGTCACCCGGGTGACCGTGGAGATCGAGGGCAGCGAGCGGCCCGGCTGCGTGGCGGACACGATCAGTCGTTATACCTTCGACGCCAGCGTCTCGAAGTCAGCACAATAAGCGTTTGTTCCCGAATATCCAGCAAGAGTGGGCGCCGGGGGCAAGACGTAGCGAGGGTCTTTTGCCATGGAGGGCAAAAGTAGCGACCAAGGACGGGTTTACAGCGCCCTCGCAGAGGCTTGCCGACGGGGTAGCCCACCCGACTAATCATCAGGAGTCCTTCGATGAAAGAAGCAGTGATCGTTTCCACGGCGCGAACTGCGCTGACCAAGTCCTTTCGCGGGTCCTTCAATGACACCGAGGCGCCGGTGCTCGGCGGCCATGTGATTCGCGCCGCCCTGGAGCGGGCCGGGGTTGAAGGTTCAGCGGTAGAGGATGTGATCATGGGGGCGGCGGTGCAGCAGGGCACCCAGGCCTACAACATCGGCCGACTGTGCGCCTATACCGCCGGTTTGCCGGATAGCGTGCCGGGCATGGCGCTGGACCGCATGTGCGCATCAGGCCTGATGACCATCGGCGTGGCGGCGCGCAGCATCATGACCGGTGAGATGACCACCGCCGTCGCTGGAGGCGTGGAATCTCTGTCTCTGACCCAGAACAAACACAAGAACACTTACCGCGCCCAGTCCGAGGCGGTCAAGCAGGTAATGCCCAGCGCCTATATCCCCATGATCGAGACCGCGGAGCTGGTCGCCCAGCGCTACGGTATCAGTCGTGAAGCCCAGGACCGCTACGCCCTGCAAAGCCAGCAGCGTACCGCCGCGGCCCAGGAAGCGGGGCGCTTTGACGACGAGATCGTGCCGCTCACTGCTCAACAGCTGATGTTCGACGAGGAGCGCAAGCCCGCAGGGCATCGTGAGGTAGTGGCAAATCATGACGAATGCAACCGCCCCCAGACCACTTATGAAAGCCTGGCGGAGCTCAAGCCGGTATGGAAGGACGGCCAGTGGGTTGCCCAAGGGGAGTTCGTCACTGCCGGCAACGCCTCCCAGCTTTCAGACGGCGCCGCCGCTTGCCTGGTGATGGAGCGCGGCGAGGCAGAGCGTCGCGGGCTTTCGCCGCTAGGGCTCTACAAGGGTATCGCCATCGCCGGCTGTGCCCCGGAGGAGATGGGCATCGGCCCGGTCTACGCCATTCCCAAACTGCTCGAGCGCTTCGAGTTGAAGGTGGAAGACATTGGTCTGTGGGAGATCAACGAGGCCTTCGCCAGCCAGGTACTGCATTGTCGGGACGTTTTGGGCATTCCCGATGAGCGCCTCAACGTCAACGGCGGTGCCATCGCCATTGGGCACCCTTCGGGATGTCCGGCACACGTATGGTGGGTCACGCCCTGCTGGAAGGTCGCCGTCGGGGCGTTCGCTACGTGGTGGTTTCCATGTGCATTGGTGGCGGTATGGGTGCTGCAGGCTTGTTCGAAGTCTGCTGATTTGGCCCTTGGGTATCTGATTTTTTTAGCTGGAATCATACGTTTTCCGAGGAGCAATGCATGAGCACGAACAATACCCACCTTAGGATGTTCGATTTGAACGATCGTGTGGCCTTGGTGACTGGCGCCGGTCAGGGCATGGGACTGGGGGTGGTGCGCGCCCTGGCCGGGCAGGGAGCCCGGGTGGCGGTCAACGATCTCTATGCAGAACGAGCCGAGCATGCTGTAGCAAAGCTCGTCGCCGAGGGGTTCGATGTCATGGCGGTCCCGGGTGACATCACTCGCAGCGAAATACGTGAAGAAATCGTCTTCAAGGTACGCCAACGCTACGGTGACATCGATATTCTGGTCAACAATGCAGGCGTACCGCCGGGTATGCCGGAATCCCTGCGTCATTTCAGCGAGCTTGAAGACAAGGACTTCGAGATACAGCTGGATCTCAATTTGAGAGCCGTACTGGGACTGACGCGGCTGGTAGTAAGAGGCATGGGCGAGCGTGGTTTTGGACGCATCGTCATCATAAGCTCGGAATCCTGGCGGGTAGGGCTATCATTCGGCTTAACGAACTATGCGGCGGCAAAGTCTGCGTCGTTGGGTTTCATGCGTCATTTGGCCCATGAAGTAGGGCGCAAGGGGATAACGGCAAATGCCGTGTCCCTGGGGACCATGAACAACTTCGGCTACGATGAGCAGGCCAAGTCCACCGCCGTGGGCAGAGCCGGCACACCTGAGGACGTGGGTGCCTTAGTGACGTATCTGGCGTCTTCTGAAGCCGCCTGGATGACGGGGCAGGTATTACCGCTCAATGGAGGCGCTATCACGGCCTAAAGCGCCGGCGCTTTGAATCAAGGCAAGAATCAATACAAGAAAGCCTGCGTCAAGCGCAGCTTTCTTGTCTATGTAACGTACCAGAGGTACACCCAGGTTGAGGAATCATTTAGCAAGATTGGGCGACGGCTTCATCATTGGTTCGCTAGCAGGCAAGGGTGGCAAGAAGCGTATCAGCGGTAGAATCAGTATTGCCGCGGCCAGAGGAATGGCGAAACTCAAGAAAGCCGTATGATAACTACCGGTCACGTCCTGCAGATAGCCGGCCAAGGGCGGGGCGACCAATGTGAACAGCATCAGTACCGGGTTCATCAGTCCCATGACCCGACCGTAATCCAGAAGACCGAAGACCCGTGCGAGCAAGCGCCCCATACCGGAATCATACCGCCACCGCCCATACCCACCAGCAGGCTGCCCAGCACCATCAACTCGTAAGGGGGTTGCCCCATGAAACAGACCAGCCCAAGGGTGATAAGACTCATCAGTGAGGCCAGGGCGATGCGCAAATCGAGGCGATCGGCCAACGCACCGAAAATCAGGGTGCCTGGCACTGCCAGAATCGCTACTAGAGAAATCAGCAAGGCAGCCTTGTCTGTGGCAACGTTGTTGTCGATGGCGAAAGGCACCAGATTGCTGGCTGTGGCAGTGAACACCGCGAACATGATGCCTACGGCTAGCGAGATGATCCAGAAATTACGGTTGCGCAGCACCGCCCCGGTGGTATCGAGCCCGGGCCCGGCGACCGCTTTAGGCGTCGAGGCGTCAGAGGTGTCGTCCTTTTCAGGTAGCCTGGGTGGGCGATCCACGGTCAGCCATAGAACGACCGGCAGGCCAATGGCGAAGATGATCAATGCCAACAAGCGGAAAGCGGTGCGCCACTCGTAGGCGTCCACCATCATTTGAATCAAGGGAGGAAAGCAGAAGCCACCGAAAGAGGTGCCCATGCCGGCGATCCCCAAAGCCAGGCCGCGCTTATGGACGAACCAGCGCGACGTCAAGGTGGAAGCCGCGAGAGGGCCAAGGGTTGCATAGCCAAAAGACATCATCAGTGCATAGATCAGCGGAACCTGCCACATGCTTTCGGCGAAGGAGAGCAGCAGATAGCCTGCAGCGACAGTCACTACCCCGATTGCCATCAATATACGCAGAGAGCCGCGATCGAAACGGGTGCCCAGCCAGGGAGAATAAAGTCCCGCGAACAGCGTCATGCCGGCCATGCCTAGCATGAGTAGCATGCGGCTGGGGTGAAAGGTTTCAGCGATTGGCACTGCCACGACGCCATAGGCGTAGACCAGCGAGCCAATACCGATGGCTTGTATCCAGAAAGCCACAAAGACTTGTAGCCAAGCGGTGGAAGTCAGCTTCATGGGTTGGAGCCTCTTGTCTTGGGCTAGCCTCGGTGTTGAAAAATCCTGGCCGGCGCGAGTGGATACGGCGTAGCTTATCCTCGATCAGGCTTCGGCATCTGACATCGTCCATTTAGACCAAGAGCAAACAAAGGGCTCGTAATGAACGGTGAAGCAGTAAGGCGTCGCGACATGGAGCAGGGCGCCCGTAATATTGGCAGGCAAACGAAAAAAGCCGCCATTCGGACTGATCCGTAGATGGCGGCTTTTCAATTTTCTCAGTCGGCAGCGGAGTTCGATGCCAAGGCTATTGTCAGGCGATTAGGAAAAAAATTAATTCTCATCTTTCTCGAACGCTTCTGTTACCGGCTTGCCCCGCCAGACATCAGGCGTTTCCAGTCCCAGGATATAAGCGATAGTCGCACCGGTATCATAGGTTATGATCGGGAACTCCAGCTTCCCCCGCGCCGGCACGTTTTTCCCATAAATGATCCAGGGGATTTCCATTTCAGTCAGCGTCTGCCCACCATGCCCTTTACCAATCCCTCCATGATCCGCAGTAAAAATGATCACGGTGTCTTGCATCATTTTGCTTTCTTTCAAGGCATCGAGAAGTTTGCCTACCAAGCCATCTATCATCTCCACTTTTTCAAAATACTCCGGCGTATCGTGACCTATTTCATGACCGATGCTATCCGGCTCATTGAAATGAATAAACGTAAGGGCCGGCTTCTCATCAACGATGAATTCGAGCGCATTTTCCAGCGTGCTTTCTTCGCTATAGCCGTTGTAATCAAGATCGACCCAAGGTTTTTCAAAAAGATAGCCTATTCCTTCCCAGGTGTAGGAAACGCCTTTCTTGGCATCGGGTCTTTGTTTCTCAAGCAGGCTGAAGATGGTAGGAAATATTCCTGTCTCGCCAACGACGCGCGACGGTATTTCAGGCGTTTCGCTGCCCCATTCGGTATAACCGTGCAATACGGGGTCCGAGCCCATGAGCATGGAGGCCCAGTTAACAGCGCTGGAAGAAGGCAGGACCGAGCGCGCTTTGAGGGAATAGGCGCCTTCTTTCATCATCTTTCTCAAGTGCGGGACTTTCGCTTTTTCAAACGCATAGGCTCCCATTCCATCGGAGCCAATCAGGATTACGTGCCTGGCCAAAACTTCCGGTTTTTCGACTTTCTCTGCCGCTTGGGAGAAGGAAATTGAACTGATCATCATTATTGCGATGAGCGTCAGATGTTTGATCGAGTTCGGCATAAAGGTCAGCTCCATTGATGACGGCCACTCTAGGGTCCCGACGCGGGCACAAAGAAAAACCGCCACTCAGCGTTGCCCGTGAGTGGCGGTTTTACAAGATTACATGGTCGGAGTAGCAGGATTCGAACCTACGACCTCTGCCTCCCGAAGGCAGCGCTCTACCAAGCTGAGCTATACTCCGATGCGGTTGGGCGTGCGCCTCAACGGGGGTGCATTATACCGCTCGTATTGCCTTGCGCAACCCCGATGCGAAGCCGGTTCCTGCGGTCACGCCCTGCGATTCACCGCCAGTCTTGCCAGGTCCGCCATGGTATCCCGATAGCGGCTTTCGGGAAGGACGTTGAGCTGTGCCAGGGCCTTGTCGGCCATTTCCTCTGCACGCCGACGGGTATAGTCAAGCGCGCCGGTATCGCTGACGATGGCCAGAACATCGTCAAGCCGATCCAGGCCGCCCTTGCGAATCGTCTTGCGAATCAGCTGTGCCTGCTCGTCGGTGCCACGGTTCATCGCCTCGATCAATGGCAGCGTCGGTTTGCCTTCGGCCAGATCGTCACCCACGTTCTTACCCATGGTGTCGGCGTCGCCCTGGTAGTCCAACAGGTCGTCGATCAACTGAAACGCCAAGCCCAGATAGCGGCCGTAGAGCTTGAGCGCCTCTTCCTGTTCGGGACTCGCGTCTGCCAGCACCGCACCGCTGTGAGAAGCGGCTTCGAAGAGCATCGCCGTCTTGCCCTGAATGGTCTCGAAATAGGCCGCTTCGTCGACGTTCGGGTTGCCTATGTTGGTCAACTGCAATACTTCGCCTTCGGCAATGGTGCAGGTGGCGGCGGAGAGAATTTCCATGACCCGCATCGAACCCACCTCGACCATCATCTGGAAGGAACGCGAATAGAGAAAATCCCCGACCAGGACCGAGGGGGCATTGCCCCAATGATCGTTGGCGGTCTGCTTGCCACGGCGCATACTTGACTCGTCAACCACATCGTCATGCAGCAGCGTCGAGGTATGCATGAACTCGATCAGCGTGGCCAAGGTGATGTGGTGTTTTCCGGCGTAGCCCAGCGCTCGGGCTGCAAGAAGCACCAGCAGGGGGCGCAGGCGCTTGCCGCCGCTTTCGATGATGTAATGACCAATACTCTCGACCAGCGGGACCCGAGAGCCAAGCTGGTCGAGAATGGTGCGATCAACGGCGGCGAAATCTTCTGCCACCGGTGCATGGATGGACGCTGCGTTGGGCTGCATGGTGTCTGTCTGTAAGGGGGTTGGGCCGCGTTGCACATGATGGTTGTACGCCATCGTGCCGTATTTGGGCCAAGCTTGGTGTAGTCATGCTATGGGGCCCTCTATAAGGCGTCAAGGCAAGACATAAAGCAAGCGCCGGCACCAGTATGATGAATACCCGTGGTCTTATGGTCTTGTGATGGTGCCTGGCTGCCGTTATAATCCGCGACCCAACTCATCATGCTCCCTGTCAGATGGCTGCCAAAAGGGGCGCCACTCGCCGCAGGCCGATGAAGAGCCCATCTTGGATGAGTGTCTGGAGAACGTAATGTACGCAGTTATTAAGAGTGGCGGTAAACAATACCGCGTTCAGGAAGGTCAGACTCTGAAGCTCGAGAAGCTTGAAGTGGCAACCGGCGAGAGCCTGGATTTCGATCAGGTTCTGCTGGTCGCCGATGGTGACGACATCAAGGTCGGGGCACCGCTGGTCAGCGGTGCGAAAGTCTCCGCCGAGATCGTCTCCCACGGTCGTGGCAAAAAGGTTCGCATCATCAAGTTCCGTCGTCGCAAGCATTCCATGCGTCGCCAGGGCCACCGTCAGTGGTTCACTGAAGTCAAGATCACCGGGATTTCCGCGTAAGCGGTATGACCCCTTAACGAGCGAGGTATTTGCAATGGCTCACAAGAAGGCAGCTGGTAGTACCCGTAACGGCCGCGACAGCGAATCCAAACGCCTTGGCGTCAAGCTGTTTGGTGGACAAGCCGCCGTTCCCGGCAACATCATCGTACGTCAGCGTGGCACCAGGTTTCACGCAGGCACAGGCGTCGGTATCGGCAAGGATCACACCCTGTTCGCTCTGAACGAAGGCGTGATCAAGTTCGAGACTAAAGGGCCGAAGAATCGCAAGTTCGTGAGTGTCGTCTCCGCCTGAGACAATGCGAATGTTGCACTGGAAAGGCCCCGCGATAGCGGGGCCTTTTCGTATCAGGACGGTATTACCGTCGGGAGAATGACCCATGCAGTTCGTCGACGAAGCCTCGATCATCGTGGAAGCCGGCAATGGCGGTAGCGGTTGTCTGAGTTTCCGCCGCGAAAAATACGTGCCCAAGGGCGGTCCCGACGGGGGTGACGGCGGCCATGGCGGCAGCGTTCATCTGATTGGCGACGATGCCCTGAACACCTTGATCGATTTCAAGTATCAACGATTTTACAAGGCGCCCAACGGCCAGCCGGGACAGGGTCGCCAGATGAGCGGCAAGGCCGGGGACGATCTACATATCAAGGTGCCGGTGGGCACCACGGTGATTGATGAAGATACTCTCGAAGTGATCGCCGATGTGACCGAGATCGGCCAGGTAGTGCTGGTCGCTCAAGGCGGACGCCGAGGCCTGGGCAATATCCATTTCAAATCCTCGACCAATCGCGCGCCGCGACGTACCACGCCAGGCACCGAAGGTGAGCGGCGCAATCTGCGTCTTGAAATGAAGGTGATGGCAGACGTGGGCTTGCTGGGCATGCCCAATGCAGGCAAGTCGACGTTGATCCGCTCCGTTTCTGCCGCCAAACCCAAGGTGGCCAACTATCCTTTTACCACCCTGGTACCCAACCTTGGGTGGTAAAGCTGGGCATGCATGAACATTTCGTCATGGCGGACGTGCCGGGCTTGATCGAAGGGGCCTCCGAAGGTGCGGGACTTGGGCTGCGTTTTCTCAAGCATCTGACCCGTACGCGGCTGCTGTTGCATGTGGTGGACGTAGAGCCTTTTGATGAATCCGATCCGGTGGAGGCTGCCCAGGCCATTACACATGAGCTGGAGCAGTTTTCTGCCACCCTGGCGGAGCGACCACGCTGGTTGGTACTCAACAAGCTCGATTTGCTGCCGGAGGATGAGCGGAAGACGCGGGTAAATGACATCGTTTCTCGCCTTGGCTGGAATGGACCCATGTTTTGTATCTCAGCGATCAGCGGTGAAGGCACCGATGCGCTGATACAAGCGGCTTATCGCTGGTTGACCGAACAACGTCGCCTAGAGAATGAAGACGAGGCCGCCGCCGAGCGCGAACAGGATATGCGCCGGCGCATGGAAGTCGAGGCAGTTGCTCGAGCCGAGGCGAAGCTGAGCCGCAAGCGTAAAACCGCCGTCGAGGACAACGACGATGACTTCGATGATGATGAGTATGATGTCGAAGTCGAATACGTACCTTGATCGGTGTTTCAAAGCTACTGCGCTCGATACGTTTTGATATCGCCGATCGAGCTGGAACCGAATCGTATTAGAGATGGCAGTGAGATGAACAATCAGTGGGCGTCGGGGCGCGAGGCGCTGATCAAGGCGCGGCGCGTGGTGGTGAAAATTGGTAGTGCCTTACTGACCAACGATGGTCGTGGACTGGATGAGCCAGCCATCGGGGGCTGGGTCGATCAGATCGCCAAGCTGCATGCGCAAGGCGTCGAGGTGGTGCTAGTTTCCTCCGGTGCGGTGGCTGCGGGTATGGTGCGCCTGGGCTGGCGCCTACGCCCTTCGACGGTGCGCGAGCTGCAAGCGGCAGCAGCAGTGGGGCAGACCGGCTTGGCGCAATGTTATGAGGGCCACTTTGCGCGCCATGGTTTGCACAGCGCGCAAGTTCTGCTGACCCACGACGATCTCTCCAATCGCAAGCGTTATCTGAATGCCCGTTCTGCGCTGCGCACTCTGGTGTCACTGCGGGTAATACCGGTGATCAATGAAAACGACACCGTGGTTACCGATGAGATTCGCTTCGGAGACAACGACACGCTAGGGGCGCTGGTAGCCAACTTGATCGAAGCCGAGGCGCTGATCATCCTGACGGATCAGGAAGGCTTGTTCGACGCGGACCCACGCCTTCAGCCGAACGCCCAGTTGTTGTGTGAAGGGCGTGCCGATGATCCGCGTCTGATCGCGATGGCAGGCAGCGGTGGCGTGCTCGGGCGTGGCGGCATGACTACCAAGGTTCGCGCCGCGCAGTTGGCGGCACGTTCCGGTGCGGTCACGGCCATTGCCAGTGGGCGTCAGCCGGATGTGCTGATCCGACTGGTTGAAGGTGAGACGTTGGGCACGCTGTTGCATCCGGAGCACGCGCCCTTAGCAGCGCGCAAGCGCTGGCTGGCCGGCCAACTTCAGGTGCGCGGTAGCCTGACGTTAGATGCCGGCGCCACGAATGTACTGCGCGAACGTGGCTCGAGCCTGTTGCCGGTGGGGGTCAAGGCGCTATCCGGGCGCTTTGTCCGAGGCGATATGGTGGTCTGTCTTGATGAACAGGGTGAGCGGGTTGCCAAGGGACTGGTCAACTACGGCAGCGATGAAGCCGCTCGAATACTGGGTCAGCCAAGTCATCGCATCGAAGGTTTGCTTGGCTATATGGAGGCACCGGAACTCATTCATCGCGACAACCTGGTGATTCTCTAGCCGGCGCTTTGAAATTTTCGGCCTCCAGTGGCAAGGAATGAGGCGGTGTGGTAGGATTCGCCTCCTTTCAGGCATGACCCGCGCAGAACGCTTTTCGTGGCATGTCGTGTGGCAGGATCAAGCCACAATGGACATATTCGATGATCAGGTCGAATCAAATACTTACACCGCATTTTATGGTTCTCCAAGGAGATTACGGTGGCGAATAGCAAGCAAGCGCGTAAGCGCGCACGTCAGGCGGAAGAGCGTCGTCAGCACAAAGCCAGTCAGCGCTCCATGGTCCGCACTTACATCAAGCGCGTGATCAAGGCAATTCAAGGCGGCGATCATGGCAAGGCCATGGAAGAGTTCCGTACGGCCCAGCCGGTCATTGACCGCATTGCCGACAAGGATACTCTTTCCAAGAAGAAGGCTGCTCGTCTCAAGAGCCGTCTCAACAAACGAATTAAAGCGCTGGCTGCCTAAGTCGGACGCTCGCTAGGCACCTTATTTGCCTTCTTTGTTGCATTGAAGGAAAGCGGGGTGCCAGCGTTCAGAAAAACCGGCCTCGGCCGGTTTTTTTGTGCATGATTTTTGATTGGGGAAGATGCGCTATCGTGAGTATCCCGTCAGATAAGCCAGACAAAGAGACCCAGCCAACGGCAGCCAGCGACGCTCAGTTGGACGCTCCTGCCGGGGGCGACGGCGCACAAGGCGACCCGGCCCCTGGAAGGCAGCTCAATAAGCAGATGGCCGCACGGGCAGGGTTGCTGCGCTCTGGAGTGATCGTGAGCGCAATGACCATGCTCTCCCGAGTGCTTGGGCTGGTGCGAGATGTCGTCATTGCTGCCTTATTAGGGGCGGGTAGCGGTGCCGATGCTTTCTTCGTCGCTTTCAAGATTCCCAATTTTATGCGACGACTGTTCGCAGAAGGTGCCTTCAATCAGGCTTTCGTGCCGGTACTCTCGGAATACGCGACACGTCGCTCCCGAGAGGAGGTGCGTGAGCTGCTCGATGCGGTTTCCGGTAGCCTGACCGTCGTGCTGGCACTGATCACCGCCGCTGCCATGCTGCTGGCGCCTTGGCTTGCCTGGCTGTTTGCTCCAGGCTTCGGTCGCGATCCGGAGAAGCTTGCGTTAACCGCCGACATGCTGCAGCTGACCTTTCCGTATTTGCTGTTGATCTCGCTTACCGCCTTCTCGGGAAGCGTACTCAATACCTGGAATCGTTTCGCCGTGCCGGCTTTTACACCGGTGCTGCTGAATCTTTCCTTGATTGGAGCCGCTCTGTGGCTGACGCCGCTGATGGAAACGCCATCGTTGGCATTGGCATGGGGGGTCTTGATTGCCGGTGCCGCCCAGTTGGCCTTTCAGGTGCCGTTTCTTCTGCGCCTGGGATTGCTGCCAAAACCCTGGCCGAATTTTCGACATGACGGAGTACGGCGCATACTCAAGCTGATGACGCCGGCTTTGTTCGGCGTCTCGGTATCGCAAATCAATCTATTGCTCGATACCGTACTTGCCTCGCTTCTGGCCGCAGGTAGCGTCTCCTGGCTGTACTACTCGGATCGCCTGGTGGAACTGCCGCTAGGGGTATTCGGTATTGCCATTGGCACGGTGATTTTACCGGCGCTCTCCAAGCGACACGCGGAGAAATCTCAGGAACATTTTGCCAAGATGCTCGACTGGGCGCTGCGGGCGGTATTGCTGGTCGGTTTGCCTGCGGCCCTGGCCCTGGCGGTACTGGCGGAACCCCTGTTGATCAGCCTGTTTCACTATGGCGCCATGACCGAGCATGATATCGCCATGGCCGCAATGAGCCTGCGCGCCTATGCGCTGGGCCTGATTGCCTTCATGCTGATCAAGATATGGGCGCCAGGCTATTTTGCTCGTCAGGATACCGCGACACCGGTCAAGATCGGCATCATCGCCATGATCGCCAATATGGGATTGAATCTGATCTTTATCGTACCCTTGGCCCATGCCGGTCTGGCCCTGGCTACGGCGCTATCCGCCTTTCTCAATGCAGGTCTGCTGGCACGGGGATTGCGCCGTCAGGGGGTATTGATCTTTCAGCCGGCTGGGGGCGCTATGCCTGGCAGCTTGGCGGTGGCTGCACGCTGCTTGCGTTGGGGCTCTGGTGGTTCTCGCCTCCGTGGCATGCATGGCTGAGTTGGGAAGTGGAACGGCGGGTCTTGACCCTGAGTGCGCTGGTGACAGGTGGTGTTGCACTGTACTTTGGTTGGCTTGTCATCTGCGGTATTCGGTTGCGTCACTTTCGCTTGAATGGCTGACTGAATGGCCAGGCGATAAATGACGTGGCTGTCAAGGCTTGCCGCCTTCGTTATAATTGATTCTTTAACCGATGCGTGAATGCTGCATGGAATTGATTCGCGGTTTACACAATCTGCGCGAGCATCATCGTGGTAGCGTTGCCACCATCGGTAACTTCGACGGTGTGCATCTTGGCCATCAGGCGATTCTCGATCAGTTGCGCGATCGCGCGGCGGATCTGGAGCTGCCGGTGACGGTGGTGGTGTTCGAGCCACAGCCCCGGGAATTTTTCGCCGGTGATCAGGCGCCCCCAAGGCTGACGCGGCTACGGGACAAGGCTCAGCTACTGGCGGCCCATGGTGCCGAACGCATTGTCTGCCTGCCCTTCAACGACGCGCTGCGCAGTCTGACAGGGCGACAGTTCATCGATCGGATATTGATCGATGGCTTGGATGTGCGTCATCTGGTGGTAGGAGATGACTTTCGCTTTGGCTGCGATCGATCCGGTGATTTTGCGTTGCTGACTCAAGTGGGAAAAGAATGTGGCTTCGGTATCGAGCATACCCGCACCTTTGCCCTCGACGGTGAGCGAGTCTCTAGCTCCCGGATACGCACACTGCTGGCCAGCGGCAATTTCCTGCAGGCGGCGCGCATGCTGGGCCGCCCCTATTCTTACACGGGGCGAGTCGTTGCCGATCAGAAGCTGGGTCGTACCATCGGCGTGCCTACCGCCAACGTGCCGTTGTTATCCGGGCCCATGGCCCTTCGCGGTGTCTACGCGGTGGTTACGCGCCTGAGTGGCGGTCGCGAGTTCGCTGGGGTCGCCAATATCGGCTGGCGACCTACCGTGGGAACGCCTCGTCCGGTTCTGGAAGTCAATTTGTTCGATTTCAGCGGCGATCTTTATGGCCAGATCATCAAGGTATTGCCTTGTGCACGTTTGCGCGGCGAGCAGCGTTTCGATGGGTTGGACGAGCTAAAACATCAGATTCAGGCCGATCAGGCCCAGGCAAAAGAATTTTTTCATGCCTGGCCAAGACAAATGCACAATCATGATAGTGATTTAACACCTTATCTGGCATCGGCGCCTTTGGCGTCGATTCCCGAACATGCCGACCCTGGAGTCACCAGGCGCGACAACGATGGAACCCCATGAGCGACTATAAGCCTACATTGAATCTGCCTGAAACCGACTTTCCCATGCGCGGCAATCTGCCCAAGCGTGAGCCAGCCCGTATAAAGCGCTGGCAGGAGATCGATCTCTATGAGCGCCTACGCGCCGCAGGAAAGGAGCGTGAGACCTTCGTGCTGCACGACGGCCCTCCCTATGCCAACGGCAGCATTCATATCGGTCATGCGGTCAACAAGATCTTGAAGGACATCATCGTCAAGGCCAAGGGGATTGCAGACTTCGATGCGCCCTATGTGCCTGGCTGGGACTGCCACGGTCTGCCCATCGAGCATCAGATCGAGAAGCTGCATGGCAAGCATTTACCGCCGGAAGAGACCCGCGCCCTGTGTCGCAGCTATGCTGCAGAGCAGATCGATACCCAGCGCGAGGATTTCATACGTCTGGGTATCATCGGTGATTGGCAGCGTCCTTATCGCACCATGGACTACGTTAACGAGGCGGATGAGGTGCGGGCCCTGGCGGAGATGGTCAAGCAGGGCTACGTCTTCAAGGGCTTGAAGCCGGTCAACTGGTGTTTCGACTGCGGCTCGGCCCTGGCGGAAGCCGAGGTCGAATACGCGGACAAGAAGTCCGACGCTATCGATGTCGCCTTCGAGGCCGACGACCCCGCCGCGTTGGCAGCGGCATTTGGGCTCGCGTCTTTGGGCAAGCCAGCGGCGGTGGCCATCTGGACCACTACCCCCTGGACTATCCCCGCCAACCAGGCGCTCAACGTTCACCCCGAGTTCAGCTATGCCCTGGTGGATACCGGCGAGCGACTGCTTCTGGTGGCGGAGGATCTGGTCGAGAGCTGTCTCGAACGTTTCGAGCTACAGGGCGAGACCATTGCCACTACCTCGGGTGCTCATCTCGAGAATCTGAACTTTCGTCATCCGTTTTATGATCGCCGGGCGCGGTCTATCTGGCGGATTATGTCGAGACCGATGCCGGTACCGGTATCGTGCACTCTGCGCCGGCCTACGGGGTGGATGACTTCATCACCTGCCGCGCCTACGGCATGGAGTTCGAGGAGATCAAGAGCCCGGTGATGGCTAATGGCGTCTACGCCGAGGACCTCAAGTTCTTTGGCGGTCAGATGATCTGGAAGGCCAATCCGCAGATCGTCGCCAAGCTGGAAGAGGTCGGCGCGCTGCTGGCCCACGAGAAGATCACCCACAGCTACATGCACTGCTGGCGCCACAAATCGCCGGTAATCTACCGGGCAACCGCTCAGTGGTTCGTCGGCATGGATATTCAAGGCGCGGATGGCAAGACCCTGCGAGAGCGCGCCTTGGAAGGCATCGAGACGACCCAGTTCGTGCCCAGCTGGGGCAAGGCGCGCCTGCACTCGATGATTGCCAATCGCCCGGACTGGTGCATCTCGCGCCAGCGCAACTGGGGCGTGCCGATCCCGTTCTTTTTGCATCGGGTCAGCGGCGAGCTGCACCCGCGTACCCTGGAGCTGATGGAAGAGGTCGCCAAGCGCATCGAGGCCGAGGGTATCGAGGCCTGGTTCCGGCTCGAGGCCAGCGAGCTGCTGGGTGACGAGGCGGCGGATTATGAAAAGATCAGCGATACTCTGGACGTGTGGTTCGATTCCGGCACCACGCATTGGCATGTGCTGCGGGGCTCCCATGCGGCGGTATTCGATCATCCTGAGAAGCGCGACGGGCCGGTGGCGGATCTCTACCTGGAAGGCTCCGATCAGCATCGCGGCTGGTTCCATTCGTCACTTTTAACCGGCTGTGCCATCGATGGTCATGCGCCTTACAGGGGCTTGCTGACCCACGGATTCACCGTGGATGCTCAAGGCCGCAAGATGTCCAAGTCCGTGGGGAACGTGGTCGCCCCGCAGGAGGTCATGGACAAGCTGGGCGCGGACATTCTGCGCCTGTGGGTCGCCTCCACGGACTACTCCGGTGAAATGGCGGTATCCGACGAGATATTGAAGCGTACTGCGGACGTCTATCGGCGCATCCGCAACACCTCGCGCTTTCTGCTGGCCAATCTCAATGGCTTCGATGCCGAGCGCGACGCGGTGCCGTTTGATGACATGATTGCGCTGGATCAGTGGGTGGTGGACCGTGCCGCTCAGTTGCAGGCTCGTATCGAGACGGCCTATGCCGAGTATCGTTTCCTGGATGTCTATCAGCAGGTGCACACCTTCTGCGCCCGGGAGCTGGGTGGCTTTTATCTGGACATCATCAAGGATCGCCAGTACACCACCCAGGCGGATTCATTGGCGCGGCGCAGCTGTCAAACGGCGCTGTACCGGGTAGTCGAAGCGCTGGCGCGTTGGGTGGCGCCGATTTTGTCGTTTACTGCGGAGGAGATCTACGAGCATATCCCTGGCGAGCGCAAAGACAGCGTGCTGCTGGAAACTTTCTACGGTGAATTGCAGACCTTGGATGACGGCGCTCTGTTCGACCGGGCGTTCTGGGAGCAGGTGCTAGAGGTCAAGCAGGCGGTCAACAAGTGTCTCGAGGACGCTCGCAATGCCAAGGTGATCAAGAGCGGTCTGGCCGCGGAGGTAACGCTCTACGTCAGCGATGCACTGCGCGAGACACTGGGCCGCCTGGGAGACGAGCTGCGTTTCGTGCTGCTGACCAGCGAAGTGCATTTGGCGTCTCTTGATGCTGCCGGTACGCAGAGCGTCGAGGCCACCGAGCGCGACGATCTCAAGGTAGCGGTCATCGCAAGCCCATATGCCAAGTGCGAGCGCTGTTGGCATCATCGCCCTGATGTCGGGCAGCACGCCGAGCATTCCGATCTGTGCGGACGCTGCATCATCAATCTGCCGGGTGGGCCCGGGGAAGAGCGTCACTATGCATAAAGCCCAAGCAAAAGGCGTAGGCGACCGTGCAGAGGAGAAGGGTGCCGGTACGAATGAGAGCCCTGTATCCACTGACATGCCAATGAATCGACCGTTACGCTGGCTGTGGCTGTCGGTGCTGGTAGTGGCGCTGGATCTTGGGACGAAAGCCCTAGCCACAAGCATGCTTCATTATGCTCAGCCCGTGGAAGTGTTACCGGTATTCAACCTCACGCTGCTGCACAATACCGGTGCCGCCTTCAGTTTCCTGGCGACTCACGGTGGCTGGCAGCGCTGGCTGTTTGCGTTGATCGCCATTGGTGCAGCGATCGGACTGACCGTCTGGCTGACGCGACTCAAAGCTAATGAGACGCTGACGGCGGTGTCTCTGACATTGATCATTGGCGGGGCGCTGGGCAATCTTTACGATCGTCTCATGCATGGCTACGTGGTGGATTTTCTCTCCTTTCATTGGCAGAACGCCTATTTTCCCGCGTTCAATCTTGCGGATACGGCCATCACGCTAGGGGCCATCGGATTGATTCTTCAAGCACTGCGTGATGCACGTAGTGAACGTAGTCGTAAAAGCCATCACTGACTTCTGTAGAGGATATTCGAGATGAGCGAATACCGCATCGGCGAGGGTATGGAGGTGACGCTGCACTTTACCCTCAAACTGGAGGATGGCACCGTGGTCGACTCCACCCGGGACAAACAGCCGGCAACGTTTCAAATGGGCGATGGTAACCTGCCGCCGGGTTTTGAAGCGCCACTGACGGGGCTTGCCGAGGGTGATAGCGGCAGCTACACCGTTTCCCCGGAACATGCCTTCGGTCAGCACAATCCGCAAAACGTGCAGCGTATTCCAAGAGAGAGCTTCGAGGAAGCTGAGCTGGAAGAAGGATTGGTGATGTCCTTTGCCGATGCGGCAGGGGGCGAAGTGCCCGGCGTTATCGCCGAGATCGACGACAAGCAGGTATCCGTGGACTTCAATCATCCGCTGGCCGGGCGCACCCTGACCTTCGAGGTAGAGGTGATTGAAGTAAGGCCCACGACGACTCACTAGTATTTTCATTTTATCGATACCGCCACGATACCCGACGTATCAAGTGAGGTTCATCATGCAGATCAAGTTGGCCAATCCCCGGGGCTTTTGCGCCGGCGTTGACCGTGCCATCGAAATCGTCAATCGCGCTCTGGATGTGCTGGGTGCACCGATCTACGTGCGTCATGAAGTGGTGCACAATCGTTTCGTGGTGGATACGTTGCGCGAACGTGGAGCGATCTTCGTCGAGGAGCTCGATGAAGTACCTGACGACGCCACGGTGATCTTCTCCGCCCACGGGGTCTCGAAAGCCGTGCAGCAGGAAGCCGAGCGCCGCGGGCTCAAGGTATTCGACGCCACCTGCCCCCTGGTGACCAAGGTGCACATGGAAGTACTGCGTTACGCCAAACGCGGCCAGGAGTGCATTCTCATCGGCCACGCCGGCCATCCCGAAGTAGAGGGCACCATGGGCCGTTACGACAGCTCTCATGGCGGTGCTATCTACCTGGTCGAAGACGAAGCAGATGTGGCCGCGCTCGAGGTCAATAATCCTGAGACGCTTTCCTTCGTCACCCAGACAACGCTTTCCATGGACGACACCGCCCGAGTCATCGATGCGCTGCGGGAGAAATTCCCCGCCATCGATGGACCCCGCAAGGACGATATTTGCTACGCCACTCAGAATCGTCAGGACGCGGTGCGTCAGCTGGCGGCGGAGAGCGAGCTGGTATTAGTAGTAGGCAGTGTCAACAGCTCAAATTCCAATCGCCTGCGGGAACTGGCAGAACGCATGGGCTCCAATGCCAAGCTGATTGACGATGCCAGCTTGATCGATGAGGCATGGCTTGAGAATGTCGACACCATTGGCATTACCGCCGGCGCCAGCGCACCGGAAGTACTGGTCAACGGCGTGATCGAGCGCCTGCGCGAGCTGGGTGCAGCGGTGCCGAAAGAGCTTGAAGGCCGTGAAGAGACCATTGTCTTCTCGATGCCAAAAGAGTTGAGGGAGAAAGTAATCGCCAGCGGATGATAGAAAACGTTTTTCTTCAGTTGAAAAGTCGGGCTTTTGCCCGACTTTTTTTTGGTTTGTCTTCAGGAAAAGCGGGTAGGGTCGATATACGAGAAAACAAGCAAGCAAACATCGAGGCGGATCAGTGCTGCAAGCTCGAGGGTTTACCTTGGTCGAACTGGTCGTGACGCTGGCCATCATGGCCATCATTGCGACTTGGGCCGTGCCCACCTGGCAGCATAGCGTACAGCGTGCTCAGGTCGAGAGCGCCAGTGGTTCCTTGACTCAAGCGCTGAGCTTGGCCCGTAGCGAAGCAGTGACCCGAGGAGCCCAGGTAAGTGTTTGTCCCTCCTCCGGAACCTCTTCAGTCACTGCGTGTGGCAGTGATTGGCATAACGGCTGGGTGGTGTATCTGGGTGACAGTGCCAGTTTCCAGCCCGCTGATCGCCTGCGTATTCATCGAGGTAGCAAGGCACAACAGACACTCGGAGGTCCAGCACGGGTCACATTCAACGCCCGAGGCATACTTTCTACAGGCAACGATAGTTGGATCTACTGCAGCGGTGAGTACACAACGAGAATCATCTTGGCACCCTCGGGACGCACGCGAAGAATGGCCGGGGGCGCTTGCGAATGAGGCTTTATCAATGCTTTTGCGGGTGGCGAAAGGAGGATGTTCGTCAAGAACGTGAGAACTCGCTCGTCATCATATCATCGACCAGACAGGGAGGGGCCGGGCTGATTGAGGTATTGATTGCCCTGCTGCTGTTGAGTACGTCGCTGCTGGGTATGGGCATGCTGCAGGTCAAGACACTGCAGTACCAGCGTGCTAGCTATAGCGAGACCATGGCCCAGCTGCTGGCGTCAGATATGGCTGAGCGTATGCAATCCAATCTAGCCGTTCTGTCTAGCTACGATGGCAAGACGACCCGCAACGCGCCGGCGAATTCATGCGCCACGAACTGCAGTTCTACGACGCTGGTCGCACGAGATCTGAGCGAATGGAGGCGTTCCATCGAAGAGAGCGCACGGGCAGGGTTGACCAATGGTGAAGGGGTGATAGCCGTGGACAGCGTAGCCGATCGGCAACGAGTAACGCTCACTGTCTCCTGGGAAGAGTCGCTAAAGAGTATCAAGGATCAAGACGATAACAGTACGTCCAAGGCCAGGTTTGTCTTCGAGGTTCGATTATGAGGTATCGTCAAGCGGGTGTGGGACTCGTCGAGCTGATGATTTCGCTGGTGTTGGGCCTGTTGATCCTGGCGCTGGCGATGCAAATGTTTCTTGGCTCTCGTGCCAGTCAATCGAGTCAGCAGGCGCTTTCCTACCTGCAGGAATCCGCTCGCTACGTCTCCTTTCGCCTGCAGCCGCTGATGCGCAACATCGGCTATGCCGGCTGCACCAGCGTGCAGCCCATTTCGATCGCCAGCAGCGTCGACAGTCAATACCGTCTGCTGCCCTCCATCAGCACGAAGAAGGCCGTACAGGACGGCATCGATTACTGGGAGTTGGACTGGGTCTACGCGGACAAGGAGAGCGAGGTGCCGCTTGCCGCAGCCATGAAAACCAGTGTCAGTGAGCTCGATATCGGCGCGGACAGCTCGGGCGTGTTTCTCGATAAAAATGGCAAGGTCATCGAGAAAATCGCCCTTATCAGCGACTGCAACACTGCCGATGTGTTCCAGATCGAGAATGACACGATCCCTGGCAGTCGTATAAAGCCCGACGGAAAGTTGAGTCGTGCCTACGGCCAGATTGGCTCTGCCGCCAGTCATGTATACCCGATCAAGGCGTGGCGCCTGTTCCTTGGCGAACAGCAAGGGAGTGGTACCACGGCGCTATTCATCGATCGCGTCGAGGCAGTGTCCTCCTTCAAGCGCGAAGAACTTGTTGCCGGCGTGAGCGATCTGGCTATTAGCTTTGGTGTCGATACCAACGACGACGGCAGTATCGATCAGCCGGCAGCCACGCCGAAGGCGGTCGATGAAAACGCCTGGGCTAGCCGCATTCGGCGCGTCGAGATTGCGCTGACGCTACAAAGCGACCCGGGTGTCGTACCCGGTGGGGCTAACGACGGACGCCTCGAGCGTACTTTTACCATGACGTTCACGCCGCGCAATCTGCAACTGAGAGGCAACAGCTGATGCCTTTAAATGCAAAGGCACAGCAAGGTGCCGCGCTGCTGGTAGTACTGGTCATGCTGGTAATCGTAGGTCTCATCGCCGTTACCGGAGCGCAGGATTCACAGCTACAGGCTAAAATGAGCGTCAACAGTCGTGCCTATGAAAAAGCCTATTACCGCGCCGAAACCGCGCTTGCGGTAACCGAGCAGCGACTTCAGGCAGGCGACTGGCAACTTAGTGCTTTCAACGGCAATGATGGTCTGTTCGTTGTTGACCAAAGCACATCTTCTCTCATTTCTGCTGTTAATTCTGCGAAGCCAATAGATGAACTTCAGGCAATCTTGAAGAAAAACGGCAAGGCCGTCTTAGATAGTGACAATAATGTCATCGGCTTTTGTCTGATCGAATATCTGGGGCGGATAGGTGGCGCGTCACTCAATTTCGACAACGAAAAGAGCAATGGCGATTGGCGAATCAATGCCTTTCGCGTTACTGCCCTGGGACAGGCAGGTGCAAATAACAAGGCCTGGGCAGTCGTGCAAAGTGAATTGAGGCTCGAGCCCTTCTGACAGGAAAATACCATGCGTACAATCGTTGCTTTGATCATTTTTATGGCAAGCATTCAGTGCTTGGCTGCTCCGGGCATAATTGCCCAGACACCGGTAATTGAAACCGTTGGTGTCAAGCCCAACATCATGCTGATTCTAGATGACTCGGGAAGTATGCGGCGTGAAGAAACCCTGAACAAGGGCGTAGAAAGGGTACGGCTTCATGAAGATGTAAAGTTTGATTCCACATCGCATTATTTGGAAAGCTTCGGTGTAAAAAAGCTTTTTAAGTACGAATCCTCTTTGTGGGAATTCAATTACGCTACCAAGTCGGAAAAAATAGACGACGAACGAATGAATGAGCACCAGATAAACGCCTACATGAAGCTGGCTACCTGTTCTGGCTTTAACACCCTAGCTTATAATGAAAACAAGACATACAGTGTTCCGTTTGGTCGCGATAAGCTGACAAGCGCAGAAGAAAGTGCCCTTGAGAATCTTTT
>NZ_JIBT01000003.1 GCF_001039575.1 Halomonas sp. PR-M31
TTTTTCGGTCAGCTTTAGATCGTCGCGTTCACCATAAATACGCGAACACTCTTCAATCGCTTCCGGATCGAAGGCTTGAACCTTGGCACCTACCTTCCATAGCGCTTCCATCAGTTCACGGCTAGGGGCTTCTCGCATGTCATCGGTATTGGGTTTGAACGCCAACCCCCATACCGCGATCGTCTTGCCTTCGAGATCTCCGTCGAATGCCTGCATGAGCTTTTCGAAAAGCTTGCTCTTCTGGCGCTTGTTGACCGACTCCACCGCATTGAGCAGTTCGGCGTTGTAACCGACATCGCTTGCGGTACGAGCAAGCGCCTGAACGTCTTTGGGAAAACAAGAGCCGCCGTAGCCGCAGCCGGGATAGATGAAGTGATAGCCGATGCGCGGATCGCTGCCCATGCCATGGCGTACCTGTTCGATATCGGCACCCAGATTCTCGGCCAGGTTGGCCACTTCATTCATGAACTGATCTTGGTCGCAAGCATGGCGTTAGCGGCATATTTGGTCAGCTCGGCGCAACGTACATCCATGAACATCAGTTTTTCATGGTTACGATTATAGGGCGCGTAGCACTCGCGCATGGCTTTCTTTACTTTTTCGGAGTCCGTGCCGACGATGAAGCGGGCGCCCTTGGAAAAGTCTTCGACTGCCGCGCCTTCTTTTAGAAACTCCGGATTAGAGCAGACGTCATACTCGAGGTTGACGCCGCGTTTTTCGAGCACTTTACTGATTGCAGCATCTACCTTGTCTGCGGTACCCACTGGAACAGTGGATTTGTCCACGACAATCTTGTAGTCCTGCATATGCTCGGCAATGGTCTCGGCAACCTTGAGCACATATTTTAGATCCGCACTTCCATCCTCGTCTGGCGGCGTGCCAACGGCAATGAACTGAAGACGGCCAAACTGCACGGCCATCTTGGCGTCTGTGGTGAAACTCAGACGACCAGCTTCCATGTTGGCCCGAATCATGGGTTCCAGACCGGGCTCATAAATGGGGACTTCGCCATTGTTGAGTCTGTCGATTTTAGCTTCATCAACATCGATGCATACAATTTCATGGCCTGCATCTGCCAGGCAAGCACCCGTTACTAGTCCGACGTATCCAGAACCGAAGATGGTAATTTTCATAATCTTTCCAAGATTTATTAAGTGATTTTATATAAGTAACTAGTTCTCTAACACTGTTCGATATCTATCTAGAACAAGTTGCAACATTAATATGTAGTTACTAATACGCAACATCAAATGCTGATAGATAGGCTTTTCTGGTAATAAGAACTCGATGAATAACGCTGTTGATGAGCGTATGTGGTCAATGTGGTGCGCTAGCGTAGAGATATCCTGTCAATACGTCAAATGTGGCATGTCGTCGACAACTGGAGCGAAAAGCGTCGGAGATATGAGCCACTCGATCTAATAATGTATGCACATCATCAACTTGTACCCACTTTAATGATTTTTGCTATGGGGCTTCTTCCCAGTAGGCATCATGTCAAATTTACTAATTGCGGGCACACTTCCCTTCACTCTTGGCGCATATAGGACTAAAATGGTCCCATTATGTCGTTTGCCAGGATTCAAGCGTGCTGAAGCTATCCAAGTTAACCGATTACGCCGCTGTGGTGATGGCTCAAATTGCGCGTCATCCAGAGCAGTCTCATGCGGCTACCGAATTAGCTGAAAAGGTCAAGCTGCCACGACCAACGGTGAGCAAGACATTGAAGATGTTGGCTCGTGCAGGACTGCTGACGTCACAGCGTGGTGCCCAGGGAGGTTATCAGTTAGCGCGCTCTGCTTCTCGAATAAGTGCCAGCGATATTATCGCGGCAATCGAAGGGCCCATAGCGATGACCGAGTGCAGTCATGTGGATGGGGAATGCGATCTTTTCAACAGCTGCGGCGTAGCCAGCAACTGGCAGCGCGTGTCTTTGGCCGTAGGCGCACTGCTTGACAGCGTCACGCTTGCGCATCTATCGCAGTCGAACCCAATCAAGTTACCCGTGCAATTACCTATACAAAGTGTGACGTTAGCCGATGCGGGCGACGTCGAACACCATCCCGAAGTTGAAAAAGACTACTAGTACAACGCCCAAAGGGAGAAGACATGGCTACCGAGGAAATGGAACAGCTTGTTCGTCGCGAATACACCCAAGGGTTCGTGACGGATATTGAAAGCGATACCGTACCGCCAGGATTGGATGAAAGCGTCATCGCCTTTATTTCCAAGAAAAAGGAAGAACCGGAATGGATGTTGAAATGGCGGCTGGAGGCTTATCACCAGTGGCTGAAGATGAAAGAGCCGTCTTGGGCGCATTTGAACTATCCCCCCATCGACTACCAGGGGATTTCTTACTACAGCGCTCCTAAAAAGCCTGAAGATCGGCCCCAAAGTTTGGATGAAGTCGATCCCAAGCTACTTGAAACCTACGAAAAGCTGGGTATCCCGCTTCACGAACGCGCGGCATTGGCTGGCGTGGCCGTCGACGCGGTGTTCGATTCCGTGTCCGTGACCACCACCTTCAAGGAAAAGCTCGGCGAAGCAGGGGTGATTTTCTGTTCGATCTCCGAAGCGATTCGTGAATACCCGGAGCTGATCAAGAAGTACATGGGTACCGTGGTGCCCCAAGGCGATAATTTTTTCGCTGCGCTCAACTCTGCGGTCTTCACTGACGGCTCCTTCGTCTTTGTGCCGGAAGGCGTGACCTGTCCCATGGAACTGTCGACGTACTTTCGCATCAACGCCGCCAATACCGGACAGTTCGAGCGCACCCTGATCATATGTGAAAAGCAGGCTCAGGTTTCTTATCTCGAGGGTTGTACGGCGCCCCAAAGGGACGAAAATCAGCTCCATGCTGCCATCGTCGAGCTGGTGGCCCTGGAGGATGCCTATATCAAGTACTCCACGGTGCAGAACTGGTACCCCGGGGATGAGGATGGCAAGGGTGGTATCTATAACTTCGTGACCAAGCGCGCCGACTGTCGTGGCGATCGCTCAAAGGTCTCCTGGACCCAGGTCGAGACCGGCTCCGCCATTACCTGGAAATATCCGTCCTGCCTGCTTCGCGGTAAAGACAGCGTAGGAGAGTTTTATTCTGTCGCCGTGACCAATGGCCGTCAGCAGGCGGACACCGGTACCAAGATGATTCATATCGGTGAAGGCACCAAATCGACGATCGTCTCCAAGGGTATTTCTGCCGGCAACAGCGATCAATCCTACCGCGGTCTGGTCAAGATCGGCCCGAGGGCCAAGCGGGCGCGTAACTTTACCCAGTGTGATTCACTCCTGATCGGTGATCGCAGCGGCGCTCATACCTTCCCTTATCAGGAAATCGGTAACAGCAGCGCCACCGTCGAGCACGAGGCAACAACCTCGAAGATTGGCGAAGATCAACTGTTCTACTGCCGCCAGCGCGGTATCTCCGAGGAGGATGCGGTGAACATGATCGTCAACGGCTTCTGTAAGGACGTGTTCCAGGAGCTGCCGATGGAGTTTGCAGTAGAAGCAGAAGCGCTTCTGAACGTCACTCTTGAAGGCGCGGTGGGTTGAATAACTATCGTGGGAGCCCGGTTTAAAGCGATTGGCCCAGCTTTATCGCTAGCTGAAGCGAGCTCCTACAATAGCCGGCACCGCCAATCTTGGTAGGAGCTCGATTCATCGGGCGATAGCCAGTGTCATAAACGAATTTTCAAGCTGCTGAGGCGGCTCGACAGAAAACAGGTATCAACATGCTCGAAGTCAAGGATCTGCACGTCACGGTAGAAGGCAACGAAATTCTCAAGGGCTTGAGTCTGACGGTCAATGCCGGTGAGGTTCATGCCATCATGGGCCCCAATGGCTCCGGCAAGTCCACCCTGTCCGCGGTGATCGCCGGTAAGGAAGACTACGAGGTGACGTCTGGTTCGATCACTTTTGAGGGTCGTGACGTGCTGGAAATGGAGATCGAGGAGCGTGCCCAGGCGGGGCTGCTGTTGGCGTTTCAGTATCCGGTGGAAATTCCGGGCGTAAAGAACATCTATCTGCTCAAAGCAGCGCTCAACGCGCAGCGCAAGGCACGAGGTGAAAGCGAGATCCCGGCGCCGGAATTCATGAAGCTGGTCAAGGAAAAGCTGGCCTTCATGAAGATGAATGCAAGCTTCCTACAGCGTGCCGTCAATGAAGGTTTTTCCGGTGGCGAAAAGAAGCGCAACGAAATTCTGCAGATGCTGCTGCTCGAACCCAAGCTTGCCATGCTTGACGAAATCGACTCAGGCTCGACATCGATGCCATGAAGATTGTCGCCGAAGGCGTGAATTCACTGCGTAGTGAAGAACGCGCCGTGCTGATGGTCACCCACTATCAGCGTCTACTCGATTACATCACCCCGGATTATGTGCATGTATTGGTGGACGGGCGTATTGCCAAGTCCGGTGACAAATCGCTTGCACTGGAACTCGAATCCCGAGGCTATGAATGGGTGTTGGAGGAGTCCGCGGCATGAGTGCAACGCACACCTTTCTCAATCGTCTGGAAGAGCGCATCACGCATCTGCGCGAGTCTTCAACTGAGCCGGAGCCTAGCTGGATTGCGGCGCGGCGTCAGGCGGGGACCGCTCGTTTCGAGGCGCTGGGCTTTCCTACCAAGCGCGACGAAGCGTGGAAATACACCGACGTGCGTCGCATCAGCGAAGGCGACTTCGCGTTGGCGCAGAACGCCGACTTTTCGAAAACGACCGCTGCAACACTGGGGTTGCCGCTCGAGGCAATTCGCCTAAGCTTCGTCGATGGGGTTTTCTCCAGCGATCTCTCCGACATGACTGATTTACCCCAGGGGCTTGGCGTCGAGCCTCTTTCCCAGGCGTTGAAGACCAATCACGAATCCGTGGGCGGCAGCCTCGGGCGCTTGTCCGGCGTGGAGTTCTCGCCGTTTGCTGCACTGAATACCGCCTTTACCGACGAGGGGGCGGTGATTCGCATCGGTCCGGGGGTGGTGGTCGAAAAGCCCATCGTCATTCAGTTCTTTTCTCGTGCCAACGCCCAGCCGGTAATGAGCCATCCCCGGGTACTGATCGAAGCCGGCGCGCGCAGCCAGGCCACGGTAATCGAGCACTATGTGGGGGAAGAAGAGGCTGCTAATTTCACCAACGTGGCAGGGGAGGCGCTGCTGGAGCGTGGCGCCATCCTAGAGCACTATATCCTTCAAGAAGCGCCGCTGGGTGATCTGCACATTGGCAGCCTGCATATCGCGCAGGATCGGGACAGCCGTTTCACCTCCTTCAATATCAATCTGGGCGGCGCCTTGGTGCGTAACGATCTGGTGGCGGATCTCAACGGCGAAGGCGCCGAAGCCAACTATTACGGGTTGTTCTTTGCTCAGGATCGTCAGCACGTGGATAACCACACCCTGGTCAATCACAACGCGCCCCACACCTTCTCCAACGAGAACTACAAGGGTATTCTCGACGATCGAGCGCGAGGAGTGTTCAACGGCAAGGTCATCGTCAAGCGCGATAGCCAGAAGATCGAGGCGCATCAGAGCAATGCCAATCTGCTGCTGTCCGATCGCGCCGAAATCGACACCAAGCCAGAGCTCGAAATCTATGCGGACGACGTCAAGTGCTCTCACGGCGCCACCACGGGCCAGCTCGATGAAGAGGCGGTCTTTGCGCTGCGTACCCGGGGCATCGACGAGCAGACCGCTCGTGGCCTGTTGACCTTGGCCTTTGCCGGCGAAGTCATGGACAAGGTCACCCTGGAACCGGTCGCCGAGCGCGTCGAGCGGGCCGTGGCGGGCAAGCTGCCGGAGCGCTTCAACCTGAGTGATCTGGTCGACGTGGCCACAGCGGACCAAGCTTAAGCAAGGAGTTCATCATGACCGTAATGACCGATCTGTCCTTGGATGTCGCCCGGGTACGGCGGGACTTTCCCATTCTTGAGCGTAAGATACATGGTAAGCCGCTGATCTATCTGGACAATGCGGCCACCAGCCAGACCCCAAGCCAGGTCATCGAGACGCTGGATCACTACTATCGTCACTACAACGCCAATATTCATCGGGGTCTGCATACCCTGGCGGATGAGGCCACGGCGGTTTTCGAGCAGACCCGGGACAAGGCGCGAGACTTTATCAATGCCGCGGATCGGCGCGAGATCATCTTCACCAGCGGTACCACCGAAGCCATTAATCTGGTGGCCAACAGCTGGGGCCGGGCCAACCTGAAGCCTGGAGACGAGATCCTGATATCCCAGCTGGAGCATCACTCCAATATCGTTCCCTGGCAGCTGCTCGCGGGGCAGCTCGAACTCGTCATCCGGGTGATACCGGTAGACGAGCAGGGCGCTTTGGACATGGCTGCCTATCGGGAGTTGTTCAACGAGCGCACTCGTTTGGTGGCGGTCAATCATATTTCGAATGCCTTCGGCACCATCAACCCGGTACGCGAGATGGCAGCGATCGCCCATGAGCAAGGCGCTCTGATCCTGGTGGACGGCGCCCAGGCGGCCCCCCATGAGCCGGTGGACGTACAGCACATCGACGCGGACTTCTACGCCTTCTCTGGTCATAAGGTCTACGGACCGACGGGGGTTGGCGTTCTTTATGGCAAGGCAGAGCTGCTTGACGCCATGCCGCCCTGGCAAGGCGGCGGCGAGATGATCCGTACCGTCTCCTTCGATGCCGGTACCACCTACGCGGATATACCGCACAAGTTCGAAGCGGGTACGCCACCCATTGCCGAGGTCATTGCTCTGGGCCGCGCCCTCGATTGGGTCAACGATATCGGCATCGCCATGATCGGGTCTTGGGAGCAGCAACTGCTGACTCATGCCACCCAGAAGATGACTGCCATTGAGGGTATGCGTATTCTGGGCACCGCGCCCCGCAAGGCCGGCGTCATTTCCTTTGTTGTCGAGGGCGCCCACGCCCAGGACATCGGGCTTCTTATCGATCAGCTCGGGGTGGCGGTACGCACCGGCAATCACTGCGCTCAACCGTTATTGCAGCGGTTTGGTGTCGAAGCGACCTGTCGTGCCTCTTTTGCCGCTTACAATACCGTCGAGGAAATCGATCTCTTCGTTGAGGCGCTTGAGCGTGTCATCGGCATGGTGCGTTGAACGGAGCGGACATGGAAGAAGGACTTTACAAAGGACAGCAACTGCCTCTGCAGCGCGATGTCGAGGCGATTTCGATTCCGTTTGGCAAGAGTGTCACGATCGCCGAAGACAGCACCGTCTCCGTCATGCAGGCCAAGGGCAGTACCATCAGCGTCGCCTATGAAGGACGGCTTTTTCTGATCGAAGGCAGTGATTTCGATGCGCTGGGACTACCGGCCCTGCCGCGCCCCACCTTGTCTTCCGAGGCCAGCGAAGAGGAGATCGAGCAGTTCGTATGGGAGCAGCTACGTACCTGTTATGATCCTGAGATTCCGGTCAATATCGTCGAACTTGGGCTGGTCTATGGCTGTCGTATCGAGCATCTGCTGACTGGGGAGCGTATTGTGACCGTACGCATGACCCTTACTGCTCCGGGATGCGGTATGGGAGACGTCATCGCCGAAGACGCTCGGCGCAAGATTCTTGGCGCTCCTCAAATATCCCGGGTGCATATCGAGACGGTGTTTGATCCTCCTTGGAGTCGGGACATGATGAGCGAGGAGGCGCGTCTTGAACTAGGCATGTTCTAGAAAGTTGTAAGTTCCGCTTATTACTGTTATTCCAGCCGTTTGAGTAGACTTGGATGAGAAATACGATGCGGCTGGCAGCAGTATCGATATTAAAAAAATGCGCGCTAGGATTGACCGCCCTGGTTTTTCTGATTGGCGGCGCCATTCTTGCGGCCAATATTTGGATAGTGGCGCGTACCCAGGATCGCATCGAAAGCGATCTTCTTGTGTGCGCCGCCGAGCCGGTGGGCCTTGTCTTTGGCACGTCCTACTGGGCCCGGGGCGGTGGGCGCAACCCCTATTACACGGCGCGGCTTGACGCTGCCTCACGTTTACTGCGCTTGCGGCGGGTACAGCATCTACTGCTTTCCGGCGACAATCGTACGCGCTTCTATAACGAGCCGGTAACCATGTGGCGAGATTTACGCTCGGCGAATGTGCGGAACACGGATATGACACTGGACTATGCGGGTTTCAGCACCTTCGACAGCCTGATCAGGGCCAAAAAGATTTTTGACGTGGATCGAGTCTTGCTCATCACCCAGGATTGGCATTTACCGCGAGCTCTGTTCATCGCCGATGCCTTGGGAATGGAGGCGAAAGGCTGTGCAATTCCGACCTATCCTACCGCTGGCACTTGGCGCCTGAGAATCCGAGAATGGCTCGCTCGGGTGGGTACCCTGGGCGATCTTTACCTGTGGGATCGTCAACCTTATTTTCTGGGGCCACGAGAACCGCTGCAGATGACCCCCTTTTGATAGGTTTACCCATTCCTGGGTAAAACGCACTCCGATACTTTCGGCAGGGCATGAAAGGGGGAGTAGAGCAGTTGTTCCACCGCGCCTGGCTGTTGTTTCGCAAGCCGTGCCGCAGCCTGAGTGATCGCCGGATCGTCGAACAGCAGCGCGGCCGCCATCATGGCGCCGAGCGCCGTTCCGGGATCGAAGCCATTGAGTTCCTGATAAGGCCAGGATGCATCTTGTAGCGCGTGTTCGGCGACGAATTTGAATCCGCGTCGCAATTTGCGCTCGACATTGTCGTCCCGCCATTGTCCCAAGCCAAGCCTGTCCGCATAGTCGACCAGCCGGGCATAGGCTTCGAGATTGAAATTGCTGTAGTGCCAGGGACGGGTACGATCGAGTTCTTCGGGCTGGCGTCCTTTAGCATCGAACTGGTCGGCGATGCGCTGCCGAGTGATATCGAGCTGCGTTCGCGCCAGCTCGGGTTGATCGGTGAACAGTGCAAAGGCCACCACCTGGGCGTCGTACCAGGTGCCGTGGTTGTTATCCGCCTCTTCTTCCTCACGGCCGTTGCCGCTTTCGAGCAGCCAGTCGAGAAGATCAGCGTACCAGGCCTTGATCGACCTGTACTCTTCTTGACTCAGGGCGGGGGTGTCGCGCAGCAGTTCCACGCTGTTGGCAACATCGATGAGTATTCGACTGTCGATAATGCCGATGTCGCGACCATCGACACGCCCGGGAATGGCTTGCGCATAGGCCATGTTCGGCGCCATGCGGGTGGCGGGCGTGACGAACCAGTTGATCATCTGCCGGGCGGCTTTGTTGGCATAATCGATATTGTCGGAAAAATAGTAGGCGAGGGCCAGCTGGCGCACATCCTTGGCGAAGCTGATCATACGCTGCTTGTCCGTGGCGTTGGTCTTGGTCGCCATATTGTATTCGCCGTCCCGCTGGACGTAGGGCAGACCGTCATCAGTTTCCGAGTTGGGCCACCAATAAGGGGCAAAGCTGAAATAGTCGTGACGATTGCCGCTAGCAGGTAGCTGCGTCTTGTCCACGACAGAATAGAGCGGGTGATTCAGCGCTTCGTCAGCGTGTTCCAGAAGCGAGGCGTAGGCCTTGCCGGGTAGCGTATTTTCGCGTTGGCCAAGCAGACACTTGCTGTAGGAGAGAACGCCTTGACGATAGCCGAACCTGTCCTCTGCTTGACTCGCTCCCGTCAGCGTTGCGGTCAACAACGTCAGACACAGTAACGCTGTTTTTCGCATGGCGTTGTTCCTGAAAGAGAAAGTCGTCCTATGGGCGCTGAAAACCTGAAAGAGAGAGGTGGCTCAACGCCGTCGGCGAGGTTTGGGTTTGTCTTTTTGTAAACGGTAAAGTTCACGTATCAACGCACGGCAGCCTTTCCAGCACCGTTCGATGGCAGGCTCGATCGGATCCGGGAGAGGATGAGTGTGCAGCGTGGCCAGCGCCTGCATCAGCACGCGTTCCTGCTCCAGCAACTCGTTGACCAGTACCTGACTGTCGTCGCTGACGAAGCTCTTGAGACGACTCCATAGCCAAAGATAATCGTCGCGTTCGACATCCGCATCCCGAGGAAGCAGGTTGAGGTGCTTTTTGGCTAAGGCTTGCAGTTCGCGCATCGCTTTGCCACGTTCTTCGTAATGCGAATTCAACGCATCACGCAGCGACGGGCGCAGACGCTCGAGGTTGTCCTGAAAATAATCGAGACTATCTGCCAACGCTTCCAACACACTATCCATCGCTACTTGGCGATTATCGAGAAACATGAGCTATCACCTCCTGCGGTGACGCAGATTGTGCGATGGGAAACAGTGTTTTGCCAGTCCTCGAAGAAAGATTTTTTTGTTTGCACGTTCGTGTCTTGCAGTCCTCTTCAATTCTGTCAACGATTACCTATCCTTTGGGCTTTGAAGGCTTCTTGCGGGGTGTAGCGGCGTGTTTTTCCAGATGCTCGATGATCAATCCGGCAATGTCCTTGCCAGTGGAGGTTTCGATACCCTGGAGCCCCGGGGAAGAATTGACTTCCATGATCACTGGACCATGGTTCGAGCGCAGTAGATCGACACCGGCCACTTGCAGACCCATGGCCTTTGCAGCGCGAATCGCCGTCGAGCGTTCTTCCGGGGTAATGCGAATCACACTGGCACTGCCGCCGCGATGTAGATTGGAGCGAAATTCGCCTTCGGCTGCCTGGCGTTTCATCGCCGCCACTACCTTATCGCCAATGACTAGGCAGCGGATATCGGCACCCTTGGCCTCCTTGATGTACTCCTGAATCATGATATTGGCCTTCATACCCATGAAAGCTTGAACCACGGACTCAGCGGCCTGATTGGTTTCCGCCAGCACCACACCAATACCTTGGGTGCCTTCGAGCAGCTTGATGACCAGAGGGGCGCCCCGGACCATGGTAATCAGGTCGGGAATATCATCCGGTGAGTGGGCGAATCCGGTAATCGGCAACCCTAGCCCTTTGCGGGAGAGCAGCTGCAGGGAGCGCAACTTATCTCTGGAGCGGGTGATCGATACATTGTCGTTAAGCACATAGGTACCCATCATCTCGAACTGACGCAGTACCGCACAGCCATAAAAAGTGACCGAAGCACCGATACGCGGAATGACCGCATCAAAGGGTTCGAGTTGTGCCCCCTTATAATGAATCGAAGGGCGGTGGGAGGCGATGTTCATGTAGCAGCGCAAGGTATCCACCACTCGAGCGCTATGACCGCGGTTTTCCGCGGCTTCGATCAGGCGGCGCGTAGAGTACAGATTGCGATTACGCGATAGCAGGGCGATATGCATGTAATTCTCCAAGCCGACGACAAGTAAGGAGTGCTAGGGTTCACCGTGCAAGAATGCTGCCCCTGGGGCAACCAGAAGACGCCGCATTGCACGGCGTCCCAATAGCATGGGGTGACGCATCTCGCGGCGATCGACCAGGGTCAGCTCCACCGGGTAGTCCAATTCACCCAGCAGCATATGAGTTCTTACTACATAACGCCACTGAGAATGACCGTTGGAGCTGGTGATTCTTCGACGGTCATGCAGGTGCATCTTGACAGGATGTGCCGGACTGTCCGGTCCGCCGCCTCGCGTAACGAAACTGACCCAAATATGGCCGTTGTCTTCAAAACTGTCGATGTCTTCGGCATGCAGCGCTGACGTGCGGGCGCCGGTGTCGATCTTGCAGCACAAGGCCAGGCCTAGTTCGGGAAGTTCCACCATTTCCCGACGACCGACAACCGCCTTGGCTTGATAGGGCAATGCTTTCATGATCTAAATTCTTCCAAAACTAAGTTCGCTCAACCGCTGCCGAGTTCGCGTTTCCGGGGCGGCCTGGCGCAAGCTGATCAACAGGGGCAGGCGCAGGCGTGGAATCAAGGCTAGGCTGCGAATCAGCACGGCAAAGTCGGCATTTTCATTTTCAGCAAGTCGTTCGATGAAGTGCGGCAAGCGTTTCGCATCCTCGAGCTGTGGCCACCCCCGGGCGGCAATGGCGGCAAACAGGTCCGGACCACAAGCTGCCTGATCTTCGAGTAACTCATCGTACCAGACACCTACCGTGCTTTTATTGCCTTGACCAACGGCGCGGACGCAGTTGCAGAAGGTCTCGACATCACCTTCTTGAGCGGCCCGCTCGCCACGCGCGATCAATGCTTGCGTCAATGTCGTCGATAAAGGCTTATGCTCTAGACAGTGGCATAGCGGGCGTAACACTTCCAGTGGCAAGGCGTCGAGTCGGGCCGCTAACGCATTGCTTTGCTGAGCATCGTGACGCACGACGAAATCCGCAAGCCCCTGTAGCCCCAGCGCTTGCCATTGTCCATTGGCTAGCTGGCCGGTCAGATAGGCCTCGGCAAGCTCAAAATGTTCGCTTGCCTCTCGGGCCAGGTCGTCGCTTACATAGGCATGCAGCATCGCGCGCTGAGTCATGTGAGGGGTAAACGTCAAGGGGTTGTCTTGCATCAAATTGTTGACGCGTTCAGTGGAATCATCGACCTGCAGCGATGCGGTGCGCCCGATTGTTTCCAGCACGCGCTGAAGAAACGCATCCCGGGGCGCAGGGTCCAGTAGCCCCTGTTCATCCAGGGGTAAAGACAAGAACCAGATCAGTGGATCGTCGCCATTGCCAACTTGAAAGACACAGGCCAGCTGAGCGTGATCCAGCCAAGGCCAGGGCCAGGCAAGTTCACCCGCTTCAAAAGCCTTTAAGGTGGAGGCAGGGCAGGGCGTCACCTGTCGACCCAGGGTATAAAAGCGAGAAGGTGCTCCAATGCGTTCAAAGAATTCACCGAGAGCATGTATCGGTTGCATGGCATCCTCCATGGTCGGGGGCGCACTGTAGCGCGCCGATCATTCATTGACCAGATGCAGGCTGATCAAAAAATAAGCAATTTTTACAAGTTGTTATAAGCCGAGGGCAAACGAAAGTACTTCAGGGGTTATCCACAGGGTGATGCACGGTTTGTGTGAATGACTGAAGATAGTCAGACATGATCTGGAAAATGAAAAGACTCTATTGATCATCTGCAGTGATTTTCTTTAGGCTATGTAACCAAAAGGAATATATAGGCAATACTCTTATTCTATTTCAATCAGATGGAGATGTTCATGCGCTACATACTACGAACTGCATTGCTGTGCGCTTCTCTTGGAGTAATGGGGCAGGCCATAGCTCAAGATGAAGACGAGACGCTCAAAGTCGGCATGTCCGGTGGGTATTTTCCGTTCACTTTCGTTGAGCAGGACACGCTCAAAGGCTTTGAAGTGGATGTCATGGACGCAGTGGCAAAGCGTCTGGCAATCGACGTCGAGTACGTCACTGCCAACTTCTCGGGCCTGTTCGGCATGCTTGGTTCAGGGCGTATCGATACCATTGCCAATCAAATTACCATTACCGACGAGCGACAGCAGAAATACGTATTCACCCAGCCTTATGTCTATGATGGCGCGCAGGTCGTGGTGAAACGGGGTAACGATGAAATCGAGGGCGTCGAAGATCTGCGCAACAAGACCGTGGCAGTCAATCTGGGGTCAAACTACGAGCAGCTCTTGCGCGAGCTGCCTTATTCCGACGAGATCGACATCCGTACCTACGAAAGCAACATCGAGCAGGACACTGCTTTGGGCAGGGTGGATGCGTTCGTCATGGACCGAGTCAGCGCCAGTCAGATCATAAAGGAGAAGCCGCTACCTCTGGCCTTGGCAGGCAAGCCTTTTTCCGATATCCGCAACGCACTGCCGTTTCGAGATGACGAGCAAGGCCGCCAGATGCGAGACCGCGTCAATGGTGCGCTGAAGGAGCTTCAGGAAGACGGCACCCTCGGCAAGATATCCCAGAAGTGGTTCGGCAGCGATATCACCCAGCCATGAATTTCTTGCCAGTCTGCCATGCCGGTTAATCAGCCATGTCTCTTGCAAGATCAAGGATCGATAATTAGATGAACGCCCTGGATATCGACTACATGCTGGGCCTGATGCCGATCCTGCTCAGCTATCTTCCCTTGACCCTGGAGATGGCTGCCGCGGGCATGGTGTTAGCGCTGATTCTTGCGTGTTTGATGGCAGTGATAAGAGTGTTGAAGATCCCCGGTCTCAATGCGCTCACGCTGCTGTTTATTTCATTTTTTCGGGGCACGCCGCTACTGGTTCAGCTGTTTTTGTTCTACTACGGCCTGCCTCAGTTGATGAGCGCGCTGACTCAAATTAACGGCGTTACCGCCACCATCATGGGACTGACGCTGCACTTCTCTGCCTATATGGCGGAGTCGATTCGCGCGGCTATCGTCGGCATCGATCGCAGCCAGACCGATGCAGCCTTGTCCATCGGCATGACCCGCGGGCAAACGATGCGCCGTGTCGTGCTGCCCCAGGCGACGCGGGTGGCGGTGCCTACGCTGATGAACTACTTCATCGACATGATCAAGGCGACTTCTCTGGCCTTTACCCTAGGCGTAACAGAGTTGATGGGCGCCACACAAAAGGAGGCGGCGGGCAGCTTTCTCTATTTCGAGGCCTTCATCAGCGTGGCGCTGATCTACTGGGGTGTCGTCGAGCTATTGGCCTGGCTGCAACGCCGTCTCGAGACACGACTCAACAGGGCTTATCAACGATGATCGCGCTTCAAGGCCTCATCAAGCGTTTTGGCGATGAAACGATTCTCGACGGTATCGATCTGTCTATCGAGCAGGGCGAGATCATTGTCGTAATCGGGCCGTCTGGTACCGGCAAGTCGACCCTGCTGCGCTGCATGAACTTTCTGGAACAGCCCGACGGTGGACGAATTCAGATAGGCGATCTGAACGTCGATGTGACCCAGGCGAGCAGGAAGGAGATTCTCGCGCTGCGGCGGCGAACTGCTTTCGTGTTCCAGAACTACGCGCTATTTGCCAACAAGACGGCCCTCGACAACGTTGCCGAGGGGTTGATCGTCGTCAATGGCTGGAAAAAACCCCGGGCTCAGGAGCGCGCAAGAGAGCTTCTCGAACGGGTTGGGTTGTCCGACAAGGCAAACGCCTATCCCGCGTCGCTTTCCGGGGGGCAGCAGCAGCGAGTCGGCATCGCCCGAGCAATGGCGGCCCAGGCAGAGGTAATTCTGTTCGATGAGCCGACCTCATCCCTGGACCCGGAATGGGTCGAAGAGGTGCTTGGGGTGATGAAGCAGCTGGCCAAGGAGCGACAGACCATGCTGGTGGTCACGCATGAAATGAGCTTTGCACGGGACGTTGCCGATCGGGTCATCTTCATGAGCGATGGTCGCATCGTCGAGCAGGGGCCGCCATCACAGCTCTTTTCGACGCCTCGGGATGAGCGGACCAAGAGCTTTCTACGCAAGGTATTGGCAACCCAGACCCCTTGGTAAGAGTTCTGTGAGGTGCAAAAGGGCAGAGCGTCTGGCCAGTGGTATCTTGCCAAGGGATAATCACGGCACATTTTTGATCCGGAGTCGTCATGACGCCCCATGCCGAACTTAGTCAAGCCCTCGAGCGCCTTGAAGCGACGCTGAGCAGTGTCGATCTATGGAGAACGCCCCAGCCAGAGGCGGCAGCCTTCGAGAGCCAAGAACCTTTCTGCGTGGACACCATGGAGTTGTCACAGTGGCTGCGCTATGTCTTCATTCCCCGGCTGCAGGCGCTGGTGGATGCCAAGGCAGCTCTGCCCGCCAGTTGTCAGGTAGCGCCGGCCGTTGAAGTCTATCTGCAGCAATCCAAGCCCAGCACCCGGGCCCTGGTGGTCAAGGCGGTTGCGGATATTGACCGCATCGTGACCGAGGCCTGAATGCCTTATTACTTCGCCTATGGCAGCAATATGAACGTCGAGCGAGTGGCGGCGCGTATTGGTCAGACCCGACGCGTCCTGTCAGGCATCATGACGGGCTATGAGCTACGCTTTGACAAAGCCTCGCGTATTCCAGGAATCGCTCACGCCAATGTGGCGCCCAGTAGCGGTCGAGAGGTGGAGGGCGCCTTGTTCGAGCTGATGGAGCCGGAACAGATTGCGCTGATGGACCCTTTCGAAGGAGTGCCTCTGGATTATCGGCGGGAGCGTCATACGATCAAAACGACCCAGGGCGCCATCGATGCCTGGGTTTATCTTGCCCATCCGGAACGCATCCAGGCATCTCTCAAGCCCGCACGGGAGTATCTTGAGCACCTGCTGGCCGGGAAAGCATTTTTGTCACCGGGTTATTACGCATGGCTTCTGCAGGTCGAGGCAGTTGAAGGCTTGGATGATGCGACGCTGGCGATGCTGGGGCTTTCGTCTCATACTCCGCGCTGATTGCGCATATAAAAAAACGCCGGGCACGAGGCCCGACGCTCAAAAAACAACAGTGAAGCAGTGTTAGAAGCTAAAAGTTACACCAGCGCCCACCGCGATCGGATCGTAATCGAAATCGTCGCTCACACGCCCGGTCGCCGTGTTTTGCTTATAGTCGACGTTGATGTCGGTGTAGTTGACGAAACCGTTGACTGCCAGGAAGTCGGTGATCATCAGGTCTACACCCAGCTCCGCCTTGGGCGCCCAAGTATTATCAAGGCTGAGCCCATCGCTTTCGCCAGTAAAATGTGTCCAGTTGGCGCCGATACCTGCATAAGGCTGGATGCGAGCGTCATTACCGCCCAATGGGTAAAACTGGGCCATTAAATCAATAGGCTGGCTTTTGAAGCTGCCGCCATTGTCCAGATCGTGCTTGAAATTCCCAGTACTGCCGAGGGTCACGCCAAGCTTGTCCATGACCATGACACCCACGCTGCCACCCCAGTTCTTGTCGCTATCGATCTTACCGCTATCCGGGTCTTCTTTGATGACGTTGCCTCGGATCAGAATATCGCCAGCTTCATAAGCCATGGCCGCTTGAGAAGCCCCGAACAAGGCGCCAAGCAGAATTGCGCTAGAAACCAATTTGGTCTTGAACATGAAAATCTCCTTGAGCTGTTTCCGTTTGTCTAAACGGAGTGCGCTGATACACGTATGAATAGAAACGCTGTTTCCCTACTGACGACGAGTATAGGAAACACTGTTCGCTTTGTCATGTAGATTTTTGTTATCAAGCTATTAAAGACAATTAATTTGACTCATTAACACTTTTTCCTGATTGCCTGGCATGCAAGCTTTAACGTTCACTAGTACATAAATGGCTGAATATTGTAGCGAAAGGAGCCGCTTCAATGATTAGGGTAAAACAAAGGTCTCGGCATCAGAGCCGCCACGGTCGTCTGGGTAAGCTGCTATCGCTATTGGCTTCGTCTTTTATGGCGCTATGGCTATTGATCAATCCGGCGATCATCAGCGATTTACCTTTGAGCTGGCGACTTCCCGTATGGTTGCTGGGCGTCTGGGCGGTTGGTGCGGGCTTCTTTCATGGCATGGGGCTGATTCGAAAGGGCTTGATGCAGAAGCTGCTGGGTGCCCCTCAATGCTGGGTATTGCTGCTACTTTTTTATGTCGTGGTGTTGATCAGAAGTTGACGAGAAGCTGCTATAAAAAAGCGGGGCCATGATGGTGGCCCCGCTTTTGTTTGTTGCCGACGTCCGGAATCAGGTGGATCTGACGCTTTCGAACTCTGCGATGATCTCTTCGCTAGGGGCTTGCGTGACCATGCTGACTACATAGATAGCGATGTAGGCAAAGATCACCCCGGGTACGATTTCGTAGAGATCGAAGATGCCCCCGGAGATCATGCTCCATAGCACCACAGTCACGCCGCCAACGATGATGCCCGCCAGGGCGCCCCAGCGATTCATGCGACGCCAGAATAAGGCCATGATCAGTGCCGGGCCGAAGGCGGCGCCGAAACCGGCCCATGCGTAGGAGACGAGCCCCAGTACCGTGGAATCCGGGTTGAGCGCCAGGATATAGGCGATGATGGCAATGCCGATAACTGCAAAACGGCCCACCCAGACTAGCTCCTTGGAAGAGGCATTCTTGCGAAAGATAGCCTTGTAGAAATCGTCGGTCAGCGCAGAGGACGAGACCAGCAGCTGGGAATCCACGGTGGACATGACCGCCGCAAGAATGGCTGCCAGCAGTATCCCGGCGATGAGGGGATGAAAGATGACATTGACCATGACCATGAAGACGGTCTCACTGTCAGCCAGATCCCGAGGCACGTAGGCAAGTCCCAGCAGTCCGACCCCAACGGCACACACAAGGCCGATGGCAGACCAGATCACCGCGATACGACGCGAGGCGGGAACATCCTTGTCGCTGCGAATGGCGGCGAAACGCGCCAGGATATGTGGCTGACCGAAGTAACCAAGACCCCAGGCCAAGGAGCTTATGATGGCGACGAACGACAGCGTCTCCCCGGTGGAGGCGTCTTTGAACCAGGAAAGTAGCTGCGGACTATCGGCAGTAATACGGGTAGCTGCTTCTGAAAATCCACCCATATCCACCAGGGCGATTACCGGAACCACCACCAGCGCTGCCACCATCATCAAGCCTTGAATGAGGTCCGTCCAGGAAACCGCGAGGAACCCCCCGAAGAAGGTATAGGAAACGATGGCGATCGTGCCCACGGTGACGGCAATACGGTAATCGAGACTGAACACCGTCTCGAACAGCTTGCCGCCGGCCACCAGCCCGGAGCTTGTGTAGAACAGAAAAAACAAGAGTATGAAGACCGCGGAAATGACCCGCAGCAAATGCGAGTTATCGCGAAAACGCTGGGCAAAGAATTCCGGCAGTGTCAGCGAGTCGCTGGCCACGAAGCTGTAGATGCGCAGCCGCCTGGCCACGATCAGCCAGTTGAGCCAAGTACCCGCCAACAGGCCGATGGCAATCCAGCTTGCGGAAAGACCGCTGATATAGGCGGCACCGGGCAGACCCAGCAGCAGCCAGCCAGACATGTCCGAGGCGCCGGCGGAGATTGCCGTCGTCCAGGGGCCCAGCGAACGTCCACCCAGAATATAGTCCGAGAGGTCGTTAGTGCGCTTCCAAGCGATCAGCCCGATTGCCAGCATCAGCAGCAGATAAAGGGCAAAGGTGATGACGATGGACATACTGTTTTCGATCATGAGTTTTTCCTATCCGTTATTATTTATTCTCGATTTTGCATCAGGGCGTTCGTCGTCTCTACGCTTGGGCGTCACTCATCGCCCAAGGCAAGCAATGAGGCATTCCCTCCCAGCGCAGCGGTATTGTTGGTACGGGTCTTTTCCGTGGCAAAGCTCAACAGATAGTGTGGGCCACCGGCCTTGGGACCGGTACCGGAAAATCCTTGGCCACCGAAAGGCTGCACACCGACCACTGCACCAATGATGTTGCGATTGATGTACACATTGCCCGCACGCACCTTGTCCGCAACCGCCTTGGCAAAGGAGTCATTGCGGCTATGCACGCCGAAGGTAAGACCGTAGCCCTTGGCATTGATGGTCTCGATGACCTTGTCGATATCCGCAGACTTATAGCGGGCAATGTGCAGTATCGGCCCGAACTGCTCGCTATCCATCTCCTCGATACCGGATACCGCAAAGGCCGTCGGGGCGATGAACCTGCCTTGATCGATATGCTCACCGGTCAGCGGTGTCTCTGCCAGCAGGCGATTTTCGCCCTTGAGCTTGTCGATGTAGGCCTGCAGGTTTTCCCGCGCCTCCTCGTCGATCACCGGCCCTACATCGGTCCCCAGGTTGCGCGGATCACCAATACTGAGTTCTGCCATGGCGCCCTTCAGGATTTCAATGACCCGATCCGCTACGTCTTCCTGCAAGTAGAGAATGCGCAGCGCCGAGCAGCGCTGACCGGCACTCTGGAACGAGGAACGAATGACATCTACAACCACCTGCTCCGGCAGGGCGGTGGAGTCGACGATCATGGCGTTGAGTCCGCCGGTTTCGGCAATCAGCGCCGGCAAGGGGGCGTTTTCCCTTGCGGCCAGCGCACGATTGATGAGATTCGCGGTGGCGGTAGAGCCGGTAAAGGCGACACCGGTGATGCGCGGATCCGATGAGAGCACGCTACCCACCGTTGGACCATCGCCAGGCAGTAGCTGCACCACTTCACGGGGCATGCCGGCTTCGTGTAGCAATTTAACCACGCGATGGGCGATGAGAGAGGTCTGTTCCGCAGGCTTGGCCAGTACGCTGTTGCCCGAGACCGCCGCGGCCACCATCTGGCCGCAAAAGATCGCTACCGGGAAGTTCCAGGGGCTGATGCAGGCGAACACTCCTTTACCGCTCATGGAGAGTTCGTTGACTTCACCGGTAGGTCCGGGAAGCAGGGTGGTCTCGCCGAAAAGCTCGCGCGCGCGGGTGGCGTAGTAGCGGCAGAAATCCACCGCTTCGCGAATCTCATCGACCCCATCCGTCAACAGCTTGCCGCCTTCCCGGCAGCACAGGGTCATCAGTTCAGGAGTATGAGTCTCCAGGGAGTCGGCGAAGCGTTCGATGATCTGCGCCCGCTCCTGGACCGGCGTATCCCGCCAGCGTGGAAAAGCACTCCAGGCGACGTCCACGGCCTTTTGTGCCTGCTCCTCGCTGGTCCACTGTACGCTACCGACCCGCTGTGTCGTATCAAAGGGGCTCATGACTTCATGGCGTTGCGCCTTGTCGTCGGCAACGTCGATTCCCAGTAGCGGCTTGACGTCATAGGTCGTGTCCATGAACTCCGCCATGGCGTCCATCAAGGGCTGATACTGGCTCCTGATGTTCAGATTGATGCCTTTGGAGTTGCGCCGCTTGGTGCCGTAAAGATCCGGGGGCAGGGGGATCTTCGGGTTGTAGTAGCTGTCGTACTGCTTGAGGGTCTCGACAGGATGCACGCAGAGCGTCTCCACCGGCACCTTGGGATCGACCAGCTGATGCACGAAGGAGGAGTTGGCGCCGTTCTCCAGCAGGCGACGCACCAGATAGGGCAGCAGATCCTTGTGAGCGCCGACCGGTGCGTAGATACGACAATAGGTGCCGGAAGGCGCACGCTTCAATGCGGCTTCGTACAACGCTTCGCCCATGCCGTGCAAACGCTGGAATTCGAAGGGCCGAGTAGACTCATTGGCGAGTTCCAGGATGGTGCTGATGGTATGGGCGTTGTGGGTAGCGAACTGCGGGAAGATGCGTCCGCGAGTGTTTTCTGAAAGCAGGAAATGCACGCAGCCCAGATAGGCGACATCGGTATTGGCCTTGCGAGTGAACACCGGATAGCCATCCACGCCGACCACCTGGGTCTCCTTGACCTCGGTGTCCCAGTAGGCGCCCTTGACCAGTCGCATGGGAATCACATCGCCCTGCAGATCCGCCAGGCGATTGATGTAGTGAAGCACCGGCAGGGCGCGCTTGGCATAGGCCTGGACGACGATGCCGAAATGCCCCCAGCCCTTGCAAGCCTCGCTTTCATAGACGGCGCGAAAGACCTCGAGGGAAAGCTCCAGGCGATCGACTTCTTCAGCGTCCACGGTCAGCTCTACCTGACGCTCCCGAGCCATGACCACGAGCTCCTTGACGACGCCCACGAGCTCTTCGAGCACCTGCTCGCGCCGGCCGAATTCGTAGCGCGGATGCAGCGCCGAGAGCTTGATCGACACCGAAGGCTCTGGTGTCTTGTCATCGAGTTTCTGGCTAGTAGCGCCGACCTGCTTGATGGCGTGGGCATAGTCCTCGAAGTAGCGCCGAGCGTCTTCCCGAGTGCGGGCAGCCTCTCCTAGCATGTCATAGGAGTAGGTGTATCCCTTGTCGAACAGCGGTTGAGAGCGTTTCAAGGCTTCATCGATGGTGCGACCCAGCACGAACTGACGGCCCATGATCTTCATCGCCTGATACATGGCTTTGCGGATGACCGGCTCGCCCATGCGGTTGGTCATGCGATTGATGAAATTGGCGGGCTTGCCCTCCCTGGGCTTGTCCATCTGCAGCACGCGACCGGTCATCAAAAGCCCCCAGGTCGAGGCGTTGACGAACCAAGAGTCGCTTTGCCCCAGATGCGATTTCCAGTCCGCCGGCCCGAGACGATCGTCGATTAGTGCATCCGCGGTGGCCTTGTCCGGAATACGCAGCATGGCTTCCGCTAGGCACATCAGCATCAGGCCTTCATGAGTGTCGAGGCTGTATTGCTGCAGCAGCTCATCGATGGAATCCACCGCCGTGTCCATGTCGCGTACTTCCCGCACCAGCTCCGCGGTCTTCTTGGCGATCCGGGTGAAGTCGTCCTCATCCGCTTGAAGAAGATCGACGAATTCCGCGACGAACTGCTCCTCATCGACGATGTAATGATCGCTGACGTGCTCGAGCAGCGCGTTCGGATCCTGTTGCCAGGTGGTGGTATCCAGCATGGTCTTGGCGGTAAGCATGAAATGACCTCTCAACGTGGTTCCCAACCTGAATCCTTTGTCGTCGTTTGCCAATAGACGACAGGTGTCTGCCTTGAATGAAGCAAGCGACACCGTTCAGGGGCGCATGAATCGCGCGATGTGTTGAATCTAGGGTGGACGATAGCCGCCAGTCTTGCCAATTCCCCGGTTACATTTGCATAAATCGAGGAAAAAGTGTGGCAATGGGGAAAAACCTTATACGTTGGTCTAGTAATTGCTGACGAGAGCCGCTGCGTCCGCTTGCTGAGTCGATCTTGCCTGGCGCAATTGATTCGGTGTCCGATCAAAGGCGCGACGAATTGCATGGGATAGAGCGCTTTGACTGGAAAAGCCGGTGCGGGCGGCCACTTCGCTCAAGGGCAAGCAGGAAAAGCTTAGTAGCTCACGAGCGGTTGCCAAGCGCTGACGCAGTACGTACTGATAGGGTGAAAGCCCTGTCTGGCGACGAAAGCAGTCGCTGAAATGTGCCTGGCTCAAGCAGGCAAGACGCGCCAGATCAGCGACGCTCAGACGTTGCGCCAAATGCGACTGGATATAGCGATCGATGACGGTCAGGTCGAGTCGCGGTGCTTTGACGTCAGCCGAAGGAGTGGCGAGACGTGCATGCAGACAGCCTAGAAAGGTAGTCGCCAACAGCTCGCTCGGGGCGTGATGGGGCTGGTTCATCTCCATCATCAAAAAGCGCAGATAGGCCTGCAATGAATCGTCCAGAGTGAAAAAACGCGGTGCGTCGAACAGATGCACCAGCGTGCGATGATCGCCGGAAAGTGCAGGGGTGTCTTCGGGAAGATCAAAAATCAGTTGGCGGTTGGGACCGACCCCGGTGTAGTAGTGAGTGTGATTGGCCGGCACGATGCAGCCGCCCAGGGGCACAATTCGTCCTTTCAGGCCTTCGATCTCGAATCTGGCATGGCCTTCGAGGCCAATCACGATCTGATGATAGCCGTGGGCGTGATGCTTGATGGCGTTATCGAGGGGTATCAGGCGGATGGCGCTGGTCATGAAGGGCCTCGTAACGTCTAATCCTGGGAATGAAATAGTGGCGGTGTGACTAAAACGATTGCTTGCCTTGCTCTTGAAGCAAGCGGGAGGCTAGTTCATCACGCAGAATGGTCAATTCCTCGCGCCCGCTACGGGACAACAGGCACCCTCCTTGAGCCGCCTGCCAGGGGCGACCATGATCGTCCATGATGTCTTGGGCGCTGCGCCGGACGGATTCCAAGGATTCGTCATGACGAATGGGATAGCCCACCAGTGCATGCCACTCGGTCTCCGATGCCTGGTGATTCAACACCCGATCAAATAGCCCGAGCAAATGCTGTGGCTCGGTGCGGTAACGTGGGGTACTCATGCCCATGAGCAGGGCCATGCTGGCGCCAATGACCAGCAGACAGACAACGAAGGCAACCAGATACACAAGCATGAGGATCAATCCAGCCGGTTCGAATCGTTCATCAGGACGGCCCTCGAGTCGGGAGCCAGGGGCGATGAAGTGCAGCATATGTGAACTTGCATTGCATTATCCTTGTCGCTATATCATTGTCGGAAACGATTCATTGTTGCCTCGCTCACAATATCCTACCGGACCAGAGTGATGCGCAATTCATTGCAACGAGGAGCACCGATGCTTAACGAAGCGATCGAAATTCGTGAATTGAAGGATTCAGATGATGATGATGCAACGGTACGCTACGAAGTATATGACAGCGATACCGGCACTTCGTTGGGCGTGTACGATAATTACGAAGATGCCCAGTACGAAGTGGAAAGCATGAAAAGTTCCAACCGCTCTGTCTGGGAAGGCGCCAAGGATGCCGATCCAGGCGCAGAATAGATGATAAATGGCGTCAGCATAAATGACCTGGAGCGGGCAAAGGGATTCGAACCCTCGACCCTCAGCTTGGGAAGCTGATGCTCTACCAACTGAGCTATACCCGCCTTGAGACGCATGATAGTGAATCTGGAAGCGTTCCTGCAAGGGACACGCAATCCATGTAATCAACATGAGTACAGGAGATTTTTATCTCCCAAGGATAATTTTTGGAATCTCATGGTCATAGGAATTAGCGCAACTGTTCCTGCAATGCTGAATATTGCGTCTTTATTTACTGTATTCGATCTTATTCCGCCGCGTCATCGACGCGGCGGTCTTTTTTGTGCGTCATGAATGACGTGTACTCGTTCAAAGGCTACCGCGCATCGAGGCAATGGCATTCAGGATATCTCGGCGTGTGACGATCCCCAGCAAACGATGCTCATCCACCACTGGATAGATCTTGGGCTTGTTGCCGAGCATTTCCTGAGCCAAATCGACAATGCTTTTGTCCGGCGTAACCGTGAGTACTTCCTCGCGCATCAACTCCCTGACAAGGGCGGGCTGACCGCCGTGATAGGCGCTGTCCAGCAGCTTGCCCAAAATATCCTGTCCGGAAATGAAGCCGATCAGGCGATCGTGATCGTCCACGACGGGCGCGCCGGGCAGACGATGCAGCGTAAGGCCGGTGACCAGCGTAGCCACGGAGGTCGAGCCGGATACCCGAAAGCAGTCCCGGGACATGATCTCGCCGACAGTGGTGGGGGCTTTTTTGGTCATGAAGCGTTCCTTCTGTCAGTAGTTTGCACGCCATTCGTTACAGACGAGCCCGGTTCGAGGATGCGTGTCATCGTCTGCTATGCGATCAATCCCCGGGACCATACTCCATGCAGCGCTCAACCACTGCCGGACCCAGCTGTAGACTGGCATTCAGATCCCGCAGGGCAGTACGCAAGCCCTCTTCGATGACCGGATGGTAGAAAGGCATGTCGAGCATCTGTGCCACCGTCATATGTTGCTGCAATGCCCAGGCCATCAGATGGGCAAGATGCTCGACGCTGGGTCCAAAAGCCTCTGCGCCGAGAAACAGTCCGGAACCATGTTCACCATAGACTCGCAGTAGCCCTTTGTTGACTCGCATCATGCGCGAGCGCCCCTGATCCTCGAACGAAACCTCGCCGGTTTCCCATTGCTTATCATCGTAGTGCTTCTTCAATTCAGCATAGCCCAATCCCACGATGGCGATTTGCGGATCGCAAAAGACGATGGAAAGCGGCGCTCGCCGCCGCCCATCGCGCACATCGGGAAAGCGTCCTGCGTTGTCTCCGGCAATGTGCCCCTCATCCGAAGCTTCATGCAGTACCGGCAGCTCGTTGTCGGTATCCCCGGCGATGAAGATATGGCCCTGGCTGCCGTCCGCGTTCTGACACTGCAGGCGTTGATCGTCGAACACGGGCACGCCGTGCTCGTTGAGTTTCAGGCCCGCATTCTCAAGCTTTAGCTGATTGAGGTTGGGAGCGCGACCCGTCGCGGCCAGCAGGTAGTCGAAATGCTCCGTTAGTCGTTCACCGCTGTCGCGTTCGATGAAGGTGACGGCCACGCTATCGCCATGGCGTTCGATATTCTCGGTGGTCGCCTCCGGATCGATGTAGAACTCCTGGTTGAAGGCGTCATCCGCGTAGTGGCGCACCCGGTCGTCGCTCAGCGGGCCCAGGGCGCCACCGATGCCGAATACGCGCACTCGCACCCCCAGTCGATGCAGTGCCTGAGCCAATTCCAGCCCGATGATACCCGGACCAAAGACCGCGACAGACTCGGGCAGCGTGTCCAGTTCAAAAATGTTGTCGTTGGTGATCAGACGATCGCCGGCGGCTTGAAACGAGTCCGGATAGGTCGCGCCAGAGCCGGTAGCGATCACGATGCGCTTGGCGCTAACGCGTGTATGATCATCGACGATCAGAGTATGGGGTGACTCGAAAAAGGCGTGCCCGGTCAGCTTGTTGTCCTGGTCGATGTTCTCGATCGAACGCAATACGCCGCCCACGAAGTGATCGCGTTCATGGCGTACTCGCTCAAGCACTTCACGGCCATCGATATGAAGCTTGCCTTCAGGATGGACGCCAAACGGCGCGGCGCTGCGCACAGCGTAAGCGGTATTGGCTGCGGCGATCAGAAGCTTCGAGGGCATGCAGCCGACTCGGGCGCAGGTTGTGCCATAGGGACCCTGCTCGATGAGAAGCACCGAGTCGGTGTGTTTTCTGGCGGCGCTGAAGGCCCCCATGCCCGCCGTCCCGGCACCGATGACGGCAATGTCGACGTTGCGTTCCTGCATGACTATCTCTCCCTTCTATTTTCCGTTCCAGGGGCGAATCATCTTCCTTGAAGGACCTACTAGCAAAGCACCCAGGGCTGTACTCTTTAAGACAAGCCAGTTCATATCGAATCATGTCAAGCCACTGAGTGTCGTCTCTCATGACATTGCAGGCTTTCATGACCATACGCTGAACCTTCCTGCGGCAAGCTTATCCAAACGCTAATGGTTAAAGGTGAATCTTGCCAGTCGCGATGGCGTTTCAAACATCTGATGACTCACAGATTCCCTTGCCAAGCCTCAGTGCTTGGCAGTTTTTATCTTAGGAGGCCAGTGATGAATGCACGAGATTACATGGCAAAAAAAGGGATCGACCTGGATAAGGAAGATGCCAAGCCTCAAACCCTCGAGGAGCTTGCCTGGGCGCGGGCACGAGAGGCGGGCAGCCATCCCCCTCGCAGTGGAACGCCTTTCGATTGGGAGGATTGGGAGCGCCATCATGATCGATTGGCAAAGGACTCCGGACGTCTTACACAAAAAATCCATTCCCGCAAGCCTTCGCAGGAGAATGACGGCTAGAGATCGCTCACGTATGATGGGCATGTTCAGTCGCCAATGTCTTTGGCACACAATCGACAACAAGGAGGTTTTATATGGATATCGTTCGTATCATTCTCGCCATTCTGCTGCCCCCGGTAGGCGTATTTCTACAGGTTGGCCTGGGTCTGCAGTTTTGGATCAATATCGTGCTGACGATCCTCGGTTACATTCCCGGGATCATTCACGCGATCTGGATCATCGCTCGGCGCTGATTGCGGGTATCGTCCATTGGCACGATTCCAATGGACCGCGTGAAACAAGAATGACAACGGAAGACCTTTTGAAGGTCTTCCGTTTTTCGTTCCACGTATTTTCAAGGCTCAAGAACAAACGATAAAAAGCGCTGATTCAGCTACTGATCGCCTGAATGCCTGCCTTGACCACCTGGGCGTCCTGATCGGGTTTGACCCCGGAAACACCCGCGGCGCCCGCAACCTGGCCATCCACCAGCACCGGCACGCCGCCGGTCAGCATGCCGTGCATTGCCGGCGCCGAGACAAACGCGGTGCGCCCATTGTTGATCATCTCCTCGATGATCTGGGTTTCTCGTCGCGACAGTGCGGCGGTACGCGCCTTTTCGCTGGCCACATAGGACGACACCGGCGGACAGCCGTCGAGACGACGCAGGCCCAGCAGATGACCGCCATCGTCTACCACGGCGACCGTGATCGCCCAGCCGTTGGTCTCGGCTTCTTGCTGGGCCGCATCGAGAATGGCGTTGGCATCGTCTAAGGTCAGTACGGATTTTTGTTGCATGTTGTCACTCCTTCTTATTGAAATCTTGTGATTGGATTCACATTGACACCAGCGCCTCGTCGACAAGCTCTATCCAGTGCCGAACTCGGGTTCGGCCGGCGCCATCCAGATGGGTCTGACAGCCGATGTTGGCAGTCACGATCGTGTCAGGATTGCCGGCTTCCAGTGCGTCGAGCTTGTTGTCCCGCAGCTGTTTCGCCAGTTCCGGCTGGGTAACTGAATAGGTGCCCGCAGAGCCACAGCACAGATGAGCATCGCGTACCGGGGTCAGGCTGAAACCGAGCCGGGTCAGTACGTTTTCCGCCACACCTCCCAGGCGTTGCGCATGCTGCAGGGTGCAAGGGCAGTGAAATGCCAGCTTGGGTGACTCCTCGATCTGAAGCCCCTCGAGATCCTCGTCACGCAGAATCTCGACCAGATCCCTGGCCAGGGCGCTGATGCGCTTGGCTTTCTCTGCGTAATTCGGGTCGTCCTCGAACACCTCGCCGTACTCCTTGACGAAGGCGCCGCAGCCGCTGGCGGTCTGTACGATAGCCTCACAGCCGGCTTCCACATGGGGCCACCAGGCATCGATGTTGTGGCGCATGCGCTGTCGCCCGGCCTGCTGGGCGTTCAGGTGATAGTCGATGGCCCCACAGCAGCCGACCGCCGGTGCCGGGGTCAGGCCGATTCCCAGTTTGTCCAGCACCCGGGCCGTTGCGGCATTGGTATTGGGAGAGAGCCCCGGCTGCACACAGCCTTCGAGGATCAACATCTGCCGAGCATGTTGCTTGCCATCCGGGCGTGTTCCGGGAGCGACCGGCTTTGCAGGTATCTTGTCCTTGAAAACACCGGGTACCAAGGGACGAAAGACCTGCCCCAACTTGAGCAATGCTTGAAAGCGCCCCGGTTCGACCAGTGCCTGACGCAAACCGTAGCGCAGGGCGCGCTCCTTGGGCGTACGACCCACGCGGCGATCGACTTCTGCGTGGCCGATGTCGAACAGCTTGTGATACTCGACCCCGGAGGGGCAGGTGGTTTCGCAGTTGCGACAAAGCAGGCAGCGATCCAGGTGAAGCTGGGTTTCCTTGGTTATCCGTTCGTCGTCCTCGGGGCTCTCCAGCAGTTCTTTCATCAGATAGATGCGCCCGCGAGGCCCATCCCGCTCGTCCCCCAATAGCTGGTAGGTAGGGCAGGTGGCATTGCAAAAGCCGCAGTGCACGCAGGTGCGCAGCACGCGATCCGCCTCGCGAATGTGCGGTTTTTGCAGGTCTGCTTCAGTGAAGTTGGTCTGCATGCTTAAAACTCCGGATAAAGCCGGCCAGGATTGAAGATGCCGTTGGGATCGAGCTGGGTCTTGAGCCGTCGGTGATAGCTGGCAACGACCTTCGAAAGCGGTGTAAACGGCTCGGTATGACCGAAAGTGAAACAGGTGGCATGACCGCCGACTTGAGCGACGGTCTCACGCAGCGCGTTTGGTTCATCGTCACTGCGCAGCCAGCGCTGGGCGCCGGCCCAGTCATAGAGTACGTCGCCTTCTAGCGTCAGCGGTGGGATGTTGTTGGGCAGCGATAGACGCCACAGTGGACGAGGATTGCTCTTGTCAAAGAAAGCCAGGCGCTGCTCGCGCAGGTCTTGCCAGAAGCCGTCGTCGAGATCGTCGCCGCCCAGTCGCTCCCGGGTCGCGGCCACGGAGCTCCTGCCGCCTGCCAAGCGTATATGCAGGGCATCCTCATGATAGGCGGCAGCGGTAATCGGCAGCGGTTGACGACCCCACTGGGCAAGTCGTTTCAAGGCGTCGTCCAGAGGCAATCCGAGGCGCAGGCTTCGGGTCGCGCTGGGCTTGGGCAGCACCTTGAGGGAAACTTCGGTGATGACGCCAAGGGTGCCTTGAGCGCCCACCATCAGACGCGATAGATCGTAGCCGGCGACGTTCTTCATCACCTCGCCACCGAAACGCAGATGCTTGCCTTCATGAGTGATGAGCCGGGTTCCCAGTACGAAATCACGTACGGCTCCAGCCCAGGGGCGGCCAGGGCCGGACAAGCCGCTGGCGATCATGCCCCCGACGGTGGCAGCAGGGCCAAAGTGGGGCGGTTCACACCTGAGCTGCTGATGCTCTGCGTCCAGGGCTGCCTCGAGTTCCGCAAGGGGCGTGCCGGCACGCACCGAGATCACCAGTTCCACTGGATCGTAATGGGTAATGCCGCGATGCTCGGTAAGGGACAGGGCGTCACCCTCGACCGGACGACCATAAAATGCCTTGGTGCCACCGCCCTCGATCCTCAGCGATGTCTTATTCGTATTGGCCTGACGTACACGCTCGCAGAGTGCTTGTGAATCGTCCTGGTCGGAAGCCTGCTGACGCTCCGCATGCACGGGATGCTGGTCTTGTTCGTACTGTTGCATCGTTTTGATCCTTGAGGGTTGCCATGAAAGAGCAGCGGGCGCAGCGGTTTTTCACCTAGAAGCGGGGCAGCTCGGGATGCGGCAACTCCCCATTGTGTACATGCATGGCACCGAATTCGGCGCAGCGATGCAGCGTCGGTATGTTCTTGCCCGGATTGAGCAGCCCCGCGCTGTCGAAGGCCGCCTTCACCGCATGAAAGGTGGTGATCTCATCCGGCTGGAACTGGGTGCACATCTGATTGATCTTTTCACGCCCCACGCCATGTTCGCCGGTGATGCTGCCGCCCACCTCGACGCATAGCTCGAGAATCTTGCCGCCGATGGTCTCGGCCCGTTCAAGCTCGCCAGGCTTGTTGGCATCGAACAGGATCAGGGGATGGGTGTTGCCGTCGCCGGCATGAAAGACGTTAGCGACCCGCAGGCCGTACTTTTCCGATAAATCGGCGATGCCCTTGAGTACCTTGGGCAGTTCCCGGCGAGGAATGGTACCGTCCATGCAGTAGTAATCCGGTGACATGCGGCCTACCGCCGGGAAAGCGCTCTTGCGACCGGCCCAGAACAGGGCGCGTTCCGCTTCGTCCCGGGCCTGCTGGATATCACCGGCCCCCGCGTCTTCAAGAACCTTGCGCACCGTGGCGCAGTCGTCGTCGACATCCGCTTCCACTCCATCAAGCTCGCACAGCAGTATTGCCTCGGCTTCCACCGGATAGCCTGCCTTGACGAAATCCTCTGCCGCCTGAATCGCTAGCTTGTCCATCATCTCGAGTCCGCCGGGGATGATGCCGGCAGCGATGATGTCACCCACGGCCTTGCCGGCTTTTTCGACATCGTCGAAGCTGGCCATCAGTACCTTGGCACTCTCGGGTTTGGGCAGCAGCTTCACGGTTATCTCCGTGATCACGCCGAGCATGCCTTCAGAGCCGTTGAACAGGGCGAGCAGATCGAAGCCCGGGGCGTCGAAGGCCTCGGAGCCCAGGATCATGCGCTCGCCTTCGATGGTGACGACCTCGACCCTGAGCACGTTATGCACCGTGAGACCGTACTTCAGGCAGTGCACGCCGCCGGCGTTCTCGGCAACGTTGCCGCCGATCGAACAGGCGATTTGAGACGAGGGGTCCGGCGCATAATAGAGGCCATAGGGGGCTGCCGCTTCGGAAATGGCCAGATTGCGAACCCCAGGCTGCACTCGAGCGATGCGGGCGTCTGGATCGACGTCGAGGATGCGTGAAAACCGCGACATGACCAGTAGCACCCCTTTCTCCAGAGGCAGGGCGCCCCCAGAAAGACCGGTACCGGCTCCCCGGGTGACCACCGGCACCCCTAGCTCAAAACAGGTGCGCATCAGCGTTTCGATCTGTTCGAGGGTATGGGGCATGGCCACCAGCATCGGCAGCACCCGATAGGCAGAAAGACCATCGCATTCGAAGGGGCGTAGATCCTCTTCCCGATGCAACAACGTCATGTCGGGTAGAGCCTGTTGCAAGCGCTGAAGTGTGTTTGCCTTGTCCGAAGCAGGCAGCACACCATCTATTCGTTCGTCGTAGAGAATGTTCATGATCGCCTCGGTTTCTTGTCCTGGGGGGCTTGGCTCGGTTTTTATTTCGATATGCTCTTCAATCTGAGCGTTACTGAAGGCACTGTCCAGTCCCCAAGACATTGGCCTGACCAGTAATTGGTCTAATTTATGGAAATATTTTCCAGAAAAAGATCGACGCTAATATTCGATGCATTGATTCTTCGTTGTGAAGAAGCCTTCGGAGGGTGAATGAGCGGACGAAAGTAAGCGCTGATGTTGCGCGCCTAGTATGATATTTGCCGCTTCCTTGATCTCGACGCGAAGGTTTCTTGTGACGTTACTCAAACGATTAAATATTGATAACTACGTATTGATGCTGCTTGGCACGGTGCTCCTCGCTTCGCTGCTGCCGGTGCGTGGCGAGGCCGCCGAGGCGTTCTCCCTGGCGACCAAGCTGGCCATCGCGCTGTTGTTTTTCCTGCACGGCGCCAAGCTGTCGCCGCGCACGGTGCTAAAGGGCATGATCCACTGGCGCCTGCATCTGGTGGTGTTTGCCAGCACCTTTGTGCTGTTTCCGATACTGGGTCTGATCCTTGGCCTGCTGGCGCCCACTTTGCTACCACCGGCGCTTGCCATGGGGATTTTGTTCCTGTGCGTGCTGCCTTCGACGATCCAGTCCTCCATCGCTTTTACCTCCATTGCCGGGGGCAACGTGCCTGCGGCGATCTGCTCTGCATCTGCTTCGAACATTCTCGGCATGTTCATCACGCCGTTGCTGGTAGGGGTCTTGATGAGCACTCAAGGCGGAGGTGTATCCCTGGACGCCTTGAGCGCCATTTTGCTGCAGCTGTTGGCGCCATTTCTGCTCGGTCAGCTGTTGCAGCGCTGGCTGGGTACCTGGATGGCGAGGCACAAACGCCTGGTCGGCCTGGTGGATCGCGGGGCAATCCTCATGGTGGTGTACATGGCATTCAGTGAGGCGATAGTCGCGGGACTCTGGGAGCAGCTGTCGTTCCAGGCGCTTGCCGTCATGGTGATCGTCGACTGCGTGCTGCTGGCGGCGGTGTTGATCATCACGACCCAGGCGAGTCGCTGGCTGGGGTTTTCGCAAGAAGACGAAATCACCATCGTCTTCTGTGGCTCCAAGAAAAGCCTGAGCAGCGGGATACCCATAGCCCATGTGCTGTTCTCTGCCCAGCAGGTGGGCAGCGTCATCCTGCCACTGATGCTGTTCCATCAGATACAGCTGTTCGTATGTGCCATATTGGCGCGCCGCTATGCCAAGGCGCGACACGACTAGGCCGAGATGATTTCTTCCTGAATAAAAAAGCCACGCTGGCGAATTACCAGCGTGGCTTTTGGTTACGAGACCGAGGTTCAGCCGCTCAACAAGCTATCGGCAACTCCAATGCCGTAGAAGGCGATCAGGCCAATGATGCCGGCGTAAAGCGCGTAGTAGATGGTGGGCAGAATGGTCATGCGCAACGTCGTGCCCTCGCGACCAAGCAGGCCCACCGTGGCCGAGGCGGCTACCACGTTGTGGATGGCGATCATGTTGCCGGCGGCGGCACCGACGGCCTGCAGTGCGACCATCATCGCAGTGGAGAGCCCGAGCTGTTCGGCGACGTTGAACTGAAAGTCCGACAGCATCAGATTGGACACGGTGTTGGAGCCGGCGATGAAGGCGCCAAGCGCCCCCACGGTAGGAGCAAAAAGCGGATAGATACCGCCGACGCCGTCCGCAACAGCCTGAGCCATGGCCACGGGCATGGAAACCAGATCCGCCTGATTGATCCCGGAGTTGATCAGGATGCGTACCATCGGGATGGTGAAGATCAGTACGAAACCGGCGCCCAGGATGGTCTTGGTGGACTCACCCAAGGCTGCACTGAGCTGATTACCGCGCATGCGGTGCAGCAGGGCGGTGATCAGCACCACGATCACCAGGATGCCACCAGGCAGGTAAAGCGGTTCGATGCTACCCGAGATGCCCGCTTCGCCCAGGATATTGTTCCAGCTCAGGGCCAGGGATTTCAGTGCATTCGTGATCGGCTCGACGGTACGAGAAATCACCAGCAGTATCGCCAGCAGCACATAGGGCACCCAGCCCATGAAGGTAGAGATTGGCGTGCTTCCCGCAATCTGATCGACCTTGATCTCAAGATTGCCGATCCATTCGTCCGGCCAGGAGTTGGATTCCGGAAAATCCCAGGTCGTCTTGGGTAGCAGGAATCCTTTGCGCGCCGCCGGCACGACAATGGCCAGGCCCACCATGGCGCCGATCATGGACGGGAACTCTGGCCCCAGCAGCACGCCTGCCAGCGCGTAGGGCACCACGAAGCAAACCCCGGTGAAAAGCGCGAAGGGCGCGATATCGAGCCCTTCTTTCCAGGAACGATTGGCGCCGAAGAAGCGCACCATGATGATCACCATGATCAAGGGCATGAACACACCGACGATGGCGTGGGTGATCGCCACCTCGGAAGTGATCAAGCGGAAATAGCTTTCCCAGCTGTCGCCATTGGCGACGAGCTGCTCGGTGATGCCGGCCTTGTCGATCCCGCCGGTAACCCCGACCACGATGGGCGTGCCTACCGCGCCGAAGGAGACCGGCGTGGACTGGATCATCATGCCCACCACCACGGCGGCAAGAGCCGGGAAGCCAAGGGCCACCATCAACGGAGCGGCGACCGCCGCAGGCGTACCAAACCCCGAGGCGCCCTCGATGAAACAACCGAACAGCCAGGCGACGATGAGCGCCTGTACCCGGCGATCCGGACTGATACCGGAAAAGCCATTGCGGATGGCGGCGATACCGCCGGAATGCTTGAGCGTATTGAGTAGCAGAATGGCACCGAAGATGATCCACAGGATCGCCACGGTCAGCATCAGCCCTTGAAAGGTCGAGGCCAGTACCCGGGTAAAGGTCATGTCCCAGGCCAGTAGCGCAATCAGGGCCGTGACCAGAAAGACGATGGGCATGGCGATTTTTGCTGCCATACGAAACCCGATCAGCAAGATGCCGGCTAACAGCAGGGGAGTGAAGGCGAGCAGGGCAAGCAGCGTTTGATTCATGGGGATAGCCTCGCTTGTTGTTGTTCGTGCGCCATGTTGGGCAGCGACGCTACCCACTGTCGCATTGGAAGGCGCATGGCTGAACAATAATCGGCGGCTTTGGTTTTTACCATCCTGTGGAAACTGATAAGCGCGCTATATATCAGCCTTTTCATTTATTCCATCTGCTTGACCCGTAAAGCATAAGTTCTTTTATTGCCATTGACGTTTTGAGAATGGCAAGCGTGTTCTGAGTGATCCATTAGACCAATAGATAAGCTATAAAGCGGTCGGGATGAGGGATTGGCACCCTTGGCAGGAGAGTGTTAGCGTCGAGCAGTTAGTCACCTTCGAGGACCTTGTATGTCGCGCCTACTTTACGATCTGTGCGGTATCGATGATGCATTACGCTTCTCACCTTATTGCTGGCGAGTGAAGTACGCGCTGGCTCACAAGGGATTGACCTATGAGACACGGCCTTGGCATTTCACGGAGAAAGAAACGCTTGAATTCTCCGGGCAGGGGAAGGTGCCGGTACTCATCGACGGGGATGCGACGGTTGTCGATAGCTACGATATCTTTCGCTATCTCGATCGCCGCTATCCGGACAAGCCGCTACTGGGAAGTGGAGAGGCAGAAGCCCGGGCTAGGTTCTTCAAGTTCTACAGTGAGCGGGCCTTGGCGCCAGGCATCCTGCGTACCGTCGTGATGGATCTGTTCAACGCGGTGCACCCGAAAGATCGGGACTACTTTCGTCAAAGCCGAGAGAAGGCGTTGGGTTGTACGCTGGAACAAATGCATGATCCCAGTACAGGATTGAACATGCTGGATCAGGCGTTTGGGCCGCTACGTGGCCGCCTGGAAGAAGCCGATTTCCTCGATGGAGATACTCTGGCCGGAGCTGACTATCTGGTCTTTGGTCATCTCATGTGGGCACGCAATGTCTCGAATGTCGAGCTTGTCTCCAGCAACGATCCGGTGCATGGCTGGATCGAAAGAATGCTGGATCTGCACGGCGGGTTGGGACGCAAGGCCTTGCGCAGCGTCGATATTCAGGAAGCCTGAGCCAAAGCCTTGGCCATTTGACCTGCCTGGCGTTCGAAGGAAAGCGCCATGCGCTCGACCAGGCCTTCCACCAGCAAACGGCGTTTGGGGGACAAGTCTTCGCAGTCCGTCACGCACTCACGCAGCCTATGCGCGGCCTTTATGAAGTCGTGAGGCACCCGACCGTTCGAGCTCTCCACGAAGCTTTTGGCGAAGAGCTCGAGCAAGCGACGATAGGCCGCTTGCACCTCGACATCATCGACGTCGTCCAGGCGCCGACGCAAGCGTAGACAGGCACGGCCCATGTCGAGTCCGGAAAGGCCCAAGGCAAGCAGGTGACGCTGATCTTCCGGCAACATTTCGTCATGGCGTGCCAGCTTCAATAAACGATCCGCCATGCGATCGCTGAACCAGATATCCGTTTGTTGCGGTGGCCGTCGCGCCACCCGGTCCAGATCTCGAGTCGTGGCGGCGGTCAAACGCCGTCGAATGAGCTTTTCGCTAAAGGCAGGAATGAGACGAAAACCCATGACCATGGCACAGACGCCGATCACCACTGCGAGCCCCCGATTGAGAAAGTAGTCAATGGCGAAGTTCATGTCGTTGCCGGGCATGGTCAGCAGAATGTTGGCCACGGTGAAGGGCAGGCTGTAGCCGATGGTGACAGGGTGCCCCGCGCCGAGCAGGCCAACGAACAAGGGAACCCCCATCAGCATGGCCAGCATGGGAAAACCATTGGCCTGGGATAGCAGCACGTGGCCGAACAAAAAAGCGCTGGGTATCGCTACCAGCATCCCCTTGAGCAGCACCGTGCCTACCTTGGCAGGGTTGGGGTAGCTTGCAAAGATGCCGGAAAAAAGCGTTGCCAGAAGTAGCGCAGTGGTGCCACTGGTCCAGGAGGTCATGAGCCAGAACACGGCCACGAAGCTGAACACGACCCCGGCACGCAGGCCGTTGAGGCCGGCTACCAGATGGTCCCGATGCCAGGAAAGAGAAGGGCTGCGCAGGCGATGGGCTTCGGGATGATCGATGGTGGCCCGGGCCTCGAGCATGATGGAGGCATGTCCCAGTATCTCCCTGAGCCCGAGCAGTACCCGAAGCGATAGCGTCGAGAGCGCCTCGGTTTCGAACGCGTAGGTAATATGGCGCTGCTGCTGCAGGCGTTCTCGCGCATCGGTCGGGTTGGCTATGCTCAGAGCCTCCAGAAAGCACGCCGACGTCTCCTGGGCCAGACGCCGAACGTTATCATCCAGCCGAGAGTGCGGATCCCGCAATAGTTGATCGATGGCTTCCGTGGTAGCCAGCAGGCGCATGGTGCGCCGGGTCAGCAGATGAGCACCGCGCACCCGTCCCGGCCCGGAAGGATCTTCATAGCGCGCGGCCTGGCTATCCGTCTCCAGCACCATCAAGGGCTCGAGGCTTGCGGTCAACGTCTGCAACATTTCCTGGCTGCTATACCCTTCGAGGCGTCTCGCGGCGTAGGTAAAGGCCTGCTTCAAGGTCTCGTCTGCCTGGGTGGCCAGATGGTGGCGTACGTGGGTGGGCCACAGCAGGGCGCTGATGATCGTTGCGCACAGCGCCCCCAGCCCTATTTCCGAAATACGCGCGACTGCGACATCGAACACGCTTGACGTACCGCTATGGGAAATGACCACCACCAGCATCGCTGTCACAGCACCCATGACGAAGCCGTAGGCAAAGTTATTACGCGTCAGCGAGGCGCTGTAGATGCACAGCATGATCCAACAGGTCAGCATCATTAGTGCCGGTACCCGGGCCTGGGCGAACAAGGACATGATGAGAATGCCGACCAGGGCGCCGATGATCGTGCCTCCCAGCTGACATAGACCCTTTTCGATCACCATGCCGCTCATGGGACGTATCTGCAGGAAGGCAGCGGATATCATCGCCCAGTAAGGGCGCTCCAGATCCATCCACAGCGCGATATAAAGCGCCACGAACATGGCGATCACGCCCTTGAGCGCAAATTTGACCGCCGTGGAGGAGGGCGTCAGAAAGGCTTGCAGAAAGGGGGACATGAATGACGCTCTATTTCTGCATGGGGTCGACGTCGTCGACGATACGCACCGAGGCACTCATGCCGGCACTCAGCAGCACGTCCTTGGGTACGTCATCGAGGGTAATACGAACAGGAATGCGCTGAGCCAGGCGTACCCAGTTGAAGGTGGGTTTGACCTGAGGCAACAGTTGCGCATCGAGTCGCTGATTGTCATCCGCGATACCCCGAGCAATGCCGGAAACATGGCCCGACAGCCGAGTATCGCCGTTCATTAATAGAACCTGCGCGGTATCGCCCAGATGAATGCGTGCCATCTTGGTCTCTTCGAAATAACCGATGACATAAAACGAACCGGTCTTGACCAGCGCCATGACCGGTTCGCTGCGAGAGACATAATTGCCCTGAGTGAGCTGCAGGTTGAGGATATGCCCCTCTGCCGGCGCTTCGGCAGTGGTTCGTTCCAGATCCAGACGTGCATCCTGTAGCTGTGCCTCGGCTTTCGCCAGCTCTGCTGCCGCCAGACGCGTATTGATGCGCGACACTTCCCGGTCTTCCTTGCTGATCGCCTGGTTGCTCAATCGGTTACGACGATTCTCCTCGTGGCGCTTGAGCTCGAGCTGGGCTTTGCGATTGGCAACCTCGGCTTCGGCCTTGTTCACCGCTGCCTCGTAGCGCGCCGTGTTCAGCTTGAACAGCGTTTCGCCTTTTTCGACCTGTTGCGCATCCTCGACGGAGAGGGTTTCGATCCAGCCACTGACATCCGGTGAAATGGTGACGATGTCCGCGGCTACGCGCCCATCCCGAGTCCAGGGGGTATATAGGTAGTAATGCCATAGCCAAGCGCCTGCAGCGAGAGCGAGCAAGACTACCACCAGGGTAATCAAAAGGCGTAGTGAGGTGCGCATTGAGTAAGGTTACCAGGTAGAAGAAAACAAGAAGGCGACACAGGCTGTGGCAATCACGAACAGGGCTAGATCGAACCAGGCTTCGAACCAGAGAACCCGGGGGCCAAGCCAACGATGCAAGAAAGTACGCAACACTCCTGCCAGCAAGAGACCCAGCAGGGCATAGAGCAGTAGCGGGCTGAAATATATTCCTCCTAGCGCTATTTCTCTTAGTCCCATGATGTATCTCTAGATCGATGGTGCGGCATTGGTGTTTGACAGCGGTGTTCTTCGAATTGGATTGAGACCGCCACAGCAGAATTGGCCATTCTACGTCATTCCGGTCGATAGCGAGAGAATGATAATCATAGAGAAGGGTGGGTCTGGGAAAAAGTCAAAATTCATTGTTGCACTGCAACAATGTCTTTGCTATTGTGCACAGCAACAAAGGGCAAGGCCCTTACCTAAGTCACTCAATGGAGGTGCTACATGGCCAACACAACTACTGATCGCATGAATAAGCAAGCTAACCAAATGAACCAGCAGTTTCAATCTCTGTTCTTTGGGCCAATGCGTTCCTATGCAACATTGACCGTAGAATATGCCGAGCGTGTTCTCAACACTCAGTATGAGTTCGCAAAAGCCTATTCCAACGCCAGCTTCAGCCAGGCGCGTTCAATGCTCAACATCAAGAATTCTGATGATCTGCGCTCTTTCGTCGAAAGCCAGCAGCAGGTCGCCCAAAAAATGGGTGAGCGTCTAAAGGACGATACCAAGAAGGTTGTCGCGATGAACCAGGAATTCGCTGAGAAGAGCCAGCAACTGGTCGAAGAAAACGTGAAGTCTGCCAACCAGACTGCACAGCAGAACGTTCAGAAAGCAGCCAAGTAAGATGTCGTGATTCCGTGATCGATACGGAACACCAGCGGGCCGCCCGGTTATGAACCGGCGGCCCGTTTTCGTTGTCTACAGACACCTTGCCAAATCAGGGCAAGATGGCTAGCGTTGAACCGATATTTCAAGTGGTAATACAGAATAGATATCTTAGAACAGGGAGTTATCGTATGTCTGAGTCCAATGGAATTGATACGGGGTCGTTGCCCAACGACAAGAAAGAAAGAGAGGAAGAAGCGAAGGAAGCGCGCCAGATAGCAAACAAGGATAAAGCGGCAAGAGACGACGAATCAGACAAAGCCGATCCTGCTTCTCATGGATCCGGGCTACCGCCGATGTCCGATGGAAGCGCCGGTGGTGCAAGCAACGGCCCTGCGACTCCGGATCACAATGCCGATGTGGCCAAGGACGCCCCCACTGCCCCCAATGTCACGAAGAAGGATTCTCAAAAAGAGAATATCGACAAGAAATCCGATGACGAGGATTCATCGCGACGCCAAGGCTAGACGCAAGCCGAATGCCGGCCGCAAACCATGTGATGGTGGGTTTGTCGCCGGCGCTATGTCCGTTACCCCCATCTTGATCATATCGTATTGAGCTCTCAGATGATGACGATCAGCAGAGCGAGAAGAAAATCGCGGTGCGAGCATTCTTGATCGAGGAGCAAGGCGGGCGCCGTATAGAGACGCGGAGAAGAGTTTTCGAATGAACATCGCTTGGTGAAACTGCATGGACAAGACAAGCAAACGATCGAGTGTTTTTATCTGCGTGCTGATACTGCTTTTTGCGACTTGCCTTGTGAGTTCAGCCGGGGCGTTGGAACGAGATAACGTTGTCATCGAAGGCAAGGAAGAAACACATCGTCTCGTCGTTGAAATCGCTCGCACTGCTCAGGAGCGCTCCTTTGGCCTAATGGAGCGGGATCATCTGGCTGAAGAGGCCGGTATGCTGTTCATCTACGAAGAAGAGCAATCACCCAGCAGCGGATTCTGGATGTACCGCACCCGCATTCCGCTGGACATCGCCTTTCTCGACAAGAACGGTGAGATTCGCGCCATTCATTCCATGCCATCTTGTAAAAGCGAGCAGGCTGCAAGATGCCCTTCCTATCCTGCCCAAGTGCCTTTTCAGGCGGCCCTGGAAGTCAACGCGGGGTATTTCGATGCGCGAGGCATCAAGGTCGGTGATCGTTTGACGCTTCCTTGAGAATGCGCTTTCCCTTACCGTCGGGCTTTTTCTACAATGCGTGTTCAGCAAACAGCAACGACAGACCGCTCGCTCGCCCTAAGGACATTGCCCATGCTGCGTCATCGAATGATTTCTCTTTCCGCCACCGTTCTGGGTGCCGGACTTCTGTGCATTTCTCTGAGCGCTCAAGCGCGAGAATATTCCGTTTCCACCGTGCTCTCCGCAGACTTCCCTTGGGGGCAGGCCGCAGAGAAATGGGCGGAACTGGTCGAGGAGCGTTCCGAGGGCGAGATCACCCTGCGCGTGTATCCCAATTCTCAGCTGGTCAACGGCGATCAGACCCGGGAATTCTCGGCAATGCGCCAGGGGCTGATCGACATGGCCGTGGGCTCGACCATCAACTGGTCGCCCCAGGTACCGGAGCTCAATCTGTTCTCGCTGCCATTTCTGATGCCGGATACCGGCGCGGTGGATGCCATTACCGGGGGCGAAGCAGGGCAAATGGTGTTCGAGGCCATTGAATCCCGCGGCGTGATGCCTTTGGCCTGGGGCGAGAATGGCTTTCGCGAGATTTCCAATTCAAAACAGCCGATAAGCGCGCCAGAAGATCTTGAGGGTCTGAAGATTCGTGTGGTGGGTTCGCCCTTGTTCCAGGATACTTTCACCGCCCTGGGCGCCAACCCGACCCAGATGAGCTGGGCGGATGCCAAGCCGGCCCTGACCACCGGCGCGTGGACGGTCAGGAAAACCCGCTGTCAGTGTTCGATGTGGCGCGTATCGATCAGGTGGGGCAAAAGTATCTGACCCTATGGCACTACATGAATGACCCCCTGATCTTTGCCGTCAATCAACGCATCTGGCAGCAGCTACCCGAGGAAGATCAGCAGCTTCTGCGTCAGGCGGCCGTGGATGCCGGGCAATGGGAGATCGAGATGTCCCGGGAGCAGAAGAGTGAGCGTTTAGCGGCCATCAAGGAGCGTGGCGTCGAGGTCAGCCAACTCACCGAAGACCAGCGTCAAGCCTTCGTCGACATCACCCAGAGCGTCTATGAAAAGTGGACGCCGCAGATCGGTGACGAGCTGGTAAAAACTGCCCGTAAGGCCGTCGACAACCGCTAAGCCTTCGATGATGCAAGCCTGCGAAAATAGTTGCCGACTCGATGTCAGGGTCGGCAATTTCTTGAGAGAGATAGGATGAAAACCCCACCGGACGCTCGACTCGAGCGCATTCTGGCGACATTGGCGCTGGTCATTATCGCCGTGATCAGTCTGAGCAACGTGCTAGTGCGCTATGTGACCAACGCTTCTTTTGCCTTCACCGAGGAAATCTCGGTATTTCTGCTGGTGGTGCTGACCTTCGCGGGTGCGGCGGTGGCCCTGCGGCGCAATCGTCATGTGCGCATCAGCCTGCTGGAGCGTGCGCTGCCGGAGGGGCCGCGTCGGGCGTGATTCTTTTTCAGGGGCTGGCCGGTGCCATGGTGCTGGGTCTGATTCTATGGTTCGGTGCTAAATTGACTCTGGAAGAGTACCAATGGCAGACCCAGTCTCCGGGGCTTGGGGTGCCCCAATGGTGGTATCTGGTCTGGCTGCCGATACTTGCGACCTTGCTGCTGTGGCGCCAGGTACAGCAGACTCTGGATCGCCTGCGCGGAACGCTCAACGATGAGTCCTGATCTATGGATGATCCTGAGCTTTCTGGCGCTGCTGATCGTCGGCGTGCCGGTGGCGCTGTCTTTAGGGTTAGCGGGAGCGATAGGCATCGTCACCGGCTTGTCCCCCATGATGCTGGCGACCCTGGGCACCAACACCTATAACAGCATCGCCAAGTATCCGCTGATCGCGATTCCACTGTTCATTCTGACTGGCCTGATCTTTGAGCGGGCCGGGGTGGCAGCGCGGCTGGTGCGCTTCGCTCAGGCCCTTATTGGCCCGCGTCATGGGGGCTTGGCCCTGGTGGCAGTGCTGGTGTGCATGATCATGGGCGGCATGAGCGGTTCCGGGCCGGCGGATGCTGCCGCCGTTGCCATGGTGATGTTGCCCAGCATGACTCGCGCCGGTTATCCCAAGCCGTTTTCCGCCACGCTGATTGCGGCGTCTGCCTCCACGGCGATTCTCATTCCGCCTTCTGTGGCACTCATCTTGTATTCCATCGTGGTTCCGGGCGTCGATCTGCGTGCTCTGTTCGCCGCGGGTCTGTTTCCGGGCATTCTTGCTGGGCTTTCGCTGCTGGTACCGGCCTTCTGGTTATCGCGCCGCCATGGTTGGGAAGCGCCGGCAGAGGTCGAGCGAGCGCCGCTAGGGGAAAGTTTTCGCCAGGCACTGCCGGCTCTATTCGCGCCGGTGATCATTCTGGGCGGACTGCGTAGCGGTCTATTCACGCCGACAGAAGCGGCGGTGGTGGCGGTGGCCTACGGGGTGCTGGTGGGCTTGTTCATTACCCGGGAGCTCGACTGGCGTCATCTTTGGCAGCTGTTCGGTGAAGCGGCAACGATCTCCGGCGTAGTGATGCTGATCATTGCCTTGGCAGGTATTTTCGCCTGGGCAGGCACCATGCTGGGCACTTTCCGGCACATGGCACATTGGCTGATTGCGCTGTCCGATAACGGCGCGGTACTGCTGCTGTTGATCATGCTGGCGGTGCTATTGGCGGGCATGCTGCTGGATGCCATTTCCATCTATCTGATCCTGATGCCGATTCTGGTGCCGGTGATGCAGCATTTTGAGTGGAATCCAGTATGGTTCGGCATTCTGCTGGCTATGAACATTGCCATCGGGCAGTTCACGCCGCCGGTGGCAGTCAATCTGATGGTGACTACCGAAGTAGCGAAGATTCGTCTCGAGCAGACCCTGGGCTGGGCGCTGATTTTCGTCGTCGCCATGGGCGGGGCGCTGCTGCTAGTCGCACTGTTTCCCGAGATCGCCCTGTGGCTGCCGCGAGTGCTGGGCTATTCCGTTTAACCGGCGGCGTTCGTTAGCGCTGTTCAAGCCAGTATCGATAGGCGGCGCGATGCAGCTGTGCATGGCGATTTGCCAGGGCGACAAGATCCCGATCGTAGCCGCCGCCAATCACGGCGGCAATCGGAGTGTCCGCCTCACGACAAAGACGAATGACATAGGCGTCCCGGCGCATCAAGCCTTCGTCGCTGAGGGCGAGATGACCGAGCCGGTCGTCGGCATGTACGTCCACCCCGGCGTCGTAAATCACAAGATCCGGTGCGATCTGATCGAGCAATTTAGATAAGTGAGCATCGAGAATGGCTAAATAATCCTCATCTTTTGTACCTCGGGGTAACGGCACGTCGAGATCGCTTTGCTGTTTGCGTGCCGGGAAGTTCTCGGCCCCATGCATTGAGAAGGTAAAGACCCGATCATCGTCACGAAAGATCAGTGCGGTGCCATCGCCTTGATGAACGTCCAAATCGACGATGAGTATGCGTTTCACCCAACGTCTGGCCAGGGCGTGAGCCGCTGCCACGGCAAGATCGTTGAGCAGGCAGTAGCCGCTGGCGGCATCCGCATGAGCGTGATGCGTGCCGCCGGCGGTATTGCAGGCAAGCCCATTTTCAAGTGCCGCTTCGACGGTAAGCAATGTTCCGCCAACTTCTAGCCGGGTGCGCTCCACCAGCTCCTCCGACCAGCGAAAGCCGCTGCGTCGCTGGGCGGCATCATCAAGCTTGCCGGTCAAAAATCTCTGCAGGTAATCGTGGGTATGCACGCGGCGTAGATCGCTTTCTGCGACGGGGGCAGGGATCAGCCAATGCGACGCTTGTCCGGCACTCTCTTTTCTCAACTGCTCTTTTAACACACGAAATTTGGCCATGGGAAAGGGGTGATTGGTTGGTAGATCGATGGTATAGCCGGGATGATGGATCAAGGGGAATGGCATGGGATTTAACCAATCAGCTTTCTTGAAAGTACTAACTTGAAAGTGCTAGTACGGAACGAAACAAGAGGTCAGGGCAAGTTTAACGTACCGTAAACGCTAACCCTGAACTAACCTTTTGAAAGATTGCACTCATGGGAGGGTTGACGTATATAACGCAAGTTTAGCAATGTCTTTTGCACCACGCCGGTAGAATCGGTATGTTTACAAAGCGATACTCGATGCCGGATGAATGATCGACTCGCACGGGAATCAGGGTACGCAAGGTCGATAACAGTCAACGTCGATAGCGAAAAAGGATCGCCATGCAGGCTTCTCAGCGCAGGCTTTCAAGGCGACGGGGTATAGCAAGATCGACGAAGACGAACAGGTGTCGGCGATTGCGAACAACGCATCAAACAGTGCTTTACAATAATGTAAATTCATGAGGTATCTTGCATGAAACGTCATTTCTTCTCTGCAGCATTAGCTTCCGGTGCTCTACTCAGCGCAGCGGTGTTCTCTGCGCCAGCCATGGCTCAGGAGCAGAAGTTCATTACCATCGGCACCGGCGGACAAACTGGCGTCTACTACGTGGTAGGGCAGTCCGTTTGCCGCATGGTCAATCGTGTCAAGGATGCCAACATCAAATGTAATGCGCCTTCTACCGGGGGGTCGGTTGCTAACGTCAACGGCCTGAAGTCCGGTGAACTGGACATGGGCGTCGTACAGTCGGATGTGGCTTATCGCGCCTTCAACGGTGAAGACAACTTCGATCAGGCGTTCGAAGAGTTACGGTCGGTTTTCGCCATGCACGGTGAGCCGCTGACGATTTTGGCCCGTGCCGATGCCGGTATCGAGTCGTTTGACGATCTCAAGGGCAAGCGCGTCAACGTCGGCAACCCGGGTTCCGGACAGCGTGCCACCATGGAAGTGCTGATGGATGCCAAAGGTTGGTCCATGGACGATTACTCGCTGGCATCGGAGCTGACCGCGGCTGAAATGGCGTCTGCTCTGGCGGATAACAACATTGACGCCATGGCCTATGTGGTAGGTCACCCCAATGGTTCGATTCAGGAAGCCACCACCACGGTTGATTCCAATCTTGTCCCTATCAGCGGAAGCGAAGTCGACGAGCTGGTCGAGAAGTATCCGTACTATACCAAGTCGACCATTCCCGGCGGCTTGTACAAGGGTAACGATGAGGATACCGAAACCTTCGGTGTGGCCGCGACACTCCTCACGGACGCCAACACGGATGCGGACGTGGTCTATACCACCGTTAAGGCCGTCTTCGACAATTTCGATCGCTTCAAGCGTCTGCACCCCGCTTTCTCTACCCTCGAGCCGGAGCAGATGGTCAGCGAAGGGTTGACGGCGCCGCTACATGAAGGCGCTGAGCGTTACTATAAGGAGCGCGGCTGGATCGAGTGATCGGGGTTGTGGCATCCATCATCTTGATTAGTCGTTGATACACAAGGGATGCGCGGGCGCCAATCGGCCTCGCGCATCTTTTGGTCTGGGTTCGCTCCAGGAATGCCCTCGAAATGTTCTCGTGCTGCCATCGACAAGTAGGGAAGCAATATGGCCGAAGATAAACAGCAAACATCTTCATCGTCGAAGGACTTGGATGAACTGCTCTCAAGCGATACGGGAGCCCGCACGCTCAGTGGTATGCCCAACAAGCTGTTTCTGGGTCTTGCGACTGCCTGGTCACTATTTCAGCTATGGATAGCGTCACCAATCCCTTACATGGTGGGCTTTGGTGTCTTCAGCGCAACCGAAACGCGTTCTATCCATTTGACCTTTGCACTATTTCTGGCCTACATGGCCTATCCCGCGCTCAAACGCTCGCCTCGGGACCGAGTGCCTCTTCTGGACTGGATATTAGGCGCCGCCGCGGCGTTTGCTGCAGCCTATATCTATATTTTCTATGATCAGCTATCCCAGCGCCCTGGAGCGCCAATCCTGCAGGATGTCATCGTGGGGGTGATGGGGCTGATACTGCTGCTCGAGGGTACCCGGCGTGCGCTTGGCCCGCCCTTGATGATCGTGGCCCTGGTGTTTCTGGTCTATTCCCTTGCCGGCCCTTACATGCCTGCCATGCTGGCCCACCAAGGGGTGAGTCTGTATGGCCTGGTCAATCATCAGTGGCTGACGACCCAAGGGGTCTTCGGTATCGCCCTGGGGGTATCGACCAGCTTCGTCTTTCTGTTCGTGCTGTTTGGCGCCTTGCTGGAAAAGGCTGGCGCAGGTAATTACTTCATCAAGGTGGCATTTTCTCTGCTGGGTCACTATCGCGGCGGACCAGCCAAGGCAGCGGTAGTGGCTTCGGGCATGACCGGGTTGATCTCGGGTTCCTCCATTGCCAATACGGTGACCACCGGCACCTTCACCATTCCCATGATGAAGCGCGTGGGGTTTTCCGCCGAGAAGGCCGGCGCGGTTGAGGTGGCCTCTTCCGTCAACGGCCAGATCATGCCGCCGGTCATGGGGGCTGCCGCTTTTTTGATGGTGGAATATGTCGGGATTTCCTACGTTGAAGTCATCAAGCATGCTTTTTTGCCGGCGCTGATCTCCTATATCGCCCTGGTTTATATCGTCCATCTCGAAGCGCTCAAGGCAGGGATGAAGGGGCTTGAAAGCAGTAACCCACCCAAGCCCTTGTTGCGTAAGGCGATCGGCTTTTTGACCGGTCTGCTGCTGCTAATGGCCTTGTCCTTTGCCGTCTATTACGGCCTGGGCTGGCTAAAACCTATTCTGGGGGATTCAACGCCTTGGGTAGTGTCCGTGGTTCTGACTATCGTCTATGTACTGCTGCTGAAACTGGGAGCGCAGTATCCTGAGCTTCAGGTAGACAACCCCAACGATGACATTACCGAGTTACCCCAGACCAAGCCCACGGTCATGGTCGGGTTGCACTACATCCTGCCTGTCATCGTGCTGGTGTGGTGTCTGATGGTGGAGCGGCTATCCCCAGGGCTTTCTGCCTTCTGGGCCACCATGTTGATGATTTTCATCATGATCACCCAGCGCCCCATCACTGCGCTTTTTCGCGGTCAAAGCGACATGGCGTCAGATATCAAGCGTGGCTTTATCGAACTGTGGGATGGATTGATTGCCGGCGCGCGCAACATGATCGGCATCGGGATTGCCACTGCGGCGGCGGGTATCATCGTCGGGGCAGTCTCTCAAACGGGTGTGGGTCTGGTATTGGCGGATCTAGTCGAAACCCTGTCCATGGGCAATCTGCTGTTGATCCTGTTGCTCACCGCCGTGCTCAGCTTGATTCTCGGCATGGGATTGCCGACTACCGCCAATTACATCGTGGTGTCGGCGCTGCTTGCGCCAGTCGTGGTCTCCCTCGGTCAGCAGAACGGCCTGATCGTGCCGCTGATCGCCGTGCATCTGTTCGTGTTCTATTTCGGCATCATGGCGGATGTCACGCCGCCAGTAGGGCTTGCATCCTTTGCGGCCGCGGCGATCTCGGGAGGGGATCCGATTCGAACCGGCTTCCAGGCGTTTTACTATAGCCTGCGCACCGCGGCACTCCCGTTCCTGTTCATCTTCAACACCGAGCTGCTGCTGATCGACGTGAGCCCTTTACAGGGCGTGGTGATATTCATTGTTGCGACTTTTGCGATGCTGGTCTTCGCTGCAGCGACCCAGGGCTACATGCTGACGCGCAATCGCTGGTATGAAAGCCTGTTGTTGTTGCTGGTGGCCTTCACGCTGTTCCGGCCCGGTTTCTGGATGGACATGATTCATGATCCTTACCGCGACATACCGCCGAGCCAGTTCGAGCAGGCCCTGGGCGATGTGGACAAGAACAGCAACCTGCGCGTGCGTATCGATGGTCTCGATGCCTATGGCAATCCCACCAGCTTCGTGGTGCTGGTACCGGTACCCGACGGTGATACAGGGGCCAAACGTATGGAAAACCTCGGACTTGAGCTGATGCAGGAGGACGATCGTACGCTGGTGGACATGACCACGTTCGGCAGTCAAGCCGAGGAGCTGGGCTTTGAATTCGATCAGGAGATCGTATCGGTCAGAGCGCCGGTGGAGCGCTGGGACAAGGAGTGGATGTGGATTCCGGGACTTGCGGTATTTGCTCTAGTCGTACTGCTGCAGCGACGTCGTCGTCGTACACAGAAGGCAACCGCCTGATAGGAGGAAACGACCATGCATAAGAAGATCGTATTGCCCATTGATCTCGACGCCGCTGAATCCTGGAAGAGAGCCTTGCCGGAAGCGTTGGCACTGTGCAAGGCGTTCGGCGCCGAACTCTTCGTCGTTACCGTTTTGCCGGATTATCGCATGCCGTTGGTGGGAAGTTATTTCCCTGCGGATTTTCAGACGAAGGCACATAAGTTGCTGTCTGACACCCAGCAGACGTTCGTGGAAAAGCATGTTCCGGCTGAGATCAAGACTCACTGCATGATCGTCGATGGTTCTCCCTATGAGGGCATCATCAAATCGGTCAAGGCAGTAGGCGCCGATCTGGTCGTCATGGCGTCCCATAACAAGCGCCGCTTGGCGGATTATCTGTTAGGCCCCAACGCCGAGCACGTCATGCGCCACGCAGGCGTATCGGTGCTGATCGTTCGCTAGAGTGTCACGACGCTAATGATGCCCGGCAGTTTTGAGCTGTCGGGCGTTTTTTGTGCCTTGCCACGAGCCATTCGTTGAAAGTGCGAAGTCCTCAAGGCATTCATGCAGCGATCCGCAAGGTCGACTATAGTGAAAATAGGCATGCTGGCGACCGGCGTATCCCATTGCTCCAACACGCTCCTGATACCCTTTGATATGCCGCTCCCATCGTCCTGAACAAGCCATCCGCATGTGGAGGATCGTATCCAGACGGATGAGTCCGGCAATAAGCAGTCAGTGTTAAGGGGTAGCGCTATGATGGTGGATACCAAGAAGAACACGCCAGCCACGCAAGCCAGCACGCAGTTGATCATTAATCACATTGATATTGACAGGCCAAGACAATGGCTGATTGCAGGAATCAACGACTTTCGTCAGGCCATGACGGTCAGTTTGTCCTACGGGTTGTTTTGGGTCGGTATCAGTCTGGCAGTCACATTCGGAGCTTACAGACTGGGTTTATGGCACTGGCTGTTGCCCTTGATAGCAGGCTTCATGTTTCTTGGCCCATTGGTAGCAGTGGGATCCTATGGAATCAGTCGCCGCCTCAGCAATGGACGCACTCCCACCTTCGCCGATGCCTTTGGGGCATGGACCTCTCATACCGGGCAACTGGCCATGATGGGGTTGATGATGATGATTTTCTTCATCATCTGGATTCGGGTGGCGACACTGCTGTTTGCGCTGTTCTTCGGTCTCAATGTGCCGAGCCCGATCGACTTATATTCCGCCTTGTTCACGACGCCTGAAGGTTTAGGGATGTTGCTGGTAGGCACTGCATTCGGTGGTGTGCTGGCCTTTGGTGCTTTTTCCATCAGCGTGGTCGCCATCCCGACCCTGATGGATCGTGATCTCACCTTCATGGAAGGTATCGAAGCCAGCGTCAAGAGCGTGGCTCGCAATTTTCGTCCCATGCTGCTATGGGCCGCGATACTGACCGGCTGCACCATCATTGGCGTGGCAACGTTTTATATCGGGCTTGCAGTGATTCTGCCGGTGTTGGGTCATGCAAGCTGGCATGCCTATGAAGATCTGGTGGGGGTGGAAAACAAGATGTAAAAGCTATCACTTTTCTTCCTGTAAACGGTCATCGCTTCTCTTTTGCGATGGCCGTTTTGCTACTGTGCTTGAAACAGAGGACACTGATTCTGGCATATTGTCTTTATTCATCTATTCTTGAAGGTGGCTTGATGTAAGCACGAACAAGAGTGGCAGAAACTTAATATCTAAGAATGATTAAGACGTAATAAAAACGCAAAAATTACTGAGGTTAAGGTTTTCTTGTTGTAATTGGCTTATGAAGAACTTGTGAGTCGTACAAGGAGGTTGCTCTATGGGCAACACGGCGTTGCGCAGCATTTCGCAAGAAATGGTCCCCGTCGATGTGGATACGGATGATCCACTTGTAAAGGACCAGCAAAAAATCGCATTACCCGCCGTCATTGAAAAGGCGGCTAGAGCAAGAACTATTCCCAGGCGTATCGAGAAAAAAGACGAGAGCAGATATGACGTCTTGTACGTCACGCCGGAAATCGCCGATCTGGTCAAGGTAGGAGGATTGGGGGACGTCTCATCGGCGTTGCCTCGTGCACTTCGTTTACGTCACGACGTGCGGGTTCTGCTACCGGCCTATCGTGAAGTCATTCAATCCGATCGCAAGATCGAAGTGGTGGGGCACCTGCCAGCCCTAGCCGACATTCCTGCCTGCGACATCGGTCAAATCACCTATCCCGATGGCTGATCCTCTATGTGTTGCTGTGCCCCGAGCTCTATGAGCGCGAGGGCAATCCTTATTGCGACGACTCAGGAATCGGGTGGGAAGACAACGACATACGCTTTGCGCGTTTGAGTCTTGCGGCGGCCGAAATCGCCGCGGGTAACGCCGGGCTCAACTGGTGCCCTCAGCTTCTGCATCTCAACGATTGGACCTGCGGGCTGACCGCAGGCTATCTGCACTGGTGGGGGGAATCGACGCCCTGCATTTTCACCATTCACAACCTTGCCTATCAGGGCGTATTCGATGCGTCTCGCTGCAAAACCCTCGGCGTGCCGGAAGAGGCCATGACCATCGACGGGGTGGAATATCACGGCCAGCTCTCCTACATGAAGGCAGGTATTGCCTATTCAGGTCGAGTGACCACGGTCAGTGCCACCTATGCTCAGGAGATCACTACGCCGGAATTTGGCTGCGGACTCGAAGGGTTGCTGAGTACCAAAGCCGAGCAAGGACGTCTTGTGGGCATACCCAATGGCATTGATGAAAGCTGGGACCCGCGTACCGATGCCCATCTGGTAAGGGCATTTGCCAAGAACGATTGGCGTGGCAAGCGCGCCAACGCCAATTACGTACGTCAGCTGTTTGGCTTGGCAATATGCACCGGGCCGCTATTCGCCGTGGTCTCCCGTCTTGTGCATCAGAAAGGTATCGATCTCACCGTGGGCGTAGCGGAGTCCATCATTCGCCGAGGAGGGCAGATCGTATTCATCGGGCGCGGTGAACGTGGGTTCGAGCGTGCGCTGTGCAATCTGGCGGATCGGTTCCCTGGCGCGATCGGCGTCAATATCGGCTTCGATGAAGGGGAGGCGCGCTGTATCTACGCCGGCAGCGATTTTCTGCTGATGCCGTCGCGTTTCGAGCCCTGCGGGTTGAGTCAGATGTACGCCCAGCGCTTTGGCTCGCTACCCATCGCCCACCGTACCGGAGGCCTGGTGGATACCATTGAGGATGGGGTGACCGGTTTTCTGTTCGATGAAGTGACCTTTGCCAGCTATATGCATGCCATCGATCGCGCTTTCAAAGTCTTTCGTGCCACGGATCTGTTCTACGCCATGCGTCGTGCGGCCATGGCAGGTCGTTATCATTGGCATCAGTCCATCGAACCTTATAACCAGCTTTACAGTGTGACCCTTGACGAAACGGAGTCTCCTTATGGGCAAGCTGTCAATTGACGTGACGCTACAAATGGACAAGGAGTCGCCCACGCCCAATCGAAGAGCCGCCTCGAGTCTGCCACAGCTTCTGCCGCCTTTGGCGCCGACGGATCGCTGGTATGACGGCCAGTGGCTGTTGCGTCGAAGCCGTCAGGATTTTACCTCGGCACCCCTGTCCATTTATCGCTTCAGCCCACTGGGATGGTACCTGGATGAAACGGGAAACCCCTTGTCCTGGATGGCGCTGATCGATCGTCTTTTGCCCTATGTGGCGGATCTTGGTTTCACTCATATCGCGTTGACCGATGTGAACGTGCAGCACGTCAACGATGAAGCATTTGCCACTTTCATTCTTGCCTGCCATGAAAGTGATATCGGCGTAATACTGGACTGGAACGTCGCTTCGGATACGCCATACGCAACCGGCGACGACAGTCAGACCTTTGCTGTCATGCTTCATCAGGTACTCGAGTGGGTCGAGCGCTATCATCTCGATGGCCTTCATCTAAAGGAGCGCGCCGAGCAGACCGGCGACGGTCTCATCGAGCACTTGATACAGGGCATCACCAAGCGGCGCCACGACGTTCTCATCTTGATCGATCGCCCGGTAGACATGCCGGTTCATCTGTTGACCCGGGTATTGATATGCAATACGCACTGGTCGCGCAATACCTTGAATTATCTAAGCGTGCCCACGAAGTGGCGTGGCCGGGAACACCATTTGCTGCATGAAAGCCTGGGCACGGCCTTTAACATGCATTTTCTTTTGCCACTGCTCGAAGAATCATCGAGTCACGAGCCACAAAGCTGGTTCGATCGCATGCCGGGAGACCCTTGGCAGAAGTTTGCCAACCTGCGTGCCGCCATGAGCTACATGTGGGCGCATCCTGGCAAGAAGCTTCTGGGCATGGGCAGCGAGTTCGCCCAGGGACCGGTATGGCAGCCCGGTAGATCCCTCGACTGGGGATTGCTGGATCAAACTTTTCATGCGGGCATGCTGCGACTGGTGGCGGATCTCAACCGACTGTATGGCAATGAGTCGGCGCTTTATGAATGCGACATCGAATCCAGCAGTTTTACCTGGGTAATCGGCGACGACGTCACCAATAGCGTCATCGCTTTTCTGCGTTATGGTGCCGAAGGCACCGCGCCGTTGTTAGTGGTCATCAATTTCACGCCCAACGTGCTCGAGAATTATCGCATCGGTGTGCCGACCCTGGGGGCCTGGCACGAAGTGCTCAACAGCGATAGCGTTTTTTATGGTGGCTCCAACGTGGGCAACGCCAATGGCGTCGAGGCCCTGCTGGAGCCAAGCCATGGTTACCCGGTATCAATATCATTGACCCTGCCGCCCTTGGCGGCGTTGTTCTTGAGACAAGGAGATTGGCCGGCATGAATACGGACGACACACCTGCGGCCAGGTTTCGGTTTGCTCCTTGCTTCGGCGCTCAGTTACAGGACGATGGTCGAACATGCTTTACGCTATGGGCGCCAACCGCAGATAAGGTGTGGCTCGAGATCGAAGGAAGCGACAGCCAGGCCATGCAGGCCATGCAAGACGGCCATTATCAGCTGAGCGTTCAATGCTCGGCAGGAGCGGGTTATCGCTACCGGGTGTTCAACGACGAACACGGCCAGGGGCTTGCCATCCCCGATCCTGCATCTCGCGCCCAGCATGAGGATATCGACGGCCCCAGTCTGGTGGTCGATCCCGAGCGTTACGGCTGGCGTCACCCTCAGTGGCAAGGTCGACCCTGGCACGAAAGCGTCATCTACGAACTGCATGTGGGAACCCTTGGCGGCTTTGAAGGGGTGCGTCAGCGTCTGGCCTATCTTGCTTCTCTGGGCGTGACCGCCATTGAGCTGATGCCGGTGGCGGAGTTCCCCGGTGGGCGCAACTGGGGCTACGATGGGGTGCTGCCCTATGCGGTGGAAGCCTCCTATGGCGATCCGGATGAGTTGAAAGCATTGATCGACGAGGCCCACGGTCATGGACTGATGGTGTATCTCGATGTCGTCTACAACCATTTCGGCCCGGATGGCAACTATCTGGCCGCCTACGCCGGCACCTTTTTCCGTAAAGATCTGCCCACCCCCTGGGGCGCTGCCATCGATTTTCGTAAGCCCCAGGTGCGCCGCTACTTCATTGACAATGCCTTGATGTGGCTACTGGAATATCGCTTCGATGGACTGCGCTTCGATGCGGTGCATGCCATTGGCGAACAGGATTTTCTCGTCGAGATGGGCCAGGAGATTCGCAAGCGGGTCGAGCCGGGGCGCCATGTACATCTAATGCTCGAGAACGAGAGCAATCAGGCCAGCTTGCTCGATCCGACGCTGTTCGACGCCCAGTGGAATGACGACTGGCATAACGTCATGCATGTGCTGCTCACCGGCGAATATGAAGGGTATTACAGCGATTTTACCGAAGATGCTACCCAGCGTCTGGCACGCTGCCTGAGTGAAGGCTTCATCTATCAAGGCGAGACGACCCGCGGCGGTTATGTCCGGGGCGAGCCCAGCACCCATCTGCCTCCCAGCGCCTTCGTGATCTTTCTGCAGAACCACGATCAGATCGGCAATCGGGCCTTGGGAGAACGGCTCGGGCTACTGACCGACCCCAAGGCCCTGGTCGCGGCAACGGTACCCTTGTTGCTGTCGCCGATGATCCCGCTTCTGTTCATGGGAGAGGAGTGGGGGTCGACGCAGCCTTTTTGCTTTTTCACCTCTCATCATGGCGAGCTTGCCGAGGCGGTACGTAAAGGCCGGCGCAGCGAATTTGCCGCCTTTAGCGCCTTTAGCGACCCGGCCACTCGAGAAGCGATCCCGGACCCCAACGATCGACAGACCTTCGTCGATTCCATTCCGGATTTCGATTACCGGGAAACGCCGGTTCATGACGAGTGGCTGGCGCGTTATCGAAGGCTGCTGGCATTGCGCCAAAGTCAGATCGTGCCACGCTTGCCTGGAGCCGTTGCCGAAGGTGTCGAGGTACTGGCAGAAAAAGCGTTGCTTGCCCGGTGGCGTATGAATGACGACAGCCAACTCATCATTGCCCTGAATCTGGGAGGGAATAGCGTCGCAGTGGATGGCCTGGCGACGATGTCAGGGCTTCTTCATGAAACCCAGGAAGGGATAGCAGCGAGCGCCCAGGAAGGTTGGCTCCAAACCTATAGCGCCGCTGCCTGGTTGCACACCAAAACGCAAGGATGACGGGCATGAATGATGCGGCCTTGAGAGAACTCGCCAATGCCGTCGGGTTGATCGAGCAGTGGGAAGACAGCGAAGGCAATCAGTGTCGTCTTGACGACGAGACCCGCCATACCCTGCTCGCGGCACTTGGCTTTGACGTCAACGATGAAGAGACGATGCGCGCCAGCGCCAAACGCCTGCAGCGGCTATATCACCCAGCCAGTCTTGATGAGCTGCCGCCACTGATCAGCGTGGATTGCGATACGCCCATCGAACTGCCATGCCCACTCAGGGCGGGCACGACATTCAAGGTGATACTGGAAACCGGCGAAGAGCGGGAAGGGCAAGTCGATGATCATGGCCGCTTACCCGCCATCGAGAGCCCAGGCTACCATCGCCTGGTGCTGGGCGAAGCGACGGCGACACTGGCCGTAGCGCCCCAGCGCTGTTTCAGCGTCGCGGATGCCTGCAACAACACCGGCGCGGACACACCCACCGAGCCACATCTGTGGGGACTGGCGGTGCAGGTGTATTCCCTGCGCCGTGCTGGCGCTGGAGGCATCGGTGATATTCTGGCATTGGCAGCGCTTGGGCGAGCCGCCGCTGCCCAACAGGCGGATGCCCTGGTCATCAGCCCCATGCATGCCATGTTCAGTGCCGATACTCAGCGCTACAGCCCTTACTCTCCGTCCAGCCGCCTGTTGTTCAACGTGCTGTATGCCTCGCCGCGGATCGTGCTGGACCAGGAGCTGGTCGAAGAGGCCATTGACCGGTGCGGCTTGCAAGATGAACTTGCGCATCTGGAAGCCGCGGAGCTCATCGACTGGCCGGCAGCGGCGCAGGCTAAGTTGACCTGGCTACGTGAGCTTTTCGCCATGTTCCAGGAGTGCAGCGATCAAGGTGATGAAACCGATGCCCAGAAACGCAGGTTCAATGCGTTTCGTGCCGCGGGGGGAGAGTTGCTCGAGGATCACTGTCGTTTCGAAGCCCTGCGAAGGGCGCGTCCGGAAGGCAACTGGCGCGACTGGCCCGAAGCCCTGCGCGATCCACGCAGTCATGAGGTTGCGCAATTCGCTCGGGAAAATGCGCAGGAAGTGACGTTTCACGCCTTTCTGCAATGGCTGGTGGCGGAAGGGTTGGAGTATGCCCAGGACAATATGCGCGACGATGGCATGGCCCTTGGGATAATTGCCGATCTGGCGGTCGGGGCGGACGGCGCCGGTAGCCAGACCTGGAGCCGTCAGGAAGAGATGCTCGAAGGGGTCTCCATCGGTGCACCGCCAGACTCGTTCAACGTGCACGGGCAGGACTGGGGCCTGGCCTCGTTTTCGCCCCACGGCCTGGTGCGCTCCGGGTTTCGCAGCTTCATCGACATGCTGCGCACGGCGTTCCGTCATGCCGGCGGGCTGCGTATCGATCATATCCTGGGGCTACTGCGGCTGTGGCTGGTGCCTCATGGCGCTTCGCCCAGGCAGGGCGGTTACATTCGCTTTCCCTTGAACGACATGCTGCGTCTGGTGGCCCTGGAGTCCTGGCGTCATCGCGCCATCGTCATTGGCGAGGATTTGGGCACCGTGGCGCCGGGCTTTCGCGACCAGCTGAGAGAGCGTGGCATTCTGGGCATGCGCGTGCTCTGGTTCGAGCGCGACGAACAGGACGACTTCATTGCCTCAACCGAGTGGACGGACCAGGCCGTGGCAATGTCCTCGACCCATGACCTGCCCACCGTGGCGGGCTGGTGGTCAGGGTATGACATCGATCTGCGCGATCGTTTCGGTCTGCTAGGGGATGAACAGGATGCTGTCACGGAGCATCGCCAAAGAGACAAGGAGCGGGTGAGTCTGGCGCATGCTCTGGGCCTGATTGATTCCACCGAGAATCCGGCTAGTCTGTCCGCCGATGATATTCCCGTGACCACCGTGCTGGATGCCAGTGCCGCCTATCTCGGGCATACGCCGCCGCCCTTGGTGGTGGTGCCCATGGAGGATGTTCTCGGGCTCGAACGACAGCCCAATCTGCCGGGCACCGTGGACGAACACCCCAATTGGCGTCGACGCTCGCCTGCACCGGTGGGGGAATTGCTCGAGGACGCTTCGATACGCAAGCGCCTTAGGGGGCTTGATGACTCGCGCCGCAATGCTTCGACTCGTCCTTCTTCCGCGCAAGGTTCTTCAGAAAAGAAATCTCTACAACCGCCTGAGGGCGAGGGTGACGTCTTGCCTACCGGCAGCATTCAAAAAGACAGCATTCAGAAAGAGGAGACAGGGAAGTTGTCCTCGACGAGCCCTATTCGCGCTACCGTGCGCCTGCAGTTTCACTCCGAGTTCACCCTGGACGATGCGCTACCCTGGATCGACTACTACGCGGATCTGGGTATCAGTCATGTCTATGCGTCGCCCCTGCTGGCCTCGCGTAGCGGTTCGACCCACGGCTACGACGGCATCGACCCGACCCGACTCGATCCGGAGCTGGGTGGCGAAGAAGCGCTGGAGCGTCTGGTTGCCAAGCTGCGTGAACGGAACATGGGGTTGATACTCGATATCGTACCCAATCACGTGGCGGTGGGCGGCTCCGAAAACCTGTGGTGGCAGGATGTGCTGACCCAAGGCCAGCGTAGCCCCTATGCCAAGTTCTTCGATATCGACTGGCATTCGCCGGACCCGCTGCTCAATGGCAAGGTGCTGCTACCCTTTCTCGGCGGCCCCTATGGCGACATACTGCATTCCGGAGAATTAAGGCTGAATTACGAGGCGTCGACTGCCGGTTTTTATGTCGCCTATCACGAGCACCATTTCCCCATCGACCCGGTGTATTACGGCGCCATCTTGCAGCATGCCAACGAGGATGCCTTGCGTTCCTTGGCAACATGCTTCGATGAAGCGCAAACGAGTGCCGATCCTCAGCGTTTGTTGATCGAGGCGCGGGAGCGTCTTGCCCAGGCCAGCGAGAAAGCGGATCTGCAGCCTGCATTGCAGCATTTCGACACGACCAGCGAGCAGGGGGCCCGTGCGCTGCACGATTTGCTCGAGAAACAGCACTACCGGCTGGCTTTCTGGCGCACGGCCTCCGATGAGATCAACTGGCGTCGTTTTTTCGATATTACTGAGCTTGGCGGGCTTCGAGTCGAGCTGCCGGAGGTTTTCGATGCCACCCACAGCGTGATCCTGCGTCTGGTGGAACGAGGCTGGGTCGACGGCCTGCGGGTCGATCACGTGGATGGTCTGGCGGACCCCGGGGGCTATTGCCGCAAGCTGCGCCAGTGCCTGCAGGATCTGGCGCAGCACCGTCCGGATGACGTGCCGCGTTATGTTGCGCTCTATGTAGAGAAGATCTTGGCGGAGGGGGAAACCCTTCACACGGATTGGGGCGTGGACGGCACCACCGGTTACGAGTTCATGAATGAAGTATCCGGGCTGCAGCACGACCCGGACGGCGCGGCTCCATTGCGTACCCTATGGCGAGAAACAAGCGGTCGCGGCAGCGATTTTCTTATCGAGGTGCGCAAGGCTCGGGCGGAAATGCTCGATAGCGCCTTGTCCAGCGAGTTTCACGCCTGTGCTCGGGCTCTGCAGGCCTTGGCACGACACGATACGGCGACCCGGGACATTACCCTTGGCGCCATCGAGCGGGTACTCAAGGCACTGGTGGTGCATTTTCCTGTCTATCGCACCTACGCGGATGAGAAGGGGCGCCCTGAAGTCGATCGAGCGCATTTCGAACAGGCAAAGGTCGAGGCGCGTCGTGACGTCAACCCGCCGGAGCGCGATCTGCTCGACCAGTTCGATCGCTGGCTCGGGGGAGAAGCCCCCGAGGCCTGTCAGGATGAACGAGAGCGATCGTTGCGTCTTCGGGCCATTCAGCGCTTTCAGCAGCTGACCTCGCCGGTGGCTGCCAAGGCGGTGGAAGACACCGCCGGCTATCGTTCGGCGGTATTGATCTCACGCAACGACGTGGGCTTTGATCCGCAGAACTTCAGCCACACCCCGGCGTATTTCCATGAGGCGTGCCGCCAGCGTGCCGAGCAGTTTCCGCTATCTCTCGTCACCACCGCCACTCACGATCACAAGCGCGGTGAGGATGTGCGTGCCCGACTGGCGGCGCTCAGTGAGCTGCCTTGGATATTTGCGGAGCAGGTGCGCCGCTGGCGCGAGAAGGCGGCATCGCAGCGAGAGGAGCAAAGCGCGGGTGTGGCGCCCTCGCCGGCAGACGAGCTGATTCTTTATCAGATGTTGCTGGGGGCCTGGGCGCCGACCCTCGATCGTGAGGATGGCGAGGCCATGAACGGCTTTGCCGAGCGTCTTGCCCAGTGGCAGGAAAAAGCACTGCGTGAGGCCAAACTACGCAGTCACTGGCTATGGCCCGATAGCGATTACGAGAACGCTTGTCGGAATTTCCTGTTCGGTTTGATCGAAGACACCGCGCTGCGCGATGAGCTGAGCGATACAGCGCGAGCCCTGGACCTGCCTGGAGCGGTCAATGGCCTGGTACAGGTGGTGCTACGCATGACCGTGCCCGGGGTACCGGATCTCTATCAGGGAACGGAGTTTTGGGATTACAGCCTGGTGGACCCGGACAATCGTCGCAGCGTCGATCACCAGGCGCGTCAAACGGCGCTCGAAAAGCATTCATCGCCACAAGAAGCGCTTGAGCACTGGCGCGATGGACGCGTCAAGCAAGCGGTCATCGCCCGGTTGCTTGCAATACGAAGCGAGTCTCCCTCCCTCTTTGCCCAGGGCGACTACACTGCCATGACGGTAGAGGGAAATCGAAAGGAGCATGTGGTGGCCTTCAGCCGCAAGCATGCACAACAGGCGCTGCTAGTGGTCGTGCCACGGCTGCCTGTAGCCATGCTCGAGTCCGCCACGTTGCCATTGATCCCCACTGAAGAATGGGGAGATGCGCAGCTGCAAATACCGGAATCACTGCAAGGCCAATGGCGTGACGTGTTGACCGGTAATACCGTGGAACTGAATCAAGAAACGGTAATGATCAGTGAATTGCTGGCACATTTTACTGCCGGCGTGTTTGTCAGTATTGGAGTGGGGGAGCATGAAAATGACCGATGACGAACTGCGTGTACGCCAGCTGGCGTATCGCATCTGGGAATCCGAAGGGCGTCCAGACGGCCAGCAGCAGCGCCATTGGGAAATGGCACTGAAAATCGTGGCGGCGGAGCAATCCTCCGGCCATGAGACGAATCTGGATGAGGAAGGGGAAGCCAAGGAAGAGGAGCCCGTTCTGGACGACGAGCTGCCGCTTGAAAACGACGAACGGGGCATCGAGGAGAATCGCTTGCCTTTGGAGAACCCTGAAGCTGATTCCATGCTGGACCCGGACGGTGATGCGACTCTCGAGGAGGCGCCTTATCGCGACGACACGCTGATTACCCAGGATACTCCAGTACAGGATCGGGCCGAGCCCACGGAGGAACCGCTTGAAAAGAGCGTCGAGGTAAACGATCCCTCCGCGGAATCCGAGGTCGAGTTCAAGCGTGTGCCCAGACAGCGCTCGACGAGTAAGAGCGCTGCGAGTAAACAGGCGGCAGACAAGGAACCGGCAAAAAAGGCAGCCAAACCCGCTGCGAAGAAGACGACTTCCTCCAAGACCGCATCGATAAAGAAAACCACGACCCGGTCACGCAAAACCTGAATATTTAACGAAGGATCCGCTTGCCCAACGCGAGGTCGTTTCGCGGGTGGGGTCAGGCATGCCACTCCAAGGATGAAACATGGATACAGAGAATACCGGCCAAGACAACGAACCGAGCGTGACCAGCGTTGAATCCCCCGGCGTGATGGATCGCTCCCGGGTAAGCGAGGGCAAATCGTTTCCGCTGGGCGCCACCTGGGACGGCCTGGGAGTGAATTTTGCCTTGTTCTCCGCTCATGCCACCCGGGTCGAGCTGTGTCTGTTCGATGCCAGTGGCGAACATGAAATTGAACGTATCGAGCTGCCGGAATATACCGACGAGATATGGCATGGCTATCTACCGGATGCCCGTCCCGGATTGCTCTACGGCTATCGCGTGCATGGCCCTTATGCCCCGGAAGAAGGGCATCGCTTCAATGCCAACAAGCTGCTGCTCGACCCCTACGCCAAGCAGATTGTCGGGGACATAAAATGGGATGAGGCGCTGTTCGGCTACACCATCGGCCATGAAGACGGCGATCTGAGTTTCGATGAACGAGACAGTGCACCGTTCATGCCGCGCTGTCGGGTCGTGGATCCGGCTTTTACCTGGGGCCGAGCACAGCCTGTGCACGTGCCCTGGGATCGCACCGTTGTCTACGAGACCCACGCCCGAGGCTACACCATGCGTCATCCGGCGGTGCCGGAAGCGCTGCGGGGAACCTTCGCCGGGCTGATGGAAAACGAGGTGGTGGACTACATTCGCTCTCTTGGGGTGTCTTCGGTAGAGCTGCTACCCGTCCATGCCTTCGTCGACGATCAGCATCTGCAGGAGAAGGGGCTTCACAACTACTGGGGCTACAACACCCTGGGCTTCTTTGCGCCTCATGGGCCCTACATGGCCGGTGACAATATCAATGAGTTCAAGGAGATGGTGGCGCGGTTTCATGCGGCGGATCTCGAGGTCATCCTCGACGTGGTCTACAACCACACCGCGGAAGGCAATGAGCTAGGGCCGACCCTGTCCTTGAAGGGTATTGATAACACTTCCTACTATCGGCTGCTGCCGGATCAGGCGCGTTATTACATCGACGACACCGGTACCGGTAACACTCTTAACATGAGCCATCCGCGGGTGCTGCAAATGGTCACGGACTCCCTGCGCTACTGGGCTACCGAGATGCGCGTGGATGGGTTTCGTTTCGATCTGGCCACCATCCTGGGTCGCGAGCCCCATGGCTTCGATGAAGGCGGCGGCTTTCTCGACTCCACCCGACAGGATCCGATCTTGAGTCAGGTCAAGCTGATCGCCGAACCCTGGGACTGCGGTCCGGGGGGCTATCAGGTGGGCAAGTTCCCCCCGGGCTGGTCGGAGTGGAACGATCGTTTCCGGGATACGGTGCGCGCCTATTGGAAAGGCGATGAAGGCGCCTTGCCGGAACTTGCCGCCCGCCTGACCGGTTCGGCGGATCTGTTCGATCGTCGCGGTCGTCGCCCCTTTGCCTCGGTCAACTTCGTCACCGCCCACGACGGCTTCACGCTGTACGACCTGGTGGCCTACAACGACAAGCACAACGAGGCCAACGGCGAGGACAACAACGACGGTCACGACGACAATCGTTCCTGGAATCATGGTGAAGAGGGGCCGACGGAGAATCCCGAGATTCGCGATCTGCGCCTGCGCCAGATCCGCAACTTCCTCGCTACCACGCTGTTTGCCCAGGGCACGCCCATGCTGCTGGCCGGAGACGAGCTGCTGCGTACCCAGCAAGGCAACAACAACGCCTACTGCCAGGACAACGAGGTCAGCTGGGTGGACTGGAACCTGACGGGCGATGCTCACGCCATGATCGAGTATCTGCGCCGACTGATCGAGTTGCGCGAGCGCTATCCCATCCTGCGTCGCGCCGCTACTTGAGCGGCGATTACAGCGAGGAATTGGGGCTGAAAGAAGTGACCTGGCTCACCCCCCAGGCCGAGGAGATGAGCGTGGAACGCTGGGAAGATCCCCAGGCGCGCAGTCTTGGGCTTCTGCTCGATGGTCGTGCGCGCCCTTCAGGCATTCGCCGGGCCGGCGTCGATGTCACCCTGCTGTTGCTGTTCAATGCCAATCATGAGCAGGAGAGCTTCGTCTTGCCAGAGGTGCCGGACAGCGATAATTGGATCTGTCGCCTGGATACTCAGCAGGGCCTTGATGTGGCGAATCAGCATTACGACGTGGGTGATGGCTACCCGGTGGCGGCGCACTCCCTGGTGATGCTTGAACTGGTGCGGGCAACCCAGTCACCGCCGGTACTCTAGGCAAATGCTTTCATAGGTCGGTGTTTGATCGTTCATTTGCTCGAAAGGACATAAGGAGCATGTCGCGATGAGTCTTTCATCTCGTCCTTCGTTAGCGGGGGACGCCGCTGGCGCCAAAACAGCGAGCCTGAAAACAGCAGACGTCGAAACAAATGAGACTGAGGTAAAAGACGCCGATGTGCAGGCGGCGGCAAGATCGTCTCGAATTGCCATCGAGGCGGTGAAGCCGAGTCTCGACGACGGCCGTTTCGCGCCCAAGACCGTGGTGAACGACCCGGTGCCCCTGTCGGCGGTCATTTTTGCCGACGGTCACGACGTGCTGGCCGCCCAGGTGAGCTGGACCGATCCTCAAGGCGTGACCCGAGAAGCGCCCTTTAGGCTGGCCCGCCCCCTGGGGCTGGATGTCTGGGAGGGCCAGTTCACACCAACCCAGGTAGGACGCCATCAGTTCGTCATCGAGGCCTGGTGGGACATTTATGCCACCTACCGGGATGAGCTTGCCAAGAAGCACCAGGCCGGGGTGCCCGTCGAGCTCGAGCTCGAGGAAGGACGTCGCCTGGTGGAAAGCGCAGCCCAGCGCAGCGAAGGCGAGCTGGGCGAGAACCTTTCTGGAGTGCTGGCGCGTTTCGAGCAGGCGCAGCAGAACAGCCAACGAGTGGAGGTGCTTCTCGATTCTACCACTGCACATCTGATGGCGGCGGCGGACACGCGTGCACACCTCAGCCGTAGTGACGTCGTTTACCCCTTGGACGTGGACCGGCGGCCCGCGAATTTTGCCAGCTGGTACGAGCTCTTTCCGCGCTCGGAAACGGCGGACCCCAGCCGTCACGGCACCTTTGCCGACGTGCAAAAACGTCTGCCCATGATCCGTGACATGGGCTTCGACGTGCTCTACTTTCCGCCCATCCATCCTATCGGACGCGCCCATCGCAAGGGCCCCAACAATACCCTGGAAGCAGGCCCGGATGATCCGGGCAGCCCCTACGCCATCGGAAGTGATGAAGGGGGCCATGAGGCGATTCATCCGGAGCTTGGCAGCCGCGAGGATTTTCGCGAACTGGTGCAGGCAGCGGCGCGTCATGGCCTCGAGATCGCCCTGGATTTCGCCATTCAATGCTCCCCGGATCACCCCTGGCTTGCTGAGCATCCGGGCTGGTTCTCCTGGCGACCGGACGGCTCGATTCGCTATGCGGAAAACCCGCCGAAGAAGTATCAGGACATCGTCAACGTCGATTTCTACGCCGAAGACGCGGTTCCCGAGCTATGGCTGACCCTGCGCGACCTGGTGCAGCTGTGGGTCGATGAAGGGGTGCGCATCTTCCGGGTCGACAACCCACATACCAAGCCCTTGCCCTTCTGGGAGTGGCTGATCGCGGATATCAAAAGCCGCGACCCTGGGGTGCTGTTCCTCGCCGAGGCCTTCACGCGGCCACCGATGATGGCGCGTCTGGGCAAGGTGGGCTTCACGCAAAGCTATACCTATTTCACCTGGCGCCATACCAAGGCCGAGCTTACCCAGTATCTCACCGAGCTCAACGAGTCGCCGCTCAAGGAGTGCTATCGGCCCAACTTCTTCGTCAATACGCCGGACATCAATCCCTACTTTTTGCAGTCGTGCGGACGGCCAGGCTTTCTGATTCGGGCGGCGCTGGCCACCATGGGCTCCGGGCTCTGGGGCATGTACTCGGGCTTCGAGCTGTGCGAAGGCGCACCGGTGCCGGGCAAGGAGGAGTATCTTGATTCCGAGAAGTACGAGATACGCCCACGGGACTATGCTGCGCCGGGCAATATCATCTACGAGATCGCTCAACTCAACCGCATTCGCCGGGAGAACCCGGCGCTCCAGACCCATCTGGGAATAGCGTTTTATCCGGTCGACAACGAGCGGCTGCTTTATTTCGGCAAGCGCGACGAAGAGCGGGGTAATTTCGTGCTGGTCGCGGTGAACCTCGATCCCTTTGACGTTCAGGAGGGCCGTTTCGAACTCCCCTTGTGGGAGCTGGGCTTGCCCGACGAAGCAACACTTCGCATCGAGGACCTGATGACCGGTCAGCGCTTTACATGGCAAGGCAAACAGCAGTGGATGCGGCTCGATCCGGCGCATCTGCCCTTCGCCATCTGGCGCATTCAGCCGCTGGGTTAGATGCTGCAGCAGTCGCAAGAACCGCTCGCAGGGAACAGAACTGGCAGGGAGATACAGCACATGATGGATGCTAGCAGCGAAACCCACAGCGTCGATACGCTCAATTTTCTGGATGATCCGCTGTGGTACAAGGACGCGGTCATCTACCAGGTACACGTCAAGTCGTTCTTCGATGCCAACGACGACGGTATCGGTGATTTCCAGGGCCTGATCGACAAGCTCGACTACATCGTTGGCCTTGGCGTCAACACGATCTGGATTCTGCCGTTCTATCCGTCCCCGCGACGGGACGACGGCTATGACATTGCCGAGTACTGCAACGTCAGCCCGGATTACGGCACCCTGGAAGATGCCCAGCGTTTCATCGACGAAGCCCATAAGCGCGGGCTTCGGGTCATCACCGAGCTTGTCATCAATCACACCTCGGATCAGCACGAATGGTTCCAGCGTGCCCGTAACGCGCCGCCGGGCTCACCGGAGCGGGATTTCTATGTCTGGTCCGATACGGATCAGGCTTATCAGGGCACGCGTATCATCTTCCTCGACACGGAAACCTCCAACTGGACCTGGGACCCGGTGGCGGGGGCCTATTTCTGGCACCGTTTCTATTCCCATCAGCCGGATCTCAACTTCGATAACCCCAAGGTGCTCGAGGAAGTGCTCAAGGTCATGAGCTACTGGCTGGACATGGGAGTCGATGGACTGCGCCTGGACGCCATTCCCTATCTAGTGGAGCGGGAAGGCACCAACAACGAGAACCTGCCGGAAACCCACGTGGTGCTCAAGAAGATCCGGCAGGCCCTGGACGAGCGCTATCCGGATCGCATGCTGCTGGCGGAGGCCAATCAGTGGCCCGAGGACACCCGGCCCTACTTTGGCGGTAATGAGGGCGGCGACGGCGACGAGTGCCACATGGCTTTCCACTTCCCGCTGATGCCGCGCATGTACATGGCCCTTGCCCAGGAAGACCGCTTTCCCATCACGGACATTCTGCGACAGACCCCGGAAATTCCGCCCAACTGTCAGTGGGCGATCTTCCTGCGCAACCACGATGAGCTGACCCTGGAGATGGTCACGGATAGGGAGCGGGACTACCTGTGGAATCACTACGCCGCGGATCGGCGCGCCCGCATCAACCTGGGCATTCGCCGGCGTCTGGCGCCGCTGCTCGAGCGCGACCGGCGCCGTATCGAGTTGCTCAACAGTCTGCTGCTGTCCATGCCCGGTACCCCGGTGCTCTATTACGGCGACGAGATCGGCATGGGGGACAACATCTATCTCGGCGATCGTGACGGTGTGCGCACCCCCATGCAGTGGTCCATGGATCGCAGCGGCGGCTTTTCCCGAGCGGACCCGGCAAGCCTCGTGCTGCCGCCGATCATGGACCCGCTGTATGGCTTTCAGGCCATCAACGTGGAAGCCCAATCCCGGGACCCTCATTCATTGTTGAACAGCATGCGTCGTCTGTTGGTCGTGCGCAGCAAGCACAGAGCCTTCAGTCGTGGCAGCATGCGCCCGCTGCATCCCGCCAATCGTCATGTGCTGGCCTACCTGCGGGAGATGACCCTGGACGATGGCACGACGGAAGTGCTTTTATGCGTGGCCAACCTGGCTCGCTCTGCCCAGGCAGTGGAGCTGGACATGAGCGCTTTTGCCGGACAGGTGCCGGTGGAGATGGTCGGCGGCAGCGCCTTCCCGCCAGTGGGCAAGCTGCCTTATCTACTGACGCTGCCGCCCTACGGCTTCTACTGGTTCTATCTAGCCCCAGAGACCGCCATGCCGGAATGGCACGTGCCGGTCCCGGAGCCGATGCCGGACTACGCCACCCTGATCGTCAAGCGCAAGCTTGAAGAGATTCTCGAGGGCACGCCGCGCAAACTGCTCGAAAACGAGATACTGCCAAGCTACCTGCCCAAGCGGCGCTGGTTTGCCGCCAAGCAGCAGCGCATCGAACAGGTTACGCTGCTGTACGCCACGCCGCTTACGAACTCCGGGCGGGTCGGGCTGCTCAGTGAAATCGAAGTGCGCCACGCTCAAGGGGTGGAACGCTATCAGCTGCCGTTTGCGTTTCTCGGCGAAGAGGAGCAGGACCGGGCGCTTCCCCGCCAGCTGGCCCTGGCCCGGGTGCGTCGCGCCAATCAGGTCGGCCTGCTCACGGACGCCATCACCCGGGACGAGTTTGCCCTGGCGGTAGTGGAGGCCATACGCAACGCCGCCACCTTGCCAAGCGCTGCGGGTGAAATACGTTTCTTGCCCACCTCCCTGATGAACGAACTCGAGCTGCCGGAGCAGCCCGAAGTGGTACAGCAAGGGGTGGAGCAGTCCAACAGCTCCATCATCGTCAACTACCAGGTCGTGCTCAAGGTGCTGCGCCGGGTCGAGAGCGGCCTGCATCCGGAAGCGGAAATGGGCCGTTATCTGAGCGAGCAGGGCTTTGCCAACATGGCGCCGCTGTACGGTGAAGTGGCGCGCTTCGACGAGGAAGGCTCCCAGACCCTGATGCTGCTGCAAGGCTACATCAACAATCAGGGAGACGCCTGGTCCTGGACTCGCACGACCCTTGAGCGTGCCTGCGGGATGCGGGCGAGGAAAATCAGGCCATGGAAGAGGGCTTTGGCCCTCGGGGTGAACTCGAGGCCTTTGCCGCGATCCTGGGCCAGCGTCTAGGCGAGCTGCATCAGGCGCTGGCTGTCTCTACCCAGAATGCGGATTTCAGCCCCGAGGTTGCAGATGAAGCGCAGGTGACGAACTGGATTCGGCGCATACATCAACAGGTCGAGAACGCCCTCGAGCTGCTGGCACGCCATAGAAGCGAGGCCGCAGAAGCCGAGCAGCGCATGATCGACCGAATTCTTGAAAGCCGTGATCATTTGCTGGCTGCCATCGCACCTCTGGCCCAGCAAGCCAAGGGCAGCCTGTTGATACGCAACCACGGCGACCTGCATCTGGGCCAGGTGCTGGTGGCCAACGGGGACGCCTTCATCATCGATTTCGAGGGTGAGCCTGCCCGGACACTTGAAGAACGCCGAGCCAAGGATAGCCCTTTTAAAGACGTGGCGGGTATGCTGCGTTCCTTCGACTACGCCGGTGTGAAACTTGAGGAAGGACAGATTGGCTTGGATGGTGAGAGCGACGGCAGTGACGCCCGCTCCCTTTCGGAGCAGATTCTGGATGAATGTCGGCGTCTTTTCCTCGAAGGCTATCGTCATGCCACGGAGGATCTGCCCCATCGCCTGCAAAGCGATGAACAGGCCAAGGCAGCGCTGGATTTGTTCCTGCTGGAAAAGACGGTCTACGAGCTTGCCTATGAAGCCGCCAATCGTCCAACCTGGCTCAGCGTGCCGCTGCGCGGCTGATGACTATCGCCGATCAATGGATGGGAGAAGCGAATGAGTAATCAACCCGTCGAATACGCCCAGCATACAAGAGACGAGCGGCTGAAGCTGCCCGCGGATGACGCAGAAGCCTTGGCCCGGGGCACCCATGCGGATCCCTTTGCGGTACTGGGCCTGCAAGAGGGTGCAGAGAATGACTTGGATGGCCCGCTGCTGCGGGTCTATCTGCCCGGCGCCCTGGGGGTGGACGTGCTGGATCGGGATAGCGATGAGTTTCGCTGCTGCCTCACACCTATACAGATTCCGGGACTGTTTGCCGCACGGCTACCCCACGGCGCCCCTTACAAGCTGCGTATCCGCTGGCCCCAAGGGAGTGAACAGGAAACGGAAGACCCTTACGCCTTCGGCCTGCTGCTGGGCGAAATGGATCTGTACCTGATCGGCGAGGGCAATCATCGCAATTTGGGCCACTGCCTGGGCGCCCAGCCCATGACCATCGACGAGGTGAAGGGCGTGCGTTTCGCGGTATGGGCACCCAACGCCCACCGGGTGTCCGTGGTCGGGGAGTTCAATGGTTGGGACGGCCGGCGTCATCCGATGCGCCTGCGCCACCCGGCTGGCGTATGGGAGCTTTTCCTGCCGCGCCTCGGACCCGGGGAAGCCTACAAATACGAGATGATCGACGCCCAGGGCGCGCTGACGCTGAAGGCCGATCCGGTGGCCCTGGCGACCCGGATGCCGCCGGACACCGCTTCCGTGGTGGCGGATACCACACCCTTCACCTGGCAGGATGATGCCTGGCTCGAAAAACGCGGCGAGCATCAGGCGCCGGACAGGCCCATGGCCATCTACGAGGTGCACGCCGCCTCCTGGCGCAAGCACGGCGGCGATGAGGGCGAGCTTTACAGCTGGCGAGATCTTGCCGAGCATCTGATCCCCTATGTCAAGGAGATGGGGTTTACTCATCTCGAGCTGCTGCCGATCATGGAACACCCTTTTGGCGGCTCCTGGGGCTATCAGCCGTTGGGGCAGTTCGCCCCTAGCGGTCGCTTCGGTAGCCCCCAGGATTTCGCTTATTTCGTCGATGCCTGCCATGCGGCGGAACTCGGTGTGATTCTGGACTGGGTGCCGGCGCATTTCCCCACGGACCCCCATGGCCTGGCCCGCTTCGATGGCACGGCGCTGTACGAGTACGAGCATCCCTTCGAGGGTTTTCACCAGGATTGGAACACCTACATCTTCAATCTGGGGCGGCGGGAGGTGCATGGCTTCATGCTGGCCTCGGCCCTTCATTGGGTGAAGCACTTCCACGTAGATGCGCTGCGGGTGGATGCGGTGGCCTCGATGCTGTACCGGGACTATTCCCGCAAGGACGGCGAATGGATTCCCAACCGCCATGGCGGCCGTGAAAACCTGGAAGCGATCGATTTCCTGCGACACCTCAATGCGGTAATCAACGAGGAAGTGCCGGGGGCGGCAGTCATCGCCGAGGAGTCCACCGCCTGGCCCGGGGTGACTCAGCCCACGGAAGAAGGCGGACTCGGCTTTGCCTACAAGTGGAACATGGGCTGGATGCACGACACCCTGAGCTACATGGCCAATGATCCGCTCTATCGCAGCTATGCCCACAATGAAATGACCTTTCCGCTGGTCTATGCCTTCTCCGAGCGTTATGTGCTGCCCATCTCCCATGATGAGGTGGTGCATGGCAAGGGCTCGCTGATCAACAAGATGCCTGGGGACGACTGGCAGCGCTTCGCCAACCTGCGGGCCTATCTTGCCCTCATGTGGACCCAGCCCGGCAAGAAGCTTCTGTTCATGGGTTGCGAGTTCGCCCAGTGGCGAGAGTGGAGTCATGACCGGGAGCTCGACTGGTCGCTGCTCGGTGAGCCGCGCCACGAAGGCATTCAGCGCCTGGTGCGTGACCTCAACCGGCTGTATACGGACCTGCCGGCCCTGCATGAGCGAGACACGGAGCCTTCTGGTTTCAGCTGGGTGGTGGGAGATGATTCCAGCAACAGCGTCTTTGCCTGGCTGCGCTGGAGCGCGGCCGGGGAGCCGTTATTGGTGGTGGCCAACATGACACCGGTGGCCCATGACGATTATCGTCTGGGCGTACCGCTACCAGGGCGCTGGGAGGAAAGCTTCAACAGCGATGCCGAGCATTATGGTGGCGCCAATCGGGGCAACCTGGGGGAGCTCACCACCCGGGACGAATCCCTGCACGGCCAGTCCGCGAGTCTTGCCTTGCGTCTGCCGCCCTTGAGCGTGCTGATGCTGCGTCCCACGGGGGAGAAGACAGTGTCTTGATCCGAGCGTCAGGGGCGTTGCGCGCTCAGTCCCGCTTGGGATGAAAGCGCACCGTGACGCCGTTGACCCCGAGCTCGTTGATTTCTGACGGGCGGCCCTGTTCATCCAGGCGCACGAGGCCGATGCCGGAGCCGTTCCATAGCCGCTCGCCGGCCTTGGCCCGATCCGGAATGAAGGGGCGTACCTCCATGCGCCGGCGCTTGGTGAACCAGTTGAGCGGCGACCAGGGGGCATAGAGCCAGCGGTTGAGACGATCGAACCAGTCCAGCAGCGTGTCGGGAAACCCATTCTTGATACCGCTGCTGGTGATCTGCCAGATGTGCGGCCCTGCATCGCGATGACGGATGCGCACGTCGTAGACGAAGGAGTAGTGTACGTCCCCGGAAAGAATGACGTAGTTGCGCGGCGTGCGAGTGTGTCGAAAGATATTGAGCATGACCTGGGCCGCGCCACGATGCGCCATCCAGTTTTCCGCATCGACTAACAAGGGTTTGCCGGCCCAGGTGAACAGACGCTGAACGCCTTCGATCAGCTTGACCCCGAACATCGGAGATGGCGACACGATGATGATCGAGGGCTCGTCCAGCATTTCCTGCTGCAATTCCGTCAATGCCTCCCAGTCCATCAGCCCCGAGGGGCGATGACGCTTGCGCTCGCTGCGCCAGCGCCGGGTGCGGATATCCAAGGCCACCAGCTTGGGCGGACCGGGCAGGCAGAATCCCCAGCCTTCGAAACGCAAAAGCTCGGTAATCAAATCGTCCTGCTGTTTGCTCGGCAGATAACCGTGCGCGTCAAAGGCCTCGAGAAAGTGCTGCAACTGATCGATGGGTGCTTTCAAGCGTTCAGGGGCGTTGCCCCAGCCCTGGCAAAGCAGATAGGCAACCAGAGCATTGCCTACGATGCGACGGGAAAACGAATGCCCGTAGGCGGTCTCTTCCCAGGCGGCGGTCAGGTTCCAGTCGTCGGTGACATCGTGATCGTCGAAGATCATCAACGTCGGCACTTGCGCAAATAGCCGCGCCACCGCCGGTAACTCGGCGACGAACTCATCGATCACCTCGCGTTCTTTGGCAAAGCGCTCCCGGTACTCGTCATCCAGGGAAGGCTCGGCGCGTGAAATCAGCCCCCAGGGCACCGGGGACCACACCAGCAGGTACATGGCCAGGACTTCACTCAGGGTGATCAGGTGGTTGGCGGCGCTATCCGTGGTAAACACGGGCTTTTCCACGCCGCCGAAAAAGCGCTCTCGCAGTGCTTCCGTGGATTCGAACTGAGGCAGCAGGTATTCCCGGCGATAATAGGTATCTTCGGCGGCATAAAGCGCATCGCTGTCATCCACCACCGCGCCTTCGAGGCGCTCACCCCAAAGCCCCAGGCGCTCGATCAACTCGTGAATGGCGGCGAGCATGGGGCCGGCGACATCGTCTGCGTAGATCTGATCGCCGGTCAGCAGCAGCAGTGCAGGGCGCTTTTCGGCATGATCATGATGTTCGGCGAGCCAGGCATCCGCCCGGGCCAGACCGTCACGCGAGCCGTAGTGGGGCTTACGACAGGAGCCGTGGAGAATGCCGTCCAGGCGCGACTTGATCACGAAGCTCGGATGACGCTCATCGCCATAAAGAAGATGCGGCGCCCAGTCGGCAATGCCTGTTTCTTCGCCATTGGAATGAACGATATGCAAGTCGTAGCCGATCATGACGTCCTCAGGCAGCGGCGCGTCCAGGGCGACATCGATCAGACAGGCGTAGGCATTTCGCCCTAATGGCAGACAGCGGCAATGCTTTTCTTCCAGAACGACGGAGAAACTGTCTGCGTTGGCGGAATGCAGTGTCAGACGCAGCGATAAGGGGCGTGTCGTTACCAGCCAGAGTACGAGACGCTGGCGCTCGATACGGCGCAGGATCGGACCGACCAGGACATCCGGAAGCTGACGGGAAACACGCTCATCCATGCAGGGTAGTTGGCCGGTGATGGGAAGGTTTCAGCATACCCTCTGTAGCAGGTCGCTGACCATGCGGCTTTTGTTTCGAAGAAACATGATTCTACGCAGGGCTTTTTAGACAGGCCCGGACTTCCTCGTCCGTCGTTTGACTGAAATCGACATACCATTGCCCCACGGCACGAAAATTCTCCGGGGTGGCGACACAAACGATGTCATCGACTTCCTCGGCCAGCGCTTCGAGGGTCTCGTTCGGCGCGACCGGCACCGCCAGGATCAGATGTTTTGCCCCCAGTCGGCGAATGGCCCGGATTGCCGCCCGCATGCTGGCACCGGTGGCAATGCCATCGTCAACGACAATGATCTGGCGTTCGTTCAGATCCGGATAGGGTCGCTTACCCCGATAGGCCGTTTCGCGTCGAGTGAGTTCGCGACGCTCTCTGTCGATCACTGTCTGCAGGCGCTGCTCGTTGATACGCAGCCGTTCGACCAGTGAGTCATCGAGCACCGTCACATCGCCGCTGGCGATGGCCCCCATGGCAAATTCCTCATGGCCCGGCACACCCAGCTTGCGCACCACCATGACATCAAGACTTGCCTTCAATTCCCGGGCGATCTCCGCCGCTACCGGTACCCCGCCCCGGGGCAGTCCCAATATGAGTGTTTCATCGATGGCATACGCAAGAAGCCGTCTGGCAAGCGCCCGGCCCGCGGCGCGACGATTGGCAAAGGGCAGTTCCGACATTCAAACCTCCTGAAACATGCGTGAACACCTATCGCAGCCCAGTGTCGGCATTACCGGGCATTTTTGCCAGCGTGCCCGGGGTTGACGCCTCAAGCCGAGGTGCTGCGTCGGCGCAGCGAACGCTCGACGAACTCGCAGCCAGGGCGATACTCGCCCCGAGCCGCTGCCAGCGCCCGGTTCAACGTCAACTCCGCGATACGGGCATGATCCTGAGGCAGGGAATTGACTCGCTGAGGAAGGAAGTCGAGCAGACGATCATCGCCAAAGGTGGCCAGGCGCAGTGTGTCGGGCAGGCCAGCGTTTTTCAGCAGTACATCGAAAACACCATCGAGCAGGGTATAGGAGGCGGTGATCAGGGCATCCGGCAGGCCCTGCTCATCGAGCAGCCGATGCATCAATCGAGCGCCCTCGCCGCGTGCGTAGCGCCTTGCGGTGAATATCAGCGGAGTGGCGCCGGTGCCGGACAGGGCCTGATAGAAACCCTGGCGGCGCTTTCGCGTGATCGAAAGCCCCTCCACCGCATCGAACCAGGCGAGGCGCCGAACGTCGGGCGTCATCAGCGAACGGGTCAGCGTTTCGGCGGCATCGATATCGTGGCTGACGATGCAGGCAAAATGCCCAGGGTCCAGCATGCGATCCACGGCGATCACCGGCAGGCCATCTGCCATGAGATCTCGATAGAAACCATCATTCGGCATCAAGCTGCTGGCAACGATCAAGATCTGGCAGCGCTGGCCCCGCAGCGCCAGTGCCAGTTCACGCTCCGTTTCGGGATCATCGTCGGAACCGGCAATCAACAGTTGGAAGCCCTGTTCCCGGGCGCCGCGTTCAAGATGCTTGGCTAGCCGCGCGTAGCTCGCATTCTCGAGATCCGGCACGATCAGCCCTAGCATACGACTTTGACCTCGGCGCAGGGCGGCGGCCTGGGCATCGACCCGGTACTGATACTGCTCAACCACCGCCAGTACCTTCTCTACCGTGTCATGACTGATGCGGTGCGCCTGGGCCTTGCCATTGACCACATAGCTTGCGGTGGTGCGCGAGACCCCAGCGAGACGCGCAATGTCAGCGAGAGTCATCTTGGCTCCTTGGTTTGGACACTATTCTGAAAAAGCCAGGATGCAACATTTGCAGACATTCCCACTTGATTAATCACCAGGATGATTTCAGCATGATTATCATTCAAAGTGACACGATTCAGCACCGTGAAACAAGACAGCCCCAGCATGAAAAAAGCTATTTCGGACAGGCTCAGGAGGTTAAATGCTCACACTGCATCAGGATGATGTGCTGCTCGACTGTCAGGCAGAGGATTGGCGGGACGCGCTGGATCAAGCCGCCGACGCCCTGGTCGAGGCGGGGCGGGCCACCCCGGAATATCGCCAGGGTCTGTATGAGCGCGAGTCGCAGTCTTCGACCTACCTGGGCAACGCCATCGCCATCCCCCACGGCACGCCGGAGAGTCGGGATCAGGTGTTGGCAACCGGGGTCCGGGTGCTGCAGTTTCCTAAGGGCGTACAGTGGCACGACGGCAATCGCGTGCATGTGCTGGTGACCATCGCTGCCCAAAGCGACGAGCATCTCGACATCCTGCGAGCCCTGACCCATGTACTGGATCGCGAAGGGGTTGCCGAGCGACTGGCCAGGGCCGACAGTCGTGACGAGATCATTGCCGCGCTATCCAAGGCGCCGGTGGTGGCGCGTCTTGATATCGAGACGCTGTGCCTTGGTTTTCCCGCCAGGGATCGTTTCGAGCTGGCCCTTGCCGGGGCCGCCCGGCTGCGTCAGGCGGACTGCGTGAACACCGATTTCGTCGCCGCCATCGTTCAACAGGAGCCTGTCGCCCTGGGGCAGGGCCTGTGGCTCGTCAGCAGCGCCCAAGGCGTCACGACGCCTGCATTGTCCCTGGCCACGCCGGAATCCAGGATTGTCGGCCAGGAAGGTGCGCTCAACGGCGTGTTCTGTCTGGCTACCCAGGGTGATGCCCACCTGGGCCTGCTGGAGCGACTGGCGTCTCTGCTTGACGCCGGTGAAGGGGAAGCCCTGGCGGATGCGGATGCAGCCACGGTGTTGGCGCGTCTGGCGGGCGAGCATGCCGGCGCCGAGACCGAACGCGTGCGGGTGCTCAACGCCCACGGCCTTCACGCCCGGCCAGCCAAGCAGCTGGTCCAGATCGTTCGGGAGCAACCCGTGCCGATCAAGGTACGTCTGCTTGAAGGCAGCGTCGAAACCGTGTCCGCGGCGAGTCTGACCAAGGTCCTAGGCCTGGGGGCGCGACGCGGTCAGACCCTGGTGTTTTCCGCGCAAGGCGAGGGCGCGTCGAAGGCACTCGCGGCGGTGGCCGAAGCGGTTCGCGAAGGTCTTGGCGAAAAGGTCGTAGCCATCGAAGAACGACAGGATATTGGCGTTTCCGATGAGACGCCGGTCGAGCTCGAATCGCTGGCGGCGGATGCCTCCCATGTCGGGGTCGCCGCGGCGCCGGGACTGGCGATCGCGCCTGCTTTCGTGATGCGCCTGCCGCGCTTTGAGTATTCCGAACGTGCGCAGGATCTGGCAGGCCCTCGTGCGGGAAGCGGCGACAAGCAAAAGGAGCGTCTGGATCACGCATTGAAGGAAGCAAATGATCAGCTCGAAACGCTCATACGCCAGGCGGAAGGCGCCGAGGTAGCGGAAATCCTCTCGATGCATGAAGAAATGCTCGACGACCCGGAGCTGCGCGAGGCGGCCCATGAAGGCATCGACGACGGACTCTCCGCAGAGGCGGCCTGGTGGCAAAGCATCGATGCCGCCGCCGGAGCCCAGGAAATGCTGGCGGATCGATTGTTGGCGGAGCGGGCCGCGGATCTGCGTGACGTGGGTCGGCGCGTGCTCGGGCTTTTATGCGGCGTCTCGATGCCCAGGCCGCCGGACGAGCCCTATATCCTGGTCACCGAAGATGTCGGTCCTTCTGACGTGGCAAGATTGGACACTGCCAAGGTACGCGGTCTGCTTACCGCCCGCGGTGGCGCGACTTCTCACAGCGCCATTCTTGCCCGCGCCCTGGGCATTGCTGCCGTGGTGGGGGCCGGGCCGCGCATCATGACCCTGGAAAACGGCAGCGAGCTGATCCTCGACGGCGAGCGTGGTCGGGTGATCCCTGCACCGACCAAGGATCGCCGTGATCGCGCCCTGCTGCGTTTGAAAGAGCAGGAGGCACTGGAGCGCAAGGCCTATAGTGCGCGTTTCGACGAAGGGCGCACCCAGGATGGCCGCCGGGTCGAGATCGCTGCCAATCTGGGCAACACGGCTCATACCGCGGACGCGGTCGAATACGGTGCCGCAGGCATTGGCCTGCTGCGTACGGAATTCGTCTTCATGGCCCATCCCGACGCGCCGGATCTGGATACCCAGGTCGATGAATACCGCCAGGCGTTCGATGCTCTTGATGGCCGCCCTTTGGTGGCGCGCACCCTGGATGTGGGGGGAGACAAGCCCTTGCCCTATTGGCCGCTGCCTCAGGAAGACAATCCCTTTCTTGGCCTGCGCGGCATACGCCTGGCGCTGACCCGTCCGGAGATTCTCGAAACCCAGCTTCGCGCGCTGCTTGTCGCTGCGGGAAACAGGCCGCTTCGAATCATGTTCCCCATGGTCAAGGATATTGCGGAGTTCCGTGCTGGCCGAGCCATCGTCGAGCGCCTGCAGCAGGAAATTCAGGCGTCGGATGTGCAGGTGGGCGTGATGGTCGAGATTCCTTCCTGCGCGCTGCTGGCGCCAGCCCTGGCGGAAGAGGTCGACTTTTTCTCCATAGGTACCAACGACTTGACCCAGTACACCCTGGCCATCGATCGTGGCCATTCAACGCTTTCCTCTCAATCCGATGCGCTGCATCCGGCGGTGCTGAGGTTGATCCAGATGACCGTCGAGGCGGCTCATGCCAAAGGTAAATGGGTAGGGGTGTGCGGTGAGTTGGGCAGCGACCCTCAGGCGGTGCCGGTGCTGGTGGGTCTAGGCGTCGATGAGCTGTCGGTATCCATGCGCCAGGTGCCCCTGGTCAAGGCGCGGCTGCGAGAGCTGACTTTCGAGCGAGCACAACGGCAAGCCGAACTGGCTCTGACTCAGTCCACCAGCGACGCGGTGCGCGAAGCCCTGGAGGCGCTGTAATGGCCAGAATCCTCACGCTGAGTCTCAACCCGGCCCTGGATTTGGCAGTTGGCCTGGAAACCCTTGCCCTGGGGGAGGTCAATCGCACCGAGTCCACCCGTCTGGATGCCGCGGGCAAGGGCGTCAACGTGGCTCGGGTGCTGGTAGCCCTGGGCCATGAGGTGACGGTGTCGGGATTTCTCGGCGCCGACAACGACGCGCCGTTTGTGCGTGCCTTCACCGATCTCGGGGTGAAGGATGCCTTCCTGCGAGTGCCGGGTCAGACCCGTATCAATGCCAAGATTTCCGAACGGGGCGGGCGGGTCACCGACATCAATGGGCCGGGGGCGAACGTAAACCAGGAAGCATGGCAGCAGTTGCTCGACGATCTCGATGTCAGCGCCAGAGATTCGATGCGCCGCCCGGACGCGGTGGTGATTGCGGGCAGTTTGCCGCCAGGCATCGAACCAAGGGATCTGGCGAGCCTGATTAGTCGGCTGCGTGAGCAGGGATTGCCTGTCTGGGTCGATACCAGCGGCCCAGCGCTGACTGCCGCCATCGACCTCCTGCCCAAAGCGTGCAAGCCCAGCGCGGTCAAGCCCAACGAACAGGAGCTTGCGGCCTGGGCAGGCGCGACACTGAAAAGTGAATCTGCACGTTTGAAGGCCGCCAAACGACTCTTTGATACGGGCATCGAAGAGGCCCTGATCTCCGCCGGCAGCGATGGCGTGCTATGGGTCAGCCGGCGCGGTGCATGGCTTGCCACGCCGCCCAGGGTGAACGTGGTCAGCACCGTCTGCGCAGGAGACACCCTGCTTGCCGCCATGTTGCACGGCGTGCTTATCGATCTGCCCGCAGAGGAGACGCTGCGTCTGTCCACGGCGCTCTCCGCGGACGCCGTGCGTCATGTCGGGGTCGGCGATCCTCGCGCCGAGGATTTCGATCGACTTCAATCTCAGACCCATGTGCGTTGTCTGGAAGAGGGTAACGCCAATGCAAAAGGAGCATTTGCATGAATGTAATCCTCGTTACCGCCTGCCCGAGCGGTATGGCGACGACCTTCCTGGCTGCTCGGCGCCTGGAACAGGCGGCAAAACGCCGCGACTGGAAAGTCACGGTGGAAATGCACGGCGAGCTCGAACCTTTGACCCCGGCAAGCCAGGATGCCATCGAGGCCGCGGAGCTGATCGTCGTCGCGGCGGATCATGTTCCGGAGCCGCAGCGTTTCGAAGGCAAGCGGCTGTTTCAGGCGGCGATCGACCAGGCGCTGCCGGACCCGGCGGGCTTTCTCGAGCGGGCCAGTCGGGATGCGGCTATTTATAGGGCGCCGCTTTCTAAGCGCCCGAGGCCGCGCCTGAACATGCGCCAAGCTCTGTATCGGCGCCCGGACATGCGCCAGGCTCTGTATCGGCGTCCGAACATGCGCCCGGACATGCGCCAGGCGCTTTACAGACGCCCGAAGCCGCGTCGGGGTCAACGACCAAGAATATCGTTGCGGTGACCGCGTGTCCCACCGGGGTAGCGCATACTTTCATGGCCGCCGAGGCGCTGGCGGAAAGCGGTCGCCGGCTGGGACACAATATGCGGGTCGAGACCCAAGGCTCCGTGGGAGCTCAGGATGCGCTGACCGAGGAGGAGATACGCGCCGCGGACCTGGTCATTCTGGCCTGCGACATCGAAGTCGATCCGACTCGTTTTGCGGGCAAACCCATATGGCGTACCTCTACCGGCACCGCTCTCAAGAAACCTCAGCAAACCGTCGAAGAGGCGCTGGCCGGGGCCGAAGTAGAAGATCAAGCATCAAATTCAGGCGATGACCGCGAACGCAAGAAAAGCGTCAAGGAAAAGGGCGTTTACAAGCACCTGCTGACCGGGGTCTCCTTCATGCTGCCCATGGTGGTGGCGGGCGGTCTTTTGATCGCGCTCTCTTTCGTGTTCGGCATCGAGGCCTTCAAGGAAGAAGGCACGCTGGCCGCGGCATTGATGAAGATCGGCGGCGATAGTGCTTTCCAGCTGATGATTCCGGTGTTGGCAGGCTATATCGCCTATTCCATTGCGGACCGGCCGGGCATCGCCCCGGGTATGATCGGCGGCTGGCTGGCGGCGGACATCGGCTCAGGCTTCATTGGCGGCATCATCGCGGGCTTTCTGGCAGGCTACGTGGCCAAGGCGGTCATTCGCTACGTCAAGCTGCCGTCGAGTGTGGAATCCCTCAAGCCGATTTTGATCATTCCGCTGGTGGCGAGTCTGGTGACAGGTCTCGTCATGATCTATCTGATCGGCGAGCCGGTCGCGGCGATACTTGCCGGTCTGACTCATTTTCTCGAAACCATGGGCTCGACCAACGCGGTGCTGCTGGGTATCCTGCTCGGCGCCATGATGTGCTTCGACATGGGTGGCCCTGTCAACAAGGCCGCCTACACCTTTGGCGTCGGCTTGCTTGCCTCGGAAACCTATGCGCCGATGGCGGCGATCATGGCCGCCGGCATGGTGCCCGCCATCGGCATGGGCATTGCCACCTTCGTTGCCCGCAGCAAGTTCGCCCAAGCCGAGCGGGAGGCGGGCAAGGCCTCCTTCGTGCTGGGCCTCTGTTTCATCAGTGAAGGCGCGATTCCCTTCGCGGCAAAGGACCCGTTGCGGGTGATTCCTGTTGCCATGATCGGCGGGGCGATTACCGGGGCGCTGTCGATGCTGTTCGGCGCCAAGCTGATGGCGCCTCACGGTGGGATCTTCGTCTTGCTGATTCCCAATGCCATCTCGCCGGCGCTACTGTATCTGGCCGCCATCGCGATCGGCTCCCTTGTAACGGGCTTTGGCTACGCCATGATCAAGCGCAGCGAACAAACCTTGTCCGTCGAAGCTAGCACCTGAGCGATTCTGGCAGCCAGGCATGTAAGGAATCGGCTATCTTTTATCCTGTCTTTGTTTAGACCGAGGCGTGCGCCATGTGTTTTTCCGCCAATGCAAGCTTTGCCAGCAGCGCGATCATCGCGGTCGTGGGGATGGCAACCCTTGCGCGAACTCAGCATCGAAGCGAATGGCTGTTCGCGAGCCTACCGCTGCTTTTTGCCTGGCATCAGTTCAATGAAGGGATGGTCTGGCTTGGCTTGACGGGTGACGTGCCGATAGGAAGCCTGCAAGGGTGGGGGTTTGCCTACATGCTCTATGCGCAAGGCTTGTTGCCCCTGCTTATTCCCTTGAGCGTATGGCTGCTCGAGCCCGGTCGCCATCGGCAGCGTCTGATCGTGCCGTTTCTGCTGATAGGCGGTGGACTGACCCTTTACCAGCTGTGGGCACTGTTGAATTACAGCACCGATATATACGTGCGTGAACACAGCGTGGTGTATCACAATCCGGCCACGCGGCATCGGCTGATCGCCGTGTTGTATATAATTGCTACCTGCGGCGCCCTGTTCTTCTCCGGCTATCGTTATATCGTTGGCTTCGGCGTGGCCAATCTTCTGGGACTGCTGGTGGTGATCTATTTCAAGCAGTACGCCTTTACCTCGGTATGGTGCACCTATGCAGCCATCGTCAGTGTCTTGATCTATGGTCATTTTCATTTGCGCCGCAATATGCAGGCTCATGCAAACCGAGCCAGGAAAGCTTAGCCGGAAAAGCGCGACAGCCTCTTGACCGCCTGCCTTTTATGTTTGAGGTGTCGCGCACTCTCCTAGATCGTGGCAACCGCACCAGAATCAACCCGGTAGTTGGCGCCGTTGACGAAACTGGCTTTATCCGAGCACAAAAAGGTAATGACCGCCGCCACTTCCTCCGGCTCGCCGCGCCGGCCCAGTTCCATGAAGGGACGTTCCTCCTTCAGGAAGGATTGAATCGCCTCGTCCCGGCTGATCGAGCGCTGATCGGCCAGCTTGTCCATCATCTCATCGGTCATGGGTGTGGCGATGAAGGCCGGTGATACCGTGTTCACCAGCAATCCTTCCTTGGCGTAGCTACGAGACAGCCTCGCGCCACGGACAGAAGCCCAGCCTTGGCAGCGCAGTAGGGAAGCTCATCGTCGTAGGGTTGAACCGCGTCTTCCGAGGAGATGAAGACCAGTCGCCCCCAGCCGCCGCTGCGCAGATCCGACAAAAACGCCTGCAGTACCCGCATTGGCCCCATCAGATTGACGTCCAGGGTCCGTTGCCACCCGGCTTCATCGATCTCGTGAAAAAGCCCGTCCGGGCCGTGAATACCCGCCCCTTGCACCAGGATGTCGATCTCGCCGACGGCCTCGGCGACATGCTTCTTGAGCGCCTGAACCGAAGAGGTGTCCGAGACATCCGCGGCGAAGGCATGTAGCTGGCCCTCCTTGGCATCCAGCTTGGCTGCCGCGGCGTCGAGAACGTCTTGATCCAGATCCGACATCACTACGATTACGCCCTCGGCCAGCAGTTGCCGAACCGTCGCGAAACCTATTCCTGAGTCGGCGCCGGTCACCAGCGCCTTGCGTCCTTGGATATTGAGATCCATGGGGAAGTCCTCCTTGACGTGTGGGAATACATTACATGCAGATGAATCTGCGATTACTCAAGACCTAGCGTAGAACAAAGAAGACCGCTATCGGTAATCTTCTTAATGCTGAATAGCCATCGCCTCTCATCGCGTATCAAAGGCCACGCTGCGTATCAGCGCCACGATCGGCATGCCTTCTTTTATCTTCAATTCATCGAAGGACTTGCGGGTCAGGCGCGCGCGCAGTATCTGCTTGCCAATCCTCAGGCGCAGTTCGACGGAGGTCTTGTTGCCGGCCACCAGACCGATCTGTTCCACGCTGGCGCTGAGCTGGTTGCGGTAGCTGACCAGCTCGGATGTTGACAGGGCCAGGGCCACGTCGCGTACCGGAATACGCAGGCGCAGTGCGGTGCCAAGGGGGGCGTCGACGATGGGAATGGTCAGGCACTGACCGTCCTCCAGACGCAGCTGGGTCAAAGCGTAATGATGATCGTGATCGTCGACGGTGGCGGTGACGACTGAGGCAGCATCGAATCCGCCCAGGTATTCGGTGAGATCGAAGCGCAGCAGCAACTCCTCCAAGCGACCATGGGCGAGCAGGCGGCCCTGATCGAGCAGCACCAGATGATCGGCGATGGCGATCAATTCGTCCGGGTCGTGGCTGACATAGACGATGGGAATGTCTATATCCCTGGCCAGGCGGGCAATATAGCGCAGTAGTTCCTGCTTGCGAGGCCCATCGAGGCCGGTCAGGGGCTCGTCCATCAACAATAGGTGCGGATCGGTCAGCAGCGCCCGGCCGATGGCCACTCGCCGGGCCTCGCCGCCAGAGAGGGTGGCGGGAAAGCGATTGAGCAAAGGCTTTATGCCCAGCAGATCCACGATGGTATCGAAGCGGGATCGGGCGCTCGAGCGCATGCCGTAAGTAAGATTGCCCTTCACCTTGTAGTGAGGAAATAGACGCGCTTCCTGAAAGACGACGCCCAGTCGGCGCCGATGCGGTGGCATCGCGATGCCTTGACGGGTATCCACGAGGGTTTGCTCACCGATACGAATGACGCCACTGTCCGGCGTATCGAGCCCAGCGATCAGGCGCAGCAGGCTGGTCTTGCCGCTGCCCGAGGCGCCGAATAGAGCGGTGACCCCGGTAGCGGGAACTTCAAGAGAGGTCTTGAGCGTGAAATCCCCCAGGCGCTTTTCGACCGCGACGCTAAGCCCCATCGAAAACGCAGAATGGCCGTCGTCTTCAGCATCGGACTGAGAGAAGGTCGAGGGGTCGTGGGTATCTTCAACCATCGCGTTCTCGCAGGCGTTGCTTGGCCTTGCGCGCCAGCCATTCCGAGGTCAGCAGTGACAGCATGGCGATCACGATGGCGATGGCGCACAGGCGCGCTGCTGCGTCTTCCTTGCCCGGAGATTGAATCAGTGTATAGAGCGCCAGAGGCAGGGTGCGGGTCTCGCCGGGAATGTTCGAGGCAAAGGTGATGGTCGCGCCGAATTCGGACAGCGCCCGAGCGAAGGCCAGCACCGTACCGGTCAAAAGCCCGGGAAATGCCAGAGGCAGGGTAATGGTGAAGAACACCCGCCAGCGATTGGCGCCTAGGGTGCTGGCCGCGGCCTCGAGTTTCACATCCACCGCTTCAAGCGATAGCCGCAGGGCCCGTACCAGCAGCGGGAAGGCCATGATCCCTCCGGCAACCGCCGCGCCTTGCCAGGTGAAGGGCAGGGTAATGCCGAACCAATGATGCAACCATTGTCCCAGAAAGCCCTGGCGGCCCAGCGAAATCAGCAATAGATAGCCGACCACCACCGGGGGCAGCACCAGAGGCAGATGCATTACGCCATCGAGCAGCGCCTTGCCGCGGAATTCATAACGAGCCATGAGCCAGGCCAGCGCTATCCCAGGCATCATGATCCAGCCGACCGCAGTGCCTGCAATCTTGAGGCTGATAAGGATGGCCTGCCATTCGGCATCGGAAAGCATGCTATTGCCTCATGCTCAGGGGCTTGCGTCTTGGGCCGCAGCGAAGCCAAAGTCGGCGAAGATCGCCAAGGCCTCGTCGCTTTCCAGCCACTGACGAAATGCCTGAGCAGGTTCACTGACCGGTAGATTGACCAGCGCCAACGGATAGACGATGGGGTCGTGACTGTCAGCCGGAAACAGGCTAAGTTGATCGACCTTGTCGCTGGCCTTGGCATCGGTCTGGTAGACGATCCCCAGGGGGGCTTCCCCCTGTTCCACCAGAGCCAGAGCCGCTCGGACGTTGTCGGCCCGGGCCAGGCGCGGCTCGAGCGCATCCCATTCACCCAGTGACTGCAGCGCCTGTTTGGAATAGATACCCGCCGGCACATGATCCGGATCGCCCACGGATAGACGCTCCTGATCGTCAAGCAGCGAGACGAGCTTTCCATCGTTTCCCGGGGTGAAAGCAGGCAGATCACGCTCTTTGAGAGCAATGAGGACAAGATGGTTCTGCAATAGATTGGTTCGCGAGTCCAGTTCGATGCCTTGATCCGGCAACCAGTCCATCCATTGTACGTTGGCGGAAAAAAACAGCTCCGCGGGGGCGCCGTTGGCAATCTGACGGGCAGCGGTAGAGGATGATGCGTAAACCGGCACGATATCGACATCATGCTGGGCCTCATAGCGGTCGATGGCTTCGTTCAAGGCATCGGTCAGCGAGGCGGCAGCAAAAATCTTGACGCCCGGCTTTTCCTTGGCGGTATCAGCCTGAGCAAGAAAAGCGACGCCCAATAGGGCGAATAGCAGAAAACCGCGAATCAAGACTGTATATTTAAACGAGGCGCGATGCCTGGTCTGCCACTTGAACATGTAAACCCCCGGCATGATTGAACGTCGATGGCATCGGACCATAGCAGTAACCTCATGGGTTTCCAAACCTGAGTCTTCCCTCTCGAGAGCCCGACCTGTACCTTGTTTACCTATTGTTTACGTAACGACAGGAACGAACGGAAAAATGTCAACGCAACCTACGATGATTTCCTATCGAGGCCTCTGGCGCTCGACGCTGCTTCTATTCATGGTGCTCGTATTGACGGGCTGTGGTATCAACAACATTCCGCGTCTGGATGAACAGGTGAAGTCGGCCTGGTCTCAGGTCGAGAATCAGTATCAGCGTCGGGCGGATCTAGTGCCCAACCTGGTAGAGACGGTCAAGGGATTCGCCAATCAGGAGCGAGAAACCCTGACGGCGGTGATCGAAGCCCGCTCCAAGGCGACTTCCATTCAGGTCGACGCGGACACGCTGGATAACCCTCAGAAGCTGCAGCAATTCCAGCAGGCCCAAGGGCAGCTGACCAGCGCGCTGAGTCGTTTGATGGCGGTCTCCGAGCGCTATCCGGAGCTGCGCTCCAACCAGAATTTCCTGGCGCTGCAATCCCAGCTGGAAGGCACCGAGAATCGTATTTCGGTCGCACGGCGGGATTTCATTGCCGCTGTAGAACGCTATAACACTGAGATTCGTACCTTCCCAGGCCGGATATGGCATAGCGTTATGTACAGTGACATGCCGATACGCGAGAACTTCGAGGCCACCGCCGAGAACGCGGAACAGGCGCCTCAGGTGGAATTCTAATGGCTATCTGTCTACGCCTACCATTACTACTGTTGCTGTTATTACCGCTCTGGGCGCTTAGCGCTCAGGCCCAGCAGCCTGAATTCCCCGAGCTAAGCGGGCGAGTGGTGGACAAGGCCGAGTTGCTGAACCCGCAGGCCGAAGCCCAACTGACGGAGATGCTCGAGGCCCATGAGCAGCAATCCACGGAGCAGGTCGTGGTGGTCACCGTGCCGAGCCTGCAAGGCTATGATATCGCGGACTACGGCTATCAGCTGGGGCGCCAGTGGGGCATCGGGCAGAAGGGTGAAGACAACGGTGCCCTACTGATCGTCGCGCCGGAAGAGCGCAAGGTGCGTATCGAGGTGGGTTACGGTCTAGAAGGGCGGCTGACGGATGCCCAGTCTTCGATCATCATCAACCAGATCATGACACCAGCCTTCAGGCAAGATGATTATGCCAAGGGTATTACCCAGGGTGCGGCGGCGATGGTCCAGGTGCTGGGCGGCGACCCCCTGGCCGAACCAAAAGGCGGTGCTTCCAGGAACAACGAAAGTCAGGGTGGTCCCGCATCGATCTGGTTCTTCATCATGTTCGCCGTCGTCATGCTCATTTCCCGCGGCGGCGGGGGAGGCGGCCGTGGACGGCGGCGAGGTCGTGGTGGATTGCTGGCCGGCGCGCTTCTCGGCTCGTCCGTCGGACGTGGCGGCTCTGGCGGCGGTTTCGGCGGTGGCGGCTTCGGTGGCGGAGGCGGTGGTTTTGGGGGCGGGGGGGCGTCCGGTGGCTGGTAATCGGAGTGACTACATACCGGTGCCTGGCTCCAAACGCCTTATGCTTTACGCCGTTCGGCAATTCATTCAGCAACTCCCAGTATTTCAGAGTATAAAAATCATGGCTTTATTGAGTGATAGCGAACAGCACCAAGTGGCGGAGGCGATCAATCGCATCGAACGTGAGACCGATGCGGAACTGGTCACGGTGCTTGCCCCTCAGGCGGACGACTATGCCTATATCCCTTTGCTATGGGCGGGGATTCTGGCGCTGGTGGTGCCTGGCGCCATCAATTATTTTCCCGGTTGGCTGAGCGCTGCGGAATTGCTATTGGTCCAGTGGGGCACGTTCATCCTGCTGGGGCTGCTGTTCAGGATGCCCAAGATTACCACCCGGCTCATTCCTCGCAGCGTGCGCCACTGGCGGGCGTCTAACTTGGCTCGGCGCCAGTTTCTGGAGCAGAACCTGCACCACACCAGCAATGAAACCGGCGTGCTGATCTTCGTCTCGGAAGCCGAGCGCTATGTGGAAATCCTGGTGGACCGGGGTATCTCGAAGCGTCTAAAAGACGACACCTGGCAATCCATCGTGGCGGCGTTCACCCAGCAGGTAAAAGAAGGCCAGACGCTGCAAGGTTTTTTGACCTGCATCGATTCCTGCGGTGAACACTTAAAGCGCGAGGTGCCCGCCACCCATGAGCGCAATGAGTTGCCCAATCGTCTGGTGGTTCTCTAGGGCCTGTAGACGTTTCATTCACGGCCGCGCTGGCGCCAGTTTTTATTCGGGGCAA
>NZ_JIBT01000030.1 GCF_001039575.1 Halomonas sp. PR-M31
AAACGTCGTTCCAATCCCAGCCATCCTTGTAGTTGTAGCAAAGTAGAAGCTTTTGTCGAGACTGGCTACTCAGATGCTCATGAATCTGCTTTGCTGATTTGTTGAAGCAGGGGAGCTGAGCATAGGCCGTAAAGTTTGGGAAATCAGGCTCGTGTTCAGAAGAATAGATAAATGCCGTATGTAGAGTATCCAAGAACTGATAAATTGAATCCTTGGTGACGGAAACTTGCAATCGAGTAGACGCGTCGAGTCGTGGACAAGCGTACTCGATGATAACCAAGGCCTGGTAAAGCCTGGTCAGAGCTACTGGTAGTGCGCTTATGGAATGCTGGCTATGGTAATAATGCAATATGGGATAAGCTAAATGTTGCTGCCCCAGCATAGTAATCGGGCCTCGCAATGAAGCAAGTTGATCCGTTAAACCCGGGAAGTCCCCTTCATGGCACGTGTTTCTAATAATATGCAGCGGGCTAAGACCTAGTGAACTAATTAATAAAGCGCACTGGCGTTTTTGCACTGTTGCTGATACTACCGGAACGATATAAGTAACCGCTAAGGTAAAAAGAAACAGTCCATTGGCTGCTGCGAGTGCAGATAGAAATCGCCAGATATTATCGCCTGGCACGTAGTCACCGTAGCCAAGAGTCGAAATCGTATATCCGATAAAATAAAATCTTTCCAGTGCCGTGGCCATCACCATGGTCGTAGAATTCACTACTGCGTAGGGAACGCTGCAAAAGAGCAGAAACCATCCAAGCCATGCAAGACTTACCCAAAGGATAATGAGTGATATCGTGATCCAAGGGCCCACAGCATTCAGCATGGCGTGGCTTTTTCGACGGCGATGGATCTGGAGAAACACTTCCCAGATGGCATTGATAAAACGATTGGTCAATGGACCTGAATTGGACGCAGATAACGTGGTTTGAATTGCGTCGTAGGTCACCACCGCGATCAGTAAAAATCCGATGATGCCAAGCAGGGGATTTCCTATCATTCTGGCTTCCTTTTTTGTGTGGTCTTACGAGTCCGGCATTGTGGGTAGAGAATAACTTGCCACTGCCTTATAAACGCTAGCATGGGTAAAGGACATCAAATTGGGATTTCATCCAGACCGGTGCTTGTTGGTACTGTTTTCCTGAAATTGATGTCTTATCTTGAGCTTGCCATACCACGAACAAAATAGCCTAGAGAGGTGCAGCGTAGGGCAACCGCCAGAGGGGATGAGCCAATGCAGCCTGGTGGAGCGACATGTAAAAGACTCATGTTTCACGTGAAACATGAGCTGAAGGTTAGAGTTCAAAGAAAAGGGCCAGCATGATTGCTGACCCTCTCAAGCTTGAAACGCTATGACTTCTACTAGCCGCTATTGCAGCTGACTGATATCCGCGACTTCCAGAAAGAGCCCTTGCAGCTTGGCCAGCAAGGCCAGGCGATTGTTACGGACTGCAGCATTCTCTGTCATGACCATGACGTCATCAAAGAAGATGTCGACGGGTTCTCTGAGCGCAGCGAGCGCATCCAGGGCCTCCCGATAGCGGGCATCGGCAAGCAGCGGCGCTGTCAATTCGCGGCGCTCTTCCAGGGCTTTCTCCAATGCCCGTTCTGCGGGCTCCTGCAGTAGCTGCTCATCGACCCGGATAATACTCTCGTGGTCGTATTCCTGCTTTGCCAAGATATTGGAGACGCGCTTGTTGGCGGCCGCAAGCGCTGTGGCTTCCTCACGCTGACTGAAGGCGTTCACGGCACGCACACGACGAGCAAAATCCAGAGGCCTTGTGACGGGACGAGCGCGCACTGCCAAATAGACCTCTACAGCAATACCTTCATCCTGAGTCCAAGCCCGGAAGCGATCAAGCATGTAGTCGAGCACTTCATCTACCACGCCCTCGGCCTTTGGCAGTGCCTGATGCTGTGCCGCTGTCTGTTGAAGCAGCTCACGCAGATCGAGATCGAGCTCGGCCTTGATCAAGATATTGAGCACCCCAATCGCGGCACGACGCAAAGCAAAGGGATCCTTGGTGCCGCTGGGGCGTTGGCCAATGCCAAATATACCCACCAGCGTATCCAGGCGATCCGCCAGGGCCAGTGCCTGGCCGGTGGCGGTCTGTGGTATTTGATCGCTGGCAAAGCGAGGCAAATACTGCTCCTGCAGCGCCTGGGCGACTGCATCCGGCTCGCCATCGTGGCGGGCATAGTAATAGCCCATGGTGCCCTGCAGCTCAGGAAATTCCTGCACCATCTCCGTGACGAGATCGCACTTGGCAAGCTGTGCGGCGCGTCCGGCATGTTCGCTGTTACCATCGATGCGCTGGACAATAGCGCGGGCCAGCACCTCGATGCGATCACTCTTGTCGGCAAGTGAGCCAAGCTGATGCTGGAAAGTCACGTTTGCCAGACCATCCCGTCGGGAAGCAAGACTACGGCCAAGATCCGCTTCATAAAAGAAGGCGGCATCCGCCAGGCGAGGGCGAATGACCTTTTCGTTGCCTTCGACAACCTGCCGCGGATCACGGCTTTCGATATTGGAAATGGTGATGAACGCGGGCTTGAGACGGCCGGACTCATCGAGAAGATGAAAGTACTTTTGATTGGCCTTCATCGATGACACCAGGCATTGCGCAGGCACTTCGAGAAAGCGTACATCGAAGCTGCCTGCCAGAGCCACGGGCCATTCCACCAGGCCACTGACCTCGACGAGCAATGCTTCGTCGATGACCGCTGTGGCGTTCAGGACCTCCGCTCGAGCAAGCACCTGCTGACGAATGCGTTCGCGCCGCTGCTCCCGGTCAGCAAGCACATAGGCGCCTTCCAGGGCTTCCAGATAATCTTCTGCATGGACCAGCTCAATCGGCGCCGGAGCATGAAAGCGATGACCTCGGGTGTTTCGCCCGGCATCGAGATCCAGTACGCGAGCTTCGACCACATCTCTGCCATAGAGCACGACCAGCCAATGAACCGGTCGGGAGAACTCGATTCGCGACGCGCCCCAGCGCATGTACTTGGGCACCGGCAGGTCGGCGACAGCTTTGGTGATGATGTCGGGCAGAAGAGCCGTAACCGGCTCACCGCTTTGGGTGAAGCGATAGCCGAGCCAAGTGCCCTTGTCAGTTTCAAGCTGCATCAGCTGATCGACGTCGACACCACAGGAGCGGGCAAATCCCATTGCGGCCTTAGTGGGTTCACCATCCTTGAAGGCGGCGCCAAGTGCCGGGCCACGTCGCTCGATTTCTCGATCCGGCTGCTTGTCCTCAAGGGCGCTTATCTGTACTGCCAGACGGCGGGGAGTGGCGTAGGCGCGTACCTGATCGAAGCCGACCTCCGCTTTCCGCAGGCCTTCGGCGATATTGGCAGCAAAGGCGTCCGAAAGTGTATCGATAGCGCCCGGAGGAAGTTCCTCGACACCTAATTCGATCAGTAGGGTATTGGAAGCCATCCTCACACATCTCCCTTTTCGGTAAGCGGCTCTTCGGCCAGTAACTCACGGCGCAGAGCATCACTGGCCATGGGAAAGCCAGCCATCTTGCGCGATTGGTAATATGCCTGGGCAACCTCTCGGGCCAAAGTACGCACCCGCAGAATATAGCGCTGCCGCTCCGTCACCGAGATCGCATGACGCGCATCGAGCAGATTGAAGGTGTGCGATGCCTTGAGCACCATCTCGTAGGCGGGAAGAGGCAGTGGGATCTCGAGCAGCTTGGTACACTCGCTTTCGAGATGATCGAACTGAGCAAACAGGGCATCGACGTTGGCGTGTTCGAAGTTGTAGGTGGACTGCTCGCGCTCGTTTTGCAGATAGACGTCGCCATAGCTTACTTGAGTGCCGTCCGGCGCAATGGCCCACACCAGATCGTAGACGCTATCGACATCCTGAAGATACATCGCGATACGTTCCAGGCCATAGGTCAGCTCACCGGTCACCGGGTAGCATTCAATACCGCCAGCCTGTTGAAAGTAGGTGAACTGGGTGACTTCCATGCCGTTGAGCCAGATTTCCCAACCCAATCCCCAGGCGCCCAGGGTCGGCGATTCCCAGTTATCCTCGACGAAACGAATGTCGTGGATCAGCGGATCAAGGCCCAATCGTTTCAAAGAGCCCAGGTAGAGTTCCTGAAAATTCTCCGGAGAGGGTTTCATGACGACCTGAAACTGATAGTAGTGCTGCAGACGATTGGGATTCTCGCCATAGCGGCCATCGGTGGGACGCCGTGAAGGCTGCACATAGGCGGCGTTCCAGTTCTCGGGACCGATGGAGCGTAGGAAGGTTGCCGGATGAAAGGTGCCGGCACCGACTTCCATGTCCAGTGGCTGCAAAATCACGCAGCCTTGTTCGGCCCAGTACTGCTGCAGGGCGAGAATGAGGCCCTGGAAGGTTTGCACGTCGGGTGGCGACTGTGTCATGGGTGAAGCACCGTTAGCCATGAATTCATGAGCCGTCAAGTATACAATCAGCAGCCTAGGGGTTATAGGCGCGGCGCCGAAATGGCAAGGCGGCGAGACCGAAAATCGGAACCAACAGAGAGGGCGAACCATGATCGTAGTCACAGGCGGAGCCGGGTTCATTGGCGCCAATCTGGTCAAGGCGCTCAATGCCAGAGGTCATCAGGACGTTATGGTAGTCGACGATCTGACCGATGGCACCAAGTTCGTCAACCTGGCCGACTGCAGTCTGGGGGACTATCTGGACAAACATGAGTTCCTGCGTCGGGCACGCAACGAGCTACGTGGTGATACCAGTGAACGCTTGCCGCCCATCGAGGCGATCTTTCACGAGGGCGCCTGTTCGGATACGACAGAGTGGGATGGTAAGTTCATGCTCGAAAACAACTTCGAGTACTCCAAGGTGTTGTTCCATCTGTGCCAGCGACGTGGTATCCCGCTGCTTTATGCCTCTTCCGCGGCTACCTATGGCGGCAGCGACGTCTTTTTTGAAGCGCCGGAGTATGAGAAGCCCCTTAACGTGTATGGCTATTCCAAGCGGCTCTTCGATCAATATGTACGCCAGCACTGGCACAGCCTGACCAGCCAGGTAGTGGGCTTTCGCTACTTCAACGTCTACGGCCCGCGAGAGCAGCACAAGGGCAAGATGGCAAGCGTCGCTTTTCATCACCACACCCAGGTAACTCAGGGGCAGAATCCACGCCTGTTCGGCGCCTGGGATGGATTCGATGCGGGCATGCAGAGCCGGGATTTCGTCTACGTGGGCGATGCGGTCGCGGTCAATCTCTGGTTTCTCGATCACCCGGAGCACTCGGGCATCTTCAATCTGGGCACCGGCCGGGCTGAGCCGTTCAAGACTATTGCCGAAAGCGTGATCGCCTATTACGACCGCAACCAGGGGATCAAGGGTCAAATCGAATACATCGCCTTTCCCGAGGAACTCAAGGGCCGTTACCAAAGCTATACCCGGGCGGATATTTCGCGGCTGCGGGAAGTGGGTTACGACGCGGAGTTCAAGACCGTAGCGGAAGGAGTGGGCGCTTATTTGGAATGGCTGAATGACTGATTCGAATCGGCTCAGATGCGAGCGCATTCTGGTGGTGGGGCCTTCCTGGGTCGGTGACATGGTCATGGCCCAGAGCCTGTTCAAGACGCTGAAGGCTCGTCATCCGGGTTGCCACATCGGAGTGCTGGCGCCAGCCTGGTCACAGCCAATTCTGGCGCGCATGGCCGAGGTCGATGAGGCAATCGCCCTGGACGTCAAGCACGGGCAGTTCGGCTTGAGCGTTCGGCGTCAGGTGGCTCGCAGCCTCAAGGGGCGCTTCGATCGCGCTATCGTACTGCCACGCTCCTGGAAGTCGGCGCTGGTGCCTTTTCTGGCGCACATACCCACGCGAGTCGGCTTCACCGGGGAGCAGCGCCTGGTGCTGCTCACGCAGCGGCGCAAACTGGACAAGACGGTGCTCGATCAAACCGTCAAGCGTTTCGTCTCCCTAGGCCTGCCGGAAGCAGAGGCACAACAAGGCAATTTCGCCATACCGACGCCCAGTCTCGAGACGGACAGCGACAATCTGGCGATGCTGAAGTCGACCCATGATCTAAGCGAACGGCCCGCCATCGGCATGATGCCTGGCGCGGAATACGGTCCCGCCAAGCAGTGGCCGCTTGCGCACTTTCGACGCCTGGCACAGCAGCTGGTGAACCACGGCTATGCGATTCGAGTGCTGGGCGGCCCCAAGGATGTTGCAGCTGGAGAGACCATTACCGCCGATCTGGCCCACGCTTACAATCTTTGCGGCAAGACGCAGCTGGTGGATGCGGTGGATCTGCTCGCGGACTGCCAACAGGTAGTGACCAACGATTCGGGCTTGATGCATGTGGCGGCAGCGGTGGGTAGCCATGTTCAGGCGGTCTATGGCTCCTCCACACCGCGTTATACACCGCCGCTGACGAGTAACGCCAGCATTCACACCCTGGCGCTGACCTGCTCACCCTGTTTCAAGCGCGAGTGTCCCTTGGGTCATACCCATTGCCTGCAGCTGATTGCACCGGAGCGTCTGCTACAAGCGATCAAGCTGAATGAGGCGTGAGCAAGCCATAGGTCGGTTCAACCCTTTGGAGACGGCTTGTCCCTGACTTTTTGCCATAGTCTCAGCTGCAGCTCGCGCTCTTCCAGCATGCGGGTATTAAGATCTTCAAGGCCGTGACGCTCGACAAGCGTTTGAGCTGGAGAAAGCAGCGATGCACCGAGCCCAGCTCGATGAGACGGAATGGTGAAGCCCATGGCTTCGAGCAGGGTTGGCAGAATATCCATGGTGGCAGCCTCACGATGGACCACCTTGTGTGGCAAGCCATTGCCGAACATGATCAAGGTATTCTCCCGAGACTTTTCGATCAGCTGTAGCCAAGCGGAATTCTTCATGGACAGATGATCGCTTGCCACCACGACCAGGGTGTTCTCGAGCAGCCCTTGTGAGTCCAGTTGCTCAATGAATCTACGTGCCAGCCAGGCGCTGCACTTCACCGAATATAGAATATCCACGCCGTCGAACTCGCCCTGACGCTCAAGACAGCTTTTGGCGGGATAGCCATAAGGTGGGTGGCCTGAAAGAGTCAGGGTAACGAAGGTGAACGGGCCGGGCTGTTGGGCTAGTTTACTCACTTCCTCCACGGCAATGTCGAGCAGGGAGTCATCGTTGAGCCCCCAGCTATTGAGATAGGCAGGATCATCCAAGCGTGGCTCGAGCTGATGGCGCCCAAGTGTCTTGTCGAAACCATGACCCTTGTAGAACAGCCCCTTGCCCGCGAATTCGAGGCTCGCGCCGGCCATGTACAGTTGCCGATACCCCTGGGCCGAAAGCAGATCTCCCAGACAGTTCACCCCGGGAAGCACATGCTGGAGCGGCTCGAACTGATGATCGTGAATCAGCCCGGCAGGCATCAGCGGTGCCCCGCATTGGCTTGCGATCATTCCCGCCATGGTCCAGCCGGTATTCTCGCTCTGACGCACGCCCTTGAACACCAGCCCTCGCTCACCCAACGCATCCAGATCGTCGTATACATCACCGAAGCGCGATGCATCCGCATAGGTGCCTTCGATACTTTCCAGATAAAGGATGATCAGATTGGGCGACGACTCAGGGGATGCCTCGATGGCGGGGGGTATGTAGCGCCGATCGAGCCAGGCGCCGTCCTCTGCCACGATGGCGACCCCCTGGCGGGAGAATCCGAAAAGTAGGGGGTTGAACGCCAGCAGAAACAGCATCAGGATGCGCTCGAGCAGTCGCCAGCGATGATCGACCCGTACCAGCCAGGTGAAGGCGACTAGCATCAAGACACCCGCCAGAGTGTGCAGAATGGCAATCAGGATACGACCGGTGCCGCCGTGCTCGGCAACGCCGGCCTGGAAATGGAACAAAATGGCGCCCATATCCACTCGGCCATAGCTGTCGGTCACATAGATCGCCAGCCACCACAGCGCCAGGGGCAACAGGCACCAGGGCCAGACCCTGACCGGCGGCCGCGCATGGGACGTTGCACCCCAGCGAAACCCCCAGGCCAGTACCAGCCAGGCTGCCAGAACCGCTAGGGTCAAAAAATGGGTGAGAGCCAGCACGGTGGTAATGGCGTAGCCCAGACATAGTCCGAGAAAACCGAGCGCCAGCCAGCGAACAAGAGAAGTACGAGTCGGCATTGCCGTTGAGTCCTTTCGCAGATATGCGAAGCTTAACAAGGCTGATCAGAGATTGTCTGTCATCTCTTTTAGAGCTATGAAGGTCAGATATTATCCTGACAAATACGCTGATACAGGGCTAGATAGGCCTCTGCCATGGCGTCTGGGGTAAACCCAGTCAGGCGTTGGCGCGCATCCTGGGCAAGCTGCTCGCCAAGCCCCGGGTTGTCGAGCAGCTGCGCGATGGCCTCCGCCAAGGCCTTGCCATCCTCGGCGGGAACCAGCAAGCCGCTTTGTTCATGAATCACGATATCAGGAATGCCGTCCACCTCCGCGGCAACGATGGGAACGCCATGATCCATGACGTCCAGCAGGATCGACCCCAACCCTTCGTTGCGGGAGGGAAAGGCAAACAGATCCATCACCTGCAGATAATCGCCGACATTGTCATGAAAGCCTTCCCAGATCAGGTTGTCGAGGTCCGCGCTCTCGCGTTTTAGTTCAGTCTCGTCTTCACCTTGGCCCAGACACACAAAGAGCACATCGGGGAAACTAGCACGCAGCCGTCGGGCGGCATCGATCAGCAGACGTTGCCCTTTGTGCCGGTCCACCAGGGCACCGATATGGCCCACAATTCGACGTCCCTTGAAGCGCTCTCGCAGCGCCTCGACCCGGTCCGAGACGCTTGCAAGACGGGCCAGGGCACTGGGGATGCGTATGACCGGGGCCCAGCCGCGCGCGCGCAAGTGACTTTCGATCACCGACGAGATGGCGACCAGACAAGAAGCGGCGCGATAGGTGCGGCGATTGAGGGGCTTGTTCTTGACCGGCTGCGGTACCCGCCGAGTGAGCAGATAAGGTGTGCCTCGCAGGCAGCGCTGCAGATAAGCCCAGTGCACCGCCTTGGCCTCGTGGGCATGCACCAGATCCGCGCGGCCACCGGCAAAATGGCCTGCCAGCTGATGATTGGCGGCAATCAAGGCGATATCGAGATCCGCAAGCTCCCTGCGCAGCGGCGAGTCGCTGCGACATACCAGGCTCTGTCGAATGCCTCGCTCGGCCAGTGCCCGCATCAAAAGCTCGGTCTGACGTTCGCCCCCGCGAAAGCCCCGGGCCAGATTGACGTGGCGAACGTGCAGCGTCGAGGGATTGCTCGCTACCATATCCGGTCGAAATCCTCCGCCTCCCGTACCTGGGAATCGCGCTGCAGTTCCAGCAGCTTGGCATATTTCAGGTAGGCATTCACCGCGGCGGAGAGCGCCACGGACATGCCATCGAGGCCCGAGCTGAAACCCCGCTGAAACACATACTTGCGCACGAAGGCATTGGTCCCATGGACAAAGGGTGACAAGGCGTTGGCCTTCTTGCCCTTGAGATACATGATCTTGGCGGCGCGGCTGGAAAAGCGCCCGCTGGCCTTGGTGAAAAGCTCACTCAGATTGGCGAAGGAGTAGTGGTCGATATCCGCATCCAGACGGGTCGCATTGCTGGCGGGAATCGAGGCGTGCTGTCGGCTGTCGGAAAACGCCGTGCGTTCCCGATCGAACAGCCGCACACAGTAGTCCGGGTACCAGCCGCAGGTCTTGATCCAGCGTGAGCCTAGATAGTTACGCCGTCTCAAGGCAAACGCTTCCTGTTCGCTATTGTCCAGCTCAAGCCCTCTGATCGCCTTGATGGCTTCATCGGTCAGCCGCTCATCCGCATCCAGAGAGAGTACCCAGCGGTTGCTTGCCTGGGCCGGCCCGACGTTCTTCTGCGGGCCGTCGCCCAGGTAGGGCTGCGCAATCACCCGGGCACCGGCCTGTTCGGCAAGCCGGCAGGTAGCATCCGTCGAGCCGGAATCGACGACGATCAGCTCGTCACAGACGTTGGCCAATGAGGCCAGACAGGCCTCTATGTTGGCTGCCTCGTTCAGGGTGATGACGACGCCGGTGATAGTGGCCATGAGTCTCCTGTTCGATTCACTGCGGATAAAACCGCTTGAGCGCCTGAATGGCCTTGAAGACAACCGGCGAGATCGCTTTCTCCTGAGGCGCCATCTGATGATCCACCACCTCCCAGCCGCCGGCGCCATCGATCACCGTGATGCGATCCTTTTCGATGACAGCAAGATCGAGATAGCTGCTGGCTGCCACCCAGTCATGGTCAAGGGACGGATCGAGCAGGTCATCACCATGACTGTAATCGCTCGCGGGATTGGTGCAACCCAGCACATGACGCATCAGTGTCGGCGCCAGATCCAGATGGCTGGTAGTGCCGGCGTGCTCGCCGGCAGAGATGCCCGGCCCGTGAAGGATCATCGGCACCTGGGTCTGGGGCGGGGCAAAGTGACTGTTGTGCCCCCAGTAGTTCCGGCCGAAGTCATTGAAGGACTGGCCATGATCGCTGGTCACGACCAGAACGGTGTTCTCCCATTCGCCGCTCTCCTTGAGTCTTTCGATGACCTTGGCAATCAGTTGATCATCGAAATAGGCGGCGTTGCGATGCAGATTGCGAATCAATGCAGGGTCCGTTTCGGGACCGAGCGTCAGATAATCCATTGAGTCGGCGGATGGCTCGAAAGGGCGCTTCATGTCTGCCGGTACCGCGTAACCGTGGGGCGCATCATAGAACAACAGGCTGAACCAAGGAGTCTTGTCGTTTTCGCGTTCTGCCTGCCACTCGAGCCACTCCTGGGTCATGTTGCGATCCCGATCGACGGATGTATCCCCTGGGGCCGCCGGGCGCAGCTTGGGAATCGAGGCGAAGACCGAACGGTCGAATCCGACGCTGTTCAAGCTGGCGGCACTGAAGATGCTCATCTCGTAGCCATGTTTCTGGAGCTGGGTGATCAATAGCGGCGGGGTCTGGGTATCCTGCAACATTTGATAATAGTTGCCGGTCAATCCATAGAACAGGCTCATGATGCCGTTACGAGTGGCGTTGCCACCGCTGAAATGATTTCTAAAGCGTAGGCCCTCATTTTTCAGCGCGGCATACATCGCCGGGGTATTCTCCGGGCCGTATTCATCCTGGCGCCAGGAGTCGAGCACGATGAACAGCAGGTTCGGCTGATCCGAGGGCGATGAGCAACTAAGCGGGTTCTTCGGCCACTGCAGCGTATCGGCGGTTTGCTTGCCAAGATCGACACGCTGTGCCCGAGCGGCGCGTGGATCAAGCCATCCATGCTCCTCCATGAAGTCCTTGGCGGTGGCGGGAAACAGCAGAGGGAATATGCCCACCTGCTGGGTGACGCTCTGGCGATAGCGTGCATCGGCAATGACATGAATGAGATGGCTTGCCATCATTGCCACCATCAGTACTGCGACTCCTCGCCATAATGGCAGGCGCTGAACGCCAGGAGAGGCAAACAGCCGGGCAGCTAGCCAGGCCTCGGCGAGCAACAGCGCTAAAGCGATACCGCCAACGACGAGCCAGGTGGAAAGGCTGAAGCTGAAGATGTCGCCGTTCTTGTCGTCAAGAAACAACGAAACCATGAAATTGTTGATATGGAAGCGATACTGCGCGTAGACCCCGGTATCGAGCAGGAGCAGCCATAGCCCCGCCGAGGCCAGTAGTGCTGCGGGTAGCCAGAGTATGCGTCGGGGCAGCACAAGCGCGAGCATGCCGATAGGAAGCCAGGCCAAGAGGGTGAGCAGCGCAAAGTGCCCCGCCCAGGTCAGAATCAGATAGGTGATACCCAGCGCATCCTCGGGCACTTCTAGATAGGGCGTATAGCGCAGGGCAATGAGCCAGACCAGCACCAGGTTGATCAGCGCAAAGGCAAGGCTTGCACGCAGGCGCTGTCGAGCGGGAAAGTAATCAAGTTGAGGCATGAAAGAAGATTTACTCGTCACAATTTATGATAACCCTGCAGTAACGCCTGCCAATGACGTGCAGTGTCCTGGGGTGAAAATTTCTTCAGCGAACGGGCAAGACGATGCAGATTGGCCTGTTGCCAGCGGCCGGGGCGACGCAGACGGCAGCGATCCAGATCGATCATCCACACCTGGCCATCCGGGGTGATGAGCAGGTTGCGGGCATTCAAGTCCACGTGATCGAGGCCGGCTCGATGAAAGCGCCGGATGGTCTCGCCGACTCGCACGAGCAAGGCATCATCCGCTCGGTCCAGCAGGTCCGCCAGCGCCCGGGCGCCTTCGAGACGCCTTGTGATCAGGGCGGCCTCATAGGTTGCGCCAAGATGATGCACCAGGGCAGCGACAGGCTGGGCCACAGGCAATCCTTTCTCTTTCAATAGCGCCGTCAGACGCAATTCGCGAAAGGCACGGGTGCGTTCGAGCCCGAGCCAGAGATACCGGGAAGCGTTTACTTTTGCCACCAGACCACCACGATGATATTGGCGCAGCACCCATTGCTGGTCGCCAACAATGCTCGAGGCATCGACGAACAGGCTGGTGCCGCGCCCCGGTGCTTGACCGACCACCGACCCCCGAGCCTGCCAGAAGTCCTCATTGAACCAGGCGGGGGTCGGCGATACCGCCAAGGGATCTGTGGACACGATTTGTGACGTAGCTGTTGCGTCCCATAGAATGCCGGCATCGTATAAGATGAACTCTTTCTCAAACTGGAGTGTCGCCAAGCGCATGAAGCATCCTCTGCCCGCCCGCCCCGCGCATATCTGCGTGCTGCGACTCTCCGCGCTGGGCGATGTCTGCAATCTGGTTCCTACCGTACGTGCGTTGCAGCGGCAATGGCCGTCCGCGCGCATAACCTGGGTCCTTGGCAAGGGGGAGCATAGTCTACTTTCTGGCCTGTCCGGGGTCGAGCTTGTCATGTACGACAAGGCCAGTGGCCTTGCGGGCATGCGAAAACTCTGGCGTGAGCTGTCTGACACCCGCTTCGACGTGCTGCTGCACATGCAGCAGGCGCTGCGTGCCAGCGTGCTCTCTTTTGGGCTCAAGGCGGATGTACGTATCGGTTATGACAAGGCGCGTTCCAAGGATTGGCAGCGCTGGTTCACCCAGCGTCAGCTGGCACCGCATCCCCGGGCCCACGTACTCGAATCCTTCATGGACTTCGCCCGCGCCTTGGGGGTCGATCCAGCCAATACTGAACAACTCGAGTGGGATCTGCCGATACCCGAAATCGCCTACGCCGAGGCGCTGCGCTTGAGCGGCGAGGCCTCTTACGTTCTGATGAGTCCTTGTGCCAATCCGCGTCTGCGCAATTTTCGCAACTGGTCCGCCCAGGGCTATGCCACGGTCATCGAGCATCTATGGACTCAGCATGGGCTCAAGACCCTGCTCAGCGGCGGCGGCAGTTCCCAGGAGCGGGAAATGAGCGAGCGCATTCGTGCCCTGACCGTTGCCGAGGCGATCATCGATACCATGGGCAAGACCTCGCTCAAGGGTCTGCTGGCGCTGATCGACAACGCCCGAGCGGTGGTGGCACCGGATTCCGGACCGGTACACATGGCCAATGCGTTGGGCACCCCCACGGTAGGGCTTTACGCCACCACCAATCCGGAGCGTGCCGCCCCTTATTGCTGGCAGAATTATGTGGTCAATCGCTATCCTGAAGCGGTATACACCTACATGCACAAGCAGCTCGATGAGATCAATTGGGGCGATCGCGTCCGCCATCCGGATGCGATGGCGCTGATCCAGGCAAGCGATGTCATCGAACGCCTCGATGCGCTGCTTGAGGCGCACCCGAGTGCCCCTGCCGTGGAGTCTCATGATGAAATTTGATCTGACCGCTCTGGAACGAGCCCGGGTGCTGGTGGTGGGAGATGTCATGCTCGATCGCTACTGGCATGGCGGTACCTCGCGTATCTCTCCTGAGGCGCCGGTACCGGTGGTGCGGGTAGGGGAGGCCGAGGATCGTCCTGGCGGTGCCGCCAACGTGGCGCTCAATATCGCGTCCCTGGGTGGTCGTGCATCGCTGGCAGGGCTGGTGGGAGACGATGACAACGCTGATCTGCTCGCCGCTCGGTTGGAAGATGCCGAAGTAAGCGTTCACTTTCAGCGTAGCCCGGATATACCGACGATCACCAAGCTGCGCATCATGAGTCGCAATCAGCAGTTGATTCGTCTCGACTTCGAAGAAGACGTGGCCGGGGTCGATACGAAAGAGCTGCTCAAGCGGGTCGAGGCTACATTGCTGGAAACGGACCTGGTCATTCTCTCCGACTATGGCAAGGGAACTCTCAACCGCATCGAAGAGCTGATCGCGCTGGTTCGTGAAAGCGGCAAGCGGGTGCTGGTGGACCCTAAAGGCAGCGACTTCCAGCGCTATCGCGGTGCGAGTGTCATCACCCCCAATTTCGCGGAATTCGAGACCGTGGTCGGCCCTTGTCGCAGTGATGCTGAACTGGCCAAGAAAGGTGAGCGTCTGCGTCATGAACTGGCCCTCGAGGCGGTACTGATCACCCGCAGTGAAAAGGGCATGACCTTGATTCTCAAGGATGCCCCGCCGCTACATCTGCCCACCCACGCCCGGGAAGTTTTTGATGTTACCGGCGCTGGTGATACGGTGATCGGCGTGCTGGGGCTGGCCCTGGCATCGGGACACGGCTATCCCGAGGCAATGACTCTGGCCAATCTGGCCGCGGGTCTGGTGGTGGCCAAGCCGGGTACCGCGACCCTTTCGGTAGCGGAGCTCTATACCGCATTGCATGGCGATAAACTGGCGGAATTCGGCCTGATCGAGGAGCCGGTGCTGATCGAGGCAGTCAAGGCCGCCCAGATTCGCGGCGAGCGAGTGGTCATGACCAACGGCTGTTTCGATATTCTGCATGCGGGTCACGTGGCTTACCTGGAACAGGCGCGACGGCTCGGCGATCGTTTGATCGTGGCGGTCAACGATGATGCTTCCATTGCACGGCTCAAGGGCCCACGCCGGCCGATCAACCCGCTCAAGCGTCGTATGCAGGTGCTCAGTGGCCTGGGCGCGGTGGATTGGGTGGTTGCCTTCAGCGAGGATACCCCGGCGCGGCTGATCGAGGCGCTGCTGCCGGACATCCTGGTCAAGGGCGGCGATTATTTGCCCGAAGCGATTGCCGGAGGTGAGGCGGTGATCAATAACGGCGGCGAAGTCCGGGTGCTGGATTTCGAAGACGGTGTCTCTACCACGGCGATGATTGAAACCATCCTTGACCGCGAGCGCTGAATGGCGACGCGCGAAGGGTCTACTCCTCAACGCCATCCCTGGGCACGCTGGCTCTACAGCCTGGCGCTTTATCTACTCTCACCCTTGCTGTGGTGGCGCCTGTGGCGTGAGTGGGTACCCACTAACCTGCGTCGTGAACGGCTGGGGTTAATCAAGGTATCAAGCGAGCGCCCCAGACTCTGGCTGCATGCCGCCTCCCTGGGGGAGGTGCAGGCCGCGCGCCCGCTGATCGAATCCCTCCGCGAGCGTTATCCGGACCATCATCTGGTGGTCACCACCATGACCGCCACCGGCGCGGAGCGGGTCACATCGCTATTCAAAGGCGAAGTGAGTCATTACTTTCTGCCGCTGGATTTCCCCGGGGCCGCCCGTCGTTTTATCGCGCGACTGCGGCCTGAGATGGCCATCTTCTTCGAGACAGAGCTATGGCCTAATCTGCTGCACGCTTGTTACCAACAGCGAATTCCATTGGCAGTGGTCAACGGGCGATTGTCGGCAAAAGCGCTGCAGGGCTATCTGCGAATCAGGGCGCTGATGGCGGATGCCTTGGGCAAGATCGACTGGCTGGCGGCCAAGTCGGAGCAGGATGCCAAGCGCTTTCAGCGTCTGGGGATGGCCGCATCGAAAACCACCGTCGTTGGTTCTCTCAAGTTCGATATTCCCACGGCAGACGCTGTTTCTGTTGATAGTAAACACTTACATACCCTATTTGGCTCCCGCCCGATATGGATCGCCGCCTCGACCCATTCAGGTGAAGATGAGCTGATGCTGGTCGCCCATGCCAGGCTACGGGAAGCTTATCCATCGGCTTTATTGATACTGGTGCCACGCCATCCTCAACGCTTCGAGGATGTCGCAGTCTTATGTCAAAAACAGGGCCAGCAGTTGGCTAGACGTTCCCGAAACGAGACAGTTCGAAGCGACACCACGGTGTATCTCGGCGATACCATGGGCGAGCTGGCAGTGCTCTACGGCGCTGCAGATATTGCTTTCGTCGGCGGAAGCCTCGTTCCCATCGGTGGCCACAATCTGTTGGAACCAGCCGCCCAGGGGATTCCGGTACTCAGCGGACCAGAACTTGCCAATTTCGAGGACGTCGCCACGGTATTGCGTAGCGCGAACGCGCTGATCGAGGTAGTTGATGCCCAGGCGCTTGGTGATGCGCTGATCATGCTGATGGGCAGCCCGGATGAGCGCCAGCGCCAGGGCGACGCCGGACGCGCCATCATCGCGGCCAACGCGGGCGCCTTGCAGCGGACTTTAAAAGGCCTGGATCGGCTTCTTCCAGGTAAGTGAGTGTTTACTTTTAACAGCCTATATCGGGTACGTCAGGCGCTCCACGCCGCTTTCACTTCCCAGCAGCAGCACGTCCGCTCCACGTCGGGCGAACAGGCCATTGGTCACTGTGCCGACGATACTGTCGAGATCGGACTCCACGGCTTGAGGATCTTCGATCAGAAATTCATAGCAGTCGAGGATCTGGTTGCCGTTGTCCGTGACAACCCCGTCCCGATAGACCGGTGTGATGCCACGCTTGACCAGTTCCCGGGCGACATAGGAGCGGGCCATGGGAATCACCTCGACCGGCAGGGGAAAGCCACCGAGCACCGACACATGCTTCGAAGCGTCGGCGATGCAGATGAAGCGTTCGGCGCAGGCGGCGACGATCTTCTCCCGGGTCAGGGCAGCGCCTCCCCCCTTGATCATTTCCAGGTGCGGGTTGATCTCGTCCGCGCCATCGACATAAACCGGCACGCTGCCGACATGATTGAGTTCGAAGACGTCAATACCGTGGCCTTTCAGACGCTCCGCGGTCGCCTGAGAGCTGGCCACTGCACCCTGAAAATCGTGACGTAACTTGGCCAGCAGGTCGATAAAGTGATTGGCGGTAGAGCCGGTGCCCACGCCGATAACCGTGTCCTTGGCAAGCAGAGGACGAATTTCATCGATGGCCGCAGCGGCCACCGCACGCTTGAGCGCGTCCTGATTCATGAGAAGACTCGTTGGCCGGGGGTAAAAATGCCATTATAGGCGATCCCATCGGCTCGGTAACCGCTACTCTCTCGGCAATCCCCTCTACGGGAACTTTCGGCCGCTGAATTGCTCGACTTTCAGGACATCAGGATGCTCGAAGATACCGTCAAGAAGATACTCCAGGCTCGCGTCTACGAAGCAGCGCGAGAGACCCCCATTACCCCCGCCCCGTTTTTATCACGGCGCCTCAACAATCAGGTGCTGATCAAGCGCGAGGATCTTCAGCCGGTATTTTCTTTCAAGATTCGCGGCGCCTACAACCGCATGGCGCAGCTGAGCGATGCCCAGAAGGCCAAGGGAGTAATCGCGGCATCCGCGGGCAATCATGCCCAGGGGCTGGCACTGGCAGCAAAATTGATGGGTGTGAAAGCGATCATCGTGATGCCGCGTATCACACCCGAGATCAAGGTTCAGGCCGTGCGGGCCCGGGGAGCCAAGGTCGTGTTGCGGGGTGATGCCTTTAGCGAGGCGCTGACCCACGCCCAGGAGCTGATCGCAGAGCACGGTTATACCTATGTGCCACCCTTCGATGATCCGGATGTGATTGCTGGCCAAGGCACCGTGGGCATGGAGATTCTGCGCCAGCATACCGGGCGTCTCGACGCCATCTTCGTGCCGGTGGGTGGCGGTGGCCTGATTGCCGGGGTCGTGGCCTACGTCAAGTATTTGCGCCCGGAGATCAGGGTCATTGGCGTCGAGGCCGAAGACAGCGCCTGTCTCAAGGCGGCTCTGGAAGCAGGCGAACGTGTGACCCTCAAGGAAGTAGGGGTTTTCGCGGAAGGCGTGGCGGTAGCCCAGATCGGCGAGGCGCCCTTCGCTATCCTGCAGGATCTAGTCGATGGCGTGATTACCGTCAATACCGACGAGATGTGCGCCGCGGTCAAGGACATTTTCGAGGATACCCGGGCGGTGGCGGAAACTTCCGGTGCCTTGTCCCTGGCGGGTCTCAAGAAGTATGTGCAGCAGAGCGGCGCCGAAGGCGAGACGCTCTTATGCATCAATTCTGGCGCCAACACCAACTTCGATCGCCTGCAGCATATTGCCGAACGCACCGAACTCGGTGAACAGCGCGAGGCAATCCTGGCGGTGACCATCCCGGAGCGCCCGGGAAGCTTCAAGCGATTCTGCAAGATCATCGGCAAGCGTATGGTCACCGAGTTCAACTATCGCTATGCCGACGCGGAGCAGGCACATATCTTCGTCGGGGTTCAGGTCAAGCCCGGGGGGGAGGATCGCCAGGAGGTGATTCGCAAGCTTAAAGAGGCGAATTATCCTGTGGAAGATCTCACCGATAACGAGCTTGCCAAGCTGCATACGCGTCATTTAGGCGGCGGTCGGCCCCGGGAGCATTTCGACGAACAGGTTTATCGCTTCGAATTTCCCGAGCGTCCCGGGGCGCTGATGAACTTTCTCACCCACCTACCGGCGAACTGGAATATTTCTTTGTTCCATTATCGCAATCATGGCGCGGCCTATGGACGCGTACTGGTGGGTATGCAGATTCCCAATGGAGATCGAGGCCATGTCGAGAAGCATTTCGACGAGATCGGCTATCGCTATTGGAAGGAGAGTGACAACGTGGCCTATCGCCTGTTTATGGCATGAAAGCCTCTGATGACGTTTTAGGGCTATAACGGATAATTGACTAGTTTTGAGCGCCTATTCAATCGTTTGTTTCACATTTTTAGACGTATTCTGTGTTCAGAAAGCGAGCAGGCAGCAAGCACCTTCCCAACCTCCTAACATGAATGAAGGGTTGCTCACGCCGACAGCTTTCTGCTCCAGGTCTACGGTAAAAGAAATATGATTAGCATATTGTCATTCTTTTTCCGTAGACCTATAGTCGAACCTGCCAAGCAAGGCAGTAGTGTGAAATTTTTTGGAGTTATTATGCCATGAAGCGTAAACCTGATCTGATCATGGCGCTGGTGCTTATCTTTGTACTGGGTACTGTAGCGACCGGCTATGCTCAAGCTGTCGTCGGGAGTTGATTGCTAACCGCCCAGCCTCTATCGACGTCGCATCTGCGCGTGATATCCGATTTCAAGACCGGTAGATAGCTTCTTGCTGTCTACCGGTTTTCGTTTTTCAGGCAGCCTTCAAATTCCTCATGGGCGAATGACGCGCCGATCACTGACGATGGCATCCAGCGGGACGTCCCAAGGCGCCAACGGCAGGCTATCGACACGCTGACAGTCGTGGCTGACACCGATCAACCGTGGACGAGGATAGCGATGGCGAACAAACGCAAAGGTCCTGTCGTAAAAACCGCCCCCCATGCCCATCCGATTGCCGTCTTCATCAAAACCCACTAACGGCAGCAATACCAAATCCAGCGCCCAGGCGGGTAAACGCCGTGCATGATGCGCACCGTGGCGAGTATCCGGCTCGCGAATACCGAAGCGGTTGCTTACCATGGGCGTATTTGAATGATAATGCACGAACCATAGACGATTGTCGGAAAGTGGACGCAGTACTGGTAGATAGGTTTTGGCCCCGCGGTGCTGAAACCAATCCAACAGCGGGGTGGCATCTATCTCGGCATCATTGGGCAGATAAAGCGCGATACGACGAGCACGCTGAACTTCCGGCAGGCGGCGCAGCTGATTACATAGCGCCAGGGAGGCCAAGCGCTGCTCACGTTTTGACAATGAACGCCGTCGGTGACGTAGCTCACGACGTAACGCCTTGCGCTGATGCTGTAAGGCCGTTGAATCAGACAAGGCGGATATTACCAATCAAATGGTGCAAATAGAGAGTTCCCCAGAATGCCGCTGCCGTTCTGGCCCTTGAACCCACTGGTTCAAGGTGGGTGGCCGCAGACAGACCGTCAGGCTTTCCGTCGCACGGACATGCACACGGGTCTGTCTAGCAATTGGCCCCCTGGGTACTGCGCATAGGCTCGAGGGACTATAACGACTGGCGTACATCCCAGGGAACGACTCAATCTTAACAGAGCCGACGGCAGGCCCAAAGGGCTGTTTGGATTATTGGACTTCTAACGTCCTTGTTCGACATTACTGAGGGCTTGTCCCAAACGTGCATTCAATCGACTCAGGCTAGCTTCATCTTCGCGTCGCTCTTCCATTGAACGCAGCAATTCATGGGTAATGTTCAGTGCCGCCATGATGGCGATCTTCTCTGCTCCCAGCACTTTGCCTCGGGAGTGAATACCGTGCATGGCACGATCGAGATAGCGTGCCGCCCGGTTGAGTTCATCCTCCTGGTCCGGCGGGCAGGCGATGATGTAAGAGCGTCCCAGCAGCGTAATCTCGGTCGTTGGCCGTGTGGCATCCGTCATGTCGGGCTCCGAGGTGTGGGCCAAGATCGACCCGGTAGGATAATATGAAAGCAATTTCGAGCCACTATAGAGAGGCGGCATAAGGCGGTCAACGCAACTCAGATCACGCTCGTCGATCCGTTCTCTTTCATCAATATTCATGGAGCCTACATGTCCATCATCAACGACCAGCAGGACTTCTCAAGCGTTGCCAACGTGTTTCTCGCCCACGGCAGTCTGCAGTCACCGGCTTTTCTCGATGGACGTCTGGGCGCTGAGCTATCGCTTCATGATTTGACAGCGGAGCAGTGGCTGGAAGAAATCAGTGCCGCTCTGGGCGTCGAGCAGCCCCGAGACCGCGACGATGCCCAGGTATTATTGGACTGGCGCCGTCAAACCTTGCAGGCGCTTTCCGCGCCGGAACTCAATTACGAACCGCTGCTTCCCGATGATCTTTTTTCCCTGGCCGAACGTGCCCGGGGTCTCAAGGAATGGACGCTTGGTTTTCTCGAGGTAGTTAGTGAAGTCGGCAGCGAGACGCGAGATGCCTGGTCATCCAATCTGCGTGAAGCTCTCGAAGACCTAGAAGAATTGACGAGCATCGATGAGCTGGCACTTGATGAGGGTGCTGACAATGAGAACGACCTTTTCGCCTTGTCCGAACATGCGCGCATGGCTGCCATGCTGCTTTACACCGAACAACATCCCGGACGACCCCAAGTGGAACAACACGAAGTGCAGTAGAACGATGACAACGATGAGTCGCATGTATCGTGAGTCTCTGCGCAATTCTTGAGACAAGGCGCTATAAATGAAGCCATCAATGGCCAGATCTAATAGCAATTTAGCTAATATAAAAGCCAATACGTAAATTACGTAATAAAATTCAAAGTTTACACGGAGCTCGTCATGGCCCATGGAAATAAAGTGGATATTGCTATTATCGGCGGCGGACTGGTCGGCGCCAGTCTGGGATGCGCACTTGCTCCGTTAATACAGCGGCAAGGGCTGCGGGTCGCGGTAATCGAGGCAGCAGCCTTGCCCAAGGCCGATCCCGAAAGCTACCAGCCCAGCTTCGATGCGCGAGCCAGCGCCATCGCTCAAGGCTCACGCTGGCATTTTCAAACCCTGGGTGTGTGGCCGGATATGGCTCGCCAGGCCCAGCCCATTTCACTCATCCATATCAGTGAGCAGGGCCGTTTGGGGGCCACTCGACTCACTGCCGAAGAACTTGGGGTCGAAGCATTGGGCTATGTATTGCCCAATGCCTGGATGGGACAGGTGCTGCATGCACGATTGGCCGAGCTCGAACTCGATTGGCACTGCCCGGCCAGGGTTGAACACATTGCGCCTCAAGCCAATGGCCATCGGCTGGTACTCTCGGATGGTCATGAAATCACGGCGGCATTGACCTTGCTGGCGGATGGCGGCCGCTCCGGGCTCAAGGAGCAGCTAGGGATTGCCAGTCAAGAAGTTCCTTATGAACAATCGGCGGTCATTGCCAATCTTGAAGTCAGTAAGCCGCATCGCGGGGTTGCCTTCGAGCGCTTCACCAAGAATGGCCCCTTGGCGCTGTTGCCACTCGGCGGAGATCGCATGGAGCTGGTCTGGACCCATGCAAGCGGCATGGAGGAGGAGACTCTGGCACTCGGTGATGCGGAGTTCTTGACCCGTCTGCAGCAGGTCTTCGGCGAACGAGCCGGACGTTTTCGTCGTGTAGGGCGTCGTCACGCCTATCCGCTTTCATTGGTTACGGCAGAAGAGGTAGTGCGTCCAGGGCTTGCAGTATTGGGGAACGCGGCCCATGCCCTCCATCCGGTAGCAGGACAGGGCTTCAATCTGGCCTTGAGAGGCGTCATGGATCTTGTAAGCACTCTAGAGAAAGGGTTTTCAGAAGGGCGTGGTCCCGGAGATATGGCCATCATGCAAGACTTTGAGGCACGTCGCGCGAAGGATCGACGTAACGTGATTCGTTTCAGCGATGGACTGATTCGCCTGTTCGGCATTACCCATCCGATGCTTTCCCACGCACGGGCAGGCGGGCTGGTTGGACTCAATCTGACGGGACCGTTACGCCGTACCTTGGCACGGCGGGCCATGGGACTGGAACGTTGAAACCGACCCTCGGATCGAGACACCGATCCGAGGGTCAGCGAATTTACCCTGCAGGTTTGTCGGATGCGGGGTTGTCAGTGGTTACGGTGCCATCTTTCTCAATGATCGGCACTTCCACCCCTTCTGCGTCGAACAATCTGCCGTCCACGAAGTGATCTCCTTCGTTCAACGCCTCGACTTCACTGCGGTACAGGATACGATCCGTGCCGGCAACGAACACCGAGGACTGATCTGTATTGCCGAAAGACATATGGTTGAACAGCAGATTGAGCAGGATCGCCATGATGGCCGCGGAACTGATACCGGAATGGAAAATGGTCTCGAACCAGGTCGGGAAATGCTCGTAGAAGCTCGGTGCTGCAATCGGGATCATGCCGAAACCGAGAGACGTGGCCACGATGATCAGGTTCATGTTGTTGCGATACTCGACCCTGGCCAGGATACGGATGCCGCTGGCAGCCACGGTACCAAAAAGCACGAGTCCGGCACCGCTAGAACCGCCGTGGGTACGGCAGCAATGACTCGACCCATGATCGGCAATAAACCAAGTGTCACTAGAATGACGCCGCCGGCGGCTACCACGTAGCGGCTCTTGACACCGGTCACGGCCACGAGCCCTACGTTCTGGGCGAAGGCGCTTTGAGTGAAGGAGCCGAAAATAGGAGCCAGGACGCTAGAGCCCATGTCGGCTCTCAGACCGTCGGCAATCCGCTTGGAATCTACCTTGGTATCGACGATTTCACCTACCGCGATGATATCCGCAGTGGTTTCCGTGAGGATGACCACCACCACGATCAGCATCGAGATGATGGCGGGGATCTCGAACGTCGGCACTCCAAAGTGAAACGGCATGGGCAGCGCGAAGATTGGACCTTCGCCAATGGCGGAGAAATCCGCCATGCCGACGAAGCTTGCGAAGAGCGTGCCAAGCACCAGGGCCAGCAGGATCGATAGCCGAGAAATGGCAGCAACCCCTACCTTGCTGAGCACCAGTACCAGCAGCAGGGTAAATGCCGCCAGACCGATGTTTGCCATGCTGCCGAAATCCGCTGCCTGGCTGTTGCCGCCCATGGCCCAGCGGGCAGCCACCGGCATGAGCGTCAAGCCGATGGTCGTGATGATGGTGCCGGTCACCACCGCCGGCAGAAACTTGATCACCTTGGAGAAAACCGGCGCAATGAGAAAGCCGATGGCCGCCGAGGCCATGACCGCGCCGAATACCGCCGGCAGGCCGCCGCCGGCAACGACAATAGCGATCATGGTCGAGACACTGGCGAAGGAGACACCTTGCACCAGCGGTAGCTGACAACCGAAGAACGGCAGTCCCAGTGTCTGCAAGAGTGTGGCGACACCGCCCATGAACAAGGCGGCCGCGATCAGCACGCCGGTATCCGAGGGGGACAGTCCCGCTGCCTGGCCGATGATGAGAGGGACGGCAACGATACCGCCATACATGGTGAGTACGTGCTGCAACCCATAGGCAATGTTGGCGCCCAACCCCAGATTTTCGTCTTCAGGGCGCTTTGGTGAAGTATTTTGTGCCTTATCCTTGGTCATTGTGCTCATATCAATTGCCTCGCAATTGTTTTTGTCTGCTCGCTATACATGTTGAGTACGATTTGGCTTCATCATGTATACAATCAAGCATCGAATGGAAGTAATTTCCATAAAATATTTGTGAGTTAATGTCATCGAATCCATGATGCCGATACCAGGCTGCGTCACGTTACCCGGCTATGGGGGCATGGTATGTTGTCCTTTAGGCGGAAAGAGGTTTATTCACAAGGCACGGCAACGCAGAAAAGGAGTGACGCAATGCAGGAAGGGCAGGAGCGAACAGAAGTCGTGATCGTGGGTGGTGGCCTCGTGGGTGCCTCCCTGGCAGCGCTACTTGGCGACGCCGGCCTTGCCGTCAGCGTACTCGATGCGCGCCCCAAGGCGCTCGACGTAGAGCGTGTAGGCAAAGGCCAACCTGCGCCACGAGTCAGTGCCGTGACACCGGTCAGCCAGCGGTTACTGGAGCGACTCAAGGTGTGGCCAGCGCTGCAACGAGTGACGCCCTATACAGGCATGCAGGTCTGGGAGGCGGAGGGCAGCGGCAGCATCTCCTTCGATGCGGATCAGGCCGGTACGCCGATGCTTGGGCATATCGTCGAAAACGAAGTGATGCTGGCGGCCCTTGAGGCACGTCTGGCAGAGCTACCCAGCGTTACCCAGATATTTGAAGCGCGCATCGATGCGCTACAGACAACGGGCACTGGACGCCGCTTGATACTGGCCGATGGACGCCGTTTCATGGCGCCCCTGGTCGTTGCCGCGGATGGCGCGCGTTCTCAACTGCGAGAATTGGCGGGTATTGAGGTGCGCGCTCATGAGACCGGCCAGACGGCGCTTGTCACCACGGTGCGTACCGAACACGCTCACGGCGCTGTCGCTCGACAGATTTTCCTACCTACCGGACCCTTGGCGTTTTTGCCAGTCACCATCGACGGTGACGCGCACTATTGCTCCATTGTTTGGTCGACGACCCCGCAAGAAGCCGAACGTCTGAGCAATCTATCTCGTGACGAATTGAGCGATGCCCTGGCAAGCGCTTTCGAGCATCGTCTGGGAAAGGCCGAGGTCATCGATGATGCAATCACCATGCCACTGGTTCAACGCCATGCCAGTCACTACGTGGAAGAAGGGCTTGCTCTGATAGGCGACGCTGCCCACAGTATTCACCCTTTGGCGGGTCAAGGGGTCAACTTGGGTTTTATGGATGCCGCAGTGCTCGCGGAAGAGGTGATCGAGGCACGCAGACGTGGGGCCGAGCTGAGTGATTTACGCATTCTTTCCCGCTACGCACGTCGACGCCGGGGCGACAACACGACCATGTTGGCGCTGATGGACGGCTTTCGCATGCTGTTCGGCGCCGACCACCCGGCCCTGCGCCTGGCACGCAATGTTGGACTATCCAGCGTCGATCGTCTGCTGCCGCTCAAACGCGTGATAATGCGCCAGGCCATCGGCGAGCGGGGGCGCCTGCCGACGAGCTGTCGCTAATTGTAGAGACGAGAATGGGTCACTGCGGCGTCTGAGACGGCCGTCGCTCGAGCACATTGAGCGCCTTGAGCAGGTTCAAGGCTTCACCCAGCTGGTAATCCTTTACCGGCTCGCCGCTGGCTGTTCGCGGCGCCTGGCTACCATTGGGGTTGGCCAGCGCCCGCTGAGGTCCGATTCGCGAATGCCGAAGTCGTTGCCTTCGGCAACTTCCAGACGACCCCGTACCACCTCCACGTCCGGGGCGATGCCCTGGGCCTGGATCGAGCGGCCATCCGGGGTGAAGTAAAGTGCGGTGGTTAGCTTCACGCCATCGCCGTTACCCAGAGGCATGACTTGCTGTACCGAGCCCTTGCCGAAGCTGGTAGTTCCCATGATCACGGCACGGCGCTGATCCTGCAGGGCGCCGGCCACGATTTCCGCCGCCGAGGCGCTGCCGCCGTTGATGAGAACCACCATGGGCACGTCTGGGGCAGCGGTAGTAGGTGTGGCACTGAAGCGCATGTCGCTGTCCGGAAGTCGCCCCTCGGTGTACACCACCAGGCCACTATCGAGAAAGGCGTCCGCCACTTCGATGGCGCTATCGAGCACGCCGCCCGGGTTGTTGCGCATATCCAGGATCAGACCCTCCAAGGGCGCATTCTTGGATAGGTTCTGCAGGGCGTCTCGCACCTGCTGGCCGGTACCGTTCTGGAACTGGCTGATACGCAGATAGCCGTAGCCAGGCTCGAGCATTTCGCTCTTCACGCTTTCGTTTCGAATGATCTCTCGGGTCAAGGTGACGGTACGCGGTGAGTTCTCGCCTTCGCGCAGAATGGTGATGTCGATCTCGGAGCCTGGATCGCCACGCATCAGCGTCACTGCTTCTTCAAGGGAGAGTCGATCGGTGATCTCGCCATCGATACGCAGGATAGCGTCTCGCGGTTGAAGACCCGCCTGGGCTGCCGGCGTGTCGTCGATGGGGGCAATGACCGTAAGCTGCCCGTCCTGCAGGCCGACTTCGATGCCAATACCACCAAATTCGCCCTCGGTGGATTCGCGTAGCGCCTTGAAATCCTTGCTGGATAGATAGGTCGAGTGGGGATCGAGCTCACCCAGCATGCCGCGCATGGCATTGCGCAGCAGGGTCGAGTCGTCCACCTCATCGACGTAGGCGCGCTTGATACGCTCGAATACCTCGGCGAAGGTCTGGATGTCCGCCACGGGCAGGTCATCATCGGTCTGCTGTTCAGAAGTGCCGAAGACCGCCGGCGACAGGCCGATCAACAAGAAGGGAAGTAGCCGGATCAAGCGAGGCAGACGCATATTCTTTCTCATATCGCAGCGAACAAAGGGGTCAGCATAGCGTCACCGTAAAGGCGGCGCTACATCTCGTCGAATGCAAGTCATCAGCGTTGCCCGATCCATTGGCGCGGATTGATTGGCTTGCCGCCACGTCGCACTTCGAAATAGAGCGCCGTGCGCGAGCGACCGCCGGTATTGCCCACGGCCGCGATGGTGTCGTTGCGTCCGACCTGCTCGCCCAAGGTGACATCGAAACGCTGGACGTGAGCATAGAGCGACATGATGTCGTCGCCATGATCGAGAATCAGCAGATTACCGAAACCGCGCATCCAGTCGGCGAATACCACCCGGCCTGGGTGGATGGCTTTAATGACAGTGCCTTCCGCGGCGGCAATGACTAGACCGTTACGATTGACCCCTTCGCCGTCGCCGAAAGCGGAAAGTATTTTCCCCTGTACCGGCCAGGGCAGCGTGCCCTTGGTGTCAGCGATAGCAGTGGAAGGCGGCGGTTCGTCGAGACGCTTGAGCTCTTCACGCACCTGCTCGAGCATGCGTTCGGCCTGGGTTCGATCCTCGTCGAGCTTGGATAGACGTGCCTTTTCGTCGCTATAGCGGGCGTCGAGCTCGGCAAGTAGCGCTTCCCGTTCCCGGGTACGTTTGACCAGCGCCGCGCTTTGGGTTTCAAGCTCTCCCATTAGGTCATTCAGGCGTTCTTGTCGCTGGCTCAATGAGGTGCGATTCTCAGCCAACTGCGTATCCAGGCGGGCGAGGGCATCGATACGTTCGTTGCGCGCCTGGGAAAGACGATTGAGATAGGTCTGCAGTCGATCGAGACGTGCCGGCTCATCCTGATTGAGCAGTAGCTTGAGCTGGGGCGAATGGCCCAGCCGATAGAGTGCCTGAATCTGCGTCGCCAGAGCCTGGCGCTGTTCCTCCCGTTCGCGCTGCAGTACTCGGCGGCGCTGCTCGAGCGTCTGTATCGCTTCATCGAGGCTGCGTCGTTCGGCCTGCAGCTTGTCAAGGCGCTCGTGAGTGTCGGCAAGCGCCGTCTCGACCTCTTCAAGCTCTTGGCTGGCATCGCTGCGGGCCTCCCGGGTGCTCTCCAGGCGCTTGGTCAGTGCCTGGATATCACGGCTGATGGCATCCACCTGCGCTTCGGCCTGGCGCTCACTGGTCTGCGCCAGGGCCAGTGAATGGCCCTGGGCAAGCAGCAGCAGGCAAGCGAGTGCGAGCGTAGAACGACGACTACCTGGCATCACCGAACTTAGGAATAGTCGACCAGCACGTCGCCGGTCATCTCGTCTGGGATTGCTTCGTCCATCATGGCCAGCAAGGTCGGGGCGATATCACACAGGCGTCCGCCTTCTTTCAAGGTGGCCTTGCGCTGGGTAACGTAGATCAGCGGCACCTCGAAGGTGGTGTGGGCAGTCTGGGGGGCTCCTGTGTCAGGGTTGACCATCTGTTCGGCGTTGCCATGATCAGCGGTGATCAGACACTCGCCGCCCGCGCGCTCGATGGCTTCCACTACCCGCTTGACGCACTCATCGAGTACTTCTACCGCCTTGACCGCCGCATCGAAGTCGCCGGTGTGGCCCACCATGTCGCCGTTGGCGTAGTTGCACACGATCAGATCGAAACTGTCCGCGTCGATGGCCGCGACGAGTCGGTCGGTGACTTCCACCGCGCTCATTTCCGGCTTTTCGTCATAGGTCTTGACGTCCTGGGGTGACGGAATCAGCTCCCGGGTCTCGCCGGCATATTCCTCTTCGCGGCCACCTGAGAAGAAGAAAGTGACGTGAGCGTACTTCTCGGTTTCCGCGATACGCAGTTGGGTCAGGCCGCGATTGGCGACTACTTCACCCAGGGTGTTGTGTAGACCGGATGGGGGAAAGGCGCAGTCCGCGGGAATATCCGCGGCGTACTGGGTCAACGTCACCAGGCCACGACCGGCAAGCTTGGGGCGTACCTGGCGATTGAAACCGTCGAAGTCGTCTTCGACGAAGGCGCGGGTCAGTTCTCGAGCGCGATCGGCGCGGAAGTTCATGAAGATGGCGGCATCACCGTCCGCCATCACGATGGCCTGGCCGGATGGACGAATGCTGGTGGCGGTGACGAACTCGTCGGTCTCACCACGTTCATAGGCGGCGGAGAGGCCCGCTTCAGCGTCGTCGGCACTATGCTCGCCGTCGCCTTGGGTAATCACACGATAGGCCTGCTCGACCCGGTCCCAGCGATTGTCACGATCCATGGCGAAGTAACGCCCGACGATCGAGGCGACGAAGCCATTTTCTCGGCCGACCAGCTCGGCGAGCTTGGCATCGGTACGTTCAATAGAGCCTTGAGCGCTTTGAGGCGCAGTATCACGGCCATCGAGAAAGGCGTGCACATAAATTTTCTTGGCGCCACGACGGGCTGCCAGTTCCGCCATGGCTAGAATATGATCTTCATGGCTATGCACGCCGCCCGGGGAAAGCAGGCCCAGCAGATGTACTGCACGACCGGCCTTTATCGCTGCGTCGACTGGGTCCGTTAGGGCGCTGATGCTATCCAGCTCATCGTCCTCGATAGCCTTGGTGATGCGGGTAAAATCCTGATAAACGATACGCCCCGCGCCCAGGTTCATGTGGCCGACCTCGGAGTTGCCCATCTGCCCCTGGGGCAGGCCGACGTATTTGCCATCGGTGTATATCAAGCCGCTGGGATAGCGTTTTTTTAGGCCATCCATCACCGGGGTGTTCGCCGCGAGAATGGCGTTGTGTTCGGGGTTGTCGCTGTGGCCGTAGCCGTCGAGAATGATCAGTGCTATCGGACGTGGGCGGGAAGTATGAGTATCAGACATGCATGGCCTCGCGTTGAATCATCGGGGTTCGCCGCACGCCTCATGGGCTGCGCAACCATTTCGTGACATCTATTTTCTGGCGCTATCATACCGTAGGGGCCTTCAGGCGTCACAGTCACAGCATGACGGACGCAGAGCCAAGGCTTGTGTATACTAGGCGCCGCCCGACAACAGGGGCCGACTTCAACAAGAGTTACCTGGACCCATGATCGATCAGCTGTTCGAATTCATTCAGAATCATCCACTGCTAGTGGGTGCCTTCATAGCAGTACTTGCGGCCTGGCTTGCTTACGAGTTCAAGCGGGGTAATCACGGTGTCGATGCCAGTGAGGCTACCACCTTGATCAACCGTGAGGACGCCGCTGTCATAGACATTCGCGACGCCAACGATTTCAAGACCGGCCATATTGCCGGTGCGCGGAATATCCCTCAGAGCAAACTCGACGATCGGATGAAAGAGCTCGAGAAGTTCAAGGGCAAGCCGATCATCGTCGTCTGCAAACAGGGCCAATCCTCCGGCATCGCTGTGGCCAAGCTGACCAAGGCCGGGTTCGAGCGGGTATCCAAACTCAAGGGCGGGATGGCGCAGTGGCAGGCCGACAATCTGCCGGTGGTCAGAAAGAAATAAATTTCTTTCTGAGCGTTCACACAATTTCGTAGAGGACTACATCATGGCGGAAGAGAACAACCAGGCCGCACAGGGCCAGGATCAGCAGCAGCTGCAGTTTGCGCTACAGCGCATCTACATCAAGGACATCTCGTTCGAATCACCGAATTCGCCCCAGGTGTTCCAGGAAGCCTTCAAACCCAAGGTCAGCGTTGATCTGGGCACTCACAGCACCCAGGTCTCGGAAGATCTCTATGAGGTGGTCGTCAAGGTGACCGCTCAGATCAATCATAGCGAGACAGGCAACACCTGCTTTCTGGCGGAGATCGAACAGGGTGGTTTGTTCCGCATCACCGGGCTTAAAGGCGATCAGCTGGATCATACCCTGGGCGCCTTCTGCCCCAACGTGCTGTTCCCCTATGCCCGGGAGTGCATCGACAATCTGGTCAGCCGGGGCAGCTTCCCTCCATTGATGCTGGCGCCGGTGAATTTCGAAGCCATGTATGCCCAGAAGAAACAGCGCCAGACCGAAGGTAGCGATAGCACCCAGTAACGGCAATGGGCGATCCGCGAATCCATGTCGATGCGCTCCTCGAACCGGGCAGTGACGTACTTCTACCCGAAGGCGCGGCGCGGCATGTGGTAACGGTGCTGCGTCAGCGGGAAGGCGCTACGCTTGCGTTGTTCGACGGCCGTGGCCATGAGGCTACGGCCGTGCTCGTTGAGGTGAGTCGCAAGCGCGTCCTGGCACGGGTCGATAGCGTCTCGCCAGGTCGCAACGAGTCGCCACTTGCGGTGCATCTTGGCCAGGCGGTGTCCAAGGGCGATCGCATGGATTACGCCATCCAGAAGGCCGTCGAGCTGGGTGTTGCCGAGATTACCCCGCTGCACACCAAGCATGGCGATGTGCGCTTGAAGGGCGAGCGCGAGGCGAAGAAGCACGCTCGTTGGCAGGGCGTGGCAATCAGCGCCTGTGAGCAGTGCGGGCGCGCCACCGTGCCCAAGATACATCCTCCTCGCCCCTTGGAAGATTGGCTGGCGGAGCGAGACGAGGTCCTGCGGCTGGTACTGCATCCGGCCGCAGAATCCCCCTGGCGCGAGACCGCCGATGTTCGCAAGGCGGCCTTGTTGATCGGCCCGGAAGGCGGACTTTCCAAAGAAGAAATCATCCGCGCTCAGCATGCCGGCTTCACGGCGCTGACCCTCGGCCCCCGTATCCTGCGCACCGAAACCGCTCCGGTGGTCGCGTTGAGCCTGCTGCAGCACTACTTCGGCGATCTTTAACGTCTTGGTTTCGACCTCGGCGCTAGTTCATACTGGTACGCATCATTCCCCTTCAAAGAGTGAACAATGAGTCAACGCGCCCTCAAGATCGGTGTGGTGATGGATCCCATCGACGCTATCACCTACAAGAAGGATACTTCCCTGGCCATGCTGTGGGCCGCTCAGGACCGCGGCTGGTCACTGCATTACATGGAGCAGCAGGATCTCTTCCTGGGCAACGGCCGAGCCATGGCGCAACTGCGGGATCTCGAGGTATTTCGCGATCCCGAGCACTGGTATCGGCTGGGAGAACCAAAAGCAACGCCGCTGACGGATCTTGATGTGATCCTGATGCGCAAGGACCCGCCGGTGGACGATCATTTCATCAACACGGTCTATCTACTTGGGTTTGCCGAGCGGGAAGGGGTGCTGATCGTCAACCCGACCCAGGCGCTGCTGGAATGCAACGAAAAACTTTTTGCCCAGCAGTTTCCCCAGTGCAGCGTGCCTTGCGTCGTGTCTCGCAGCGATCGTGTCCTGCGCGCTTTTCACGCCGAACACGGCGACGTGATCTTCAAGCCCCTGGATGGCATGGGCGGCAGCGGCATCTTCCAGATCGGTCCGGAGGGGCGCAATCTCGGTGCGGTGATCGAGCAGCTCAGCGAACGCGGCCAGCGCCAGATCATGGCCCAGCGCTACATTCCCGAAATCAAGGACGGCGATACCCGCATTCTCCTGATCGACGGCGAGCCGGTGCCCTACGGCCTGGCGCGAGTGCCCATGGCCGGCGAGACCCGAGGCAATCTGGCGGCCGGCGCTCAAGGCATCAGCCGTGAGCTGACCGAGCGGGACCATTGGCTGGTGGAACAGGTGCGGCCGACCTTGATTGCCAAGGGCTTGATGTTTGTCGGACTCGACGTGATCGGCGACTACATTACCGAGATCAACGTCACCAGTCCGACCTGCGTGCGTGAGATCGACGATCAGCGCGGCACAGACATCGCCGGCCTGCTGATGGACGCTATCCTGCGTCGCTTGGGGTGAGCGGGAGGATTCAAGAACACGGCCATGGCGGTAACCATCGATCATTCGTCCAGAACCTCTGTCGGTCGACGTCACCACACGCTGTTTGCCTGGAGTCTGGCGCTGCTGCTGCATGCCTTGTTCATCGGTGTATTGGGTCATTGGCAGTTAGCGCCGAAGCCTCCGATCCAGGCGCCAACGAGCCTTGATGTGACGCTTGTCACACAGTCCGCCGTCGAGTCCGGTGCGGCCAGGATGGTTACCGAGGCCGCGTCGACAATCCTAGAGACACCGGCCTCGCCCCCCGAGCCTGAGAAAGCGAACGCGCCAGCAGCCCCGGAAGCGCCTGCGCCAACGGATTCCGTTCTCGACCCCGCTTCTAAGCCTTTGCCTGAGAAGCCCCCGCCGCCGGAAGTGGCGCCGACGCCTGAACCCGCTCGAGAACCGGCGCCGCCCTCAAAGCCTGACCCCCAGCCGACAGCACCGAAGCCCCCGCCAACCCAGTCGGAGTCAGCGCCCAGCGGTCGAGCGCTCCTGGCCCAGGCCGGTGAAAGCGTGCGTCAGCAAGGCTTCACTGCATCCTCTTCTTCCTATGATAGTGGCGACACACAGCATCAAAACGCCCGGCGGGCTGCGCAAACCCGCTATATCGATGCCTGGACGCGACGGGTCGAAACCTACGGCAATCGCCATTATCCAGCGCAGGCGCCTGGATGGTCAACTGCGCATTCGCGTGGTAATCGGTCGTGATGGTCAGTTGCGCCAGGCAGAGGTGATACAATCCTCAGGACATTCCGAACTCGACCAGGCCGCAATGAAGGCGGTACAAGGCGCCGCCCCCTATCGCCCCTTCGACCGGGGGATGGGAGAACGCGACAGCTTGACCATCACGCGGACCTGGCGCTTCGGGAAAGGCAATAGCTATGGCGTGCATTGACGCCAGGGAGGCATATGCAAAGCTTTCGCAATCATTTTCTACTGGCGATGCCGCATCTTGAAGACCCCCATTTTGCCGGCAGTCTGAGTTATCTGTGTGATCATGACGACAATGGCACCATAGGGGTCATCGTCAATCATCCCTTGGAGCTGACTCTCGACAACCTGCTCGAACAGCTCGAGCTCGATGCGTCTGAATGTCCGTTTCGTAATATGCCTGTGCACTATGGCGGCCCGACCCACAAGGATCGCGGCTTCATTTTGCATCACGGCAGCAGTCAGCCCTGGGATTCTAGCCTGCAGGTGGCGGAAGACATCGCCCTGACCACCTCCATGGACATGCTCCAGGCCATTGCCGCAGGCAAGGGACCGGAGAAGTTCCTGGTCTGTCTGGGCTGCTGCGGCTGGGAAGCGGGCCAGCTCGAGAAGGAGCTTCTGGACAACACCTGGCTGACCGTCGAGGCCCAGCCCGGGGTGCTTTTCGATCTGCCCCCGGAGCAGCGTTTGAACGCCGCTGCCGGCATTCTCGGGGTCGATCTTATCCTAATGACCAGTCAGGCCGGCCATAGCTAATGGCCGCCGAAGGCAACCGCCAGATACTGGCCTTTGACTTTGGCACTCGGCGCATTGGGGTCGCGGTGGGGCACGAGTTCCTGGCCAGCGCCACGGCTCTTGACCCGCTGCCGGCGCGAGACGGTATTCCGGACTGGAACATTGTTTCGAAACTGATCGAGGAATGGGGGCCGGATCTGTTCGTCGTCGGACTGCCGCTGAACATGGATGGTAGCGAATCCGAAATGAGTATCCGGGCACGCAAGTTCGGCAAGCGGCTTTATGGGCGCTTCGGCAAGCCCTGTGAGATGGTCGACGAGCGGGGCTCCACGCGGGAAGCCAAATCGATCGCTCGAGAAGCAGGGCACCGTGGCAATTACCGCGAAGAGAGTGTCGATGGACTGGCCGCCCAGCTGATTCTCGAAGGCTGGTTCGCACACCGGGAGGGGCTGCCGGGCCGCGAATCCTATCGGTAATATTTTGTACAAGGACTACGCAGATGTCACTTCCCGACATTCCACCGCTGCTCGATGCCATGATCGCCGATCTCGAGACGATCATCGATGAGCATGATCTGGATCGTCAGCGCCTTGCCATGGTGGGCATTCATACCGGCGGTGCCTGGATCGCCGATGCCCTACATCAACGCCTGGCTCTGCCCACGCCGCTGGGTACACTGGATATCGGTTTCTGGCGGGATGACTTCAGCCATCAGGGCTTGCCGGACGCCATTCGCGCAAGTCACCTGCCTTTCGACGTGGATGAGCGGGATCTGGTGCTGGTGGACGACGTGGTGATGTCCGGACGCACCATTCGCGCCGCCCTCAATGAGCTGTTCGACTACGGGCGCCGTGCCGGGTACTGTTGGCCGCGCTGGTTTCTCTGCCCAGACGCGAGCTACCGATACAGCCGGATGTGTGCGGCGCGCGTCTCGATCTGCCCGCCGGCGAGCGGGTCAAGCTTTCCGGCCCGGAACCGCTTTCTCTCTCATTGGTAACGCATACTCGGGAGACCCCGTGATCGATTCTGCTTCCTCTGCCGCTGCCCGGGTGCAGCTCACAAGCGATGGCCGCCTGCGTCATTTCATCGACATCGAGGGGCTATCCCGGGAGCTGCTCACGGAGATCCTCGACACTGCGGACAGCTTTCGGGGCGTGCAGGACGCCCAGGTCAAGAAAGTCCCCCTGCTGCGTGGGCGCACCGTGGCCAATCTGTTCTTCGAGAACTCCACCCGCACCCGGGCAACCTTCGAGCTTGCCGCCAAACGCCTCTCCGCAGACGTGCTCAATCTGGATATCAAGACCTCCTCTACCGCCAAGGGCGAGACCCTGCTCGATACCCTGAACAATCTCGAGGCCATGCAGGCGGATGCCTTCGTGGTGCGTCATCCGGATTCCGGCGCCGCTCATTTCATTGCCAGCCAGGTGACGCCGAATGTGGCGATCATCAACGCCGGCGACGGTCGCCACGCCCACCCGACCCAGGCAATGCTCGATATGCTGACCATTCGCCGACACAAAGGCGCCTTCGAGCATCTCAAGGTCGCAATCATCGGCGATATTCTGCACTCTCGGGTGGCTCGCTCCCAGGTGCTGGCCCTCAATACCCTGGGCGCAGCGGAGATTCGCGTCGTTGCGCCGCGGACCCTTTTGCCGGTAGACGTGGAGGACTGGCGCTGTCGGGTATTTACGCAGCTGGAGCAAGGCTTGCAGGATGCTGACGTGGTGATCGCCCTGCGCCTGCAGAAAGAGCGCATGGATGGCGCGTTGCTGCCCTCTGAAAACGAGTTTTATCGCCACTATGGTCTGACTCAGGAAAGCCTGGCCTGGGCGCATCCCGAGGCCATCGTCATGCATCCGGGGCCGATCAATCGCGGCGTCGAGATCGAATCCGCCGTGGCCGACGGGCCTCGCGCAGTGATTCTCGATCAGGTCACCAACGGCATTGCGGTGCGCATGGCGGTGCTGTCCATGGCGGTCAGCGGGCAGACTCGGAGTCGCGCCCGCCAGCGAGCGTCCTGATGCCTTGTTCATGCCGATGAACATCGACTATCTTCATGGATGAACGAAGTCGGCGATGAAAAACGACGCCGCATCAAATTCAGTGCACCACAGGAGTGACGCACATGGCAGACGAACATTTCCCCCCGCAGGAGCAGGACAAGCAGCCCGGTGACGAGCATGCCATGCGCCCGGAGCCTAAGTTCATTCGAGACAGCTATCGCGGCGCCGACAAGCTCAAGGACAAGGTCGCCATCATCACTGGCGGTGACAGCGGCATCGGCCGCGCCGTGGCCCTGCACTTTGCCCGGGAAGGCGCCGACTGCGTGCTGGCCTATCTTGACGAGGATCGCGACGCCGAGGACACCCGCGCCCTGGTCGAGGCGGAAGGCCGGCGCTGTCTCATTTTGAAAGGCGACGTGGGCGATTCGACCTTCTGCCGCGAGATCGTCGACAAGACCCTGGAAGAATTCGGCAAGCTCAACATCCTGGTCAACAACGCCGCCGAGCAGTACGACTGGGAAGATGTCACTCAGATCCCCGAGGAACAGTGGCATCGCACTTTCGCCACCAACATCCACAGCCATTTCTACATGGCCAAGGCAGCCCTGCCGCACATGGAAGAAGGCGACACCATCATCGCCACCTCCTCGATCAATGCCTTCAAGGGCAACAACACCCTGATCGACTACAGTACAACCAAGGGCGCCATTCAGGCCTTCATGCGCTCCCTGGCGGTCTCGTTGGTGGACAAGGGTATTCGCGTCAACGCCGTGGCCCCAGGGCCGGTATGGACGCCATTGATCCCGGCAAGCTTCGACGAGGAGAAGGTCGAATCCTTCGGTGGCCAGGTGCCCATGAACCGCGCCGGCCAACCCAGCGAGATGGGCCCGGCCTACGTGTATCTGGCCTGCGAGGAATCCTCCTACATGACCGGCCAGACGCTGCATCTCAATGGCGGGGTGGTGCTCAATACATAGTCCTCTCGGTCATGCAGGGCTGCCTGTCGCGCAGCATGAACCAGTTGCGGGCACCCAGCACTTGCTGGGTGCCAACCACGGTAAAGCCGAAACGACGATACAGCCGCACGTTGTCCAGCATGTCGGTTTCCAGGTAGGCCAGGGCATCGTCTTCATCGACATAGCAACAGAATGCTTCAACCAGGCTGCTTCCGATTCCTTGCCCTTGGTGGCATGGATGAACTACCAGCGGCCCTAGATGCCAGTGGGGCTGCTGGTAATCCCATCTCGCCCAGACGCGCGTCCAGCGCAGGATGCGCCAAGCGCCTTGCAGCCCCGCACCGCGCAGAATTGGCGGTGCCAGTTCGAGCTTGTTGCTGAACGTTGTCTGGCATTTTCCCGGTGGCGCAAAGCCGCATAGACCGAGAAGTTCGTTCTCTTGCCAAACGCCTAGAAGTGCCTTTTTTCTTGCTTGATGACGCAGAAAGGGCGTGAACATACGGTGCAGCGCCTGTTCACGCTTTTTGGCGTTTTCACCGAACACCTGAACATGCAGTGGATTATCGCGCATTCCCAAAGCGAGTAACTTAGCGCCGAGAGCTGCTTCCTCGACACCCAGCAATGAAATGTGATTGCTCATTCGAATCACCTTCGAGCCGAGATAGCGCTGACAACGCCTGCTGAGCGCCGTTTACGATCAATACCATTTGACCGAACATGACAGCCTTACGCAATTGAAGACGGCCTCTCGTAATGCGCGAACACCTCCCTCGTCTTGGTAGTTGAGCCAAGCGTCCAGTGTTTTACGAAGATGACGCTGTATCAGCGGATGCCAGAGCGCATGGGGAAATAGATCGAGCGCCGGCACGCCGGGGTAAACGACCGCACTGCATCCAGTGCCGCAAGCTCGCCAAGTTGTGTTACCACTGAGATGCCTGGGATCTTGCGAAGGATCAGGTCAATGGCATCGAGTCGTTGGCAATAATCGATGTACGATCGACTGAAAAGTATCGTGCCGGGCATATTTCAGGGGTCTGGAATTTACCGTGCCTTGGTACGGGCGTAAAGGATAGCTCAACATATGAACGCCAACAGAGATTGGCCAATCGGTGAGGCCGTACCCGATTGGCATGGTGCAAAACTACCGGCGCGGGTTGTGCTGCAAGGCCGTTTCTGCCGAATCGAGCCTTTATCGGCGGAGCATCACGGCGATGCGCTATGGGGGGCCATGAATCTGCCGGGTGCTGAGCATAACTGGACCTATCTACCCTATGGTCCTTTCGCCGAGACAGCGTCCTACCGCGCTTGGTTAACAAACATGGCCGAATCGGAGGATCCTTTCTTCTTTGCCATTGTCGATGCACATACCCAGGACGCCGCTGGAGTGGCGAGCTTTCTGCGCATAGCACCTGGGCATGGCACCATCGAGGTAGGGCACATCAATTTATCACCGCGGCTCCAGCGCCGTCCGGCGGCCACCGAGGCGATGTTTCTGATGATGCGCGATGCTTTTGCGCGGGGCTATCGACGCTACGAGTGGAAGTGCGATGCGCTCAACGAGCCGTCGCTTCGGGCAGCGGCGCGACTAGGTTTCACCTTCGAAGGGGTGTTTCGTCAAGCTGCGGTGATCAAAGGTCATAATCGCGATACGGCTTGGTTCTCGGTCATCGACAAGGAATGGCCGGCGCTCAAGAAGGCCTTTTTAACCTGGCTGGCGCCGAACAATTTTGATGCCGAGGGAAAACAGCGTCAGTCGCTGACGTCGCTGACAATCGCGTTAAAGTAACGCTACTTTTCTCCTTTTAAGAGCTTTTGTATGCATATCCGACAGGCAGTAGCGGAAGATCTCAATGCGGTGCTCCCACTTCTTGAAGGCTATCGCGAATTCTACAAGCAGCCCCCCGACTCCCAGCGGGCGCGGGACTTCCTGCAGGCGCGCTTAGAGCGCAGCGATTCGGTGATTCTGCTGGCCGTTGATGAGCAGGGTCGGCCGTTGGGATTCACTCAGCTGTTTCCAACGCTCAACACGGTGCGCCTGGGAACGCGCTGGATCCTCAATGATCTATTCGTCATCGAGAAAGCACGTCGGGACGGGGTTGGCAGGACCTTGCTCAAGGCCGCTCGCGCTCATTGTGAGGCGAACGGCGTTGATGAGATGCGTCTTGCTACCCAAGTCGAGAATCACGCCGCTAAGGCGCTTTACGAGTCTTTGGGCTGGCAGAAGATCACCGCGTTCGAGCACTATTCACTGCCGCTGAACCAAGACAAGTAGGCGAGCAGCTTTCATTCACTGTTTTGTCGATCATCTTTTTTGGCGGCAGCGTCCGGTGGCATGAAACCGTACTTGCTGTAGATTTTCTGTCCCTCCGGGCCGGTCAGAAAGTCCATGAACGCCTTGGCTGCCTCTTCGTGAGGTGCATCTTTCATGCGGGCCGCCACATAGGTGGCCGTTTTGTTTTCCGTATCGGGAATTTCGACAAGAGAGATGGCATGGTTTTTCATCTGCCCGTGGAACTTGGCCTCGGTGTACCACACGGCGCCCGCGTCACATTTTTTCTGCATGATACGTAGCGGCGTCTGGCGATGATGTATGACGGTCTTGAAGGCACTGCCGTCGTTTACCTTCTCTTGATAGATCTCACTAACCAAGGCTTTTCCGCCTGCTTCTTCCAGGGCAGGAATGATGGCGTGCTCTGCGATGCCCTCGAATTCCGGATCTGGCATGCACACCGATAGACCCGCCTGAGCCAGATCTTCCCAGTTCTCTACTTCATAGGGATTGCCTTTGTAGGTCATGATCGCCAGGCGGTTGCGGGCGTAGGGCCGGGTCTCGGCGAACCAGCCGCGCTGCTTTTGCAGATCCTCGACCCGGCCGCTGCCGGCAGTGAAAATGTCCGGTTTCAGATGGATGCGCATGTTACCGAATACCAGAGCGCCATTCTCGATCTGATTGACCAGCTTGCCAGGCGGCAGGGTTTCGGCAAATACGCGCTGATAATCAGGGTGCGCCTTCTTGAAGGCCTGCAACAGTTCATTGACCACCATGTACTGATTGCCGGCAAAGAAGATCACCAGCTGGGGATCGTTGACGTCCCCGTGCAGATCCGGGGCGTTATCGATACCCGGGACGTGAAAAGCGTAGCCGTCGGGACGTGCTTCGCTCCAAGGGGGCTGCACGGAGGCAGCCAAGGCGGCGGTAGCAAACGACAGGGCTAGCAGGCCAGTTCCAAGCTGCTTGCTCAATGAATACAGACGAGTGTTCATTCCTTAAACCTCTTTTTGTCTACACGCTTCGACATCCGTGCGATAGACGACTCAGTTCATGTACCAGCCGTGGCTTGCCACCACGGATTGGCCGGTCAGGGCGTTGGTGGGGAAGGCGGCGAGAAACAGCGCCAGCTCCGCGATGTCGCTGGTTTGGGTGAACTCCTTGTCCACGGTACCGCCCAGCATAACGTTGTCGCGCACCTCCTGTTCGGAGATGCCCAGGTTTTCCGCCTGCTCGGGAATCTGTTTCTTGACCAGCGGAGTCTCGACGAATCCAGGGCAAATGACGTTGGAACGCACGCCATATTTAGCCCCTTCCACCGCCATCACCCGGGCCAGACCCAGAAGGCCGTGCTTAGCGGTCACATAGGCGGATTTGAGCGGTGAGGCTTCCTTGGAGTGCACGGAGCCCATGTAGAGCAGCACGCCGGAATTCTGCTTGTACATGTGCTTGATACAGGCCTTTGTGGTCAAGAAGGCACCGTCCAGATGGATCGAGGTCAGCTTCTTCCACTCATCAAAAGGAAAATCCTCGACCCGATGCACGATTTGAATGCCAGCGTTGGACAGTAGAATGTCGATGCTGCCCCACTTCTCGGCAACCTTGTCCACGCCGTCGTTGACGGACTGCTCATCGGTGACGTCCATTTCCACGGCCATGGCCTGATCACCAAGCTCACTGGCTGCTTTCTTGGCGCTATCCATGTTCACGTCGGCGATGGCCACTCGTCCACCGGCCTCGACGAAGCGCTGAGCGATCTCATAGCCGATGCCACTGGCACCACCGGTAATGACTGCCACCTTTCCATTCAATTTCATGCTGCCTGCTCCTTGTGTTGTCGTACTCTCTTTGCACCACTGTCTGCAGGAACAGCATAGTGCGCAATAGCGATCTTGCATCTGTCGACGAACTTAATAGGGGTCGAACACTCACGTTCTTTTGTTGTCGACGGCGCCAGCCAGTTGGGATGTTGCATCTCCCTGTTCATATCCGTATATCCTTCCCGCCAATGATCCTACATGCAAGCGCGCGAGAACCGATACTCCTTGGCTTGGGATTCATAGCGTTACGCTTGTAGATCAGGTGTACGACGTTTACCGAGCGTTGCCCACTCATGGCGAACCATTCATGCATCCCCTGCAACCAACGTAGCATGCTAACTGAAGCTAATTGTATCCAATCCGTAAAGGAAATTTGCAAATTTTTCATCGTCGCTTGATCTATTGGTTCAGTTGCCGAGAGCGATGACTCGATGGGCTCATGTCAGAATGGCTAGGTTATACTGAGCTGGCTTTACGAGCGTGAAGCCGAACAATACTTGCCATCGCTGCCAGAGAGTTCTCATGAGTGCCGATCGTTCCGTTACCCCTGTCTCTTTCGTTTTCACTGGCGCCCGCCTGATCGATCCATTCAATCGAATTGATACCTATGCTGATCTGGCGATCGAGGCAGGACGCATCGTTGCGCTCGATCATGCAGAAGAAGGCTCGCTGCCGTATCGGGATGTCAATGGCTGCGTAATCACCCCCGGGCTTATCGATATTGGCGCTCATTTGCGTGAGCCGGGGCCGCGCTACAAGGGCAGCCTCGAGAGCGAGTCCGCTGCCGCCTTGGCCGGCGGCTATACCCGTATCGCGCCGCGCCCGGACACCAGCCCTGTGCTCGATAGCGCCGCCCATGTGCGTACGCTCAAGGAGCGGGCCAGCGAGATCGATGGGGTGCGCCTGATTCCCTTGGGAGCGTTGACACAAGGCCTGGAAGGCCAGTTGCTCGCCAACATGGCGGGCCTAAAGGGTGCCGGCTGCGTGGCCCTGACCAATCTGCGCCGGCCGCTGGCGGATACGCGGGTACTGCGCCGTTGCCTCGAGTACGCCGCCACTTTCGATATTCCGGTGATCTTTCATCCGGAAGATGCAGCGCTGGCGGCGGGGGGCTGTGCTCATGAAGGCAGCGTAGCCTCCCGTCTAGGCCTGCCCGGCATTCCGGCGACTGCGGAAACCACGGCGCTGGCCCAGTGGCTGTTGCTGATCGAGCAGACCGGTGTGCGTGCCCATGCGGCTCATCTCTCCTGTGCCCGCAGCGTCACGCTGATCGAGCAGGCCAAGCAGCAAGGCCTGCCCGTCACCTGCGATGTCACCATGGCCCATCTGCACTGGAGCGATGCGGCATTGGAAGGCTTTGATACGCTGTTTCATCTGCAGCCGCCGCTGCGTACCCAGGCGGATCGCGAAGCCTTGCGGAACGGCGTGAAGCAAGGTGTGATCGATGCCATCGTCAGCGGCCACCTGCCACACGAGCAGGCCGCCAAGATGGCGCCTTTTGCCGCCTCGGAGCCGGGCATGAGCACCCTGGAAACTCTCTGGGCAATGGGATGGGCTCTGGTTGAAGAAGGCGTTTTCGATGCCGCCACGCTGATCAGATGTTTGACGACAGGCCCGGCCCGAGTGCTGGGGCTGGCGCCTGGGACGCTTGCCTCTGGCGAGTCCGCCGAGCTTGCCGTTTTCGACCCGGCCTATCGTTGGACACCGGATGATACGACACTTCACTCGGCGGGACGCAACACGCCGCTATTGAACCGGTCGCTGAACGGACGGTGCACATTGACGCTGTCAGAAGGGAAAGTGCGCTTCGACGCTAACAATTGAAACTATGTTGACGCGAATCAATGAGTCGCCCTCCAAGACGTTGATACTTTCGAACATCAACAAGAGAGGTATCGATGACTACTCGACAGCACTCATCCCACACGTCTGTCTCGTATGCTCGTAAGAGCTTCACGGAGCATGTACAAGGACCCGGCATCGTCCATCAAATGGCATTACTGGAACCGGCGATGCTCAACGAACTGATCAGTGATCTTAGAGCACCATTGAATGCCAATTTCGAGCGCGCCGTCGAAATCATTCTGGATCAAGGTGAGTTGTCTACCTTTGATGCTACCAGAACGCTGCTGCCTGCCATGCTCGAGCGCTTTGGACTGGCACTGGAAGATTACGGCACCCGACCGGAAAGCCTGACAGCACTCGCCAAGACCTGCAGGTGCTGTCCCAAACATGGACGTTGCTGGCAGACCTTGCGCAGTGATGCGGATGCCACGGCGTGTCGTAAGCTCTGTCCCAGCGGCGCCATGATTGCTCGAGACGCTGCCGGCCTGCCTGAATAGCGTGCATGTTGTTGTGTTTATCAGAATGACGTCAGGCTTGGACGGCCTCTTCCAGCTGCGGTATACGACCGCCGATTCGTAGCGTGATCTCTCGGGCGGCACGTCCCACCAGCCCGCCAAGCTCCACCAGTCGTGATTCCGGTATGCGAGCCACCGGCCCGGAAACGGAAATGGCCGCCAAGGGCGCGCCATGTTCGTCATGAATCGAGGCCGCCACGCAGTTGAGCCCGATGGCATGTTCCTGCCGGTCACAGGCATAGCCCTGACGGCGAATTTCCGCCAGGCTCTTGTGCAAGCGAGCAGGCGTATCTAGCGTGTTCTCGGTGACGCGATTGAGGCCCCGGGTCTGAAGAATGCGTTCGATCTCCCGTTCAGGCAGCCAGGCGAGCAACGCCTTGCCGATACCCGAGGCGTGCAGCGGGGCCCGGGAACCCAAACGGGTGATCATGCGCATCATCTGAGGCGATTCGCTCTGGGCGAGAAATACCGCCATGCCCTCATCGCGTATGCCCATGTTGGCGGTCTCGCCGCTCTCCTGGGTCAATTGACGCAGGAAAGGGCGCGCCGTGGCGACGTAATCTCGGGCTTCAAGAAAGGTATTGCCGATCTGAAAGGTCTTGACCCCGATCTTCCATAAGCCGAGATCGGTATCCTGGGTAATAAAGCCTTGTTTGTACAACGCTTGAAGCAACCGATGCGTCGTGGAAGGCGCAAGCCCCACTATTTGAGCGATGTCAGAAAGGCCCAGCCCCGCAGGAGTAGCGGCGAGCCCTTCAAGGATCGTCAAACCGCGGACCAGCGACTGGCTATGACCGCCGCCGCTCTTGCTGGCAGCACCGGCCGGGCGCCCAACCGGTTTGCGTTTGCTTTCTGTCATGCCCGCTCTCCTTAACGCGAGTTTTCTTGACGCTCAAGCATACACACTCCTGCAGCAGCTGTCCGGCACTTTGGAAAAGGTTTCCATTATGTTTTCTTGATCGCCCGGTCATTGAAAACTAACGGGTTGCGCGATCCTCCAAACGAAAACGCGCGATCTGGTTGATCTGTTCGATAGCGGTACGCCGCTCTTCTTCCTGAGAGTGCTCGAGACGCGTTTCGAACGCGGCCAGGATCTTGTGACGATCACTGCCTTTGACCGCCATCACGAAGGGAAAACCAAAGCGAGACGTATAGGCTTCGTTATAACGATGAAAGCGTTCGAACTCTTCCGGGGAACACTGATCGAGGCCCGCGCCCGCTTGTTCCCGAGTAGAGTCATCGGTCAGCTCACCGCTTTTGGCTGCCTTGCCTGCCAGATCCGGGTGAGCACGAATCACCTCCAGCTGGCGTTCGGCAGACGCACTCGTAAGAACTTTGCCCATGGCGTCAGCCAGGCCATGAGGCGTGTCCTGCTCTTCACTAAATCCCTTGTCCCAGGCCAGCTCAGCGACCCAGGGAGAGTGCTCATAGATGTCGCCGTACTGCTTGACGAAAGCGTCCTGGTCCAGGGTGCTGGGGCGAGGGGAGAGGTAGGGGGTGGTCATGAAATGGCTCCTATTTGTAGTGCCTGCTGTGATGAACGTCGTGCTGAACAAGGTGTCACATAAATGTTGTATGACAAAATAGAACAAAAGTGTATACAAAAAAGCTTTGAAATGTATTTCTTTTAGCGCTAAAACGGTACTCAACGAGTAAAAAGCCTACTCTACTTCTTTATTCTTAGCCCAATGCTACCTAGGAGCGCAATAATATGGGACGCCTGACAACACACGTGCTGGACACTGCCTTGGGTCGCCCAGGCAACGGTTTGAAAATCGAGATATTTCGCATCGAAGGCGAGAACCGCACTCGGCTGGGCGAGGTAATCACTAACGACGATGGTCGCTGCGACGCGCCGATTCTGGAAGGTGCGGATTTCACTGCCGGTGAGTATGAGCTGCTGTTTCATGCCGGGGACTATCTGGATGGTCAGCAGGTTGCCGGAAACAAGCCGCGCTTTCTCGATCGCATTCCGCTGCGTTTCGGCGTCGCCAATGCCGACGAGCATTACCACGTACCGCTATTGCTATCGCCCTATAGTTACTCCACCTATCGCGGTAGCTGATTAGTACCAACGCTAGATAGCACCGGCCCCTCCCCTGGGCAAGCGACAATAATCACAGTTGAAGAGAGTTCACCATGGAAGCCTATCTACTGGAATTCGGCAACATGCTGTTGCGCTGGCTGCATGTCATCGCCGCCATCGCCTGGATCGGCGAATCGATCTACTTCGTAATGCTGGATAATGGCCTGAAGTCGCCTCGAGCGGCGGAAGACAAGCAAAAAGGCGTGTTCGGTGAGATGTGGGCCGTGCACGGCGGCGGTTTCTATCACAACCAAAAATATGCCACTGCCCCGGCGAAGCTGCCGGACGATCTGCATTGGTCGTTCTGGAAAGCCTATACCACCTGGCTTTCCGGTTTTGCGTTGTTCGCACTTCTGTATCTGGCAAGCCCCAGCATCTATCTGGTCAATCCTTCCAGCAGCTGGGAGTGGGCCGCCAACATGACCGGCTGGCAAGCCAATGTGGCAGCGGTGCTATTCCTGCTGTTGGGTTGGGTCATCTACAACGAGCTGTGCAAGCGTATCAGTCCCAATATGGAACGCGATGGCGTATTGAGCATTGCCGTGGCGGTAATGATGGTCGTGGTGTCCTACATCAGCGTGCACCTGTTCGCTGGACGTGCCGCCTTCCTGTTGACCGGCGCGGTGATGGCGACCGCCATGTCCGCCAACGTGTTTTTCTGGATCATTCCTGGGCAGCGGCGCATGGTCAAAGCCATGAAGGCCGGTGAAACCCCCAATCCCATCGACGGCAAGCGCGGCAAGCAGCGTTCGGTTCACAATACCTATTTTACCCTGCCGGTCGTGCTGTTGATGCTCAGCAATCACTACTCGTTCATGTACACCCATGACTATGCCTGGGTCATCATGGCGCTGTTCATCTTCGCCGGTGCATTAATTCGCCAGTTCTTCGTGCTCATGCATCAGGGTAATATTCGTCTCGCCTATCCTGCGGCTGGCGCGGCCTTGATCCTGGTGGCGGTATGGGTTGCCTCGCCGAACATGCAGTCTGCCGCCCCGGACAGCCAGCCGACTGCGTCCGCGAATGCCAACGCGGAGACACAAGGTGATGACGCAATGGCGACTGCCGGCGCCGATGGACCCATCGATATTGCAAGAATTCAGGTCATCATGAACGAACGCTGTGTTCAGTGTCACGCCAAGCAGCCTTCTCATGCGGGTTTTGCGGCGGCACCGGCGGGTATTCTACTGGACAGTGAACGTCACACGACGATACAGGCTCAGATGGTCAAGCAGGTAGTGGCGAGCGGTTATATGCCGCTGGGCAATATCACCAAGATCACCGATGAAGAGCGGGCAACGATTGCGGCCTGGAAACCAGAGCCACTTTAACGCTGCCATGCAATAGCCAAAAAGACGAGCGACTCTGGGCATCCATTAACGTATACAATGGATGTCCAGAGTCGTTTGACGAGGAAAAGGTATGAGCCAGCGGGACGCGCTGCAAGAGCATAAACCTGCCAGATCCGGGGTCGCCAGCAAGCGCAGGAAGGGCAAGAATGGCGATGGCGCCGAGCGCCACGACGTCATTTATCAAACTATCAGCGATGCCATCATCGAACATCGCCTGCGCCCTGGATCCCGTCTGCGAGAGGATGCCCTGGCGGAGGTGTTCAGTGTGAGCCGTACGGGTATCCGCAAGATTCTACAGCGTCTGGCCCTAGAGCATCTGGTGACACTGACTCCGCGTCGCGGCGCCAGCGTCACTCGTCCCACCGCGGAAGATGCCCGGGACGTGTTTGCCACGCGGCAGCTGGTGGAATGCGGCATCATGCAGGACGTCGTCAGGAACATCACGAGCAACGATGCGCGTGAGCTGCGTGAACTCGCCGCTCGCGAACGTAAGGCGCTCAAGAGCGGTGAACAAAGTGCCGCCATCAGATTTTCGGCGGAATTTCATACCCGCTTGGCGCAACTATCCGGCAACAGGGTGATCGCCGAGTTCATTGGGCACCTGTGTTCGCGCTCTTCGTTGATACTTGCGGTCTACGGCTCCTCGGGTCATCTGGGGTGTGAGTCCCATGACCACGATGAGCTGATCAACGTCCTCGAAGCAGGCAAAGGCGAACGTGCAGCGACGTTTATGGGACGCCATCTCAAGGCCATCGAAGCCTCGCTTTCCATTGTCGAAGAGGAAGACGAAGCGCCGGACCTGCATCATATCTTCTCTTCGTGATTGGGCATGGGGTGCTTGAACAGTGTTGCGTAAGCGGTTGATTAGCTTGGGCTTCAATAGCGTTGTGCTTGTAACTTGATGCCGTTGGCTTGGTTCGGGAAAGAACGGTTCATTTTATCAGTATACTAAATTTCCTTGTGAAATTTTCATTCGGCATGGCTTAAACTGAGGTGACATTGAGTTTTCTTTAAGAAGAAACACTTTATCTTCAATCTTCTGAAGGTTACGCAAGAAAATTTTTGTTTGTACACATATCAAGTTTGGCAAGTAAGGTTGGATACCAATATACAATTGGTTGGTTTTTCGCTATGACTTTACGTACTGAAACTGACCTAGCCTCTTTTAGCATTTGTTTCGTGTCAGGTTATGCAAAGCCTTTTCGATGGAGAGGCTTGCTTGTATGTTTGTATAACAGTCTATAGCTATAAAATATAGAAAATATTATTTTGATAGGGTTAGAAAAACTGTGGGGAATTGGTATGCTTGAATCTTTTTATTCGATTATTCCTAGCTCATTAGTGGCATTCCTCTTGATGTTGTTAGTGGTTTCTCTGTTGGCTTTTTATTTTCATAGAAGAGCTGGTTCGTCCTATGGGTTTTTGAATAGAATGTATGCTTTTGTTATAGGGAGAGGAGAGTTTTACGATCAAGGCATAGAGCAGTTCTGGAAAGAGCGAAAAGATATTGAAAGATTTAATGCTTTTTTTAATGTAAGAGCTAAGTCTATTATAGATATAGTTAGTTTTAAAGCTTGGGTAGAAAAGTTTGATATTGATGTACGGTTGGTGACAAATTAAAAAAAAAGAATTGATATAGAGAAACATAGAGTGGTTAAGGTGAAACCACAAGAGCCACCTATTTTTATCTTTTTTATTGTTGTTTTATATGTTATATCTTTGTCATTCTTATCAATTGCTGTTTCTAGTTCGGCGCTTGTAAAGTTTAAAGGAGGTGATCAATGGTTATGGTTAAATCATGAAGAGGCTCATAGCACAGGAGTACATAATTTAATAATTCGTAGTGATGATTGGGTGATTAAAAAAACAGAATGTAGGCAAGATAATAATTACGAAGATTTAATGACTAAGACAAATTTTGATGAAAAGCAAATTAAGGTTATATGTAACTCTTTTTTTGATGAAAAAGAGTTCTCAGTAATTGATAAAATAATAAAAGAGAAAAAGTTTTTCTATTTCCTAGTAGTGGGAGCCATTTTTTTAATGTTGATTCCAATTTCCAAATTAATGGCAATGTTAAGAGCAAAAAATGCACGGCGCCATATACTATATAAATATAATTGTTACAAGCGTCAACGGTCACGATGAATTATCCGACAAAATTTTTTTGAAAACGGCTCACTGCCATTAATTTTTATTTCCTTATGAGGCTGCGCGAAGGCATGCAGGTGATTTCTTGTAAAAGTTAATAAGGAACATTTTTTCAAAATTTTTAAGTAAGTTGCGACATCCTCGTTCAGCCATAACGTAACCTATGCTTTGATCTCTTTGAAGTACGCATTCTTTACGAAGTCGGAAAAGCTGTAATGATTACGCATGACTTTGCCTTTTATAAATTTTCTCACTTATTTTATTTTCGTGAGGTACGACATCTATCCACACCGTTAAGTTCTAAATGGCGCTGCCAGCCTGAAAACCAGCAGCATCTGCCGGTTCCAGGCAATTCTCATTACGTCGTATTTTGGCAGTACTTTCCATACTATTTGTTGGTTTGTCTATTTATCTCGAATGGCCCTTACCGCCGCTCTGGCCGCGGCATTGACGGCCTCCACCAGCGGTGCCTCGAACTGTGGTTGCAGCCGCAGTGCCGAGGCGGCGAGCGGGCCACCGCCCATGATTACGGCCTGTGCGCCATCCTCTTCAATGGATGATGTAACCGCGTTTGCCAGCGCCGCATCGAGTTTTTCCGGCGCTTCCACCAACTCGGCAGGATCGCCGGGGGTGATCCTGACTCCGCGATACAGCGGCTCGTAACCCAGGGATGCGGCTTTTTGCCTGAAGGATTCGATTAGCTCCTTGTCCGGTGTCACGGTCACGATGCCAAAGGCCCTGTTGCCTCGCGCCGCCTCGTGAAATACCTCTTCACCGATACCGAAGACCGGGATATCAACCTGTTTTCGCAGTTCTTCGAGTCCGGGATCGCTGAAGGCGGACACGATGATGGCTGCGACGCTCTCATCCTTGGCTGCCTCGACGCCGATTGCCACCACACCCGGGACGGCGTTTTTCATGTCCTGAGGCGTGGTAAGAAGCGCCGGAGCGCTTTGGTTGCTTTCGCCTACTATCGTCGCTACGCCTTGAACTTCACGCTGGGCTATTTCGACCATGGTCCAGGTGATGTCGATGTTGGAATTTGGATTGATGAGCAGGATACTCTTGCGCATCTCGGCGCTATCTGACGCCATCATTCACGAAAACGCTTGCAAGCGGACCAGTGACGCATCAGCAGGTAGTAGATCACCCCAGCAGGAATCAGGCTGGCGTACCAGGAGACGGCGGAAAAGGTTAGCGCCACGGCAGCGCCTATTAGTGAGGCGATGATGGCACCGTAGTTGACGCCCCGGTAAGGCCCATTGACGTCGTAAAGCTTGTCTACGTCCAGGGTGCGCCGGCGGATCAGATAGTAATCCACCACCAGCACCGCGAAGATCGGGCCGAGGAAGGCGGAGTAGGTCTGCACGAACAGCTGCAGGCCGGCGGCGGATTCGTCTTTGACCAGCTCCCAGGGAAAAGTGGCGAAGGCCAGGAAGCCGACGATGACCGTGGCGGTACGGTATTTGAGCTTGAAGGCGTCCATCAGTACATAGGTCGGTGGCACCACGTTGTTGAGCACGTTGGTGGTGACCTGGGCGAAGGCGATGAAGAGCAGGGTCGTCATCAGCAGCGGCGTGTTGTCCACCGCGTTGGAAAACACCTTGATCGGGTCCGCGACCCCGGTGGCCTCGGAGACCATGAAACCGATCAGCCCCATGAACAGGGTGCAGGGCAGAATCGACATGGAGTATAGCGTGGTCAGAAAGCCCGGGCCGGCGCCGTGCTTGAGTTCCCGGGAGTAGTCGCTAACGTTGAGCATCATGGTGCTGTAGATGCCCAGAAACAGCATGGTCGCTCCCCAGAAGGGCAGGCCCCAGGTGCCTTCGATATTGACCAGATTGGCGGAGATCTCCGCGCCGTAACGATCCACCGTGCTGTAGAACATGTAGGTCAAGGAGACCAGAATGAAGCCGCTGCCGATGTTCTCCAGCCACTTGATGCCCTGAAAGCCAAGCACCGATAGGGCAATCTGCAGCAGCTGGAAGACGATGAAGAACAGTATCAGGTTGTCGAAGCCGAACAGGGTGGCGGATACCGCGTTCAAGGCGCCGGCACCGATCCAGCTTTGAAAGCCGTACCAGACGATGGCTGGCACCGCTCGCACAAGCCCTGGGAAACGGGTGCCGCTGAAGCCGAAGGCGCTACGGGCCTGGACCATGAAGGGAATGCCGTACTTGTAGCCCGCGGCGCCGTTGAGGGTCAGCGCCACCCCAATGACGAAACAGCCAATAGCGATGGCCAGGGTTGCCTGCACCAGATTGAGCGTACCCACGACGCTCGAGCCCATGGCGAAGGTGCCGATGGACACGCAGCCACCGAACCAGGCCAGCAGATAAGAGAAGCGTCCCATGATGCGGGTGGTTTGAGGGGCCAGGGATTCCTGTCCCGGCGCCTTGGTCGCGGCTGTATTCGTTGCGCTGGAGTGAGCTCCTGAAGAGGAGGCCGGGGTCGTCATGTTTGTCGTCTCGCAGTGTTGATTGTCTTTATAAACTTCCTGCAATGCTTGGCTTTAACTATCGACTTGACGCTTAGTCGAAGCGCTGCTGGCTCAGATGCTCGAACTGACCGGTAAAGGCCTTAGGCCGTGGGAAAGCCAGATCGCCACATTTGCTGGTCCCCAGGCCCAGACCGACCAGCGCCTCGGCAAGCTTTACCGCGGCGGTCACGCCTTCCACGACGGGCAGGCCGACCGCATCGCTAATCTGGCCGGTGAGATCCGCCATACCCCCGCAGCCCAGCACGATGGCGCCGATGTTGTCTTCGTCCCGAGCGCGTTTGCACTCGTCGATGATGCGGGTCAGGGCCGCGTCGCTGTCGTCTTCCAGGTCGAGCACCGGAATTTCCGCTGCCCGCACCCGGCGGCAATGATGGCTGAAGCCATACATGTCCAGCAGATGCTCGGCGATGATGCCGGTACGCCCTAGGGTAGTGACGATGGAAAAGCGCGTGCTGATCAGGGTGGCCATATGAAAGGCCGCTTCGGCAATGCCGATCACCGGTGCCCGAGTCAGCTCCCGAGCAGCCAGCAGGCCCGGATCGCCAAAACAGGCGATAATGTAGGCATCGACCTTTTCCTGCTCTCCCTTCATGACTTCTTCCACGACGCCCACGGCGCTGATGGCTTCATCGAAATGGCTTTCAATGGAGACCGGCCCGCCGGCCGGGTTCGTGGAGCTTATGTCGGTGCCCGCTGACGCGATGCGCTTGGCCGCCGCGTCGATGGTGGCAGTCATCGTGGCAGTGGTGTTGGGATTGATGACGCGAATATGCATGGTTTTCCTGATTGTCTGTGACCTGATCGCAGCGGTTCGCTGCGAGGCAAAGAGCAGGTTGAGCGCGCTTTAAACGACGCTATCTTTGTACACAAGGTAGTTATCGTTAAGGCCGATGGCAAGAAAGAATTGAAGGCAGGATGTCAGGAATTGCTTGAAGTACAAGTGGAGACAGTCTAGCTTAATATTGTATACACTTTATGAAAACAGGAGCCTATTCAATGATGCGGACACAAGACGCTGATTACCCCCGGGACCTGATCGGCTATGGCAACAAGCCCCCTCATGCCAACTGGCCGGGTCAGGCGAAGATCGCCGTGCAGTTCGTCCTCAACTATGAAGAGGGCGGTGAGAACAATGTGCTGCACGGGGACAGCGGCTCTGAGCAGTTTCTCTCCGAAATCATCGGCGCCGAGGCCTATCCGGCTCGTCACCTCAGTATGGAGTCGATCTACGAGTACGGCTCCCGGGCCGGGGTATGGCGCATTCTCAAGGAGTTCGAGCGTCGTGGCCTGCCGCTGACGGTATTTGGCGTGGCCATGGCGCTGGAGCGCAACCCTGACGTTGCCCAGGCCTTCAAAGAGCTGGGCCACGAGATCGCTTGCCACGGCTATCGCTGGATTCACTATCAGAACACACCGGAAGACATCGAGCGCGAGCACATGCAAAAGGCCATCGAGATCTTCCAGAAGCTCTATGGCGAGAAACCCCTGGGCTGGTACACCGGTCGCGACAGCCCCAATACCCGGCGCCTGGTGCTCGACGAAGGCTCGTTCCTCTACGATAGTGACTACTATGGCGACGACCTGCCGTTCTGGACCAAGGAAAAGAACAGCCAAGGTGAGACACAGCCGCACCTGGTGGTGCCCTATACCCTGGACAGCAACGACATGCGCTTCGCCTCGCCTCAGGGATTCAATACCGGCGAGCAGTTCTTCACCTATCTGCGGGATGCCTTCGATGTGCTTTATGTCGAAGGGGAAGAAGCGCCGAAAATGCTCTCCATCGGGCTGCACTGCCGTTTGATCGGCCGACCGGGGCGGTTCCGTGGGTTGCAGCGCTTCCTCGACCATATCGAGGCCCACGACCGGGTCTGGGTGACCCGTCGAATAGACATCGCGCAACACTGGGCAAAGCATCACCCTACTACCGCCAGCTAAGAGGAGAGTCGAACATGCTGGAACTCAAGGCCGAGCCGTTGACGCCCAAGGCGTTCATGCCCTTCGGCGAGGTGATCGACGTGCGTACCTCGGATTCCTTTGCCATCAACTCGGGGTTGACCCAGCGTCATCACGATCTGGCCACCGTCGAGACCCTGGGCCAGAACGCCCGGGCGCTGATCAGCATCTTCGTCAGCCAGCCAATCAAGACGCCGTTGGAACTCAGCTTTCTGGAGCGCCACCCCCAAGGCAGTCAGGCTTTCATGCCGCTGCACGAGGAGCGTTTCATCATCGTGGTGGCGCCCCGGGGTGAAAAGATTGACCCAGGTCAGGTGCGCGCCTTCGTCACCGATGGTCGCCAGGGGGTGAATTATCATGCCGGCACCTGGCACGCCATTCAGTCCGTGCTGGAGCGGGAAGGTGAATTCCTGGTGGTGGATCGCGGCGGCGATGGCAACAACTGCGACGAATATCCCATCGATCTGCGCATCACTCTCGACGAGTGATTTAGAGTATCTATCCAGACCTCCTATGATGATGGGCGCGGGGGCAAGGCGTAGCGAGGGTCTTTTGCCAGGGAAGGCAAAAGTAGCGCCCAGGGACGGGTTTACAGCGCCCTCGCGAAGGCTTGCCCCCGGGTAGCCCATCTGCCTCCAGGCGGTAGAAAAACTTGGCATCACTTTTTTAAATAGAGGCCACCCTATGACCACTCGTAGTTACTACGCCCCCAAGGGGGGCTTGCCACCCCAGACCCAAATGACCGCAGATCGTGCGGTGTTCACCGAAGCCTATGCGGTGATTCCAAAAGGTGTCATGCGGGACATCGTCACCAGTTTCCTGCCCTTCTGGGACAAGACCCGGCTATGGGTGCTGGCACGTCCGCTGTCCGGTTTCGCCGAAACGTTCTCCCAATACATCATGGAAGTTCAGCCTGGCGGCGGTAGCGACAAGCCGGAGCCGGATGCCGGCGCCGAGGCGGTACTTTTCATAGTGGAAGGCGAGCTGACCCTGATGCTGGCGGGTGAAAAATACATCATGCATCCTGGCGGCTACGCCTTCATTCCGCCCGCCAGCGATTGGCAGGTGCGTAACGATGGCGACGCGCCGGCACGCTTTCACTGGATTCGCAAGGCCTATGAGTACGTCGACGGCATCGAGCCGCCGGAGGCTTCGTCACCAATGAGCAGGATATCGAACCGGCGGCGATGCCGGACACCAATGGCGCCTGGGCGACCACCCGTTTCGTCGATCCGATGGATCTGCGCCACGACATGCACGTGACCATCGTTACCTTCCAGCCCGGCGGCGTCATTCCCTTCGATGAAACCCACATCATGGAGCATGGCCTGTACGTGCTCGAAGGCAAGGCGGTCTATCACCTGAACCAGGATTGGGTCGAGGTGGAAGCCGGCGATTTCATGTGGCTGCGCGCCTTCTGCCCCCAGGCCTGCTACGCCGGTGGACCGGGCCCGTTCCGCTACCTGCTGTACAAAGATGTCAATCGCCATCCCAAGCTCAATGCGTCTTCTGCTTACCGCGGTCGCTAAAGTTCCGATGGATGACCTTTCCATTCATATCAGCCGGCGAACCTTCGCCGGCTTTTTGATAGGGCGTTATTCAAACATGCTTATGTTCATCAAAACACCGAAAATAACGTCTTAAAACATGAGCTTATAATTTTAATCGTGCATTTGACGTTTTATCCTCAGCAAGATTTCAACCTTCTCTGAATATTTTGTGGAAATACATTCCATAAAATATTGACAGATGGCTTGGCGGCGCCTAACGTGAAGGCAAGAACAATTTCCATGTCTCTCCAGGAGAAGCCGTCATGGCCAAAATGACCGCAGCAGAAGCCGCCATTCACGTCCTCAAGAAAGAAGGTGTCGACGTCACTTTCGGTGTGCCCGGCGCCGCCATCAATCCGTTTTACGCTGCCATGCGTAAAGTCGGTGGTGTCGATCACGTTCTCGCCCGCCACGTCGAGGGCGCCTCTCACATGGCGGAAGGCTATACCCGTACCAAGGCCGGCAATATCGGGGTGTGTCTAGGCACCTCCGGCCCGGCGGGCACCGATATGGTGACCGGCCTTTACTCCGCCACCGGCGATTCCATTCCGATTTTGTGCGTTACCGGTCAGGCGCCCCGGGGCAAGCTGCACAAGGAAGACTTCCAGGCGGTGGATATTCAGGCCATCGCCGGCCCGGTTACCAAGTGGTCGATCACCGTGCTCGAGCCAGCTCAGGTACCCCGTGCCTTCCAGCAGGCGTTTCAGATCATGCGCTCCTCCCGCCCGGGTCCGGTGCTGCTCGATCTACCCATCGATGTCCAGATGAGCGAGATCGAGTTCGATCCGGATACCTACGAGCCGCTGCCCGCCTACAAGCCGTCCGCCTCTCGTGCCCAGATCGAAAAAGCGCTGACCATGCTCAACGAGTCTGATAAGCCCCTGCTTGTCTCCGGTGGTGGCGTTATCAACGCGGATGCCAGCGACTTGTTGACGGAGTTTGCCGAGATTACCGGCGTGCCGGTCATTCCGACCCTGATGGGTTGGGGCAGCATTCCAGACGATCACAAGCTGATGGCGGGTATGGTGGGTCTGCAGACCTCCCATCGCTATGGCAACGCCACGCTGCTGGCATCTGATTTCGTGATGGGCATCGGCAACCGCTGGGCCAATCGTCACACCGGTGACGTCTCGACCTACACCAAGGGCCGCAAGTTCGTCCACGTGGATATCGAGCCCTTCCAGATCGGTCGCATCTTCGGACCGGACTACGGTATCGTCTCCGACGCCAAGGCGGCGCTCGAGCTGTTCGTCGAGATTGCCAAAGAGTGGAAGGACGCGGGCAAGTTGAAGGATCGCTCGAGTTGGGCCGAGGAGTGCCAGGAGCGCAAGCGCACCCTGCTGCGCAAGACCCACTTCGACAACATTCCGATCAAGCCGCAGCGCGTCTATGAAGAGATGAACAAGGCTTTCGGCAAGAACACGCGATACATCAGCACCATTGGGCTATCTCAGATTGCCGGCGCTCAGTTCCTGCACGTCTACAAGCCGCGTCACTGGATCAACTGCGGTCAGGCAGGCCCCCTGGGCTGGACCATCCCTGCCGCCATCGGCGTGCGCCGGGCGGACCCGGATGCCAACGTGGTGGCCCTGTCCGGCGACTACGACTTCCAGTTCATGATCGAGGAGCTGGCGGTTGGCGCCCAGTTCAAGCTGCCCTACATCCACGTGCTGGTGAACAACTCCTATCTGGGACTGATTCGCCAGGCCCAGCGCGGCTTCGACATGGATTACTGTGTCCAGCTATCCTTCAAGAACATCAACTACACTGACGAGCAGGCGGATCTGGCGGAATACGGCGTCGATCATGTCTCCGTCGTGGAAGGGCTGGGCTGCAAGGCGCTGCGGGTGACCGACCCTAGCGAGATCGCCGCTGCCTTCGAACAGGCTCAAGAGCTGATCAAGGAGCATCAGGTGCCGGTGGTGGTGGAGATCATTCTCGAGCGGGTGACCAACATCTCCATGGGCACCGACCTTGGCGGTATCAACGAGTTCGAAGAGCTGGCCGAGAATGCGGCGGATGCGCCAAGCTCCATTGCCTCGCTGACCTGATCCTTTGCCCCGCTGTCGGCCATGGCCGATGGCGGGGCCTGTCACGCATGACGTTATTCACGTAAAGCGCCATTCAAATAAAGCGCCATTCACGTAAAGGAGGACAAAATGCCCAAGTTTGCTGCCAACCTCAGCATGCTGTTCACCGAGGAAGAGTTTCTCGATCGTTTCGATGCCGCCGCCAAGACGGGATTCAAGGGCGTCGAGTATCTCTTTCCCTATGATTACACGACGGATGAGGTCAAAAAGCGTCTTGACGACAATGGCCTGACCCAGGTGCTGTTCAATCTGCCCGCGGGGGATTGGGGCGGCGGCGATCGTGGTATCGCCTGCGATCCGAGCCGGGTCGAGGAGTTTCGTAGCGGTGTCGATAAGGCCATCGAGTACGCCAAGGCGCTGGACTGCAAGCAGGTCAACTGCCTGGCTGGCATCAAGCCCGAGAGCGTCAGCGACGCGGATGCCCACAAGACCCTGGCGGACAATCTACGCTTCGCCGCGGACAAGCTCGAGCAGGCGGGCATCCTGCTGATCGCCGAGCCGATCAACACCCGGGACATTCCGGGCTTCTTCCTCAACCGTACCGAGCAGGCCCTGGCGCTGTTCGACGAGGTAGGCTCGAACAATCTGAAGCTGCAGTACGACATCTATCACATGCAGATCATGGAAGGCGATCTCGCCCCGACCATCGAGAAGCACTTTGATCGTATTGCCCACGTGCAGCTGGCGGACAACCCCGGGCGCCATGAGCCCGGTACCGGTGAGATCAACTACCCGTTCCTGTTCGAGCATCTCGATCGCCTTGGTTACGCGGGCTGGATCGGCTGCGAGTACAAGCCTGCTGCCGGTACCAAGGAAGGGTTGGGTTGGCTCGACGGCATCCGCTGAGTTCCGTGACACACTAATCGAGTAGGAGAATGACATGAGCAAGATCGGATTCATTGGCCTGGGTATCATGGGCCGCCCCATGGCAGGGCATCTTCTGGACGCCGGCCATGAGCTGGTGACCGTCAAGCGCGACAAGCCCCTGGCCAGCGAACTGGCGGACAAGGGCATGAAGGAACTCGACGATCCCAAGGCGGTCGCCGAGCAGTCCGAGATCATCATCACCATGGTGCCGGATACCCCGGACGTGGAGCATGTGCTGTTCGCCGAGGATGGCGTCATCCATGGCTTGCAGAAGGGCGCGCTGGTCATCGACATGAGCTCCATCGCGCCGATCCCCACCCAGGAATTCGCCAAGCGCATCAAGGATGCCGGCGGTGACTACGTCGACGCCCCGGTTTCCGGCGGTGAAGGTGGCGCCATCAATGCAGCGCTCACCATCATGGTCGGCGCCAGTCAGGACGCCTTCGAGCGTGCCAAGCCGATTCTCGAAGTGATGGGCAAGACCATCACATTGATCGGTGAAAACGGCGCGGGCCAGACCTGCAAGGTCGCCAACCAGATCGTCGTGGCCCTGACCATCGAAGCCGTCGCCGAAGGCCTGCTGTTCGCTTCCAAGGCCGGCGCCGACGTCAACAAGGTACGCGAATCTCTGCTCGGCGGCCTGGCCCAGTCGAAGATTCTCGATGTGCACGGCGAGCGCATGATAAGCCGCAACTTTGAGCCAGGCTTCAAGGTCAAGCTGCACCAGAAGGATCTGAACCTGGCTCTGGAAGGCGCACGCACCCTGGATCTGGCGCTGCCCGGTACCGCCAACGCCCAGCAGTTGCTGCAGGCCTGCGTAGCCAACGGCGGCGCCGAGTGGGATCATTCCGGTATCTTACGCTCGCTGGAGAAGCTGGCGGATCATGAGGTCGGCAAGTAACCGGCAGACGATCCGCTGCGCTCGCGGCGATCGGGGGCCAGATGGTCCTGGCACCTTCGTGCCATAAACGCCGGCGGCCGCTATTGCGCGTCCGCCGGTTTTTTGTAGGCTACTTGTAGATCAAAAAGAGGTGGCGCCATGAGCACCAATGTTTCTCTTGACGATCGTGACGCGGCGCGGGACTGGTTGACGCGTCTTGGCTACTCCGCGATCGCCGCCGTACATCCCGCCAATCTTCTGCCGGACCAGCTGCCGGAACCGCCCAAGGGGTGTACCGTCGTGATAGGGGCCGGCAAGGCTGCCGCCGCCATGGCCAAGGCTCTGGAGGAGGCCTGGCAGACCAGAACACCCGAGGCCGAACTCTCGGGTCTGGTGGTGACCCGCTACAATCATGGGGAGACCTGTCAGCGTATCGAAGTGCTTGAAGCCTCGCACCCTATGCCAGATACCCTTGGCGAACAGGCGGCCAAGCGCATGCTGGAGGCGGTTAGCGAGCTTACCGAGGACGATCTGGTCATCTCGTTGATCTCCGGAGGCGGTTCGGCGCTGATGACATTGCCGGCCCCGGGCTTGACCCTTGAACACAAGCAGACGCTTTCCAAAGCGCTTTTGCGCAGCGGCGCGACGATTCGCGAAATCAATACCGTGCGCCGCCATCTCTCGGCGATCAAGGGCGGTCGTCTGGCCGCTGCCGCCCACCCGGCCCGGGTGGTGACCTATCTGATCTCCGATGTGCCCGGTGACGATCCCACCTTGATCGCTTCAGGCCCGACCTTGCCGGATGATTCCACCCCCGCGGATGCGCTGGCGATCCTCGAGGCGCGGGGTATCGAAATCGCGAATGGCGTGCGTGAGCATCTGTCCGGTAATCACAGCGCACCTCATCGGGACGATCCGGATTTCAATCGCGATGAGCATGTAGTGCTGGCCAAGGCGGCGGATGCACTGCAGGCGGCACAAAAGCAGGCCGAAGAGGCCGGGGTCGAGGTACGCCTGCTGGGCGACGACCTGGAAGGCGAGGCTCGAGAGCTAGGCCGCGATCATGCGACGATGGCGCTCAAGGCACAGAAAGAGACCACGCAACCACTCTTGATTCTCTCCGGCGGCGAGACCAGTGTTACCGTACGCGGCGACGGCCGAGGCGGCCGCAACGTCGAATATTTGCTGGGCCTCTATGAGGCGCTGGCTGGGGCCGAGGATATTTACGCGCTTGCCATCGATACCGACGGCATCGACGGGTCCGAAGACAACGCCGGAGCGCTGATCGGTCCTGATACCTGGCAACGCGCCCAGGAAAGACAGCTCACGGCGGGGGATTACTTGGCACGCAACGATGCCTACAGCTTTTTTGAGGCGCTCGATGAGCTGATAGTGACCGGCCCCACCCGTACCAACGTCAACGATTTTCGCGCCATTCTGGTGCTACCGAGGAACTCATGAATCCGATGCCGCACGCTCCTATCCGCCGCACCAAGATCGTCGCGACCCTGGGTCCTGCCAGCGACCGCGACGGTGTGCTCGACGCTCTGATCAAAGGCGGCGTCGACGTGGTGCGGCTCAACTTCTCCCACGGCAGCCCCGAGGATCATCGCAAACGCCTGCTGGCGGTACGTGAAGCGGCGGAGCGCCATGGCCGTACCGTGGCCGCCCTGGGCGATCTGCAAGGCCCGAAGATTCGTATCGCGCGTTTCGCCAACAGCCCGGTGGAGCTAGAAGAAGGCCAGTCGTTCATCATCGACATGTCTCTGGAGCGGGACGCCGGCAACGCGGAGCAGGTAGGCTGCGATTACAAGACCCTGGCGGAGGATGTCTCTGCTGGCGATGTATTGCTGCTCGATGACGGTCGTCTGGAACTGGTGGTCGACAAGGTCGAGCATCCCCGAGTGCATACCACCGTGCGAGTCGGCGGCAAGCTTTCCAACAACAAGGGCATCAACAAGCAGGGCGGCGGGCTTTCGGCGGCGGCGCTGACCGACAAGGATCGGGAGGATCTCAAGACCGCCATCGACATTGGCGTCGACTATCTGGCGGTCTCCTTCCCGCGCAATGCGGCGGACATGCAGCTGGCCCGGGAACTGCTCGGTGAAGACGGCAAGGATATCGGCCTGGTGGCCAAGATCGAGCGGGCCGAAGCGGTAGGCGACGAGCAGACCCTGGACGACATCATCCGCGCCTCCGAGGCGGTGATGGTGGCCCGGGGCGACCTTGGCGTAGAGATTGGCGACGCCCAACTGATCGGTATACAGAAGCGCATCATCCAGCGTGCCAGGACCCTCAACCGGGCGGTCATCACCGCCACCCAGATGATGGAGTCGATGATCACCTCGCCGTTGCCGACCCGGGCGGAGGTGTTCGATGTCGCAAACGCGGTGCTCGATGGCACCGACGCGGTGATGCTGTCCGCCGAAACCGCTGCCGGCGACTATCCCGTGGAAACCATCGAGGCCATGAAGCGCCTGTGCCTGGGCGCGGAGCGCGAGCGTGCCGCCCAGGAGTCCGGTCATCGCATTCATGAAGGCTTCTCCCGCATCGACGAAACCGTGGCGCTATCGGCCATGTATGCCGCCAACCACCTGACCGGGGTCGCTGCCATCGCCAGCATGACCTCCAGTGGTTACACCCCGCTGATCGCCTCGCGCATTCGCTCCGGGCTGCCCATCGTCGGCTTGGCCCACAATCCCATCGCTCAGCGGCGCATGGCCTTGTACCGCGGCGTGGTGTCGCTGCCCTTCGATACCAGCGACATGGCCGCGGACGAACTGGACGCTCGAGCGCTGGAACTGCTCGAAAAGCATGGGCTGGTCAGCCAGGGCGACGAAGTGATTCTGACCCGGGGCGATCACATGAATGCCCACGGTGGCACCAATACCATGAAGATCCTGCAGGCCTAATGAGGTAATCAAGCCATAGGTTTAACGAAGAGGATGAACGCTTATTTTCCTTAAGCGTCGCAAATTGCGGCGATCACCTTACCGGTATGCTGTACGTGCTCAACAAGCAATTGCCGGGCACGTGCAGTGTCCCGGGCTTTGAGTGCCTCGAGAATGCCGCGGTGCTCACTGGCCGACTCATGCCAGCGCCCGAACTTGCCCAGCGCCAGATAGCGCGCTCTTTCCAGACGACCCAAAAGCCGCTGATGGGTTTCAGTAAGGACCGGATTTTTGGCTCCGGCCACCAGCAGTGAATGGATGCGCTGATTCAACTCGAAGTAACGATTCAGATCGCCTTTGTCGACGAGTCGCTCAAGTCTTTCCTGCATGACCTCGAGGCGGTTGATCTCGGTATTGGTCATGCGCTGCGCTGCCAGGCCGATGGCCATGCTCTCGAGGCCGGCCTCCACTTCGAACAGATATTCCAGTTCCTGTGCGTCTATCGGGGCGACCACGGCGTTTCTATGGCGTCGAAGGATCACCAGCCCTTCAGCGGCCAATTGCTTTATGGCCTCACGCAGCGGCGTGCGCGAGATGTCCAGCAATTCGCAGAGTTCCGGTTCCGCTAGGCGCTCGTTAGGCTTGAGTTCGCCCCGCACGATCATGAGATGCAGGGCTTGATGAGCCTGTTCCGCCAGGGATGTGGTTCGGATGCGCTGGCGTGACGAGGCGCCGGAGGGCGCTCCGGCTTGCCCGCCCTGCGCTGTGTATGACGGATCGTCGGCCATCATGTGAGCACTCTTAGGCACTTTGTGCTCATCGGTTGAACTCCCTTCTTGGCTCGGATAGCGACCGCGAATCAAGCCTAGCGTCTAGGCTGATCGGTTGGATCGACGAACACTCTCGGCTCACCGCGACTGGAGGCGCTGGCGTCCAGTTCCTGACGCAGCGCTTCTTGCGCTTTTTCGGAGGGCTGCGTTTCGGCATTGGCGTCCGTCGCCGGCAGGATATAGTCATTGACGATATCGCGAAAGATGCGCACGTTCTTGGCATGCCGCAGACCACCTTCGATAGGCAGCATGCTGGTCACGACCACGACCGTATCGCGTTTGGGTAGCATGGTGATGAACTGTCCCTTGAAGCCCATCATGGTCAGGCTGGGCTCGGTGTCCACGATGTGGTTGATCCATAGGTAATAGCCGAAGTCACGCGCTGCCTGAGGTGTGCTCATCTTGTCGATCCAGGCAGCGGGCACGAGTTGCCGGCCTTGCCACTGGCCTTTATCGATGATCAGCATGCCCAGCTTGGCCATATCGACAGGACGCAGACGCAGCCCCCAGCCCGCCGAGACCAGGCCCTGATCGTCGGCCCGCGTCCAGGCATAGTTCTGCATGTTCAGCGGCTCGAGCAGCTTTTCCTTGGCGTATTGCTCGATCGGCATGCCCGCCGCCGCGCTGAGCACGGCGGACGCAAAAATCGGATTGACGTCGGTGTACTCGAATTCGCTACCGGGGGAGAAGCGGGTATCCGTGCCGGCGACCAGCTTCAAGCGATCCGGTGAGCCGTAGTAGATCGGATCGTCCTCGGGATCGAAATCGTAGGCCAGACCCGAAGACATCGACAGAACGTGGCGCAGCTGTATCTTGTCCTTGTCGGCCACTTGCTGAGCGAGATCCGTTCGGTACTCGGCGATGATCGAGGCGATATCGTCATCGAGGCTGATGCGCCCTTCCTCGACCAGCATGCCGGCCAAAAGAGACACGATTGTCTTGGTGACGGAATAGAGCTCGTAGTTGTAATCTCGCGTCAGCTCGTTTGTGTAGCGCTCAAAGATCAGTTGGCCGTCCTTGACCACCAGCAGGCTGCGGACATCGTAGTTTTCCTCGCGCAGCCATTGGGATAGTTGTATCAAGGGTCTCGAATCGACCCCCTGACTTTCCGGGGTGGCCGTGGGTAGATCGGCTGCCTCCTTCTTTTGTGCTTGTTCCTCGGCCAAGGCACTAATACTGGGAAGTGCCAACAGCCCGGTCAGCAGCAACGGTTTGATGAAGCGAGAAAGTCCGCCCGCCGGGTGATGGGCAGCATCTGTTGTGGAACGCCTTGCTAACGCTACGATACTTTTCATGGGAACCTCGTCGTTGTCGACTACTTGTTGTTGTATGCGCACGGAAAAGTTGAGGTAAAAAGCGTTTTTTCAATCGAGTGGTTGACGCCCCACCAGCCTGGCGAGTGCCGACGTGAGTCCGTGACAGGGCTTGTCCGGCGGCTGGGTGTAGCTGCCGGCTGTCGGTGCGGTGCTTGCCATATCTACCATGGCCTGGGCCTGGATCAAGGCGCAGGTCACGCCATCGATGGCGGGCACCGGCATTTGTTCGGCCACGGAACGTGCCAGACCCGCCAAAGGCGCGCCGGCCAGGATCAGCACGTCGGCACCGTCTTCTTCCACGGCGCGACGACCCAGCTCGACCAGGCGCTCGCCCTGATTCTCCTGCACGCGACCGATATGCTGCAGCGGCTCGTCCAGGGCACGAATGCTCGCCAATCGCCCCTCAAGACCGTAGGACGCAATACACTCGCGATACCAGGCCTGAATGCGTTGGGAGATGGCGATGACGGAAAAACGCCCGCCTTGCTGGCAGGCCGTCATTACCGCCGCCTCAGTCATGCCCACTACGGGAATCGGCAGGATTTCGCGCAAAGCGATGAGGCCAGGATCGCCAAAGGCAGCGACCACCACGGCGTCGTATTTAGTGTACTCGTCGGCGGCGATCTGGAGGGCAGCATAGCCACCGATTAAGGCCTCGGCGCGGGTCTCGATATAGGCCACGCCGAAGGGCGCGGTGGCCATGGTTAGCTCATTGTCGGGACGAAGGCTTCGAGAGGCTTCTGCCTCGATTAAACGGGTTACGTCTTGAGAAATATTGGGGTTGATCACCAGCAGTTTCATGGCATGTTCCTTGAAGCAAGAATCAGGCGTCCAGTGGCAACGCTTGCGCGCGATACCACTGAAAGAGCAGGTTGGAGAGTCGATCCAGGGTGGGGGCTAATAGCCGAGAACCCCGGGAAGCCAGGTCACGATGCCCGGGAACAGCATGCACAGGCCCAGCACCACGTACTGAAAGACGATGAATGGCCAGGCACTTTTCATCAGTTCGTTAAGACTGATGTTCGAAATACCGCACATCACGAACAGCAGCACCCCGACCGGCGGCGTCATCATGCCCACCACCAGGTTCATGACGAACAGGAACCCGAACAGTAAGGGATCGATGCCGTAGGCCAGGGCAATGGGCGCCAGCAACGGTACCAGCATGATATAGGCGGCATTGGACTCGATGAACATTCCCACCAGAATCAGCAATCCCATCACCAGCAGCAAGAAGGTCGTGGGATCGGACGTGACGTCTTGTAGCCAGCTGCTCAGCAGGATGGGCACCAGATCGATGGTGAAGGCAAAGGTCATGGTCGAGGCAAAGGCGATCAAGGCACCCACCATGGCGGCAGTCACCGCAGCGTTGAACATCGCCTTGGGCAAATCGGAGAGATGCAGCTGGCGGGTGACGAAGAATCCCATCAATAGTGCATAGATCACGGCGATGGCCGCCCCTTCGGTGGCGGTGAAAGCGCCGCCGACGATGCCGCCGACGACGACGATCGGCATCAGCAGGATGGGCAGGGCGCGCCAGGTCTGCAGCAGAATATGCTTCAGTCCCAGATTACCGCCGCTCAGCGGATAGCCTCGGCGCGCGGAAATGAACGAGGCCAAGCCCATGAAGCCGACCGCCAGAATGATGCCGGGTACGATACCAGCCATGAAGAGCCCACCGACGGACACGCTCGATCCCGCCATCAGCGCATAGACGATCATCGCGTTACTGGGGGGGATGATGGCGCCTAGGTTGGCGGCGGAGGCCACCACGGCGCTGCTGTAGCCGGTGCCGTACTTTTCACGCATCGACGGCACCAGCGCACTGCCCAAGGCGCTGGCGCTGGCGACGGCAGCGCCGCTGACCGCGGCCAGGATCATGCCGGCGACGATGGCGACATGGGCTAGGCCGCCGTGTACGCGGCCGATTAGCGAGTTAGCGAAGTCCACCAGGCGCTGCAGAATACCGGCGGCCACCATTAGCTCACCGGCCAGCATGAACAAGGGAATGGCCATCAACGGGAAGTTATCGATGGAGTGCATCATGCGCTGGGGCATGACCGCAAAGTCCATGCCGCCGACATAGAGCCCGACCAAGGAGGCAAGACCCAGCGCGAAGGCCAGCGGCATACGCAGCAAGGCAAATGTCAGGAATGTGAGCACGATAGAGAGTGTCATGAGGTCTCCCCCTCTCGGCTGGCCGCCGGTGCGCTGGGCAGCGGTTCGACCTGCCATATCTGCGCGATCAGGTGCAGCAGGCTATGTCCGGCGCTGATCAGTACGGCGATATAGAACACGGCGGCGGTCACCGGGATCGTCGGCATCAGCTGCTGCCATTTGTCCCCGATCGCCCCCAGGGACAGCCAGAACAGCGCGGCCATCACCAGGGCGCTAGCCAGGGCCATCAGGCGGGCGAGTTGTTTTTGGGCATTCACCGGCAACAAGCCGGCCAGGGCATCGATACCCACATGAATGCCTATCTTGATGCCATGCGGAATGGCCAGAAAGATCGTCCAGACGAAGAACAGCCGGGACAGCTCATCGGCGGAATCGATCGATGTTCCCAGGATGTAGCGCGCAAATACCTGTGCCGCTACGAGCAGCGTCATCAGGCCCATGGTGAGTATGACGAGGTAGTAAGACGTGCGGTCGATGGCCAGCATCATCACCAGAAAGCGGCGTTGTATCGAGCTGGAGGCGTGCGCCTCCAGCCAGGGAGCACGAGGCTTCACTTGTTCAGCTCCGCCTGCACGCTTTCCACCGCATCCGCGCCGATCTTGTCTTTCAGTTCCTTGACGACGCCTTGAGTCGCTTCACGCAGCTGGTCGCGCGTCTCAGTGGAAAGCGAGCTGAATTCCATGCCCCGGTCGATCAACGTCTGACGGGCGGCGTCGGCTTCTTCTGCGGCCTTGTTGCGCTGCCATTCGACGGCCTTTTCCATCGATCCCTGCACCGCTTGTTGCTGCTCGTCCGTCAGGTTGTTGAAGGCATCCCGATTGGCGACGACGACGATGTAGTCATAGAAGTGGCGGGTATCGGAGAGATATTTCTGTACTTCATCCAGACGGCGAGTCGCAATGACGCTGTAAGGATTTTCCTGACCGTCCAGCACTCCCTGCTGCAGGGCCCCGTAGACTTCCTTGATATCCATGGAAACCGGATTGGCGCCTAGCGCCCGGAAAGTATCGAGATGGGTCTGGTTGGGCTGCAGGCGAATCTTCAAACCGTCAAAGTCTTCCAAGGATTCGATTGGCCTGATGTTATTGGTCACATTGCGAAAGCCAAGCTCCATATAGCCCAGCGCCACAAAGCCCTTCTCGGCGAGTTTTTCATCGAGCATATCACCAACTTCGCCGTCGATAACCCGAAAAGCATCCTCACGACTATCGAAGGCAAAGGGCAGGCTCAGTGCCTCGAGTTCCGGCACGATGCGCGATAGATATGCGATTCCTATCCAGGTGCCCATGATCGCACCGGCGCTAACCTGATCGATGTTTTCGCCGGCACCTCCTAATTGCATACCCGGGAACAGTTGGGCAGTGAGGTCGTCATCGGTACGGCTGGCCAACTCTTCCTTGAAGATTTCCATGGCTTTGCTGCTGGAGTGATCGGCGGGAAAGTTACCGCCAAAGCGCAGCGTCTCGGCGTTGGCTATCGACGGCATGCTGAGTCCAAGAGCTATCAGCAGGGTAGAGCAGTATCGCGTTAGGCAGGTTGCTGTCATGGTGGTTTCTCTCGCTATGTTGTTGTCGATACGCCGAGACGAAATTCCGCAAGGCGTTTAGAAAACATAAGTCAAGATATGAAAAAACACAAAATACAAAATACTATTTTTTATTTTATTCAATAAAAACAAAATCTTAATTTTTAAATTTATACATTGTTTTGCAATTCTTGAATGATGGCATCACCGGTCTTGCGCATATGTAGACGCATGGCGATCGAAAGCATATCGCCGTCACGAGATTCGAGCGCCGCAAGGATATGTTCGTGTTCTCGAGCAGATTCTTTCCAGCGTCCTAAGTACATATTGGCGGCATAGCGAGCGCGAGCAATTCTCAAAGTTAGCGAGCCCTCGAATTCGAGTAGTACACTATTGTCCGCAATCTCGGTAAGGCGTCGATGGATTTGCTGATTGATCTTGAAATATTTCACGCGTTCATGGCGCTGGTAATGTCCCATCATGCGCTGATGTAGGGAGCGAATCTCCTCTATATCGGTCTCCTTGGCGCGGGACGCGATGAGGCGGCCCGACAGTCCTTCAAGCACTACCATGACCTCGAAGAGGTCGACGACTTCCTGTGGATCGATTTCGGTGACCTTGGCACCGCGATTGGGTAGAAGCTCAATCAATCCTTCCCTGGCCAGTACCTTGAGCGCCTCGCGCAGGGGCGTGCGTGACACATCGAATGTGTCACAAAGCTGCTTTTCCGAGATACGACTGCCCGGGGACAGCTCGCCCTCTAATATCATCTCGCGTAGATGTTGCGTGACGATTTCAAAAAGCGAGAGCCGTTCCATAGGCGACGCGCGCGTCGCGCTGTCATCGAGCGTGTTTGGCGTAACCCTGTTGAAAACGTCGTCCATGGCAGCGGTTCCTCATTGAAATACGGTTCATTTGAGCCGTATTTTTTGAACAAAAAGTGACTTGCAAAATTTTGAGAGTGTGCAAATCTTAGATTAGCGTATTTTGAATGCAAAATACGGGATGCAATAAAAACAAGGACTCGATCCCATGGAACGTACCCTCATCGGCATGCTCACGCCGTCTTCCAATACCGTGTTAGAGCCTTATACCAGCGCACTCTTGCACAGTCTCTTGCCGGAAGTAACCGCTCACTTCCAGCGTTTTACGGTTACAGAAATCTCTATGCGCGGCGAGTCCCTGACTCAGTTCGATCCGGCGCCTTTGCTGGCAGCGGCGCAGTTGCTTAACGACGCACGCATGGACGTAATCGCCTGGAACGGCACCTCCTCGAGCTGGCTGGGGTTCGAGGCCGACCGTCGTCTCTGCGCGGCCATCCAGGACACTATTGGTGTGCCGGCGACCACCAGCGTACTGGCGCTGAACGAAGTGCTCGAGCGCGCCCAGGTGTCGCGGCTGGGCTTGGTCACGCCCTATCTCGATGATATCCAGGCGGCCATCGTCGCCAACTACAACGCCGCCGGGCACGAAGTGGTGGGGGAGCGTCATCTCAATGACAAGGGCAATTTCTCCTTTTCCGACTACGACGAAGCCACTCTGGCCGAGATGGTGCGCGAGGTCGCCCAGGCGCGGCCCGAGGCGATCACCATCTTGTGTACCAACTTGCGCGGGGCTGGCATCGTCGCCGAGCTGGAGCAGGAGCTGGGCATTCCCATCTACGACTCCGTCAGCGTCACCGTATGGAAGACCCTGCAGATGGCGGGCATCGACCCGGCGCGGGTCACCGGCTGGGGTCAGCTATTCCAGGATCGACGCCTGAAGGCATGAACCCATGACAGTAAAACCTTCCAATCGACAACAACAATCAAGCGCGTAGGAGAGAACAATGAAAGCAACGTTCTTCAAGAAAGTCGCTATCGCTGCAACGGTGGCCTCTGGTTTGACCGCAGGAAACAGCATTCTCGCGGCGGACATCCAGCTACGGGTAGTGGGCAACTTCTCGGGCAACAAGCTGCACGTCGAGGAGGTCGAGCGCCCTTTCTTCACCAAACTGGGCGAGCGCGAGGATCTGAATGTCGTCTACAACACCATGGACGCCATTGGCGTGGAGGCCGCGGATGCCTTGCGCATGATCCGCTCCGGCGCCTTCGATGTCATGTCGGTGCAGATCGGCATGGCCTCTCGCGATGAACCCTTTTTTGAAGGCATCGATCTGGCGGGAGTAACCGCCAATCTTGATGAGCAGCGCGAAGCGGTGGAGGCCTTCCGTCCCAAATTCGATGCCCGGTTGCAAGAGCGCTTCAACGCTAAGCTGATGACGCTATGGCCCTTTGGACCCCAGATGATGTTCTGCAACGGCGATATCAACGGCGTCGACGGTCTCGAGGGTAAGAAGGTGCGGGTCTTCACGCCCTCCATGTCGCGGCTGGTAGAAGGACTTGGCGCGACACCGGTGACCCTGCAGTTCAGCGAGGTTTACCTGGCCCTGCAGCGTGGTGTGGCAGATTGCGGCGTGACGGCACCTTCCGCGGGCAACAACGGCAAATGGCCGGAAGTGACCGATCACTTCGTGCCGCTGCCGCTGGCCTACTCGGTGCAGGGGCATTTCATGAACCTGGATACCTGGAACAAGCTCGATGAGACACAGCAACAGGAGCTGACCGAGGCCTTCGCCGAACTGGAAAAGCAAATGTGGGACCTGGCCTACGACGTCAATGACGATGCCATCGCCTGCAACACAGGTCAGGAGAGCTGCCAGGATCATAAAGCCTACGACATGGCCCTTGTGGACATCGACGAAAATTCCCGCGAGCGGGTCGAGAAGATTACTTCTGACGCCGTGCTGCCGGTATGGGGCGAAAACTGCAATCAACAGTATCCCGAGTGCACCCAGGTATGGAACGAGACCGTCGGTGATGTGACCGGCTTCCAGATCCAGTAGTCGTAACCGTCCCCCGCCGACAGTAACCGGTGCCGGCGGCGGGCCGAGGGGCATTATCATGCAATCACAGCATTTCTATCTTGCGGCTCGCAAGCTGGCCCATGGTGCGGCCATCGTGGCGGGCTATGCGGCCTTGGGGCTATCGTTGCTGATCGCCTTCGAGGTGGTCTCGCGCAAGTTCTTCAATTTTTCCCTGCAGGGGGTCGATGAGATCGGCGGCTATGTGCTGGCGATTGGGGTGGCCTTCAGTTTCGCCTACGCTTTATTGCACCGCGCCCATACCCGTGTCGACATGCTGCTGGTCAAATTGCCCGCGCCTCTGCGCGCCTTTTTGAATGCCGTGGCCATGCTGCTGTTGGCGGCCTTTGCTTCTTTCATGCTGTGGCGAGCCATCGAGACGTTACGCGAGACCCTGGAGTTCGGCAGTCGCGCCAGCACGCCGCTACAGACACCCCTTTGGATTCCTCAGACACTGTGGATCCTGGGACTTGGCGTGTTTGCCGTGCTGGCGGTATTTCTCGCGCTGCGCGCCTGGTGGTTGCTATTGCGTGGCCAGATTGGCGTGGTCAATGACGAGTTCGGCCCCCGCTCCGCGGATGATGAGCTCAATGAAGCGCGCCAGGATTATGGTACCCGCGTGTCCGAAACCCAACAGCGGAGGAGCCCTTCATGATCGGTGCTTTCGAAGTCATGATCGGTTTTTTATCATGCTAGGCATGATGGCCCTAGGGATTCACGTCGCGGTGGCGATCCTGTCCGTGGCGGTGCTAGGCACGCTGATGTTCCTGGGCCTGCCGCTGCTGTACTCCTTCGGCGACACCCTGTGGGGCACACTCAACGACTTCATCCTGACCGCGATTCCGCTGTTTATTCTGCTGGGAGAACTGCTATTGCGTAGCGGGGTTACCGAGCGCATGTACAGCGCCTTGTCGGTATGGCTCAATCGCCTGCCCGGTGGTCTTCTACACACCAATATCGGCGCCTCCGCGGTATTTGCCGCCATGTCCGGCTCCTCGGTGGCCACCGCCGCCACCATTGGCACCGTGGCCTTGCCGGCCTTCGCCGAACGCGGCTACAGCGAGCGTTTGCGCTCGGCACCCTGGCCGCCGGAGCGACGCTCGGCATTTTGATTCCACCCAGCATCAACATGATCATTTACGGGGCGATCACCAACACCTCCATCGGCAAACTGTTCATCGCCGGCATCCTGCCGGGGCTGGCCCTGGCTGGCGCCTTCATGCTGGCGATCATGGCTTTCAGCCTGCTGAGGCCCGGCGTGGCCGGCGAGCGCGAAGAGCGGGTTCCATTGCGCAAGCGTCTGGCGTCGCTGGTGGACCTGCTGCCGCCAACGTTCGTCTTCGCCATCGTCATGGGCAGCATCTACGGTGGTTGGGCCACGCCCACCGAGGCGGCGGCCTTGGGAACAGTGGCCGCGCTGGTAGTGGCGGCCTTCAACCGCAAGCTGACCGTCACGATGCTGCACGAGTGCTTCCTGTCCATGGCGCGCACCACGGCGATGATCATGTTGATCATCGTGGCCGCCTTCTTCCTCAACTACATCGTCGGCATTCTGGGTATCCCCAATACCCTGACGCGCTGGGTCGCAGATCTGGGCCTTTCGCCCGTGGGTCTGATCCTGGCACTGGTGATTTTTTACCTGGTGCTAGGCTGCTTCCTCGAGACGCTTTCGATGATGATCGCCACCGTGCCCATCGTGGTGCCGATGGTTGTGCAGTTTGGCTTCGACTCGGTGTGGTTCGGCATCTTTCTGGTGGTCATGATGGAGATCTCGCTGATCACCCCGCCCATCGGCATGAATCTCTACGTGGTCCAGGGCGTGCGAGGCAAGGGCTCGATTGCCGATGTGATGATCGGGAGTCTGCCGTTTCTCGCCATCATGCTGGCCTTCGTGGCACTGATCATTATCTGGCCGGGGCTGGTGCTATGGTTGCCCAATGCCATGGGTTGAGGAGTACGACCAAGGTTTTGACTTTGACATGAGTCTGACAATAACGATGTGAGATCAAAACAATGGATAAGGCGAATGAGGTGACAACGAGTTCTCGAGACGGTATCCAGCCGGTGGCGCCGGAGAATCGACCGATGACCCAAGGCAGCTACGCCCTGGTCTTTTGGTCATCGGGCATCATCGTCCAGATCATGGTGATCGGGTTGTACCTGCTACATCCGGTGGGCGGCTTGAATTTCATTCAGGTGATCGTAGCGGGGGTAGTCGCCAGCATGCTGGTCGCCCTATTGATGACGCTCCAAGGACATGCCGGCATGCGCTACGGCATCCCGTTCATCGTTCAGGGACGGACATCTTTCGGTACTCAAGGTACCAAGATCGTTGCCATTTTGAGGTGCATACCGGCCATCGCCTGGAACGGTATTGGTACCTGGATTGGTGCCTTAGCGTTGCAACAGGTCACGACTAGCCTATTTGGCTTCGGCAATGTCTGGATCTATTTCTTCTTTTTACTGATTCTGCAGAGTTTGCTGGCCTATCGTGGTGTGGGTACGATCTCGCGTTTCAATGGTGCGATGTCGCTGATCATCTTTGCCATGCTGTTGTATTTCTTCTATGTGGTGTTTGCCGAAGGTGATATCGACTTTTCCGTTGCCTCGGAAGTACCTGGTTCTTGGGGGCTGTTGTGGATCGCCGGCATGATGGCTGCCTTTGCCAACTGGACGACCGTCATCCTCAATAGTTCCGACCTGACACGCCAGATCGATCCACGGGGGCGCTCTATTCTGCGTGTCAGCGCCATTGCCAACTTCTTCGGTGTGATTCCACCATGGCTGTTCATGATCCTGTCCGGCATGCTGATTGGCCTTGCTACCGGTAGCACCGATCCTATCGCCGGCCTTGTCGAACTGGCGCCTAATCCGGTGTTCGGCATCGTGCTGCTGGTGTTCATCATCCTGGCGCAGATCACTTCGAACCTGACGCTCAATATTCTGCCGCCGGCATTGGCCTTCCAGGACATCTTCAAGATTTCCTGGCATAGCGGCATTATTTTGGTCGCCGCACTCTCGGTGGTGACAGCGCCCTGGTATTTGTTCTCCAGCGATTACTTCTTCACGTTCCAGAACTTCTATGCGAGTTTTTTAGGACCGGCCACCGCCATCATGCTGGCGGATTATTTCATCCTGCGCAAAACGAAGCTCGATGTAATTAAACTCTATGATGAGAACACCTATCGCTACGCCAGCGGCTTTAGTCCAACGGGGATGCTGTCCCTTGTCGCTGGCGCTGTGGTGTCTTTCCTGTTCCTCGATTACTCCTGGTTGGTGGGTTTTCCCTTCACCCTGGTGTTCTTCCTGGCCGTCAAGAAGACTGGAATTGATGCACGTTTCCAGGACACGGATCGGGCGAAGATTTCGTCGGAATGAAATGCCATGCCACTCCAAAGCAGGCGATTAGAGACGACTTTTCGGATTGAATGGATTGATGAAGCGATGAAAGAAAATGAATTGAAGCTACGTATGTTCGTGAATGGTCAGGCGATGTCTGGTGGTGCCATTAATTTTTCCTTGAAAGGCGCTGCGTTTCTAGGAAACGTCAAGACGGCGGCTAAATATCGCTTTTATTCCGTTCGAGACGAATTCCCTGGGCTTTTTCCTGCAGCCGAGAATGGCTCGATGGTGCCGGGCGAGCTTTATGAAGTTTCCTATAAACAGTTGCGTGAACGTCTGCTGCCGAATGAACCCGAGGAGCTCGAGCTTACGGTAATCGAGCTTGAGGATGGTTCAGGCTCGCTAAGCATGCGCCTACGAGATACGGCCCTTGATCTGCCCGGGGTGATAGACATTAGTGAAAAGGGCGGCTGGCTGGCTTACAGAGCGGGTCGATAAGCCTATGGGCTTTACCCGATACGAACTCAAGGAGGCAATAACGCTATGCAAGGTTACGACACGCTGATCAAGAATGGCCTGATCATTACCGCTGCCGACCGCTATCACGCCGACATTGGCATCAAGAACGGACGTATCGTCGCCTTGGGTCGTGATCTCGGTGAGGCCGAGGAGGTCATCGACGCCGAAGGATTGTGGGTACTGCCTGGCGGCATCGACGCCCATTGCCATCTGGATCAGCCCCTCGGTGATGGCGCGGTGATGGCCGATGACTTTCACAGCGGTACGCGCTCGGCGGCCTGCGGCGGCACCACCACTGTAATTCCCTTCGCCGCTCAGCATAAAGGCCAGAGCCTGCGCGCCGCGGTGGAGGATTATCATCGGCGCAGCGAGGGCAAGGCCTTCATTGACTACGCCTTTCACATGATCGTCACCGACCCCACCGAAACGGTGTTGAAGGAAGAGTTGCCGGCGTTGATCAAGGAGGGCTACAGCTCCTTCAAGATCTACATGACCTACGACGATCTCAAGCTCAATGATCGCGAGATTCTCAACGTGCTGGCCCTAGCCCGGCGCGAGGAGGCCATGGTCATGGTGCACGCGGAGAACGCCGACTGCATCGCCTATCTGACCGAGCTTCTCACGGAGAGCGGTAACACCGGGCCTTACTATCATGGCGTGGCGCATTCGAGCATTGGCGAGCGCGAGGCATCTCACCGGGCGATTTCGCTGGCGGAGCTGGTCGATGTGCCGGTGCTGATCGTGCATGTCTCCGGCATTGATGCCATCGAGCAGATCCGCTGGGCTCAGAGCCGGGGGCTGCGCGTCTACGGCGAGACCTGCCCGCAGTACCTGATGCTCACCGCCGACGATCTGAATCGCGATGGCTTCGACGGCGCCAAGTACGTGTGCAGCCCGCCGCCTCGCGACCCGGCGTCCCAGGAAGCGGTGTGGCAAGGCTTGGAAAGCGGCGTGTTCCAGGTGTTCTCCTCGGATCACGCGCCCTTTCGCTTCGAGGATCTGAAGGGCAAGAAGCTTCACGGCGAGCATGCCCATTTCGAGCACATTCCCAACGGCATTCCCGGCCTCGAGACGCGGCTGCCGATCCTGTTCTCCGAGGGTGTGGTCAAGGAGCGTATCGATGTCACTCGCTTCGTAGCGTTGACCGCGACCAATCCGGCCAAGATCTACGGACTTTATCCGCGCAAGGGCACAATCGCCATCGGCAGCGATGCCGACCTGACCCTGTGGAACGCTGAAGCAAAGAGCACCATACGTAACGCCGAGCTGCATCATGCCGTCGATTACACGCCTTACGAAGGGCTCGAATTGACCGGACTCCCAGTGCTCACGCTATGCCGCGGTCGGGTGGTGGCCCGGGATGGTCAGCCCGAGAGCGAGGCCGGTTACGGCGAATTTCTCGAGTGCGACAAGCCGCAGCCCGCCCGCCCACGTGGCAACGCCAAGGGATTCTGATCATGACTCACGAGGAGATCGTTACCGCCGGCGCCCAGCGCTTGATCGACGCTCACGAGCAGCGCAGGCAAATTGCGATACCCGAAGATATTCCGCTGAGTGAGGTGCAGGATGCCTATGCCATTCAGGAACGTGTTTCCGCGCGCTTGAGTACGCCCTCGGGTTGGAAGCTGGGCGGCATCATCAAAGGTGAGATACCACGCTTCTCACGCTTGTTCAGCGATCTGAGCCAGCGCTCACCTGGGCGCATCGCTCAGAAGGACTATCATCGTGTCTTTCTCGAGCCGGAGCTTGCCGTGGTGCTGGGCGACGATCTGCCGGCACGCAGCACCCTCTATAGCCTGGAAGAAATCATCGAGCGTATTGCCAGCCTGCATGCCGCCATCGAGGTGGTGGATAGCCGTTTCGAGAGCTGGCCGGAGGTGCCGCCGCTTTGGCAGCTAGCCGATGGATTGAGTCACGGTAGCTTCGTGCTGGGTGGCGGCATCGATGGCGCCGATCTAAAGCAGCAACTAAAGCAAATAAAGGACGCCGCCTATCGCCTGGTATTGGATAGCAAAATAGTCCTCTCGGGCCGGGGCGATCACCCTGGCGGCGATCCCGCCCAGTTGCTGATGCAGATGATCAATACCCGCATTGCCACCAGTGGCGAGGGATTCCAGGCTGGCGAGGTGATCACCACGGGCACCTTCAATGGCGTGGTGGAGATGCGCCCGGGGCAATGGGCACAGTTGCTCTTCGAAGGTATCGGCGAGGTGGAGTTGAATCTCGACTGACTTTCATTGCCCCGACCTTCACACTGGGTATCCCTGTTTGTAGCAGAAGGAACCTGGCGATGGCTCAGAGTGACTCCTTACCCCCCATGCATGATGTCGGTAGTGCGGGTATGAACATCCATAAGGGCATGCCCCAGACCGGTATGTCGCTGCTGTCGGGGGTCAGTCTGCCGGCGGCGGCGATTTTCGAGGCGCCACTGGCACACAATCTGGCCTGGATGCAACGTTTCGCCGACGCTCATCACGCTCGTTTTGCTCCGCATGGCAAGACCACCATGACCCCTGCGCTGTTCAAGCGTCAGCTTGAGGCCGGTGCCTGGGGCATCACCCTGGCCACCGCACCACAGTGCCGCGTGGCCTTCTCTCATGGGGTCGAGCGTTTGTTGCTGGCCAATCAGCTCGTTGGTACAGCGAACATGGCAATTATCGCCGAGCTGATCGAGGCGGGCGCCGACTTCTACTGTGTGGTCGATAGCGCTGCCAATGTGCAGGCGCTGGGGCGTTTCTTTGCCGAACGCAACTTGCAACTGAACGTGCTGATTGAGCTGGGTGTCGAGGGAGGGCGCTGCGGGTGCCGGACTCAAGCGCAGGCCATCGATCTGGCGCAACTGGTCAATGCTGAACCGGCGCTGAGGCTGGCGGGCATCGAGGGCTACGAGGGCGTGGTTCATGGGGAAGCGCAGGGTGATGATCCTGTCCCCGCTATTCGTGGCTATGCCAAGTGCTTAGTAGACACTGCCCAAGCGCTGCACCGCGACGGTCTGATCTCGGTGAGCGATCCAATCATCACCGCCTCCGGTTCGGCCTGGTACGACCTGATTGCCGAGGCGTTCGATGAGGTGAAATTGCGCGAAGTGTTCACCCCGGTGTTACGCCCGGGCTGTTATATAGTCCACGATCATGGCCTTTATCACGAGGCGCAGCACAACGTGCTTTTGCGCCGGTCGGACTTGCAGAAAGGCCTGCGCCCGGCGCTGGCGGTCTTTGCTCAGGTGCAGTCGCTGCCCGAGCCTGGGCTTGCCATCGTTGCTATGGGCAAGCGCGATATCGGCGGCGATCGATTGCCCATACCCTTGCAGCGCTATCGGGAAGGCAAGAAGCGAGAGGGTGGGCGCACTAATGAGGTGCTTGGGGTATCCGGCTGGGAAGTGTTCAAACTGATGGATCAGCACGCCTTCATTCGTCTGCCGGAGAATGTAAAGGATGTGCAGGTGGGCGATATCGTCGCCTTCGGCGTCTCTCATCCGTGCCTGACGTTCGATAAGTGGCGGCGGCTATGCCTGGTGGATGAAAACCTCAAGGTCAGCAGGATTTTGGAAACATTCTTCTAGGAAGCGTCTTCATGGATCGATTCGACCGCTGGCTGATTGTGCCGCTACTGCTTGTCTTAACTGCAGCCTCGCTGATTCCACTCATCGAGAGCGATACCTGGTGGATTCGCTATCTCGATTATCCGCGACTGCAGTTCGCCATACTGCTGGCAGTGCTTATCATCTTGCATCTAGTGTTGGGCAGTCTGCGCCGAGTGACGAACTGGATCGTGACAGCGCTGGCGGGTGTGGCATTGGCCTCCCACGTCTATTACCTCTATCCCTATGTGTTACCGGTCGAAAAGCCGGCCAAGAACATAGCGTCCTGCCCCGAGGAGTCACGCTTTACGCTGCTTATTGCCAACGTGAAGAAGGCCAACCAGGACTCGAAGACGCTGTTCGAGATCCTGCGCAATGCCGATCCCGATCTGTTTCTGGCGATGGAAACCGATGCTTGGTGGGACCGCGAGATCGATAGCCTAAACGATCGTCTTCCTCATCGCGCACAATACATCCCCCGGCAAGCTGAAGCCTATGGCATGCATCTGCTGTCGCGCTATCCCTTGAGCGACACGCAGATCCGCTTTCGTTTCGACGAGCATACCCCCGCCATCAACACCCGGGTAAGCTTGCCGAGCGGGGAGGCGATCGACCTTCATGGCTTACATCCGCATCCGCCGCTGTACTGGTCGCAATCGACGCTCCCCCGGGATGCGGAACTGCTAGCCACCGCCCTTGAGATACGCAATAACGACAGGCCTGCCATCGTCGCCGGGGATTTCAATACCACTGCATGGGAAAGCGTCTTTCGCCGCACCCTGCGTATCGGCAATCTGCTCGATCCTCGGGTAGGACGCGGACTCTATCCCACCTACGATGCCCATAATCCGGTCATTGCCTGGCCGCTGGATCATGTGATCTTTCAACATGGAATGGGTCTTGTGCGTTTCGAGCGCATGCCTGAATTTGGATCGGACCACTACCCAGTGCTTGCCGAGCTCTGTTATCAGCCCGAGCTTGCCGACCGGCAAGCGACGCCGGCGCTAAACAACGACGATCTGGATCAGGCTCAAACCACGATCGAGCGGGCCGAAGTTCAGAAATAGCCAGCCGAGAAATGAAAGGCCACGATGGCCCTTCATTTATCATTCACCCCTCGAAGTTGGCATCCGAGAAAAGGGTGCGAATGCGCAGGGTATGCTCGACCTGTCTTAGCGCTTCAAGCGCCTGGGGGCCATAGGCTTTGTCCACATCCACTACCACGTAGCCCACTTTGTCGTTGGTCTGCAGGTACTGGGCAGCGATGTTGATGCCGTCTTCCGACAGGACTCGGTTGATCTCGGAGAGCACGCCGGGCACGTTGTCGTGAATATGCAGCAGGCGATGCTTGTCCGGGTGCGCCGGCAGCGAGACTTCGGGAAAGTTGACCGAGGTGATGGTGGTGCCATTATCGGAATAGGTGACCAGTTTCTCCGCTACCTCGACGCCGATGTTCTCCTGGGCCTCCAGGGTCGAGCCGCCAACGTGGGGGGTCAGGATGACATTCTCTAGACCGCGCAGCGGCGAGACGAACTCCTCATCGTTGCCCTTTGGCTCTACCGGGAAAACGTCGATGGCCGCACCCAGCAGCTTGCCGCTCTTCAAGGCTTCGGCAAGGGCCTCGATATCCACCACGCTGCCCCGGGAAGCGTTGATCAGGATGCCGCCTTGCTTCATCAGGGCGATCTGCTCCTTGCCGATCATCCAGCGGGTGGAGGGCAGGTCGGGAACATGCAGCGTGACGACATCCGCCCGGGCCAGCAATTCCTGCAGGCTACCGACCTGGCGAGCGTTACCCATGGCGAGCTTGGTGACCACATCGTAATAGATCACATCGAGCCCGACGGACTCGGCGAGCACCGAAAGCTGGGCACCGATGTTGCCATAGCCGATGATCCCTAAGGTCTTGCCTCGCGCCTCGTGAGAGTTCTTGGCGCTCTTGAGCCAGCCACCCTGATGGGCGCGTGCGCTTTTCTCGGGAATGCCGCGCAATAGCATTATGGTTTCGGCGAGCACCAGTTCCGCCACTGAACGGGTATTGGAGTAGGGGGCGTTGAAAACCGGAATGCCCTGTGCCAATGCCGCAGTGAGATCGACCTGATTGGTGCCGATGCAAAAACAGCCTACGGCGGCAAGTTTCTCGGCAGCGGCGAAGACACGCTGGCTCAACTGAGTGCGGGAGCGAATGCCGATGAAATGGACGTCACCAATCTTGTCGATCAGCGCCTCTTCATCGAGAGAGGTCTGCAGATGTTCGATGTTGGTGTAACCGGCGTTCAGGAAACTATCCACGGCGGTCTGGTGAATGCCTTCGAGCAGCAGTATCTTGATCTTACTCTTGTCCAGAGAGGTCTTGGCCATTCTCGAATCAACCCTCATAACGGCGTAGGCCGCATTTTCAGTAGATGGTGAATGCTAATGAGTGCGCGTTGACAGGGTGGCTATCCTAGCACAGCCAAGATAAAGCAAAATGAAATTGCCACCGCTTGAACATGAGCCGTCCTGCTTGTGAACGTGTCTGTCCCCACCCAAAGGCATCTTCAGGGCGGATGCGAGCGTGTATACTGTGCTCCAAGAACAGTCATGTTTACCTGAAGATGAGTAGCATCATGGCGCACCAAAAGGGTACTGCAGAGGACGGCGCGCAAGACGAGACGCCAGGCGACTTTGTCGCCACTCTCGAGAAGCTTGAAGCATTGGTCAATCAGTTGGAGTCCGGCGATCTTTCTTTAGAAGCCTCACTGGCCGCCTTCGAGCAAGGCGTCACCTTGACCCGAGAGGCTCAGCGACGCCTGGGTGAGGCAGAACTGAAAGTGCAGGCATTGGTCGAACGACCCGACGGTTCCATTGATGAAATTCCTTTCGATGATGTATCAAGTGCGTCATCGAACAATCCGGCAACGCTTGGGAGGTTAGGGATGACCTGGGAAATCGATAATGGCCAAGGAAATTGATGATGGGCAGTAATGTCGCGGAGTTGCCGCTGCGTCTGGATGCGGATCGCGCGCGAGTCAATGTGGTTCTCGCAGCACTGTTCGACGATCGTTCGATGGTGGCGCCACGTCTCGAAGCGGCCATGGCCCATGGCGTACTGGGAGGCGGCAAGCGGTTGCGGGCGTTACTGGTTTATGCCGCAGGACGGGCGATGGGGGCCGAGGATGATGAGCTGGACCCTGGTGCTGCCGCCATCGAACTGATCCATGCCTATTCTTTGGTGCATGACGATCTGCCCGCCATGGATGACGACGATCTGCGGCGTGGTCAGCCCACCGTGCATCGTGCCTTTGACGAGGCAAGCGCCATCCTAGCCGGCGATGCGCTACAAACCCTTGCTTTCGAGCTGTTGGCGGATGCCGCTCATCCACATCTTGCTGCCATGGTGCGTACCCTGGCCGGCGCTTCCGGTCGCGAAGGCATGGCCGCGGGACAGGCGCTGGATCTTCAGACGGTGGGAGACCGCCTGGATGTCGAGACCCTGGCCAACGTCCACCGCCACAAGACTGGCGCATTGATTCGTGCGGCGGTTCGGCTTGGTGGGCTTGTTGGCGCCGGCGAATCCGATCCACGTTTGATGGCTCTGGATGACTATGGGGCCGCTATCGGCCTTGCCTTCCAGATCCAGGATGACATTCTCGATGTGGTAGGCGATACCTTGACCCTGGGCAAGATCAGCGGGGCCGATGCGGCTCGCGACAAGCCGACATATCCCTCTTTGCTTGGACTCGACGGTGCGCGAGCCAAAGCCCAGGGGCTTCTCGAACAAGCCCTCGATGCGCTGGCGCCACTAGGTGATGCCGGTGCGCCTCTAGAGGAGCTTGCCTGTTACATGATCGAGCGCGATTACTAAAGAGCCTTTATGAAGCTGTTCGACGAGATTCCCGTCGAGCGTCCGGCGACGCCGTTGCTCGACACCATTGATACTCCTGTAGCACTGCGTGCCTTCAGTATGGCCCAGTTGCTCGAACTGGCGGACGAGCTACGCGCCTATCTGCTTTACAGCGTTGGCTGTAGTGGCGGCCATTTTGGTGCCGGGCTGGGGGTGGTCGAGCTGACCGTGGCACTGCATCAGGCGCTTGACACCCCGGAAGACCGTCTGGTGTGGGATGTAGGGCATCAGGCCTATCCCCACAAGATCCTTACCGGGCGTCGTGAAACGATGACCTCGATTCGTCAGTACGGTGGGCTGGCGGCGTTTCCACGGCGTCGGGAATCCGAGTACGACACCTTCGGCGTCGGCCATTCCAGTACATCGATCAGTGCAGCCTTGGGCATGGCCCTGGCGGCACGCACCCAGGGCAAACAGCGCCGGGTGTGTGCGGTGATAGGTGATGGCGCGCTGACCGCCGGTATCGCTTTCGAAGCGCTGGCCCATGCGGGTCATGTGGATGCCAATCTGCTGGTGATTCTCAACGACAACGAGATGTCGATCTCGGAAAATGTCGGTGGCATGGCAAGCTATCTGGCAAAGGTCTTTACCAGCCGCACCTATACCACGGTCCGCGAAGGCGGCAAGAAGGTCCTGGCGCATCTTCCCGGCGCCCTTGAGATTGCTCGGCGCACTGAAGAGCATATGAAGGGCATGGTCAGCCCGGCGACTTTGTTCGAGGAGATGGGCTTCAACTACATCGGCCCTGTCGATGGCCATGACCTGCCGCGACTGATTCAGGTTCTGCGTACCGTGCGGGATCTGGAAGGGCCACAGTTTTTGCACATCAGGACCAGCAAGGGCAAGGGCTTTCGCCCTGCGGAAGCCGATCCGATCGGCTATCACGCCATCACCAAGCTGGAGAAGACTGTTGTCGATGCCGCGCCTAAAACCCCTGTTCAGGCACCGGCCAACCAGCCCCCCGTTACACCCAAGATCAAACCCCGCAACGACGATTTATTGCGTCCGAAACCGCGCAAGTATTGCAGCGTGTTCGGTGACTGGCTGTGTGACATGGCTGACGCGGATGGGCGGCTGATCGGCATCACGCCGGCGATGCGGGAAGGCTCCGACATGATTCGCTTTTCCCGAGAGTATCCGGAACGCTACTACGACGTGGCCATTGCCGAGCAGCACGCGGTGACCCTGGCGGCAGGTATGGCCTGCGAGCATATGAAGCCGGTAGTGGCAATCTATTCGACCTTTTTGCAACGTGGCTACGATCAGCTCATTCACGATGTTGCCGTACAGCATCTGGATGTGACCTTTGCCATCGATCGCGCTGGTCTGGTGGGGGAGGACGGCCCGACTCACCACGGCACTCTGGATCTATCCTATCTGCGCTGCGTGCCGGACATGGTGATCATGCGCCGGCGGATGAAGCGGAATGCAGGGCGATGCTGAGCGCCGCCTATCATCACGCCGGGCCGGCGGCGGTGCGCTACCCAAGAGGAACGGGGCCTGGGGTAACGATCCCTGAGCATCTCGAACCCCTGCCTATCGGTCAGGCCGAGACGCGTAGGCGTGGGCAACGCATTGCCTTGCTTGCCTTCGGCAGCCTAAATACCCCCGCCGCTGATGTTGCCGAGCGTCTGGATGCCACGCACATCAACATGCGTTCGATCAAGCCCCTGGACCGAGAAACGGTGCTCGAGGCAGCGCGCAGTCACGAGCTACTGGTGACGCTGGAAGACAACGTGATCGCCGGTGGCGCAGGCAGTGCCGTCAATGAGTTGCTGGCAAGCGAAATGCTGCCGACCGGCATCCTCAATCTTGGTTTGCCGGATGTGTTCATAGAACACGGCAAGCCTGAAGAGTTGCTAACTGAGTGTGGTCTTGATGCAGGCGGGATCGAGGCTGCTATTCGTGGGCGTCTCAAGGCAAAAGAAGCCTTGTGACGTTATTGACCATTTCCATCAAGACGAGAGCATCATGCTGATAGTCATTATAATCGGCGCCGTGCTGGGGTATTTGATCGGCGATTTCCTGGGCATGCTGATCGGCGCGGGACTGGCTTACTGGCTTGTACGTCGACTGCGTAAGACGCTTCTGGGCAAGCTGGTACAGGTGCAAGGACAGTTCCTCGATTCTACCTTTGCGGTGATGGGGTGTCTTTGCAAGGCAGACGGCCAGGTCACCCGGGACGAACTCGAGATGTCCATGCGGCTGTGGGAGCGTCTGCGACTCAATGAACAACAGCGCGAACGAGCAAAAGCTGCGTTCAATCGAGGTAAGTCGGCGGAGTTCGATCTGGATGCGGAGCTGGCCACCTTACGTCAGGTGACCAAAGGACAGCGTGCGCTGCTGCAGATGTTTCTGCAGGTTCAACTGTCGGCCATTGCCGCGGATGGTATGGTGCACCCTGCAGAACATGAAATGTTCCTGCAGATCGCGAGAGGGCTTGGGTGCTCAGAGGCAGAAATTCAGCAGATCGAGGCCATGCTGCGTGGCGGTGGCGCTCAAGCGCCGGGAGCCACGTCCGGTCAGTCCCTGGAAGATGCCTATCGCGTGCTGGGCGTTGAGGAAGATGCCAGCGATGCGGAGCTAAAGCGCGCTTATCGACGCTTGATGAGCCAGAACCATCCGGACAAGCTGGCGGGCAAGGGATTGCCCGAAAGCATGCGTGAGATGGCGGGGGAACGAACTCGCGAGATAGGCAACGCCTACGATCTGATCAAGAAAACCCGGGAACAGCAGCCGGCGGCCTAGGGCCTGTTGACGTTTCATCGCGAACCGCGTTGCTGCATCAAAAAGTGTCAGTC
>NZ_JIBT01000031.1 GCF_001039575.1 Halomonas sp. PR-M31
AGAGGTACGTAGGTCGTTCCGTCTTTCTGGTTGTGAATTACCGCGTGACGGTGAGAGAAGGTGCCACGTCCGGAATCCTGGCCGGTCAGACGTACCGGATGCCCTTGATCGAGCAGCGTCGCATAGGCCAGGGTTTCGGCAAATCCCCAGTTCAGTGACATTCCGCCGGCCTGCATCTTGCGTCGATCTTCATAAATCTTGGCGACCTGACGCTGGACCTGGATACCATCCGGAATCTCGCACATGCGTGCCGCCAGGCTCTGCATGCGCTTCATATCAATAGTGGTATCCGCATCTCCGGTCCATTCGTGACCAATGTACGGGCCCCAATCGACGAAAAGTTCCGTATTGGGCTTTTTGACCAACGCATCCGCCACGTGATTACCCGCTTGAAGATCGTCCCGATACTTCTCGACCATGGCCTTGATGGTCTCTTCATCGATTACGCCTTCGTCGATCAAGCGAGACGCATAAATTTCCCGGGCACTTTGATGCTTCTTGATCTTGCTATACATCATCGGCTGGGTGCCGGAAGGTTCATCGGCTTCGTTGTGGCCGCGTCGGCGGTAGCACACCATGTCGATGACCACATCCTTGTGAAACTGTTGCCGATAGTCGACCGCTACCTGGGTGGCATGCAGCACCGCGTCTGCATCATCGCCGTTTACGTGAAAGATCGGCGCCTGAACCATCTTGGCAATGTCGGTGCAGTACTCCGTAGAACGGGTGTCTTCCGGATGTGATGTGGTAAAGCCAACCTGATTGTTGATGACGATATGGATAGTACCGCCAGTACGATAGCCCCGGGTTTGGGACATCTGGAAGGTTTCCATGACTACGCCCTGACCGGCGAAGGCCGCGTCACCGTGGACGTTGATCGGCAACACCTTGTCGCCTTCGGTATCTTCACGCCGATCCTGACGCGCCCGAACGGACCCTTCGACTACCGGAGCAGAGATTTCCAGATGTGATGGGTTGAAGGCCAGTGCCAGGTGCACCTCGCCTCCTGGCGTCATCACGTTGGAACTGAAGCCTGGTGATATTTTACGTCCCCCGAGCCCTTTTCGAGGATCTTCTTACCATCGAATTCCTCGATCAGCTCAGAGGGGCTCTTGCCGAGAATATTGACCAGCAGATTGAGGCGACCGCGGTGAGCCATACCGATGACTATTTCCTTGGTCCCGTACCCGCCTGTACGCTGAATAATCTCATCCATCATCGGGATGAAATTTTCACCGCCCTCAAGGCCAAAGCGTTTGGTTCCAGGGTATTTGGAGGCCAGATAATTCTCCAAACCTTCCGCCGCGGTCAATCGCTCCATGGTGTGCTTGCGCACATCGTCGCTGAACTTGGGCTGAGAACGCACCGACTCAAAACGTTGCTGTAACCAGCGCTTTTCCTCGGTATCGACGATATGCATGAACTCACAGCCGATACTGCGGCAATAGGTCTGGTTCAGCGCATCATAAATTTCCTTGAGCGGCGCCTTGTCCTTGCCCAAGAAAAAAGAGCCTGTCTGGAATTCGGCATCCATGTCAGCCTGAGACAGCTGATGGAAGGAAAGATCAAGATCGGGTACGGGAGCCGGATTGCGTAGATCCAAGGGATCGATATCGGCTTTTTGATGCCCCCGGAACCGGTAGGCGTTGATCAGCTGTAGAACCTTGACCTGCTTGCGACCTTCACCACTCTCGTCGCTATCCGCGGCATGTCCATTGCGGCGATTGCGCGCCAATTGATAGAACTGCTCACGAATCGGACTCAAGGGTATGTCGTGGGAAGTACTTCCCTCGGGACGTGGCAATTTATCGAAATAATTGCGCCACTCGTCCGGAATCTCGTTGGGATCAGTCAGATACTGCTCGTAAAGTGCCTCTACGTAGTGGGCGTTGCCACCACTCATGTGGGAGGTACGCCACATCAACTCCATTATGCCTTCTTGCATCACTCGATCACCTGCACTGATGAGGCATTGTCGTCGCCCGGTACGAGCACGCATCGGCGACACCCTTGCCCTGCCGTTAAAACCTGGCCTCGACGACGGTATCACGGCAGTAATGGCTAAAAGCCGGTGCACCCGGGCACCGGCTCTTGGCACTTAGGCCTGTTCCTTGGCGATTCATCGCTAAAAAGGAAACTGGCATCATGATAGCAAGCTACGGGCCACGATTTAAGTGGCATTCTCCATCAGCAGCTCGCGAATCTTGCCTATTGCGCGAGTCGGGTTCAGCCCTTTAGGGCATACGGCTACGCAATTCATGATGCCGCGGCAGCGAAAGACGCTAAACGGGTCTTCGAGTTCAGCCAGCCTCTCCCGAGCTGCGGTATCACGACTATCCGCCAGGAAGCGATACGCCTGCAACAATCCGGCAGGACCTACAAACTTGTCCGGATTCCACCAGAATGACGGGCAAGACGTAGAACAGCAGGCGCATAGAATGCACTCGTATAGCCCATCAAGCTTATCGCGCTCCTCAGGTGATTGTAGTCGCTCAATCGCTGGTGGCGTCGTGTCATTTTGCAAATAGGGTTGAATGCGCTCGTATTGCTTGTAGAAAATGCCCATATCGACCACCAGATCGCGCACGACCGGCAGACCCGGCAAGGGACGCAGTGTCAGCTTGTTGTCCTTTACCACGGACGACAGCGGCGTAATACACGCCAGACCATTGGTGCCGTTGATGTTCATGCCATCGGAGCCGCAGACACCTTCACGACAGCTGCGTCGATAAGCCGTCGAGCTATCCTGCTGTTTGATGAGCTCGAGGACGTTCAGGACCATCATGTCACGGCCTTGAGTGTCCACTTGGAACTCTTGCATGTAGGGGGCGGAGTCGGTTTCCGGATTGTAGCGATATATAGATACTTGAAGCATGACAGCCTTCCTCAGTAGGTCCGGATTTTAGGCTCGAAGGTATCGACGGTCTTGGGGGAGAAGTTCACATCGCGCTTGCCCAACTTTTTCTCGGTCGGGAAGTAAACGGAATGCTTCAGCCAGTTTTCGTCGTCACGATCCGGGTAATCATAGCGTGAGTGTGCACCGCGGCTTTCCTTACGCTCGAATGCGGAGATGGCGGTGGCCTCGGCAACTTCGAGCAGATTATCGAGCTCGAGAGCCTCGATACGTGCGGTATTGAACGTATCGGACTTGTCACCCAGCTGAGCATTCGCGATTCGCTCACGCAGTTCAGCGAGCTTTTTGACGCCCTCTTGCATGTTTTCCTCTTTGCGGAAAACACCAAAGTCATTTTGCATGACCGCTTGCAGATCCGTCTTCAGGGTCGCTACCGCTTCCCCATCGTTCGACTCGTTCCAGCGATTCATGCGTGCCATGGAGGAATCGATATCGGACTGAGAAGCTGCCATATAATCGACACCTTCGTTAAGCGCGCTCTCGATGAACATGCCTGCCGCACGGCCGAACACCACCAGATCCAGCAGCGAATTGCCACCCAGGCGGTTGGCGCCATGCACGGAAACACAGGCAACTTCACCGCAGGCGAATAGCCCGTTGACGATATGATCGTTGCCTTTGCCGTCTGGCATGATGGCCTGACCGTGTACATTGGTCGGGATACCACCCATCATGTAATGACAAGTCGGTACCACCGGGATCGGATCCTGGGCCGGGTTGACGTGAGCAAAGGTCTTGGCCAGCTCGACGATACCCGGTAGACGCTTATGCAGCACCTCTTCGCCCAGATGATCGAGCTTGAGCATGACGTGATCACCGTCTTCACCGCAGCCACGCCCTTCGAGCATTTCCATGACCATTGAACGCGCCACCACGTCACGGCTGGCTAGATCCTTTGCGTTGGGCGCATAGCGCTCCATGAAGCGCTCACCATCCTTGTTGATCAGATAGCCGCCTTCACCGCGACACCCCTCGGTGACCAGGGTTCCCGCACCGTAGATACCGGTCGGATGGAACTGCCACATCTCCATGTCCTGCATGGGGAAGCCGGCGCGCAATGCCATGCCGATACCGTCACCGGTGTTGATCAAGGCGTTGGTCGTAGAGGCAAAGATGCGACCTGCACCACCGGTCGCAAGGACCGTTGCCTTGGATTCCACGTGGACGACTTCGCCGGTCTCGATACACAAGGCGATACAGCCGACCACATCACCCTTGGTATTCTTGACCAGATCGACCGCATACCACTCGTTGAGGAAGACGGTATTGTTCTTGAGGTTATTCTGATAGAGCGTGTGCAGTAGCGCGTGCCCGGTACGATCCGCCGCAGCGCAAGTACGCGCGGCCTGCCCGCCTTCGCCAAAATTCTTGGACTGTCCGCCAAAGGGACGCTGGTAGATACGTCCGTTATCGAAACGCGAAAATGGCAGCCCCATGTGCTCGAGTTCGAATACCGCCTTGGGGCCCTCGGTGCACATATACTCGCAGGCTGCCTGGTCAGCGATGTAGTCGCTGCCCTTGACCGTGTCGTACATGTGCCAACGCCAATCATCGTTCGGATCGGCGGAACCGATGGCACAGGTGATGCCGCCTTGGGCGGATACCGTATGAGACCGAGTAGGAAACACCTTGGATAGTACAGCGGTTTTCTTGCCGGATTTGGCCAGCTCGAGCGCAGCTCGTAAGCCGGAACCACCACCACCGATGATAATGGCATCAAAGGATAAATTACGCATAGCGGACATCGATCAGGCTCCCCAGAGGATTTGTATGGCCCATACCAGGAACACAAAGATGGCAACGATCAACACCACTTGCGCACCAAAGCGTATTCTAATGGGCTTTATGTAATCGGTGATGACGGTCCACAGGCCGACCCAGGCATGCGCCGACAGTGCAATGAAAGCCAGCAACGAGAAGATGCGCATCCAGGTTTGAGAAAAGAACCCGTGCCAGGTTACATAATCCAACTGCGGATGAAGTAAAAAATACCCCACCATGAAAAGCGCATAGAGCGCCAGAATGGCCGCCGACACCTGCTGGATCAGCCAATCAGACAGCCCGCTACGACTAAAGTTCGTTACATTGGTTACCATACCCAGACTCCTGCCAGAATCACCAGCACAGCAGCGGCGATAAAAGTGATCTTTGATGTTTGCACGCCACCTTCCAGATCGATACCGATATCAAAATCCATCAGTAGGTGCCGCACACCTGCCACGAAATGGAAGGACAACGCCGACAACAACCCCCAGGCAATGAGCTTTGCAAGGAAGTTATATTCCAGCGCCTCGCGCACCGTCTCGAACCCTTGCGGTGAAGAGAGCGATGTATCAAGTGCCCAGAAGGCAAAAATCAAACCGACAAACAGAATGACGCCGGTGACACGATGGGTGATGGAAGTCAGGGCAGGGAGAGGAAACTTTATGGTGGAGAGATCGAGGTTTACGGGTCTTTTACTATTCACGGCTCGTCGCACACCCTATTGGCCCACTTAATTAATCACGCTTGTTCAATCACGCTTGACTAGAGTGGGTAGTGATTTTGAGGAAGGTTTTCAGTACTACGCCAGATGGCGCGACCGATTTCCGTTTGTACGTCGGCCGCGTAACTTCGATTATAGGGGATGAGAGCGAAGTATGACAAATCGTTACCGCCCTAACTCGACCATGGTGTTACTCTGGGTAACACCGCTACAAGCGGCCGCCAAAGGGTTGCAAAAGGCTCCAAGGCAACAACTATTTTGCTATCAAGATCAAATTGATAACATTCAAATACCTGCCTCGAATTCTTTGATCACTATAGATGAATTGACAAAATCAGAGACACTTTTATAGTGAGAGGGACATTTGCTGCTTCGCAGCAAATTCGAGCTAGTATTTCAGAACCTGTTCATGACCCCGCCTATCAAGACGGATCAGGATGAAACCTGCAGAAAAGCGCGGTTCATAGGCGCGAATCAGCACAACCTGAACCAGACTCATAGACGAGCGTGGCTTCAACGCTTTCCAGTCGACACGTACAGAATCGTGAACACGTTCTTACCAGCAATCGAAACGTAGGAGACCTAGCATGGCGGACAAGAAAGCGCATTTGACCATTGACGGCGTAGATGAAGCCATCGAATTTCCGATCTACTCAGGGACGCTCGGCCCGGACGCATTGATGTACGCGAACTGACTGAAAAAGGTCACTTCACTTTTGATCCTGGTTTCGTGGCTACCGCGGCCTGTGAGTCTGGTATCACTTATATCGACGGTGCCGAAGGCGTGCTGTTGCATCGCGGCTATCCTATCGACCAGCTGGCGCAGAATTCCAATTTCATCGAGCTGTGCTATCTGTTGTTGTTTGGGGATCTACCCAATGACGAACAGTATGAGAAATTTGAAACCACCATCAGCAAGCACACGATGGTGCACGAACAGATCGTCAATTTCTTCAAGGGTTTCCGCCGCGACGCTCACCCAATGGCTATCGTATGCGGCGTAGTAGGCGGCCTGGCGGCTTTCTACCATGACAATCTCGACATCTCCGACGAGAAACAGCGTCGGGTGAGCGCCATCCGATTGATTGCCAAGATGCCGACCATCGCGACCATGAGCTACAAGTACAACATCGGGCAGCCCTTCAACTATCCTCGCAATGACCTGAACTATGCCGAGAACTTCCTCTACATGATGTTCAGCAACCCCTGTGAGGAGTTCAAGATCAACCCGGTCTACGCCAAGGCCATGGATCGTATCTTCATGCTCCATGCGGATCATGAGCAGAACGCATCGACTTCGACGGTACGCCTGGCTGGCTCCACTGGCGCCAATCCGTTCGCTTGTATCAGTGCTGGCATTGCTGCCTTGTGGGGCCCAGCTCATGGTGGCGCCAACGAAGCAGTCCTCAATATGCTGGATGAGATCGGCGATGAGTCCGAAGAGAACATTCAGCGCTTTGTCGACAAGGCCAAGGACAAGGATGATCCGTTCAAGCTTATGGGCTTTGGCCACCGGGTTTATAAGAATTTCGATCCTCGTGCCAAGGTCATGAAAGAGACCTGCGACGAAGTTCTCGAAGAGCTGGGTCGGGCAGACGATCCCAAATTGAAGATAGCCAAGCGCCTCGAGCAGATCGCGCTGGAGGACGACTACTTCATCGAACGCAAGCTCTACCCCAACGTGGACTTCTATTCCGGCATCATCCTCAACGCGATTGGCATTCCCACCAACATGTTCACGGTCATCTTCGCTGTGGCACGCACCATTGGCTGGATTTCCCATTGGAACGAGATGCTCAGCAACGAGTATCGCATCGGACGTCCGCGTCAGCTTTATGTAGGCCATACCAAGCGCGACTATCCAACCAAATAACCCCTGACCCGTCGAACTGCCAGGCCGCCTAAGGGCGGCCTTTCATTTAGTGTGGCTCTACCCTCTCCAAACTTCTTGTTCCTCTCCTTTGATCGCCGCCCCCAAAGGTCGAAAAGAGCATCTTTTTGGCTTCTTCACCGCCTGCACGCGCTTGCGAATAACGTAATACTCATACTCAATGGCGCTTTTTGGACCCTTGATCACCTTTTCCACACTTTCTGTGGATAAAGCTGTTCACAACCTTTAGAGAACGTCACATAATCGCCATGAACAGCGGCCTGGCAACAAATTGGCTAATTTTTAACCATAAATAAGATGTTGATTTCAAAGGAATTTTTTAAGAAGCCAGTAACCGCGGGGCTTTCGGGCGTTCTATGCACAAGGCGCTAATGAATGAAGCAAAGGTGGGGAAAAAAGTTGCCCGTTGTCAACCGGAACTAAGAAAAATAAAGCACTTATTGACTAATTCGCCATTGCCAACAGCATTAGATTTATAGCACGCACAAGAACAGGCCCAAAAATATATTATTGGGCTAACTGAACGAACGATGAGGGAATAGATTACATCTAAAAAAGGTGGCGTCCCATAGGGGGTTCGAACCCCTGTTACCGCCGTGAAAGGGCGGTGTCCTGGACCACTAGACGAATGGGACATTGCAGCATCATGGTGGAGCCTACCGGGATCGAACCGGTGACCTCGACGCTGCCAGCGTCGCGCTCTCCCAGCTGAGCTAAGGCCCCTTTCCAAAAAAGTTCTGTCCTGCTAGAACGGGGCATATGCTACTCATACACCCCTGATCGGTCAACGGTTTTTTATTTATTCAACCTGTTCAGCTTACTCAAGTTCGCGAAACGCTTTCTCGAATGCCTTGGTCTGCTTCTTGGAAATTCCGCCTAGCACCATAATGGCATGTCGTAGTCGTGCCCGGGTCATATCCGACCCCAGAATGACCATTGCATCCATCACCGATGTTGATGTCGTCGATCCTGTGATAGCGATGAACACTGGCGCCAGAAACGCCTTCATCTTGAGTTCGAAGTAGTCGCCCAGTTGCTTCACCTCTGGTAGTAGGCTGTCTTTATCCCAGGGCGATACTCGTTCCAGACGCCAAACCAGAAACTGCAACAGCTTGAGCAGCTTCTCTCGCTCAAGGGACACGGAATCGAAACTATGCTCATCGATGGTTGGCATGCCCGAAAAGAAATGTCCTGCCAGGGGCGCCACGTCAGACAGTGTCTCAATACGAGGGCGCACCTGGGGCAGTATTTGACTGACATACTCTTCATTGAACGCCCATTCCCGCAGGGCATGCAGCAGCCCCTTATCGTCCAGGTCTTCGCGGATGTAAAGACCGTTCAACCAGGTCAGCTTTTCCAGATCGAACACTGGTCCGCCTAACGATACCCGCTGAATGTCGAAGTGCGTCATCATCTCTTCGAGGCTAAATTTCTCGCGTTCGTCCGGCATCGACCAGCCCATACGGCCCAGGTAGTTGGTCAATGCCTGAGGCAGAAAGCCCATGCGCCGGTAGTAATTGATCGACGTGGGATTCTTGCGCTTGGAGAGCTTGGTCTTGTCCGGATTGCGCAGCAGCGGCAGATGACACAGCGCCGGCATCTGCCAATCAAAGTACTCATAGAGCAGCCGGTGCTTGGGCGCGGAGTTGATCCATTCCTCCCCTCTCAAGACATGGGTAATGCCCATCAAATGATCGTCGACCACATTGGCCATATGATAGGTAGGCATGCCATCGGACTTGAGCAGAATCTGCGCGTCCACCTGGGTCCAGTCGACTTCGATGCTACCGCGCAGCATGTCTTCAATGACACAGACGCCCTCCTCCGGCACCTTCATGCGTATTACATAGGGCCAGCCTTCGGTTTCTCGTCGTTCGATCTCTTCCTGGGGCAATACCAGGTCTTTCGGTTTGAGCGCCCCATGCACCCCTTCAGCCTTGCGGCTTTCACGTAATTCGTTCAGTTCCTCGCTGGTGCGATAGCATTTGAAGGCGTGCCCTGCGTCGAGCAGTTGCTGAGCGTGGCGCGCATAGATATCGCCCCGCTCGCTTTGACGATAAGGGCCATGAGGCCCGCCGACATCCGGCCCTTCATCCCACTCAAGCCCCAGCCAGCGCAACGAATCGAGGATCATGTGCTCGGATTCAGCAGTCGAGCGCTGACGATCCGTGTCCTCGATACGCAAAATGAACTGACCGCCATGCTGACGGGCAAAACAAAGATTGAACAAGGCGACATAGGCAGTGCCTACATGAGGATCCCCGGTAGGGGACGGCGCGATTCGGGTACGTACGGTAGTCATGGCATCCGTTCCGTTGGCTTGAAGGATGGCCGCATTATACGCACCTGACGCCTACTCGACAGTCTGCGTCAGCCGCTTGGATCGACTGCCTGGTGCAACAGGCGGATGCACAGTAGCGGCAATCGTCTATATTTGTTTTCTTTGATATCAATTAAGGAGTCGCCATGCTCGCGCAACTGCCCGATGATTTCAGCGCTCTGGTACTGGGTGCTTCCGGTGGAATCGGCCATGCGGTACTTGAAGCGCTGCTGGCCAGTCAAAAACCAGGGCGCATCATTGCAGTCAGTCGTCACGCCCTGAAACTGGAAGATCCGCGCCTGGAATGCCTGGCCCTGGATATCACGACTCAAGAAGGACAGGGCGCTCTCGCCGCGCACTTAGAAGACACCCCGCTTCATCTGGTCTTCAACGCCATTGGTATGCTCCATGACGACGACGCAGGCATTGCTCCGGAAAAGCGCTTTGAGGATCTGGAATTCGACGCGCTGGCGCATCTATTTCATGTCAACGCCGCTGCTCCTGTGATGCTGTTCAAGACACTCAAGGGATCTTTGCAGGGTCAGCACCCCGTTATCTTTGCCAGTCTTTCCGCCCGAGTGGGCTCCATCGAAGACAATGGTTTGGGCGGCTGGTATGCCTACCGCGCCAGTAAAGCGGCTCACAACATGTTGTTGAAGAACGCCGCCATTGAGCTCAAGCGTCTCAATCGACAAGCCATCGTTTTATGTTTGCATCCAGGCACCACTGATACAGGCCTGTCACAACCTTTTCAGGCCCGAGTACCCGAGGGAAAATTGTTCACTCCAGACTTCGTGGCAAAGCATCTGCTGGAGGTCATGGATCAGCGCAGACCAGAGGATAGCGGCAGTTTTTGGGATTGGGCCGGTGAACCCATTCCCTGGTAAATTCACGAGAGTTTGCTTTACTAGTAGATAATCTACGTTATGTCGAGACTGGCGATCAATTGTGTTTTCAACTCTTGAGAAATCTAGGAATTATCCATAGCATCCTGATAATCCTAAACAAACTTCGACTCGTTTTCTCTATGCTGGGACCGAATGGAATCGTGAGATATCTTGATGGAAGCCCTAGGTGCTCGAATAAAACAACTACGCCAACAGGCCAAGCTCAGCAAGGCGGGTTTGGCACGCAAGGTGGGCGTATCGGACGTGTCGATCTCCTATTGGGAGTCCGGTACCATTCGTCAGATCGGTCATGAGCGCCTTTTGGCGCTGGCTGAGGCACTAGGATGCAGCCTTGATGACTTACTCAAGACGCCCATCCCTCAACCTAAATCTCAGCGCGTACTCTATATTCAGGTTCATCAATCGCCCCCTGGTTTCAACAGGCTGCCCCAGTCACGATTCTGGGCGACATCCCCGTGCCCAATTTGAGCGGAGACTGCCATCTGGTTACCCCTGCATCTGGGGAGAAATTCGATTTCATCGAAACCGGGGATCTGGCCGCAGTATTACCGACCAATACGTTTCTACAAGATGGGCTATATATCCTCGAGCGCTTTGGACAATTGATCGTGCGCTATCTTTCTCGTACGGATAACGGCGACATCGATATCAGCGACGAATCCAAGCATATGGAGCAAGCTCCGGCGAGCGATTTACCCTATAAATTGCTTGGTCAGGTACGTGCTCTATGGCAGCTCACCGATATAGACAAGGAATCGTTTTACGATTAGGAAAACACCCTTGGAATGCATTGATAAAGCCACACAAAAGTAGGCCCGGCCATTACTGGCCGGGCCTTGCAGAGCAACGCACTCCGCTAACGAAGAGTCCTCGGGTTTCCCTGGCGTCAAGGGCGTACTGCCTGAATCGCCTCCTTCCCCACTATGATCGTCCTGATCACGCACTTCCTGTGCTTGCAGCCTTTCATTGGCTACTGCTCTTCGCTTGAATACTCCAATCGCCTTGATGATTTGCGAATCCGTGCAACGCCACTATCCAACGATAGTGCATACCCTTCCTGGTATATCTTGATGCGATTTGAAGTGAAGTCAGCATCTTGCTGTCTTCTAATGCCATGCATCCTGCTGGCAAATCGAACCACTCCTTGCTCGATGAAAGGCATTATGAGGTACTTGAACCGAATTTGACTTAACCTGGATTAATCAAAGGCGAGTGATGGTGTAAGTAAATAACGGCATATTTTGTAAGACATTTCTTACAAAATATGCACACAGACTAATACCATTTCCGTGTTTGGCTAACCCTATTTAAACCGACGAATTTGACAACTTATCTGCATACTCTACGACCTCGCACAGATCATGTTTCCGTGACTATGGCAGGAATGCCAGACAGGAAGCGAAAATTAGCCCAACAATGCTTCATTTTTCATGGCCCTTTTATATGGGTATGGCATGCGGATACAGCACATGTGTGAGAAAATGTTAACTTTTCAACGCCATTTTTCCTATGCACCTTGAAACGAATCGCCTCCCATTAGACAGAACCTTCTCCGTGGCGCCGATGATGGATTGGACGACCCGCGACTACCGGGCTTTCGCTCGTACGTTGACGCGTCATGCGCTGCTCTATACGGAGATGGTCACCACTGGTGCCATTTTGCACGGGCATCCACGCGAGCGCTTTCTCGGGCACGACGATGTGGAGCACCCCTTGGCATTACAGCTGGGGGGTAGCGATGCCAGTGAACTGGCAGAGTGTGCCGCCATTGCACAAGCCTGGGGTTATGATGAGGTCAATCTCAATGTAGGCTGCCCTAGTGATCGGGTGCAGAACAACCTGATCGGCGCTTGTCTCATGGCGTATCCGGATAAAGTAGCCGCCGCCGTCAAGGCAATGACTGCGGCGGTGAGCATTCCCGTGACGGTGAAATGTCGTATTGGTATCGACGCCCAGGATGAAGATGAAGATCTCGAGCGTTTTATCGGTACAGTCGCCGGCGCTGGTTGCAACACTTTCATCGTTCATGCCCGCAAGGCCTGGCTGGAAGGGTTGTCACCCAAGGAAAACCGCGACATACCGCCGCTGAACTATGCCCGGGTCCACCGTCTCAAGACAGCCCACCCTGACCTGCATATCGGCATCAATGGCGGCCTGAAAACCCTGACCGACTGCCAAGCCCAGCTCGAGCATGTGGATAGCATCATGGTGGGTCGTGAAGCCTATCAGAACCCCTGGCTGCTTGCGGCGGTGGATGAGACTTTCTATGGAGAGCCCGGGCCGGCGCACAGCCGACATCAGGCCGCGATGGCGTTGCGCCCCTATATTGCAAAGCGCTTGAGCGAAGGTGCCAAACTCAACCATGTGACCCGTCATCTGCTGGGGCTGTTCCAGGGCTGCCCCGGAGGCCGGCGATTCCGCCGCCATCTGTCCGAAAACGCGCATCGTGAAGGAGCCGGCCTGCAGGTCTTCGACGATGCGCTGGGCCTGGTTGACATGGGTGTCGGAAAGACCGAAAACAGCCCCGTCATGGTGTAATGTCGATACGCCAGTCAACATCTTGGAAAACAGTACTATATCGTCTCGAGAGCAGGCTCAAAATCTTGCTGGAAAGACTCCACGGCGTTTTCCGCTTCTTCGATGGCATCGAAGCGGGCCACGTGAAACAGCGCCTCCCCTTCGTTGACCAAGGGTAGATTGCTCATGCCGATAACAATCCCATCCGCATTGGCAATGACCTCCCCTTCGGCGTTGCCAAACGGGTCCGCGACCAGCCCCAACAGCTGCCCCTTGGCTACTCGAGCACCAAGTCTCACCCGAGGGCGCAGGATGCCATCCCCGGTTGCTCTCGCCCAGCTCGAACCGTTGGCGATCTCCGTAGGCCTTGATATTGCACGCTGGCGACTGGTTGCCAACATGCCCAACGTGCGCATCACCCGCAGAATGCCGCGAACACCGGGTGCAATCGACCATTCATCGAAACGCAGCGCCTCCCCTGCTTCGTAGGTCAAAACCGGCACGCCACGACTCTGGGCATAGGCACGCAGACTGCCTTCACGGAGCTCCGCATTGAGAATCACCGGTGCCCCGAAGGCATCCGCCATGCGTGCGGTCTCGCTGCTGGAGCCCAGCTGGGCGCGAATCTGAGGCAGGTTGGTGCGATGAATGGCACCGGTGTGTAGGTCAATGATGTGGGTGGCTAGATCGACGATCTGCTCACGAAAGAGTGCCGCCACCCGAGAACCCAGCGAGCCTGCTTCAGCCCCGGGGAAGCAGCGATTGAGATCGCGCCGATCCGGTAGATACCGAGTGTGCTGAACGAATCCAAAGACATTGACGACGGGTACCGCAATCAGCGTGCCACGCAAACGGCGCAGCGCAGATGAGCGCAACAGACGCCGCACGATCTCGACGCCGTTGATTTCGTCTCCATGAATGGCACTGCACACAAGCAACACCGGGCCGGGCTGGCGCCCATGCACGACCTCCACGGGTATATGCAGAGGTGCATGGGTATAGAGCTTGGCAATGGGGACATCGATTTGAGTACGAGTACCAGGAGCAACATGCACACCGGCGAGTTCGAAAGAGCTTCGGGCCATCATGGCTTCCCTTGAGAAAACAGCGTTTTCTTTATACGCCGTGATGGACGCGATGACGACCCTTTATCTTACTTTCATGCCAAATTCGAATGAAGCCATTGAATGGTCACTGTCGAATACCCTCGAACTCGAAAATCAACTCCACCTCGTCACCGACCATGCCGTTGTCGACGCCGTAGGTCATGCCCCATTCGCTGCGGTTCAAGGTCGTACGAGCCGACAACCCAAAGGTGTACTGCTTGTGGCCGAAAGGATATTTTTCCGCCTTGTTGAGCGTGACATCAAGGGTCACCGGATGCGTCTCTCCCAGCATGGTGAGATCCCCGGTCAGCGTTCCTTGCGTATCGCTGTCGGCGTTGAAATCCGTGGCTTCGAAAACGATGGCTGGATACTCTTCTGCATCCAGGAAATCGTCACTCAATACATGCCCATCGCGCTTTTCATGGTTGGTGAAAAGACTGGCAGCAGGTATTTCCACTCGAGCCGAGGAAAGCGTCTGGGCCTGCTCGTCGTAAACGAACTCCCCCTCTCCTTCCAAAAACATGCCCAGCTGCTTTTGATAGCCAATATGATCTATCAAAAAGCCAATGGAAAAATGCTCCGGATCAATGCGATAGGTTTGCGGCTCTGCCTGGGCCGTTGACGCTCCCAACAGAAGCCCGCCTGTCACTGCCACTATGGATACAGAACTGCGTAGTGCGGTCAACATGTCGAAATCTCCTGATGAGTCGTTAGAAATCGTTTGATAGCAATCCTTTCTTCTTGGCCGATAGCAACGTATGTCCACCAAGAACGACAAGGACAGCAACAACAGCGATAACGCGGCCATACCCGACGCCATGGCATTCGAGATCAATGGGAGTAATCCACATAATAGCGTCAGCGCCTGCCACACGCAGATGATTTTGCGGCGGCGACTTTCGGGTAGTGTCCGGTTGAGCCAGGGCCAGATTTGCCCGGCCAGAATGAAGCCGTATCGCATCAAACCGATCAGCAACACCCAGGCGCCCACCTTATCGAGCACGACAAGTGCCAGACACAGCACCAGAATGAAAAAGGCGTCCAGTTCCATGTCAAAACGAGCCCCGAAGGCCGTCGCAGAGCGTGTCAGCCGCGCAATCCAGCCATCTAACCCATCGAGAATCAAGGCGCCCAACGCCAGAACCGCCATGACGACAGCGTGCTCTGCCATGAAATCCGGAAACAGGATTGCGCCGGCCAGAATCGCAACGAGCATGCCGCGCAGCAGCGTGACACGATTGGCCCAGCCCAACCAGCGCCGCGTGGCGGGCCAGGACTTGAGCACCATCACGATCATGACCAGATAAACTGCACCCGCGCTCAAGCGAAGCCCCACCGGCGCGGCCAACCACAGCAACAGCCCTTCCAGCAATCCCACGAATAAAATCAAGGCGATGATGCACTCGACCAGAGTCAATGCACTCAACCGACTATCCTGTGGGGCATTCGCTACCGACTGTCGATTACCATGCTGCATGCGACACCTATGAGTGATCGTGCTGAATGGCGACTTCACTACATACAACTTTTGTACAATAATTGAACAACATGCTCACAAGCGAGTCGATACTTGTAGAACATTGTTCTACTCTACTGCTTTATTAGCGTGTTAAGAAGGAAAACGCCATGTCCTCCATCACTGCTCAATCCTTTTGGACGCTGGCCCCGGGGCATGGTGCCTTGCGCAATGAAACATTACCGCCTCCTGGCCCCGATGAGGTATTGATCCATACTCGCTACAGTGCAATCAGTCGCGGCACTGAACGCCTCGTCTTCAATGGACAGGTGCCGGCGAGCGAACGTTCACGCATGCGTGCTCCTTTTCAACAGGGCGAATTCCCCGGGCCTGTCAAATACGGCTACGCAAGCGTCGGCATCGTTGAACAGGGCCCAGAACATTTGCTGAACCGCGCCGTCTTTTGTCTGTACCCCCATCAGGATCGCTATGTGGTGCCTCAGGACGCAGTGCTAGTACTTCCACCCGGCTTACCTTTCGAGCGCGCTGTGCTGGCCGCCAATATGGAAACTGCCATCAACGGCCTGTGGGATGCAGGCCCCCGGGTGGGGGACCGTATCAGCGTCATCGGCGCTGGGGTCGTCGGTGCGCTGATCGCCTATTTGTGCACGCGGATTGCCGGTACGCGAGTACAACTGATCGATATTGTATCCCGGCGCCAGCCCCTTGCGGCCGCGCTGGAGGTTCCCTTTTGTCTTCCCCACCAGGCGGAAGGCGATAACGATCTGGTGATTCATGCCAGTGGTTCCTGCGAAGGGCTCCGCACCGGGCTTGAACTGGCCGGCAAGGAAGCCACCTTGATTGAAATGAGCTGGTTCGGCCAGAAGGAAGTGAGCCTGCCGTTGGGTGAAGCGTTTCACTCCCGCCGCCTGACGCTGCGTGCAAGCCAGGTGGGTACCGTGGCGCCGGCACGCAGCGCGCGCTGGAGTTATCAGCGCCGCCTGAGTCTTGCCCTCGATCTACTGCAGGACCCTTGCCTGGACGCACTCATCAGCGGTGAAAGCGATTTCAGGAACCTGCCGGAATCAATGCCGCGTCTGCTTGAAGATAACGACGTACTGTGTCATCGGGTGGCCTACCCGCAGATGGATCATTTTATATAAGGAAATCAGCTTCATGTTCAGCTTGACCGTTCGCGATCATTTCATGATTGCTCATAGCTTCAGTGGCGACGTTTTCGGCCCTGCCCAGCGCCAGCACGGAGCTACCTATGTAGTGGACGTCACCTTCAAGCGCCCAAGCCTGGACGATGACGATCTGGTCATCGACATTGGTTTAGCCAGCAGCACCCTTCACGCCGTTCTCGATGAGTTCAACCTGCGCAACCTGGATGAGACCGAAGAGTTCAAGGGCCGCAATACCACCACGGAATTCATGGCCAAGGTCGTTTTCGATCGGCTTGCCCGAGCCATCGAGGAGGGTCGCCTAGGGCCTGCCGCCAGTGAGCTAAGCGAGATGAATGTAACCCTGCATGAGTCTCATATTGCCTGGGCGAGCTACGAGGGGGCGCTTTGAGTCATCACCTGACGTTTATTCTGGCCGGAGACCCCAACCAGCTGACCGGCGGTTATCTTTATGACGCCCGCATGGTCGAAGCGCTGCGTGAGCAAGGTTGGAGTGTGGAGGTCATCGGTCTCGCGGGGCGATTCCCGGAGCCCGATGCCACCGCCGCCCAATCCATGGAAGATGCGCTTGCCAGGCAGCCCGAGGGCGCCAAGATAGTCATCGACGGTCTGGCCCTGGGAGGGTTGCCTGAGGTAATCGCCAAGCACTCTAAGCGTCTTGAGCTGACGGCGCTGGTGCATCACCCACTGGCGGATGAAACCGATCTCGACCAGGCTCAGCGAACCCGATTCACCCTGAGCGAGACCCGGTCGCTGACCGCAGTTAATCGCATCATCGCCACCAGCGCATTCACCGCTCGTCGCCTGGCGGATTTCAACGTCGAGGCAGCGCGCATCGCGGTCATCGAGCCCGGCGTCGAGCCGGCGCCGCTGGCGGAATACGAAAACGATAGCGCCGCGACAGGCCAGCACCTGCTGTGCGTGGCCACCCTCATTCCACGTAAAGGGCAGGACGTCCTGATCGATGCCCTAGCCCGACTCAACGAGTACGACTGGCGGTGCGATTTGATCGGCTCACCGGATCGCGATCCGCGTTTCGCCGAGAAGATCGCTCATCTTATTCGCGAGCATGGTCTTGAGGATCGCATTTGCTTGCACGGCGAACAGTCGGAAGAAGCGCTTGGGCAGGCCTATCACGAAGCGGATCTTTTTGTGTTGCCCTCTTTCTATGAGGGCTACGGCATGGTGATCAGCGAAGCGCTGGCCCGAGGCTTACCTGTCATCACCACGACCGGAGGCGCCTTGGCGCATACCCTGCCGGACGCCGCGGGACTGAGCGTGCCCCCCAGGGACAGCCAGGCGCTGACCCAGGCATTAAAGCGCTGGTTCGACGAGCCCGATCTACGCAAGTATCTGTACCTGGGCGCCGGCAAGCCCGGGAAAATCTTACCGACTGGCAAACCGCCGGCACCGCTTTCGCCAAGGCATTGTTAGGAGGCTCGAATTCATGACGCAACCGGCCCCGGGCAGTATTTTCGATACCGGCTGGCTGAGTCTTCGCGAGAGCGCAGACGCCGCTGCCCGGGACGAAACGTTGACCCACCAGGCGATAGAGTATCTGCAGCAACGAAAGCAGCCTGGGCGCGCCCTGTCGCTTATCGATCTGGGCAGCGGCGGCGGCAGCAATCTGCGTTTTCTCGCACCGCGACTGCCCGGACCGCAGTCCTGGAGGCTAATCGATCATGATGCGGATCTGCTCAAAGAGGCCATCGCGTCAGCAACCCCTCTTTGCGACGGCAGCGGTGAGTCCATCGATGTCCAGGCGGATTGCAGGAGTCTTGCCGATATCGAAGCCGACTGGTTTTCCGGCTGCGATCTAATCAGCGCCTCGGCGCTTTTCGATCTGGTGTCCCTTGACTGGTTGGAACGGCTAGCGGCAGCCTGTGCGGCGCAGCAAACCGCGGTGCTGTTCACCATGAGCGTGACCGGCGACTGGCGTTTTCTCGACGCCGACGGTCAAATTCAGGAAATACCCGAGGATCGCTGGGTGCGGGATCAGCTCATCGCCCATCAGCAGAGAGACAAGGGCCTGGGTATCGCCTTGGGCAGTCGCGCCCCTCAAGCCCTGGTGCAGGCGTTCGCTCGGCAGGGTTATCAGGTGAAAAGCGCTCCGAGCCCTTGGCGATTGTTTCCCGGTCAACCCGATACCCAGGCATTGGGTCACAGCTTGATCGAAGGCTGGGCCGGCGCCGTACACGAACAAACACCCAACAAGCGGCAACGACTGGAACGCTGGCTGGTCCATCGGCTTTCTCAATTGAATGCTGGTGCCTTGGGTCTTGAGGTGGGTCACAAGGACTTTTTTGCCTGCCCGCCGGCCCCGGGCTCAAAGGCCTCAGACTCAACGAGTGATGACCAATGAGACTGCCCCGCGCCCATCTATGGCTTCGCCTGCTGGCGAGCCTTGCGCTGCTGGGCGCACTCTCATTGTGGCTTGATACGTCCGCCATCGTGGCGGAAATCCAGGGGCTATCGCCTTACTGGGTTCTACTGGCGCTGATACTGACCCTGCCTCAGGTAGCGATCTCTGCCTGGCGCTGGCGCCTTACCGCCCGGCTGCTGAACATTCGCTTGCCCTGGCGAGTGGCTCTGGGCGACTACTACCTGGCGACCTTTCTCAATCAAGTACTTCCCGGCGGCGTCATGGGGGATGCCACTCGGGCCTGGCGCCATGCTCAGGCCAGTGGCCAACGCGCAGCAGCACTGCGGGCGGTCATCATTGAGCGCACCTCCGGACAGCTGGTACTAGCGGCCATGGCCTGCGCAACGCTGTTCTCGCCGATCTGGCATCAGCCTTTGGCCCGATTCTCGCATTCGCTGTTGAATAACGCTGCCAGTCACTCGCTGTCCGCCAGCGTCTGGCTTGGAGGACTTTTTTTACTGTTAATGCTCGGGCTGCTATTCAAGCGCATCATTCGCCGGCCTCCACGCCTGTTCAAGACACGCTACAGCGCACTGTTGACCGGGCTCTTCAAGGGGCTGGGCGGGGATCTGCATCGCACGCTGCTGAGTCATCGGGCCTGGCCTCGTCAGCTTTTGGGCTCGGCGCTGGTGGTATGCAGCTATGTAGCGGTGTTCGTCTGCGCGGCGCGGGCCATCGGCAGCGATCTTCCTCTGACAACGCTGCTGACGCTGATTCCGTTGGTGCTGCTGGCCATGGCCATTCCACTCTCCGTGGCGGGCTGGGGGCTGCGTGAAGGCGCGGCGGCGCTGGTATGGGCCGGCGCCGGCCTGGCGCCGGCTCAGGGCGTGGCGATATCCGTAGCCTACGGTCTGCTGGTGCTGATCTCGAGCCTGCCTGGGGCGCTGTTTCTAATCCGCCGTCGCTCGCGGCGGCTCGTCGGCGGTGAGCATCAGATCGAACAGGGTGTCCTCACCGCAGGGAAAGGTCCTGGACCGGGGTCGCAGCGCCTGATCGAGAGTCGCGATGGGTGTCAGATCGAGCCCCGGGCGTCCCGAGCCGATCAAAAGCGGTGCGATCAGCATATGCAGGCGGTGCAGTACGCCGGCTTCGAGAAAGCGCGAGATGGTCACCCCGCCGCCTTCGATCAATACCCGTTTGAGCCCGCGCCCGCGCAATGCATCGAGCACACCGCGCGGATCGAACCCTTGGGGCCCCAGGGGCAGCATGATGCGCTCCACGTGACTGCCAAAGACTCCCGCCACCGTGGCGCCCTCGCCGATAATATGCAGGGTCGGGGCCTCACCGGAGTAAAAGACATACCGAGCGCTATCGAGTCGTCCGCGCGGGTCGAGCACCACCCGCACCGGAGGGCGCCCCGAGACGTGGCGCACGTTGAGCTGGGGGTCGTCCGCCTCGACGGTACCGGCACCGACCAGGACCGCATCCATCAAGGCCCGCAGCCGATGCAGATGAATGCGGCTTTCAAGCCCGTTGATGTAGTGGGACGCGCCGGTCACGGTGGCGATTCGACCATCCAGGCTCTGACCGAGCTGAGCGATCGCCAAGGGTTCGGTTCGCGCCACCAATGGCAGCAGATTATCAAACAGACGCCGCACCTCGTCAGCAACCCCTGCCTGACAAGTCCAGGCGCCGCCTTCGATGACGTGAAACCGCGTTCCATGCGTCACATCAGGGATATCAGCAATGAAAGGAGTGGAAGATGACCAATCATGATCTCGAACAAGGCACAGCAGCTGCCAGGCGGAATCGATATTGAAACTAGCGGCGTTCATCAAGCCTCTCTCACTTGCCATTCAAGTCTTGCCATTCACATAAAGGCGAATAGCTATCATGAGTAGCACGGCGCGCCAGCACAAGCTTGTATTAAGGAGATGTCATGCATCAGGTTGAACGAGCCATTTTCGATCTTCGTCGCGGGCTTCCGGTGCTATTACGCGACAGCGAACAGGATATTCTTGTCCAGCCCATCGAAAGTCTTGACGATGGCGTTCTTGAGCACCTCATTGCAACGGCGGGTGAAGCTCCGGGGCTTATACTCAGTCGTCATCGCCTGGCACTGCTGGGCAAGTCGATCGAGAGTGAAACCGCCCGGCTGCCCTTGGTTCCGGAAATGCTGAAAACCGAACGGCTCAACGAACTTGCCTTCGGCGTCGATTCCAGCGCAATTGCGCAGGATATCCTGCCGGCCAGTCGCGCCGATCATGCAGCCTTGACGCTGATGCGTCGGGCGCTACTGATACCGGCAGCGCTCACCGCCCGGCTAGCCAAGGAGTCTCGTGAAACCATCGAGACGTTGATTGTCCAGGGAGAGCTGCTGGCGGTCGAAGCGGCAGATGCGGAGCGCTGTTTCGAGGCAGCCAACGGACTGCTCAAGCGCGTCAGCGAAGCGCAAATTCCACTGGCGGAAGCCCTCGAGAGCCGTTTCATCCTGTTTCGCGAACCCGACGGACTGCGGGAGCACGTCGCCATCCTCATCGGCGATCCCGCCGCCTGGCAGGAAGCAGTGCCCTTGCGCATGCACTCCGCTTGCCTGACCGGCGATCTGTTTGCCAGCCTGCGCTGCGACTGCGGCGAACAGCTGCGCAACGCGGTTGCGGATATCGATGACATGGGCGGCGGCGTATTGCTCTATCTGGCCCAGGAGGGGCGCGGCATCGGCCTTGCCAACAAGCTGCGTGCCTACGCCATGCAGGATGAAGGGCTCGATACCGTGGACGCGGATCAGCACCTGGGCTTTGGTGAGGATGAGCGGCGCTATAGTGTGGCGGTGGATATGCTGGCGGCCTTGGGTATCCAGCGCATACAGCTTTTGACCAACAATCCCGTCAAGATCGCGGCATTGACCGAAGGCGGCATCGAAGTTACCGAGCGCCAGGCGCTCTATGGCCGCCTGACGAAGCAGAACTATCGCTATTTGAACGCCAAGTCAAAACGTGCCGGCCATATGCTCGATGCGGTATTGGAAAACTACGATCGGCTCGGGGGCAAATGAGAAGAGGACAAACAAGAAGGAGGTACTTGAAAGTCCTTTATATCCATGGCGCGGGTTTCCTCGAAAAGCGCCGCTAAAAGCGCGGCATAATGCTCGACCAGTCGGGCGCCGAGTTTGGCGTCGGCGAGTCGGGCATTGCCGACCACCCCACCCGAATGCAGGTCTTCGGCAAGCCAGGCGAAGGCCGCCTCTCCTTCCGGCCCCAGCCACTGACCTTGGGCGGCCATTGTTTCCCCTCGAGAAGACGGATGATCGATCTGTGTGTGGCGCACCTTGTGGGGCGCCAGATACAGCATCATCGCGGTTTCAAGCGCCCCTCCATGCAGACCATGACGAAGCTCTTCCAAAGGGAGCGCTTCGGCAGGTATCGGAAAGCGCATGTAGTGGGCCTTGACCACCAGCATGCCCCAGCGCTTACGCAGCTTGAGAGCGGCGATATCCGCTACTGCCTTGTTGCCACCATGGCTATTGAGCAGCACCAGACGCCGCACGCCGGCCCGGGCAATGGAGTCGCCGTAAGCTTCGATCACCGCAATCGCGGTTTCCGGGGGCAGGCTCAGCGTACCCGCGTAGCTTGAGTGCTCCTGGCTTGCCCCCACCGCCAGGGCCGGCAATGCAAGCAAAGGAAAAGCATCAGGCAGCTTGTTCATGGCCGCCTGTAGAAGCCCCAGACCGATATCCAGGTCCGTGGATAGAGGAAGATGCGCACCATGTTGCTCGATGGCTGCCAAAGGCAGCACGGCTACGCTGTCTTGCTGCAGAGCCCGTTCCAGCTCCGGTGAGCTCAGCTCTTGCCAATAGCGAGAAGACGCGGCGGGATCGGACATGATGACTCCGGATAGTGAATAGACAATTTCAGGAAATCATACGCTGAGATATATTTTTCGTATCTGCATGTTTCCCAACATGCTTATCATCACCTTTATCGATATGAGATTCACTCATATCAGCGCTGGTAACCTATTTTGTAATCAAGTAAAAACAATGCGTCCGTAGAATGTTTTTCTTGCGTATTCTTTATTAGCGTTCTGCCTTGGCAGAATTGCCACGAAATTTCTGGAGTTCGATCGAATGCTGGAAGTCATTTGCCTGACCTTTGCCCTGGTATTGGGCTTGATTGCCCGTGGCTTTGGCCTGCCACCTCTGATCGGCTTTCTCGGCGCCGGTTTTGTCATCAACTCCCTAGGCGATGCCGTTGCACTGCCCCCCTCGACGCCAGAGGTGCTTCACTATATTGCCCATCTGGGTGTGCTGCTTCTGCTGTTCAGCGTCGGGCTCAAGCTCAAGCTCAAGAGCCTCGTACAACCCGAGGTCATTGGCGGTGGGCTGGCGCACTTCGCGGTGACGGTAAGCGTGTTCGCCATGGGCCTCCACTGGATGGCCGGTGTCGACTGGATGAACTCGTTGATTCTGGCCATCGCATTGGCCTTTTCCAGTACGGTGCTCGCCGCCAAGAGTCTTGAGGAGCGCCGTGAGCTGCGCTCCTTCCACGGGCGCGTGGCGATCGGCATTCTGGTCATTCAGGATTTAATCGCCCTGGGCGTGCTGGTATTTTCTATCGGCCAGGTGCCCTCGCCCTGGGCACTTTTATTGCTTGGTCTCCCCTTGCTGCGCCCAGTGCTTCATCGTCTGATCGATGCCAGCGGTCACGACGAACTGTTGATGATGATGGGACTGGTGCTGGCCCTGGTCATCGGCGGCGCCGGTTTCACGGCGCTTGGGCTGTCCAGTGAAGTGGGCGCTTTGGTACTGGGAACGCTGATTTCCCAGCACCCTCGCGCCCAGGAAATCGGCAAATCCCTATGGGCGCTCAAGGAGCTGTTCCTGGTCGGCTTCTTTCTCGAGATCGGCATGTCGGGATTACCGGACTGGCACTCCTTCGGCTTTGCTCTGGCCTTCGTCGTCTTGCTGCCTTTGAAAGCAGCGCTGTTCTTCTTTCTACTCATCCTGTTCCGCCTGCGGGCGCGCAATGCCTTTGAGGCATCGGTCAATCTCAGTAGCTACAGTGAATTCGGCCTGATCGTGGCCGCAGTCCTGGTGCCGGATTCGCTGGTAGGTCTGGCCATGGCGGTTGCCCTGTCGTTTCTGGTGGTATCGCCCCTGCAGCGTAAGGCCCACTCGCTGTTCGGTCGGATCGAACCCTGGCTTACCCGTTTCGAGACCCACAACTGGCACCCGGATGAACAGCCCGCTTCTCTCGGGAGCGCCCAGGTCATGGTCATCGGCATGGGGCGCACCGGCACGGCGACCTACGATCGCCTGCGTGAGGACGGCATCGATGTGATCGGGATCGATGCAGACCCCAGCCGCGTCGAAAGTCACACCGCCGACGGGCGACATGTCGTTTACGCGGATGGAGAGGACATCAGTTTCTGGAATGCGCTCAAGCTCCATGGCATCGAGGCGGTGGTTCTGACCCTACCGGATGCGCAATCCAAGATCTTTGCGACACAACAATTGCGCAGTCATGGCTTTACGGGGGCCATCGTTGCGCATAGCCTCTATCAGGACGAGGCGGAATCGATCCATCTTGCCGGTGCCGATCAGACCTATCTGACCATGCATGAGGCAGGCCTGGGTCTTGCAGAGCATGTGCGTCAGGATACGAACATCAGACGTCAGGTCTCCTGACGGCATCAAGCGTCTGCTAAGCCTCGTGGACCCCTTACCAGAATAGTGGCTTGAGGAGAGCAGCTTGAATCCCGAAGCGCCGCCAATTCCCCGTACCGACGAAAAGCATCTGCGCCGCGTGGGCGTCGAAATCGAATTTGCCGCCATTGCCCCGGTGCGAGCGGCGCAACTGGTGCAAGCGCATTTTGGCGGTAGCCTTGAACATCTTGATCCGCATCGCTTCAAGATCGTTGACAGCCGCTGGGGGAATTTCACCGTCGAACTCGATTCGAAATACGTCCATCCGGATCACAAGGTGCTCGAGGAAAATAGCGTCGAAGATAGTGAATGGCATCAGCTGCGCCGGGAGCTTCATCAGCGCTCGCGCCGACTGCTGGGTGACGCGGTGGCCGGCATCGTACCGACGGAGATCGTGTGTCCCCCCATTCCTTGGCTTGCGCTCAACGAGCTCGATGCCTTGTTCGATGCTTTGCGTTTGGAAGGCGCCCGGGATACCCGGGACAGCCTGCTGTACGGCTTCGGTCTGCACCTCAATCCTGAAGTGCCTTCTCTCGAGGCAGAGAGCCTGCTGGCGCATCTTCGCGCCTACATGATTCTAGCGGCCTGGCTGCGTGAAGAGATCGATATCGACATTACCCGGCAGATACTGCCCCATGCCAACCCTTTCACCAAGGAGTATGCGCTGAAGGTGCTGGATGACGCCTACGCCCCGGATCTGGACACATTGATCGAGGATTATCTTGTCGCCAACCCGTCGCGCAATCGGGAACTCGATCTATTGCCGCTGTTTGCCTATCTGCGTCCCGATCACCCCAATCCGCTGCTCTGCGATGAGCTGGTCAGCCCTCGTCCCACCTTTCATTATCGCCTGCCCAATGCCCAGCTATCCCAGCCGGACTGGAGCGCGGTGTGCGAATGGAATCGCTGGGTCGAGGTGGAACGCCTGGCAGCGGACACCGAACTTCTGGCCAAACGCAGTGCAACCTATATCGACCACTACCAGCGCTCCCCCACGTCTCACTGGCTGGATCGTCTAAAGGGGTGGATGAAGGAGTAGTCATGGTACGCCCAAGGATTGGCATTACCACCTCGGATCATAAAAGCCTGCTGGCCTGGTGGTGCGATTGGCTGGCGGTATGGCGTGCCGGCGGCAAGCCGGTGCGTTTGTCGCCTTCGCGCCCTGTACCCAAGGATCTCGACGGACTCGTGATCGGCGGTGGCGATGACATCGGCGCCCAGCTTTATGGCGGCGAAGTACAGCTCGACGTGCGAGTCGATCCCCAGCGGGACACCCTGGAGCTGTCGCTATTGAAGCGACTTCTACCCGATGACTGCCCGGTGCTGGGGATCTGTCGCGGTGCCCAGATCATCAACGTGCACCTGGGCGGCTCACTGGTCAGCGACATCTACACCTCCTACACCCACATCAAGAAGCAGCGCACGGTACTGCCCCGCAAGACCGTCGATATCACCGTCGGCAGCCGTCTGCACGATCTACTCAAGGTCAGCTGGTGCCAGGTGAATAGCCTGCATCATCAGGCGATCAATCGTCCCGGTCGTGGCATCGACATCGTGGCCAAGGATCGGGATGGGCTGGTTCAGGGGATCGAAAGTCGCGATCATCGCTTCTTGGTCGGCGTGCAGTGGCACCCGGAATTTCTAATCTTCAATCGCCCCCAGCAGCGCCTGATTCGCGGGCTGGTCGACGCTGCCGGCCACCATGCGGAGAGTCGTGAAACCCTCAGCGAAAGCTGACGCCAAAAACGACGACGCCGGCCCAGGGCCGGCGTCGCGTGTCATGATGCAGATACCGATCTTACCCTTCGAGCTTGGCATCCAGGGTTATCTTGGCATTGAACAGCTTGGAGACTGGGCAGCCCTCTTTCGCCTTGTTGGCCGCCTCGTCGAATTTGGACTGATCCGCGCCGGGAATCTTCGCCCGGGTTTCAAGATGGATCGCGGAGATGGTAAAACCGCTGTCGTCCTGCTCCAGAGTCACAGTGGCGTTGGTCTTGATGCTTTCCGGCTCGAGGTTGTCCTCGCCTAGAATCATCGACAGCGCCATGGAGTAACAGCTGGCATGGGCTGCCCCGATCAGCTCTTCGGGATTGGTGCCTGCTTCTCCCTCAAAGCGCGTGTTGAAGCCATAAGGGTTCTGCTTCAAGGCACCGCTTTCGGTGGATACCGTGCCTTTGCCCTGTTTCAGACTACCTTGCCACTCGGCGGATCCTTGCTTCTTGATACTCATGACATCTCCTTTCGCGAGGTAAAATGGGTAACCGTACGATCACCCCACTGACTAGATACTGTAGACGATAGTGCGCCTTTCAGCCTTGCAACCTTGGACAGCACGCCTTCGTGGTTACCTATTACTCTCTATGGCTCTTGATTCCCGAACTTCAAGGACTGCAGGTTATCAATCTGAGCGGCGAGGCGCTCGTTGCCCATCTCCCGCAACAGCGTGACATTGCGTTCAGGGATTCGCTCCGGGTGGGCAAAGCTTGCCAGCGCGCGCTCAATGCTCTCCTCTCGCAGTAAGTGCAGCATGGGATGCGGCGAACGGTTGGTGTAGTTGGCGGGGTCGTTCTCTCCCACGCCGTGAAAGCAGTAGTCCGGATGAAAGCTTGCCAGCTGATAGACGCCCTCATAGCTTTGGTCTTCCAGCAGCGCCTCCGCCAGCCCCAGCAGATCCAGATAGTCATCGAAGTCCTCGACCCCGTCGGTTAGCACTAATAAGGCGGTCTCAATGGACGAATCATCGTCGAGACGCCGACATTCCTCGATCAGCGCCAGCAGCGTTGCCTCGAAGGATCGAGCACTGGTTGCCACATAGCGAATGCTGTCGCGTCCCATCTCGCGTCGGGCAAAGGGACAGATATCCTGGGCCACCACGAAGCGCTCGACCCAGGCTCGGGTCTGATTCAGGTAAACGGCATCATCGGTCATGGCGTATCTCGTGACGGTGAAAGGGGCGCAGATGTGAAAGCACAGAGAGTATAGCGGAGGACGGCATTGAAAATTCGCCTTCCAGCAACCAGAGTCTACCGACATCGTTTTGATTGGAGCCGTTCATGTCACGCCAGGATGTTCCTACCGTCACTCTCGCCGCCTTGGGTGACCAACCCGCGATCGACCTTCCTGCCATTGGTCAGGGCACCTGGTACATGGGAGAAAACCGGGCAACCCCCGAGGAAGAGGTTCGCGCCCTGCAGCAGGGTCTCGAACTTGGCCTCACCTTGATTGATACCGCCGAGATGTACGCCGATGGTGGCGCCGAGAAAATCGTGGGCAAGGCGCTTCAGGATCGTCGCGACAAGGCGTTTTTGGTTTCCAAGGTGTATCCCTGGAATGCCGGACGCGATAGCGCCATCAGCGCCTGCGAGCAGAGTCTGAAACGGCTCAAGACCGATCATCTTGATCTGTATCTGCTGCATTGGCCCGGCAGCGTTCCCCTGGAAGAAACCCTGGAAGCGTTCGAGCGCTTGCAAGAACAGGGCAAGATCAAACGCTTTGGCGTCTCCAACTTTGATATCGACGACATGCAGGCGTTTACCGAGCTTTCCGGCGGCAAGCGCTGCGCCGTCAATCAAGTGCTCTATCACCTTGGTTCTCGCGGCATCGAGCATAGTCTGCTGCCCTGGCAGCGCCAGCACGACATTCCCACCATGGCCTACTGCCCCATCGCTCAGGGGGGAAACCTGCGCCGAGAGCTGCTTGGCGATCCCGAGGTCAATGCCATCGCTGAGGAGTTGAACGCCAGCCCAGCCCAGGTGCTGCTGGCCTGGGCAATTCGCCCGGTCGATGGGAAACGCGATGTCATCGCCATACCTAAGGCGGTGCAGCTGGATCACGTAAGACAAAACGCCGCCGCCCTATCACTCAAGCTGGACGACGAAGCCATTGCACGCCTTGATGCTGCATTCCCTGCCCCTGGGCGCAAGACACACTTGGATATCGTCTAACGCTAAATCGGCTCTTGCGCGCCATGGAAAAACAACTAGACGGCAATATGACTAGAAAACCCATACCTTTAGAGTGAGTTTTTAAAAATAAAGAAAAAGCCAAGCCGAATTATTGGACATACCCCCCTTATCATTACTATGCTGTGCTTATGATGCAGTGCATCAAAAAAAGCAGTTTTTCTATCAACAGGTTTATTCAATAGGCCTAAAAGGAGCTTTACATGGCTAACACAAATGTGAACGAGAACGTTGAACAAGCTCAGCAGCAGTTTGCTTCTGTCTTTGCAGGACCGGCTCGCTCTATTGCCGGTAAGATGCTCGACTATACGCAGAAATTGACCAACGTTCAGCGTGAATCATTCAGCGCTTATTCCGAGATTGGTTTCCGCCAGATGCGTTCTGCTCTTGAGATCAGAAACTCTGAAGATCTGCGTAACTACATGGAAGAGCAGCAAGATGCAGCTCGTAAGGTTGCTGAGCAAATGAAATCCGATATGGAAGAAATCAATTCCATCAATCAGGAATTCATGCAGAAGAGCCAGGAAGTGACTCAGGAAGCCATGCAGCGTGGCCAGGATGTCGCTCAGAAGAACATGGAGCGCGGTCAGCAGAGATTGCAGGAAGTCACTAAAGAAGGCGAAAAGGAAATCGACAAGGCTACTCAAGAAGCCAAGTCCACTTCCAAGAAGTAAATATCCCGAGCTGGCTAGGCTAGCCAACGCATCAGGGTAATTCGAGGGCCGCTGCTCATTTTGAGCAGCGGCCTTTTCTATGCTTTAGAACTTCTACTTACTCAAGACGCCCTGCCTCAACCAGGAGGCCAAGTGATTCCTACCCATATAAAGCAGTGCAGGTGCCAGCACCGTGTTGCTATTCAATGTCACCATTGTTATGCTGCATCGCATCAAACTAAGTAATTCTGTACCCTCTCAATATCTCTAAAGGCTACATAAGGAGCATCGCATGGCTAACGCTAATACAAACGATAACATCGATCACGTCCAGCAGCAGTTTGCTTCCGTCGTCGTTGGCCCGACTCGTTCTTTTGCCGGTAAGTTGCTTAATTATACTGAGAGGCTGACCAACGTTCAGCGCAACGCTTTTGATACCTACGCTGAAATTGGATTTCAGCAAATGCGCTCTGCTATCGAGATGAGAAGTATCGAAGATCTGCGCAACTATGTGGAAGAGCAGCAGAAAGCGGCAAAAAAAGTCAGTGATCAAATGAAGTCTGACATGAGAAAAGTTAGCTCGATCAACCAGAAGCTTCTGATGCAGAGTAAAGAACTGACTCAGGACACGATGCAGCGCGGGCAAGACGTCGCTCAGCAGAACATGGAGCGCGTCGAGCAGGAAATTAAAAAAAGAAAAAACGAAAGCGAAGAAAACGCTAAAAGCATTGTGAAGCAAGCGCAAGAAAACGCTGATAAAGCAGGAAAAGAAGCGCAAGAGAACGCTGATAAAGTCAGCAAGCAGGCTGAAGAGAATGCTAAAAAAGTAAAGAAGCAAGCAGAAGAGAGCGCCAAGAAATTCGAGCAGCAAGCTCAAGAAAATGCTAAGAAAGTAGAAAAGCAAGCGGAAGAAAACGCTAAAAAACTCGAGAAAGAAGCGCAGGACAACGCCAAGAAGATCGAGAAAGAGGCACAAGACAACGCCAAGAAAATCGAGAAAGAAGCACAGGATAACGCCAAGAGGATCGAAAAAGAAGCACAGGACAACGCCAAGAAGGCAGAGAAGCAGGCTGAAGCAAGCGCTAAACCCGCTTCCAAAAAGTAAATGTCCGTCTTGTTGGCTGGTCAGCTCGGCATGTTAACGTAGTTCAAAGATCGCGACTCATCTCGAGTGGCGATCTTTTTTTAGGGCCTTTAAGCGCGTTCAAACGTCGACCCCCAACTCGCCTTGACGCCGTTGATCGGCAAACGCCTTACCGCGCCGCGAGGCAAGGCGATCCGCCAGCCGCGTTGGCTCAGGCAATTTCGTCCGGCCCAGGCAGGCGATGGCCCATTGCAGAGCCGTGGCCTGACTCATGCGATGGCCCGGGGAGACGATCACCGGTTTGACGTTTTCCCGACTGCGCAGCATGGCACCTATGATGACCCACCCGTTCTCATCGACTGGCGCATCCTCCGGGTCCTCGGCGCGACGCCGATCCGTTAAAGGGGTCCAGTCGCCACGTGTTTCTGGCACTTCGCCATGCTTGCCGCAAAGACGCTTCTTGGCCACCCCAAGTGTCGGCAAGTCAAGCCACAGTCCCAGATGAGATGCCACCCCGAGGCGGCGTGGATGAGCGATGCCTTGTCCATCCACCATGACCAGATCCGGCTGCTGGCTCAGGCGGTTGAAGGCTTCCAAGGCCGCGGGAATTTCCCGAAACGACAGCAAGCCGGGAATATAAGGCATCCGAGTAGGCTCGCGATGGACGATCTCTTCGATGGGCTCAAGGCTCGGCCAGTCGAGTAACACCACGGCGGCCCGAGTCGTCTCTCCGTCATCCTCGAAGCCAATATCTACCCCTGCGATGCGCTTTGTGTCATCCGGCGATCCCAGCCGATCATGACGCTCTACTCGCGGCGCCAGACTGCGCTGTAACGCGATGGCCGCTTGCGGCTCAAGATTCCATTCGTGTAGTTCAGCCATATCGTTCCTTGCAGTGTGAATCGTGAATCAATCAGCTTTCAAATCGCTGCGCAATTGCTCTACCCGCTTTTGATTCTTGCCGAAATCACTCTTGCCCAGCCGCGATGCGCTACGCACATGGCACACCTGATCCTTTTCGCTCCAGAAACATTCAAGATCATCGACGAAGCCCATCATTTTAGAGCGGCATTCCGCATATAGATAATTCTCATGGCAAACGACGATCTCGGTACGCTCCCAAGAGCTCAATATCTCGGCTATCCGCTCGATCAGCGCCGCACCTTGCACACTTGGCAACACCAACGGCGCAATATGATGCTTATCGTCATCGGCTTGACTACATACGCAGTTGGGTGTTTTCGGGCAGGCTTTCAAGCGATCCTGCCGCACGCCAATATCCGTTGGCCGTTTGCCCGCAAAAAGACGTCCTGGCATGGGTTTTCCTTACTGGCTTTGATTGGCTTGTTCCACTGCAGATTAGCGCAGCCTCCTCTTCACCCTTTACACTAGCGCTTCGCTGCTGGAGTAAGTCGTGAAGTTTTTTCATACCGCCGACTGGCATCTAGGCCAGACTTTCCATGGCCAGGAGCGCCATGTCGAACACCGCGCATTTCTGGATTGGCTGCTCGAAACGCTAGCCATTCGTCAGCCGGATGCACTGCTGATCGCTGGCGATATCTTCGACGTCGTCAATCCCTCGCTACGCGCCCAAGAGCTGCTTTTCGAGTTCATCGTTGGCGCTCACGAGCGCCTGCCGCAGCTCGAGATCGTCATGATCGCCGGCAACCATGATAGCGGCAATCGTATCGAACTGCCGGCCCCGTTGATGAAGCGACTGAACACCCATGCCCGGGGCCGGGTACAGTGGCGTGACGATGGCGAGCTGGACAGCGAACGCCTGTTGATTCCATTGCACAATGAAAGCGGCGAGATTCGCGCCTGGTGCCTGGCGCTGCCCTTCTTGCGACCGGCGGAAGTCACTGGTCGAGGCAGCACCGAGACAAGCGCTCAGGGCAATGATCATCGCAACGACTATGTGACCGGCATCTCCCGGGTTCACGAACAACTCATCGAAGCGGCACGCAAGCGTCGCATTCAAGGCCAGGCCCTGATCGCCATGAGCCACGCCCATCTGCGTGGCGCAGCGGTCTCCGAGGACAGCGAGCGGCCCATCGTCATCGGCGGTGAGGAATCCATTTCGGCGACGCTGTTTTCTGAAGACATCGCCTACGTGGCCCTTGGCCATCTGCATCGGGCACAAAAAGTTGGCGAAGAGCGCATTCGCTACAGCGGAAGCCCCCTGCCCATGGACTTCAGCGAAGTGGCCTACCCCCATCAGATACTCGAGGTCTCTCTTGAAGACGAGCGGCTTGCCGGCATCAAGGCACTGCCCGTGCCCCGCCCCGTGGCCATGCATCGCCTGGGGCCGGCGCCTTTGGAGGCCATCGAAGCCAAGCTCGTGGCCCTGGATGATGACTCGGCGCTATCCCAGGAGCGCTGGCCTTGGCTCGAGATCAGCGTGATCTTAAAAGAGCCGCTACCGGATCTACGCACCCGCATCGAAACCGCTCTAAAGGGCAAGGCGCTGCGTCTTTTGTGTCTCAAACGTCGGCTTCCCGACGCTGACATCCAGCGGCCCGGCACCAGTGAACGCCTGGAGGATATCGGCCCTCGTGCGCTCTTTGCACGCACCTGGGAAGCGCGCTGGGGATCATCCCCAGACGATGCGGTGCTGGCGGATTTCGATCGGCTGCGCCAGGAGGTTCTGGATGAAGAGGCCGATGCCGGGGAGGCCCGCCCATGAAAATTCTCGCCTTGCGTCTGGCCAACCTGGCCTCGATTCCCGGCCCCGTCGAGTTCGATTTCAGCGTGGCCCCGCTGCAGGACGCGGGGCTCTTTGCCATTACCGGTCCTACCGCGCCGGCAAGAGCACCCTGCTTGATGCCTTGTGTCTGGCGCTCTATGGCAGCACGCCACGGCTGCGCCAGGCACCGGTACGAGACGCTCAGCTTCCGGACGTGGGTCAAGAAAAGTTGACCACTGCCGACCCCCGCACCCTGCTGCGCCGGGGTAGTGCCAGCGGCCATGCGGAAGTCGATTTTCTCGGTCGCGACGGGCATCGTTATCGAGCCCGCTGGTCCGTGCGTCGTGCCCGCAACAAGGCCGAGGGCAAGCTGCAGGCGGTGGAACAATCTCTTCATGACCTGGAAACGGACCGTTTGCTGACCGCTCAGAAGCGTGAATTCGATCGACTGCTGCCCGAGCGACTGGGTCTTTCCTTCGATCAGTTCACTCGGGCGGTGCTGCTGGCCCAAAGCGAGTTCGCCGCTTTTCTCAAGGCCGACGACAACGAACGCAGCGAACTGCTGGAAAAACTCACCGACACCGCGGAATACTCCGCAATCTCCAAGGCCGCCTATCGTCGTGCCAGCGAAGCAAAGAAACGCGTCGATGCCTTGGAAACCCGGCTCGCGGACGACCTGCCCGCTGAGCCCGAGGCCCGAGCCGAACTGGAACGCAGCGCCGAGGCCGCCCAGGGCGAGCTTGACGCCGTTCAGCAAAACGCCAAGCGCCTGGAAGCCCGCCAGCAGTGGCACGCCACGGATGACACCCTTCGCCGCGCCTACATTGACGGGCGTCAGCAGCAACAGGATGCCGAAGCCCGCTGGCAAGGGCTTGCGGATGCCCGGGCGGATCGCGAATGGCGGCGCCTGCTTGCGCCCCAGCGCCATCGTTTGATTCGGCAGGCCGAGCTGCCTGACGAGATTGCGCGTCTCGAGAAGACCCAGGATGCAACGCGACAGGCGCAGCAAGACGCCGAGACGAACCAGCAGATTGCGGCTCAACAGCAGGACAAAACCGAGCAGTCGCTCACCGGAGCCACCAAGGCACGTCAGGAGACAGAGCCTAAACTGCGCAAGGCCCGGGAACAGGCGCAACGCGTCGCTACTCTGGAACATCAACTGAGAGATCTCGAGACCCGGCATCAGCAGCATCAACGCCAGGCCAGCCAGCTTGCCGAGCAGTGCCGAACGCTCAAAGAAAAACAGCGCGAGCTGACGCATCAGCGCGACGAGTGGCAAGCCACCTTGAAACAGTACATGGGGCATCACGTTCAGCTGGATGGTGCGCGCCAGGCCGCTCAAACCGATCATGATCACGCCGCGCAGCGGCATCTCGCCCTTGGCGAGTTGACAAGCCGCTGGCAGGAAGCTCAGCGGGCCCACCAGGCCCATCAAACGCTTACCCGCCGCCTGAAAGACGATGAGACTCGCAGGGTAGCGCTTGTCGAGCAAGGCAAGATCGCCCGGGGTCAGATGGACGACCAAGAGCGCCACTACCGCACGGTGCGGGATGTCATCGAACGTAGCCGGGCCGTGCGCAGCGAGAGCATGGTGAGGCTACGCGAGGGCCTTCAGGAAGGCCAGTCCTGCCCGGTATGCGGGGGTATTGATCACCCGTGGCGCAAGAATCCCCCCGAGACGCCTGAAGCCGCTCAGCTCAGGGTCCAGCAGGCGGAAGAGGAGCGTCAACTGGCCCAGGCCCAGGCCGGTTGGGAGCAAGCCCAGCAGGAACGCCAGGAACTCGTCAGCCAATATCAGGCCGTTGAGGCATCGCTGATCCAGCAGCGTCGAGATCTTGAGGACGCCGATCGGCGTCTGGCCACTGCCCGTCAAGGCCTTGCCAAGCATCCGCTGCATGCAGAGCTGGACGCGATCGATAGCGCCGAACGGGATGCCTGGCTGGATCATCAGCGTCAGCAAAGCGATACGAACCGCGCACATCAGGCACAGACCTTGCAGACGTTGACTCGGGCCGAAACCGAGCTGGCACCCTTGGAAAAGGCACTGCGCGAGAATGAGCTGGAACTGACTAAGCGCGAGACCCAGCATGCGAGCGTCGAGAAGGAACTGGCAACGCTGGCAGAGTCACTCCCCCCCTTTCGTCAGGAGCGCGATAACACCGCCGCTCAGCTCAAGACCCTGCTTGGCGAGCACTCCTCCCCGGACGCTTGGCAGCAACGACTAGACGCCCACCAGGAAACCGCTCGTAAGGAACGCGACGCTGCACTGAAACACCTTCATGACGCCAACCGCCAGCGGGAACGGTTCGCTCAGCAGGCAGACCACGAAGAACAGCAGATACGCCGACTACAGCTGGAACGAGACGCCTTGGATCGGGAGTTGGCGCAGTGGCGTCAAGATCATATAGCGCTTGATGATGCCACTCTCGACAGGCTGCTGGCAGAGCCCGAGGACGAAGCCAGCCGCCGGGAACAACAGATGATCGATGCCGAAGAAGCACGCCAGCGCACTAGTGCCAGCCTAACGGAGCGTCGTCAGGCGTTGATTGCCCACCGTCGCGTCCAGGACCTGGCCGCAGGTGAAGAAGATGAGGAAGGTGAGAAAGAAAAAGACGACGACACGCTGCTGAGTGAAGATAGGACGAACGAGATCCAACGCCGACGGGAAGGGCTAGCCGACGAGCAAGACGCCCTCGCCCCACTGCTATATGCCGCTCAGCAGAGCCGGGATGACGCTGTTCACGCCCTACGAGATGACGATTGTCGCCGAGACCGTCAGCAAAAAGGTCAGGCCGAACGCGAAGCCGCCAGAGCCGAACACCGCCGCTGGGGGCGAATCAGCGAGCTGATCGGTGCCGCAGACGGCAAGACCTTCCGCCGCATTGCCCAGGCCTGGAACCTGGAGCGCCTGCTTGAGGAAGCCAATGCCCACCTTGCCGGCCTAAGCCGCCGCTATCGCCTCGAGCGCGGCGGCAGCGAACTCGGCCTGCTGGTAATGGACCAAGACATGGGCGACGAGCGACGCTCCGTGCATTCGCTTTCCGGCGGTGAGACCTTCCTGGTCTCATTGGCCTTGGCCCTGGGGCTCGCCTCCATGGCCTCCGGTCAACTCGCCATCGAATCGCTATTCATCGACGAAGGCTTTGGCAGCCTCGACCCGCAATCCCTGGCGCTGGCCATGGAAGCCCTCGACGGCCTGCAGGCCCAGGGCCGCCGCGTCGGGGTGATCTCCCACGTGCAGGAAATGCACGAGCGGATACCGGTGCAGATTCAGGTGGAGCCGATGGGGAATGGGACCAGTCGGGCGAGGTTGGTGAGTGTTTGATGCCCTTTACTGGAAGACTACGAAGCCCTGTAGGAAACCACCTACCTGCGGCCCCACCAAGAAGCACTCGCCCTTCGAAGGCGCCGACAAGCCGGAACCGCTCAAGCACGTCTTGGCAGGCTACTGGTCCCAGCGCATCAACGATGAGCATCGCATCATCTACACGATCACGGATGACTCACTTCTGATTGCCGAGCTTCGGCATCACTACTGATTTTGTATCCCAGCGCTTGGGCTATAGAAAAAGGTCGGCGGATTTCTGACAACGTCTTTTTGATCTAATCCTAAGCTACAAAATAGAGCTCTCTCGAAAAATACAACACTCTCACCATCAAGATTTTCTTTCAGTTTCACGTACACAACCCTTCATCAAAGTACCGGGAGTTTTTTGACAGTTTGAACGCTTGGCTCACCAAAAAATTAGAAGCAGAGCGAGTAATTTTTCCGAGTGAAGCAATTTGTTAGCATTCCCTATGCGACAGCTCTATTGAGAAGACCTCCGATGATCTCGCCTCGCAAAATTCGACTGCCCCTATCATTGCTGGCCTGTAGCGCCGCTTTGTAATACTTAAAGGCATCTGAATTCTCTTCCTCTTTCCCATCTGAGGCGGCCTGAACTCTCTGATAGAAATTTGGGAGATCCTCTGAAAGTTTTTCTTCAGATAAAGCCTTGGATTGCTTTAAGATAGCCCTGTGAGTTTCAACAAAAAGCGTAAAAAAATCTGCTTTCTTCCAAGCTCTTGAATCAGCACCTAGATTAAGCTTCCTTAGAAAGGAAAAAACAATTTCCGCCTCATGTAAAAGTTGCTCTTTCTCATCAAAATATTCATTAAATCTTTCTAGGTACTCTTCAAGCTCACTGTCTCTATTAAAATATGTGCTCATCATTGTTATTGCCAAAACAAGACAATATCGGACATCATTCATTCTTCTAATGTCATTGGCAGTAAAAAGCTTAACCTCTTCGAAGAACGCATTTTCTGCAAGTGAGTCGCCAAACTTCTTAAACTCGCCACCATACCTTGCATTATGAACCTCCATTGCATTCAACCCGTAGCTTGTCGAGTTAATCCTCTGAAAAACTTCCTTAATTACAGGAAGCGCATGACTACCGAGATCTCTGACGACTACTTGGTATTCTAGGAAGTCTAATTTCTCTTTCTCACCGAGCTCTTTATAGGGCTTAGTAAACTTGTCCAGCCGGAGCTCTTCGGAACCTTTAAAATACTGATAAAGGGTAGTAATTCTTTGCTGACCGTCCACCAACCACTCAGTTCCTTCACCAGTTTCTGAATCTACACTTCCAGCCGCAATATAAATCTCAGGGAAAGGGTAGCCTTCAAGAACAGTTCTAATAAAAGCAATTTTATCTTTATTAGACCAAACAAGTCGCCTTTGAAATTCAGGCTGCGGTATCAAATACTCGCTTCCTATGGCAGTTAGCAAAACCCTAAGTCTTCTATTAGTTGCTGATGTTTGCATCGTTAACCTCACTTGCGCACTGGTCAATACACTGATATTGGTATTGAAAGAAAAAGAACCAAGAGTGATAAAGTCCACCTCTTATTTTGTAAGGGCCAAACTCCTGGCCTGATGTGAGCCCGTTATAATGACTCCACCACCTTTCAGTAAACCCAAAAGAATTTCCCTTTGGCAGTTTATCAGGACGAATCCACCCAGACGCCAAGTATCTAAAGAATTCACCGCATTTTGGCCAATAAGCACCGGACTTACGATACAAGTAAGCTTCCATCCAGACCTTGTTAAATAGTTTTTCGGACACAACAGCGACATCAATGTCGGACTCGTCATTGAACACACGATATCTCTTTTGCGGGGCAATGGAAAAGCCAAGCTTTCCAGATCCCACCACAACGACTTCACTATATTCAACGTTGAAGTAGTCTGCTGTTCTATCTTTAAGCTCGAACTCTTTTTCTTCAGACAGAGCGCAGGATGGCCCCGACAAAATGTGGCGCCTAACTACTTGCTTAGGATCAAGGGCAGCTAAGGAATTTTTAAAGGCGTCAATTCGATCCACATGTTTCCAAAAATGCTAACTGTTTAGCATTTATAGGGTATTGTATAGGCCAGAGTACGACCTGAACCATCAGGTCGCTTAGGCACGGCTCTATTGTGACGCGTTCGGACAGCGATTTTGGCCATAATTCCAATCTCTTCCGAACCCAATTTGATCTAACGTAACGCGCTTGCTGATCAAAATCCATCATCGAGATGATCGCAGCGCGGCCCGCCTGCGGCCCGGATATCCGAGTCCGTTTTTTGTATGGCGTTACATAATGCTCGATAGCGTTGCGCCCTGTCGCTTGATGGTCAGCCGCGTGTAGGTAGCCGGGGTGTGAGGATCCTGATCACCCGCACCCTCGGTTGAAAGCTTACTATTGATGATCGCCACATCGATAGGTCCTAATATGGATCTAGCCACCCTTTTGGACGCGGAACCAGTCGATCCGGTCGCAATCATCCATCAGACGTTCCATACTAAAAGATATCAGTCCGCCCGGTAGGGAGTGATTTCATTGCCGTCCTCGGTCATCAGCTTGATCAGTTTCGGATGCATGAAGAGCTTCTCGCGACCGGCGTGAATCTCCTTGAGGACGCCGATCTCGCACAGCTGTTGTAGGTAGTTCGAGGCCGTCTGGCGCTTGGCGATATCGCGCTCTACCAAGTTGCTGATGCGGCAGTAAGGCTGCTCGAAGATCACCTGTACCAGTTCGTGGCTATAGATTCGGGGTAGCGCCTGCTGGATATAGGTCGTGGTCTCCTCGATCAGCTCACGTGTCGCCGCAATCTTATTGGTGGTCCAACGAGCGGTGTACTCCACGGCCTTGAGCATGTAGAGCAGCCATGCTTGCCATTGCCCCTCACTGGTGACATTCAATAATAAGCGGTAGTAGTCAGGCTTGTTGAGCATGATATAGCGACTGAGGTAGAGAATCGGTAGTGTCAGCAGCTGCTGTTCGATCAGGTAAAGAATGTTTAATACCCTGCCCGTGCGCCCGTTACCATCGGTGAAGGGTGAATCGCCTCGAATTGATAGTGAGCTACGGCCATCTTGATCAAGGGGTCGATGCCATCTTCCTCGTGCAGGTAGCGTTCCCAGTTAGCTAGCAGATCCCGCAAGGTGCTCTCGCCCATTGGCGGAGTGTAGATCACGTCGCCGGTGGCTTGATTGGCCAAGGTAGTACCAGGCACTCGACGGATTTCCATGTCCACGCCCTTGATGGTGCTGCAAATCTCCACCGCGGTATTAGTGCACAGTGGCCGACTGGCAAGCTCCCTATAGCCATGACTCAGCGCGGTACGATAACGCAGCGCTTCTTTGGTCGCCGGATCGGCATGGGTCGCTTCTTGGGCGAACTGAAAGAGTCGATCGGTCGTGGTGACGATGTTCTCGATCTCGGAACTATCGCGTGCCTCCAACAGCGGCAGCAGGTTGATCAGCAGCCCCTGATTGGGCAGCAACTCCCCCGCCTGCTTCAGCTCCGACAAGGCCGCCCGGGCCGGTATGCAGGCCTTCAACACTATCGGAGTCTCGAGCTCTACGGCTGGAGGCAACGGCGGCAAGGTATTATAAGGTTGGTCGGGGCGCCAGCTCATGTTCATTTTTCGCTCAAAAATCGACACGTCACCAGCATATGTCGATAGCATCGACATATCTAGAAAGCGTGTCGAAAAAACGTCTTTTGTTAAACATGTCCAACCAATATGTTGATGCTATCAGCACATCTTGATGACTTGTCGAAGAGCCACCCATCTAGGCCACTTCGAAGTCCAAGGGGTGAACATCATCCAGGTTGACCGTTTTACGAGCCATCCAAAGATCGTACATGTCCTGCATCGTCAGCCAGCTTTCCGGCGAGCGTCCGAGTACCTTTGAAAGCCGCAGGGACATTTCAGGACTTATGCCGCTATCCCCTTTAAGCAGCCGAGACAAAGTGGAGGGCGAAACCCCTAGACTTGAAGCAAGTTGACGAGAACTAATGCCGAAAGGCTCCAGATAAACGTCCCGAATGAACTCGCCAGGATGAGGTGGATTATGCATAGCCATCAGTGGTAATCCTCGTAATCAAGCACATAGGCGTTTCCTTCCCGAAATTCGAACGTCATGCGCCAGTTGCCGTTAACCCAAATTGACCAACGTCCACTGTCTTTTCCTTTCAGGGAATGGAGGCGAAAACCCGGAATATCCATGTCATCTACTGACGTAGCAGTATCGAGAGCCGCGAGTTGCATGCGCAATTTCTTGGCATGGTCAGCCCGTATCCCTGCCGTACTGCCAGTCGAGTAGAACCGTTTCAATCCCTTGTGCCGGAATGATTTAATCATTGGGAAATTTTAGCGTGTTGCGCATCGCGCATCAATAGCTACTTTGGCACGCCCACCGAACGCCAACATGCTAGGCTTGAGCCATAACGCCTCTCGAATGGAGCCTCCATGCCCTCCGCACAGCAATTGCTCGAAACGCTAGTCAGCCATGCCACCGTCTCTAGAGACTCCAACCTCAAGCTGATCGAGTTCATCGAGGGCTATCTCGACGACTACGGCGTGCCCTACACGCGCATCGAGAACGACGATGGCAGCAAGGCCAACCTGCTGGCGCGCATCGGCCCGGATGTTGCCGGTGGCGTGGTGCTGTCCGGGCACACCGACGTGGTGCCGGTGGATGGCCAGCCTTGGACGAGCGATCCCTTCACGTTGACTAACAAGGGTGATGGCCGCCTCTATGGTCGCGGCACTTGCGATATGAAGGGCTTCATCGCCTGCGCCCTCGCCCAGGTGCCGCACTGGGTCGAGCAGAACCTCGATCGGCCGATCATCCTGGCTTTTTCTTATGATGAGGAAGTCGGTTGCCTGGGGGCGCCGCGCCTGATCGAACGCCTGATGGCGGATTATCCGCGCCCAGCAGCAGTCATTATTGGCGAACCCACGCTGATGGCGCCGGTGGTCGCGCAAAAGGGCATCACCACCCTGCGCACCACGGTCACCGGCCGCGAGGCGCATTCGAGTCAGGTCAACCAGGGGGTTTCGGCGATCCATGTCGCCGCGCGTCTGGTGATGAAGATCGAGGACATCATGGCGGAGCTGCGCGACGCCGGTCGTGTTGATGAGTCCTTCAACGTCGCCCATTCCAGCCTGCACGTGGGCAAGATTCAAGGCGGCACGGCGATCAACATCATGGCCCGGGAGTGCCGGTTCGATTGGGAGATTCGCCATCTGCCCCAGGACGGTTTCGATGAGGTCATCGCAAGCTTCAATGATTTCGCCGAGGGCCTGGAACGCGAACTCAAGCAGCGCGCGCCCCAGGTCAGCATCCGTACCGAGAAGCTGATCGAGACCGTGCCGGCGCTGGCGGATCGCGACAACCGCGAGGCATTGAGCCTGTACCATGCGCTACTCGGCGAGCGTGACAGCGAAGCGGTGGCCTACGCCACCGAAGGCGGCCAGTTCCAGCGCGCCGGGCTTTCCACGGTGATCTGCGGGCCCGGCAGCATCGCTCAGGCGCACCAACCGGACGAATACATCGAGGTCAGCCAGCTCGAAGCTGGAGGCGACTTCATGCGCCGCCTGGGCGATTACCTGTCGGCCGGATGAATCTTACCCGTGTAATGTCCCGATTCCGGGTTCTTCTCGCCCATTTGTCTGCCCGAATCTGCTCTTCTTCCAGCGTCTTGTCGATTGCAGCTCGAGGGTCTGGCGCGCCGGCCGCCACCTTGCGCCGTTGGCGATGCAGATCCCGGGCAGTGCTGCCGAGCATGGCAGCAAGAATGATGCCGCCGCCCACAAAGGCAAGCGTCGCCGGCACTTCACCGACCCACCACCATACAAGTAGCGTACCTACCAATGTTTCGAGCAGCATGACCAGGCTGACTTCGGCGCCAGGAATATAGCGGGCACCGGTCTGGATAAGAAAATAAGCGCCTGGCAGGAACACCACGCCCATCAATAACAAACGCAGGAGATCATCTGTCGGGGGCAGCTGCATGCCCCCCATCAGGATGGCGGGAACGATCATCACAATGCAGCCCAAAGGTAGAATGACCGTGGTATCCGCACCGCGCCGAGACTGGCCTTGCTGGGCACTGGCCACGGTAGTGTTGACGGCAATCGCCAAGGGAATCGCCAGAGCCACGACCAGCCCGAGCACGCTGCCCTTCCCAACTTCACCGGCGGCCATCAGACTGGCGCCGCCGACACAAAGGCAAATGACTACCCAGGTTTGAACCCGCAAACGCTGGCTGAAGAAGATCATTCCGATGAGTCCGGCCACCAAGGGTGCCAGATTCTGCATGACCAGCACGTTGCCCGCAGCGGTCAAGCGTGCGGCAACGACGAAGGCCCAAGCACTGGTGGCAAACGCCAGCGGGCACCACAAGGCGGCTTGCCCACAGCCACGAACGACGCTCGGCAAACGGCGGCCATAGCGTAAATAGGCCACCAGCGACAATATCAGCCCGAGCAGCAACGCTCGCCAGAACATGAAGGTTTCCACGTTCACATCGGTAGCCTTGACGAACAGTGCGTCCGGTGAAAGCAGTAATACCCCTGCTCCGGTAATCAAATAGCCGCGCAAACGCCACGGCAAGGACCGCCACATAGCTTCTTTTACTCCTGGTGAATATCTTGATGAATAATAAGAAACGACACAG
>NZ_JIBT01000032.1 GCF_001039575.1 Halomonas sp. PR-M31
CTGCCATCACTCGAGACTCGAAGAAGAGCGGCACTACCGGTGATCAGGTCGATCTGGCCCTGCTGGTGGACGGCCTGCAGTCCGAGCGGGAGCAGGGCATCACCATCGACGTGGCCTATCGCTATTTCTCCACGGACAAGCGCAAGTTCATCATCGCCGACACCCCGGGCCACGAGCAGTACACCCGCAACATGGCCACCGGCGCCTCCACCGCGAGCCTCGCGGTGATCCTGATCGATGCGCGCTATGGGGTGCAGACCCAGACCCGCCGACATAGCTTCATCTGCGATCTGCTGGGCATCCAGCATCTGGTGATTGCGGTTAACAAGATGGACCTGGTGGATTTCTCCCAGGCGCGTTTCGACGAGATCGTCGCCGAGTATCGAGGCTTTGCCGACAATCTCAGCGCCCGGGACATCCGCTTCATTCCGCTGTCGGCCCTGACCGGCGACAACGTCGTCAACAAGAGCGAGCATACTCCTTGGTATTTCGTCGGCGACTATCAGAAAGAACCGCTGCTTACGCTACTCGAGACCGTCGAGATCACTCGTGATCAGAATCTCAGCGATCTGCGCCTGCCGGTGCAGTATGTCAACCGTCCTCACCTCGACTTCCGCGGTTACTGCGGCACCCTGGCCGCCGGCACTCTACGGCCGGGGCAGGCAATCAAGGCATTGCCCTCGGGCAAGACCGCCCGGGTAGAGCGCATCGTCACCTTCGATGGCGATCTGGAACTGGCCACGCCGGGTCAGGCAATTACCGTCACGTTAGATGATGAAATCGACGTTTCCAGAGGCGACTGGCTGGTCAATTCAGAGGCGCAGATGACGCTATGCGATACCATCGAGGCAGATATCGTATGGATGCACAAGACCCCGCTGGAGCTTGGCAAGCGTTTTGATTTCAAGCTGGCTACCCGGGAGCTGGCAGGGCAGGTGAGCGCCATCGATTACCAGATCGACGTCAATACGCTGACGCACAGGAGCGCCAACCACCTGGACCTGAATGCCATCGGGCGTTGTCGGGTGGAGTTCACCGCGCCATTGCCGGTAGACGACTATCGCCGTAGCCCGGGCACCGGCAGCTTCATCGTCATTGATCGGCTTACCAATGCGACCCTGGGCGCGGGGATGATTCATCGGACGCAGGATAACGAGCTCCCCTTCGAGTATCGAGATCATGATAGCAAGGCGGAGGTAGTATGGAATCGCACCAGCATAACGCCGGCCATGCGCGCTCGTGTCTCAGGGCATTCAGGGAAATGTATCTGGTTCACGGGGCTGTCCGGTTCCGGGAAGTCAACTTTGGCCAATGCCCTGGAAGTAGAGCTCAATCGTCGCGGTTATCACACAATGCTGCTCGATGGCGACAACATTCGTCATGGCCTGTGCCGCGACCTGGGCATGAGCGAGGCGGATCGCGCCGAGAATATTCGTCGGGTCGGTGAACTCGCCAAGCTGTTCTGCGATGCCAGTCTCGTTGTAATCACCGCCTTCATTTCGCCGTTTCGCAGCGATCGGGACAACGCGCGGCAACTGTTCGAAGACAATGGCTTCATCGAGATACACGTCGATACGCCGCTGGACATCTGTGAGCAGCGCGATCCCAAAGGGCTATATCAAAAGGCTCGTCAGGGCAAGATCAAGGACTTTACCGGCATCAACAGTCCTTATGAAGTGCCCAAGGCCCCGGAGGCAACGGTGAATACCGCGACCCAAAATCCCACCGACATCATAAGCCAACTCCTGAGACAGTTTTTCTAGACGTGTTCTTCGACACCAGAGTTATAGGCACGCGGTTGATGGTAAAACGTTATAAGCATCGAAGCAGAGGTTACTGGTCAAGCAGCCAAAAATTACTTACCTTTTGGGTATAAGGTAACTGGTTTTATTTCCAAAATAGAATACGGCTTTCTTGTTCCGGACTCTGCTGTCATGACCCACGACCTCGATGCATCGAATGGCGCCGTCATATCCAACGGGAGTGGCGCCAAACTGCAACTGCTACGGGATTTTCCCCGGGGGCAAGTGTGCTTGATGGGGGCGGGTCCGGGAGATCCGGATTTGCTCACTCTCAAGGCACTGAAACGACTGCAGGTTGCCGAGGTCATTTTGCACGATCGGCTGGTCAGCGAGGAAATCCTTGCCCTGGCCAATCCTCGGGCCCAGCGTCTATATGTCGGCAAGGCCCGTTCCCAGCACAGCTTGCCCCAGGAAGGGATCAATCAAGCGCTCATCGATTGGGCGCGCCAAGGCAAGCGGGTAGTGCGCTTGAAAGGCGGCGATCCCTTCATCTTCGGTCGTGGTGGTGAAGAACTCGAGACCTTGGCAAGCGCTCAAATTGCTTTCGAGGTGGTGCCCGGGGTGACCGCCGCCTCGGGCTGTGCCGCCTACGCCGGTATTCCTTTGACCCATCGCGACCATGCCCAGTCGGTGCGTTTCGTGACAGGGCACCTCAGCAACGGTAGCTGCAATCTCGATTGGGCGACCTTGGCGCGTCCCGGCCAGACGCTGGTGTTTTACATGGGCTTGGGCAGCCTCGACGAGATTCGGCATGGGCTCCAAACCCATGGCTTATCCGGCGATACGCCGCTGGCGCTGATCGAGCAGGGCACCACGGCACGTCAAAAAGTGCATGTCGGTACGCTTGCCTACCTTCCCACCAGCCTAAAGCAAGAGCAAATACGTCCCCCGACCCTAATCATCGTGGGCAGCGTGGTGTCGCTGCATGCGCGACTCGCCTGGTTTACCGCTGATCTTGCGTCAAGCCAAGGCTGGAAGCACGGTAAGCATCCTACGCCATTGGAAAATGCCAACAGCGCCTGATGTTATACCGCAACCCTTATGATTAATCGGTGCTTACATCGCGAAAGCGTGCATTGATCAAACAGTAAATGCCATAGCCGACGAGCCCCAGGGCGACAATTCCCAGTAACCAAGGGCCAAATGGTTGGCTAGCCAAGGTGTTGAGCGCCCCGCCCAGACCCTGTGCCTCGCTTGGATCTGTTTGCCAAGCGGCGATGCACAGGAAGCCGCCGATGATCATGAACACGACGCCTCGGGCAGATAGCCCCCAACGCGTGGCGCCCTCAGCCAGCTTGCGCTGAGTTTCGTTCATCTTGACCATGTGCCAGTTCTTGAGATAGGAGCGTTTTACGGCACGTACGATCTGACGAATGCCAACACCCATGAAGACGATGCCTACGGCGAATATCAGATAGATGCCGCCTGGATTGCTCATCATTTTGGCGGTGCGATCCTGTGTCGAGCTGCCATCCCCCGACGACGCGAAGGCGTTGAGCAGTAGATCAATGCAATAAATTCCCAGGCTCGCGTATACCAAGCCACTAATGACGAATCCCAGTCGCGTCGCGATGCCCTTGAACCCGCTACCCGCATCTTCGGTATCGTAAAAGGCCTGCACGATTCGCCATAGGGTATAGGCAAACAGGCCAAATGCCATCAGGCCCAGCAAGGTACTACCAAAGGGTTGGCCGGCAATATGAGTGATTGCCTCCTTTGTACCGATGTTCTTGCCGCCCAGGCCAAAAGCGGCCATGGAAGCAAGTACCCCAACGATTAGATAAACCACCCCCTTGGCGGCATAACCGCATCGAGCCAGGATGGCAATCGTATTTTCAGTAGTGGAATTGGTGTTTTTCACAAAGGCTCCATGATATTCAGGCAACGAGTACAGTGGTTTGCTCAACTAACCGCGACGAAAACGTTGCATTTGATTTGTTTTATCGGCAAAAATTTGTAGTGGTAAGTCACTACGATATGGATGATACGAAGCGTTATGAGCAGCTTTTCAAACCCACAAGATATTGAATTCTTGCTAAAGATGCTTCAGTTTTCAAACAGGGCAGAACGATAACCGTCATTTGCCGAGCAGATAAATTAGCGTTTCTTGCAAGGGATAAAATGCTTTAAGCTTGAGTATCCTATGTTATCGATGGGTGCGATAAAATAGGTCTACCGTCTTAGCCGCAAGAAATCTCAAGTACTTTTCACAAGGAATGACGTTGCGATTGTTTATGCAAAGTCTATTCTTGTTGAACAGTACAAAAACACAGTGTTGCACAAATAGTGAAAGGATTCGTATGAACGCTCAAAAGGAAACCGAACATAAGCGCGGCCGTGAAGCGAAAAAACCCTCGGAGATCCCACGCGCAGGATGGTTCGATGTCCTTAAGCGTGTCATGGGTGAAATAAGTAGGGATCATGTCAGTATCGTTGCTGCAGGCATCGCTTTTTATGGGCTGCTTGCCATTTTCCCCGCCATTGTTGCGCTGATTTCATTGTGGAGTTTAGCCTTTGATCCACAACAAATTTCTCAACAGATTTCTTCGATAAGTCAACTTCTGCCTTCTCAAGCAGCCGATATAATAAAACAGCAGGCTCAGAAAGCCAGTTCCAATGCTGGTACAGGCATAGGGCTTGCGGCCATAGGCGGGTTGCTGTTGACGATTTACAGTGCCTCCAAGGGTACTCAGGCCTTAATGGAAGGATTGAATATCATTTATGATGAAGAAGAAACTCGAGGCTTCTTCAAAAAGAATGCCGTAAAATTAATACTTACCTTTGGTGCAATGCTGATAGCTGTCATAGCTTTGGGAACTATTATCTTCATTCCCATCCTGGTTAAAGCGCTAGGTTTTCCAGAATTTATTAGCACGGTAGCCAATATCATTCGTTGGCCTTTACTATTTATCGTATTAATTATTGCGCTGGCAATACTTTATCGTTATGCAGCAGATCGTTCTAGACCTCGCTGGCAGTGGACTAGCGTTGGATCAGTTGTTGCTGTGTTGCTATGGATTGCAGGTTCAATCGCCTTTTCCATCTATGTCCGTAATTTTTCAAGCTATAACGAGACTTATGGGTCACTGGGTGCGGTTGTCATTCTTCTCATGTGGTTCTGGCTTTCAGCATTCATTGCGCTTCTAGGGGCAGAGTTGAACAGCGAAATGGAACGTCAGACCAGATACGACACCACAGCAGGAAAGCCGCGGGCGAAAGGAGAGCGAGGTGCTTACGCCGCAGATACGGTAGGCGACAAGCAATAAAAGCTAGGGTTGTCCCGGTGTCTTATTTTTGATGAACGACCTAATTTATATGCAAGATTTGGTGTAGAGGTATTAGGCTGCCAAAGCAATAGATCTACAACATTAGTTAATAAACAAAAACGACGCATGAAATGCGTCGTTACCCTATTTTACCAAAGCGTATGCTTAGGTAACCTCGTTTCGAAGCGAGCTTCTGATCTTGCTGTCAGGGAAGCCGAAGAAAAATAGGGTTGAAGCGATGAAACTTTTTATGTACTTGGGGGGCGTGGTCATTTTCCTGGGGGTTGTCTTGACCTTCGTCGATTCTGGCGCTGAAGCAGTCATACCATTGACCCCGCAGCAGGAAAGATACTGTAAGGCTGTTATCGAATGGCGTAAGCAGGAATTGTTTGATGCGCCGGCAGGATCGCGAACCGGTCATCCGGATCATCGAAATCTCTACGATCAATGGTGCCAGTGAGCTTGTTCGGCTCATTCGCGGTAACCTGAGGAAGGTTACAAGAAAGAGATACAACAAAATTTTTGATGGTGCGGATGGGGAGACTCGAACTCCCACACCTTTCGGCACTAGAACCTAAATCTAGCGTGTCTACCAATTCCACCACATCCGCTACGGGCAAGAACCGGAGACATTTTACGGAGGCTTTGTGCCAAGTCAATCGGCATTTGCGCTTTGTTACAATATTGACGATGTGCCGATGGTGACGTGGAGATGAGCAAATGCAAATGTCTACTTGGTAAAAGTAAAAAGTTATCTTCCAGATCGTTGCAGTACGTCGATCATTTACTCAAGCAGCTATTGCCAGGACGCTGTGATTTTTGCCTGGCACCTTCCACATCTTCTCGATCCTGGTGCAATGCGTGTTTCAAGACGTTACCTTGGAATAATCATGCTTGCTATCAATGTGCAGAACCTATTCCAGACAACACTTATTCCTTATGCGGCCATTGCTTGAAGCAATTGCCTGCCTACGACATAGCGCGAGTTGGGTTGCGTTACGAGGGCGAGGTGGCGTTGCTGATACAGCGCTTCAAGTTCAACGCGGATCCGCGAGCCGGCGTCTTGCTCGTCGATCTGATGCATGCAAGCTTGCAACAACTGTTTCCCCAGGAGCTTCCTCAGGCGTTGGTTGCGGTACCGCGTCATCCGCAGCGGGCTAAAGAGTTTGGTTTTGATCAGGCCCAGTGGCTGTCACAACAGCTGTCTAAGCGAATGGGGATACCTTGCCTAGCGGCAAGGCGTATTCGCAGCACGCCCACTCAGCGAGGCCTCGATCGTTCTGCGCGGTTGCGTAATGTTCAAGATGCTTTCGTCGTTGGCGTTGCGCTACCACCCCATGTTGCTGTCGTCGATGACATTATGACCACGGGCGCTTCATTGGAAGGACTGGCCAAGGCCTGCCGTATTGCTGGAGCAAGTCGTGTAGAAGCCTGGGCCGCGGCACGAACGCCATTGGCACTCTCTTGATCTGGTAGCATGTAGTCCATTTCGTCCTGAGGAGCGAGTATGGCCATTGCAAACCAGCATCCCTTCGATAGTTTGACGCCCGGACGCATCCTTGATGCTATCGAGGGGTTGGGGCTATGGATATCCAGTGAGCCTTTTGCACTGAACAGCTACGAGAATCGCGTATTCCTACTCAGTGACGACGACCGGCAACGCTGGATCGCAAAGTTCTATCGTCCCGAGCGGTGGAGTGAAGCACAGCTACGGGAAGAACATGGTTTTCTCGACGAACTTAAAGCAGCTAACGTGGCCGTTGCGGCGCCCTGGCGCGATGACCAGGGCAATAGCCTGCATGAGGCTCATGGCTTTTATTTTGCCCTGTTTCCGCATGTTCCAGGTCAGGCCCCGGAATTGGACAATCCGGGTCATCTGTTCGCGGTAGGTGAGCTGGTCGGACGCCTACATGCGGTATCACGTCAACATGCGTTCATTACTCGACCCACAATGGAACCGCTGAACCTGGCGCAGAGCAGTCGTGAGCAGGTGCTGACGGGTACTTGGCTTAGCCCACGTCAGCGTCGTGCCTACGCCCGGGTGAGCGAGTCGCTGCTGCAGTTGTTGTCGCGCAGCCTGTGGCCATCTCAGGCAGCCATTCGAGTGCATGGTGACTGCCACCTAGGCAATATTCTAGGACGCGATGACAGCTTCACGCTGGTCGATTTCGACGATTGCGTTATGGCGCCGGCCGTTCAGGATCTATGGATGATGCTGACAGCGCAGAATGATCAGGAAATGCGCTCGCAGCTCAGCGAATTACTTGAAGGATATGAAGAAAACATCTCATTTGATCGTCGTCAGCTCGAATGGATCGAACCGCTGCGAACGCTACGCCTGATGCGCTACAGTGCCTGGCTGGTGGCGCGCTGGCAGGATCCTGCGTTTCCGCGCGCTTTCCCTTGGGTAGCGGGAGAGGAGTACTGGGATCAGCATATACGCATCCTCGAGCAACAGCGTCTGGTGCTGGAAAAACCACGTTGGCTGGCCTGAGTCAGATGGTTGGCATGCATAAGGCTAGGCATCCCTATGTCGCAAGGTAGGGAGCGTCGTCGCTTTTACTGAGCGCTGCTATCTGGATCGGGCCGGTCGGAAGGTATTGGATTGGCTATGCCTTCACCGTCTGCCTGTCGACGCTGGCGATTGAGTTCGGCGGAAGGATTTTCCTGCGCAGTGATATGAGTGCCTTCGCCAACGTTTAACTGGAAATGATGTTCAGGCTCGATGATTGCCTTGGTGCAGCGGCCATCTTGTTCGTTCGTGCAGGTATCCAAGCCAAAGTTTCCATCGTTTTCGAAAGCCGCAGCAGAAAGTTCACCACTATAAATAGCCGGAGAGTCGTCTTCTGCATCGATGCAGGTGACCGATTCGGTGGTCAGTCTGACACGGCGATCGTTCAAGCGTGCACTGGCGGTAATCAAGCAGTAGTGGGGAAGGGGCTGCGTCGAGGCATTCTCACCTCGAGTGACTGGCCGCAGCAGGACATCCGTCATCTCTTCTTGGCTATCATCCAGAGTGATTCGATCGATTACCTGGACATCGATACGTGTGTCCGTTGGCAAATCAAGCGCTGCTTCTGCAGCGAAGACAGGTACCGCACATCCAGCCAACCAGAAACAGAGGATCTTTTTCAACATATCAATCGTTCTCTTCAAAGGGCTTGAACCCCGTGCAGGACGGTAAATGAGTGGCTTGCACTTTAGCATAGGCGACATTGATCTGGCATCCACTCGCTGTGGCAGATCGCCGCCGCAGGGCGCTCGAGCTAGGGTTGTATCGTCGCTGCATGAGACGCGGGTCTGGGTTAGAATCCGTCCTTGACCGCTATCCGATGCGCGCCGCCGTATCTTATGTGAAGCTTTTATTAGACGACATCGCAACAGGCATAATCGATGACTGAAGAACTTGCCAATCACTACCGTGACATCATTGCCGGTATCGGCGAAGACACGACCCGCGAAGGGCTGCGCGACACACCAATGCGTGCCGCCAAAGCAATACAGTTTCTTACCCATGGGTATGGCCAATCCCTCGAAGAGCTGGTCAATGGGGCGGTTTTTGTCTCGGATACGGATGAGATGGTGCTGGTGAAGGATATCGAGCTCTACTCTCTTTGCGAGCATCATATGCTGCCGTTCATCGGTAAATGCCATATTGCCTACATGCCCGGTGGCAAGGTGCTGGGGCTTTCGAAATTCGCGCGTATCGTCGATATGTATGCCCGCCGGCTGCAGATTCAAGAAGATCTTACGCGTCAGATCGCCGATGCGGTGCAACAGGTGACGGATGCTCGCGGGGTTGCCGTGGTGATCGAGGCGCGCCACATGTGCATGATGATGCGCGGTGTCGAAAAGCAGAACTCCAGCATGACCAGTTCGGTGATGCTGGGCAGCTTTCGTGGCAATCAAAGCACGCGTCAGGAGTTCTTGATGCTGGTTAATGGTCGCTAACGCTCATGGTCTTCATGAACGGATTGAAGCAGACGCAGCGAGGAGGGCGTTCGTGAAAGGCACTATCGTGGCTTTCGACGATCGCGAACAGGAAGGTATCGTTGCGGACGAACAGGGTCAACGTTATGCCTTCTCTCTAGTGCAGTGGCGTGGTCGAGGCTTGCCCGGGCCCAAGACTCTCGTATCCTTCGAGGTACGCAATGGTCAGGCGGTGCAAGTATTCAATCTACCCGAGCGACAGCGCCGCGCTAGACGCAAGGTAGCCGCACATCAAGACACTCAAGGCGTAACCTTCAGCGAATCTCGTCGCTACGCGGGCGCTGCCATTGCGGCGATCGCCATTGCCATGCTGGGACTTTTCTTCGATACCCTGGCACCTTTTGTTGAGGTCCTGGCCGTATTCCTTGCGCTGCTTGCGTTGTATCAGATACGCAAGACGCCCGAGCGTTACAAGGGCAGGGGGCTTTGCGTGGCTGCTATCCTGTTGGCCCTTTGTGTGGCTACGCTATCCTTATTGGTAGAGCCCGCGCCCAAGTCCCGCCTTGATTCATCGCACGATACCGTCGCTCCGGTTGAAGAATCATAGTAAAGGTCACTCTTGAACGGTTACCGGCGCAGCCGACACCGCCATACCCATAGGAGCATGCCATGGAAGCCCTGCAGAATTGTCCACTGTTTCGTCCATTTGCGTATATCGATGGTAACTGGATCGCTGCCGACAGCGGTGAACAGATCGAGGTCGATAATCCGGCTACCGGCAAGACGATCGGCACCGTGCCGCGTCTTGGGCGTGTCGAGACCGAGCGTGCCATCAACGCCGCCGAGGCTGCCTTTCCTGCATGGCGCGCGCTGACCGCTCAGGAGCGCGCCGATATCTTGCTGAAATGGTATGACCTGATGCTCGAACATCAGGACGAACTGGCCATGATCATGACCCTGGAGCAGGGCAAGCCCTTGAAAGAAGCAACCGGTGAAATCGTCTATGCGGCGAGCTTTCTGCGCTGGTTTGCTGAAGAGGCCCGACGCGCCTATGGCGAGACCGTTCCCGCGGCGAAAGGCAATCAGCGTATTGTAGTGACCAAACAGCCAGTAGGTGTCGTCGGTGCCATCACACCCTGGAACTTTCCTGCGGCGATGATTACCCGCAAGGTAGGAGCGGCTCTGGCCGCCGGCTGTCCGATTGTTGTCAAGCCAGCAAGCCAGACCCCTTTCTCCGCCACTGCATTGGCACTGTTGGCCGAACGTGCCGGCGTACCCCGCGGTGTTTTCAATGTGGTGCCGGGCAAGGCAAGTGAAATCGCAGCGGCGCTGACCGAGTCGCCGGTGGTGCGCAAGATCACGTTTACCGGCTCCACCGAAGTTGGGCGTTCACTGATGGCCCAGGCATCACAGCATATCCAGAAGATTTCTTTAGAGCTTGGGGGCAACGCCCCTTTCCTCGTGTTCGAGGATGCGGATCTGGATGCGGCGGTGGAAGGCGCCATGGCATCCAAGTTTCGCAATGCCGGTCAGACCTGCGTCTGCGTCAATCGCTTCCTGGTTCAGTCAAGCGTGGTCAATGCTTTCTGCGAAAAGCTGGCCGCCGCCATGAACAGTGAACTCCGGGTAGGCGATGGCACCCAGGAAGGTATTAATATCGGACCGCTGATCGACAGCAATGGGGTCGAGAAGGTCAGTCGACACATCGACGATGCCATTGAGAAGGGGGCCGAGCTGTTGTTGGGCGGGCATCCCCATCCTTTGGGCGGTAATTTTTTCACGCCTACCCTGGTAAGCAATGCCACTCAAGACATGCTGGTAGCCAAGGAAGAGACCTTCGGCCCGCTTTCCGCTGTATTTCCCTTCGACGATGAAGAAGACGCGGTGGCCATGGCCAACGACACGCCCTTCGGGCTCGCCGCCTATTTCTACTCGAAGGACCTGAGCCGCGTATGGCACGTCTCGGAAGCCCTGGAATACGGCATCATCGGTATCAACACCGGACTGATTTCCAATGCGGCGGCGCCATTCGGCGGGGTCAAGGAGTCCGGCCTGGGGCGCGAAGGAGGCCATCAGGGGTTGGAGGAGTTTCTTGAAACTAAGTATCTGTGCATGGATCTGGGGTAAGGGAACGCGCTGCGCTAGATCATGCTGTGTTAAAGATCGGCTTAGAATGCTCATTTACAACAGTAAACTCCGCTTCTTCGCCGATCTTTGCCTTGCCTGATCTTCGCTCGCTGGCGTTCCTTTAGCTCGAAGATGACCAGTGGTGCGATCTTTAGACGCTCCGTTTATTTTAGAGCTTAACGCCTAAAACACCTACGCTAATGGATGCCGGGAGCAAGGCGAAACGAGGTTCTTTTGTCATGGCCGGAAAAGGCTCCATGCGATTCCGGCATTCCCGCCATCCATGGCGGTCAGATAGCAAAAGTAGCGCCCAAGGATGGGTTCACAGCGCCCTCGTGAAGGCTTGTTCGCGGCTTCCCCATCCTACCAGCGGGTTGCGGCAGGAGCTTTCAATGCTTGAAGTGACGCATCCCCGTAAACACCATGGCGATGCCTGCCTCGTTGGCCGCATCGATCGTTTCCTGATCGCGCATCGACCCCCCAGGCTGGATTACCGCGGTAATACCGGCACTGGCCGCTGCATCGATGCCGTCGCGAAAAGGGAAGAAAGCATCCGATGCCATGACCGAGCCAGGCACTTCGAGTCCTTCATCTGCTGCCTTGATTCCCGCTATGCGCGCCGAGTAGACCCGGCTCATCTGACCCGCACCAACCCCGATGGTCTGGCCTTGTTTTACATAGACGATGGCGTTGGATTTGACGTATTTGGCAACCTTCCAGGCAAAGGCCAGATCGCGTAGTTCCTGTTCGGTGGGCGCGCGTTCGGTCACCACCTTGAGCTCATTCCGCCCGACAGTGCCCAGGTCGCGATCCTGTACCAGCATCCCGCCGTTGACGCGCTTGAAGTCGTGGGCATACTGGCGCTCGCCTGGCCAATTGTCACCGGTATCAAGTAGGCGCACATTGGCCTTTTCGGCCACGATGGCCGCAGCGTCGTCGCTGATGCCTGGCGCGATGATCACCTCGACGAACTGCCGATCGATGATTGCCCGTGCTGTCGCTGCATCCAAGGGAACGTTGAAGGCAATGATACCGCCAAAGGCGCTGGTTGGATCCGTCGCAAAGGCTTTCTCGTAGGCTTCCAAGGCGCTTTTGCCGAGGGCCACGCCGCAAGGGTTGGCATGCTTGACGATGACGCAGGCGGTTTCCGTGAAGGCCTTCACGCACTCGAAGGCGGCGTCGGTATCCGCCACGTTGTTGAAAGAGAGCGCCTTTCCTTGACGCTGCAAAGCGGTGGCAACACTCGCTTCACTAGCATTCGGTTCGACATAAAATGCCGCCTGCTGATGCGGGTTCTCGCCATAGCGCATCGATTGTTTCTTGTAAAACTGTAGATTGTACGTGCGCGGCAAGCGGCTTTCGTTACCCTGAATCACGCCGCCAAGGTAGTTGGCGATGGCGCCATCGTAGCCAGCGGTATGCTCAAAAGCCTTGACCGCCAGATCAAAGCGGGTAGCGTCGCTGACCGAACCATCTTGAGATTTCAATTCCTCAAGCACCCGGGGATAGTCGTCGCTATCCACTACTACCGTCGTATAGGCATGATTCTTGGCACAGGCGCGCAGCATGGCAGGGCCGCCGATATCGATATTCTCGATGGCATCGATCAAGGTACAGTCAGGCTTGGCGATGGTGGCAGCGAAAGGATAAAGGTTCACCGCCACTAGATCGATAGGCGCTATGTCATGCTTGGCCATCACTTCGTCATCCTGACCACGACGGCCGAGAATGCCACCATGAATGGTGGGGTGTAGCGTCTTGACGCGTCCCTGCATGATTTCCGGAAAGCCGGTATGTTCGGATACTTCGGTTACCGCGATGCCATGCTCTTTGAGTAGACGGTAGGTACCGCCGGTGGACAACAGTTCAATGCCACGCTCGTTGAGCTGACGCGCAAAATCGACGATGCCTGTCTTGTCTGAGACGCTGATCAGTGCGCGTTTTACCATCATCGAAGCTGGATCTGAAAAAGAGTAGGAAGAAGGGGCGGTCATGATAATCCAATGTCGCAGTGAGGAGAAAGCAGGAGCCAGCCAATAGCTCCCTTCGAAAAGCACGTCAGATCAGATCGTACTGCTTGAGCTTCTTGCGCAGTGTGCCGCGATTAAGCCCCAGTATGCCTGCAGCTCGGGTTTGATTGCCGTCCGCGTAGGTCATTACTGCATTGAGTAACGGTACTTCGACTTCCGTCATGACCATGGCATAAAGATCACTAACGTTGCCGCCATCGAGATGAGTGAAATAGGACTGCATGGCTTCATCCACGGCTTCTCGTAGCGTTTGCTTGCGGCATGGCGAGACGTTGGCGAATTCATCGATCACATGAGTGGTAGAAAAAGCTGAACTGGTCATGCTGCGCTGATCCTCTCCATGGATGTTGAATGCAACTGTCGACATAGCGATTCGACAAAATGTTGCTGCTCGATCCGGGACTCCAAGGTATTGAAGCCTGTTCTGAGCGATTTGGCATTTTCACAAGTGCTCAGATACCAGCCAATATGCTTGCGTGCGATACGCACACCCATGTAGTCACCATAGAACGCATACAGGTTGTCGAGATGTTGATTCATTACACGTCCTCGCTCTGACCAATCTGGTTCAGGGAGATGTTCGCCAGTACCAAGATAGTGATCGATCTGTCGAAATATCCAGGGGTTGCCTTGGGCGCCACGACCGATCATCGCCGCATCCGCACCAGTATAGTCCAGTACTTGGGCGGCTTTCTCCGGTGAGGCAATATCGCCATTAACGAATATAGGAATGCTTACCGAAGCCTTGATGGCGGCGATAGTGTCATATTCTGCCTCACCGGAGTAGCGTTGTTCCCGGGTGCGGCCATGTACCGCAAGCGCCTGAATGCCGCTCTCTTCCGCCAGTCGGGCTATTCTTGGAGCGTTGATGCTGGCACTGCACCAGCCGGTGCGTATTTTCAACGTTACTGGAACGCTGACGGCGCCTACCACTGCATGAAGTATCTCTGCCACCAGATGCTCATCGCGTAGAAGAGCAGAGCCCGCTGCCTTGTTGCACACCTTCTTTGCCGGACAGCCCATGTTGATATCGATGATCTGGGCGCCGCGTGCTTGATTGAGACGCGCCGCTTCAGCCAGCATGTGAGGATCGCCACCGGCAATCTGCACCGCCCGCGGCCCCGGCTCGCCGGCGTGATCGAGCCGCGAACGGGACTTGCGCGTATGCCACAGGCTTGAGTCAGCGGTGACCATTTCAGATACCACCAGCCAGCCCCAAGAGAGCGACACAGCTGGCGAAAAGGACGATCGGTAACGCCGGCCATGGGAGCCAATATTACCCGGTTGGGTAAACGATAAGGGCCAATAGCGGGCGGCTCGACGCGGGCGGTAGCGGGCATCGTGACTCGGGATCTCGAACTAAGAGGGGGAAGCCATGATACTCATCACCAGGCCAAGATTGAAGGCCATTTTAATTAGACTATTAGACGCTGCGACAACCGCTCAAACGCACCCAACCCTCGCGCTCGACGGGTAACTCCATGTGCAGGCCCTGATTGCGATAGGCGTCCAGCACCTCGTCAGCCTGCTTGGCCAGAATGCCTGACAGTACGAGATGGCCGCCGGATGCCACCCTGGCAGCGATGATCGGCGCAAGTTCGATCAGAGGCCCGGCAAGAATATTGGCCAGCACGATATTTTCCGTTCCCTTGGGCAATTGATCGGGTAGAAAAAGTTCGAACTGCGAATCAACGATGCCATTGCGCTGAGCATTGTCGCGACTGGCGATGAGCGCCTGGGGATCGATGTCGGTTCCCAAGGCGCAGGTGGCACCCAGTTTAAGTGCCGCAATGGCCAATATGCCTGAGCCGCAGCCAAAATCGAGAATGTTCTTGTGATCAAATTCGATTTTTTCGGCAAGTTCGTCGAGCCATTCCAGGCACAATGCCGTGGTGGGATGCGTGCCGGTACCGAAAGCCAGGCCTGGATCGAGCAGCAGGTTCACTGCTTTCGGGTCCGGCGCGTCGTGCCAGCTAGGGACGATCCACAGCCGTTTGCCCATCCGCAGGGGAACAAAACTGTCCATCCATTCCCGCTGCCAATCCCGATCATCGAGCAGCTCGTACTCGATCTCAGGGCAGGGATCATCGGCGACGGCCAGCGTCCAGGCTTGATGGACGCGTTCGAGCATGGCCTCGATATGATCGAGATCGTCATACAGCCCGGTCAGCACCGTCTCTTGCCATAGCGGTGTCGTGCCAAGGTCCGGCTCGAAGACCGGATCGTCCTGAGCATCCTGCAGTGTGATCGCCGAGGCGCCCTCAGCGATCAGCAGCTCTTCCAGGGTATCGGCCTGCTCCGGAGCTACCCGGGCCTTGAGTTGTAACCAGGGCATGATCAGCCACCCAACTTCTTCTCGAGGTAGTGGATATTCACGCCACCTTCCTGAAAATGAGTGTCGCGAACAAGATCCTTCTGCAAATCAATATTGGAGCGAATGCCATCCACAAGCAGCTCATCCAGAGCATTGCGCATACGGGTGAGGGCTATGCTTCGATCCTCGCCCCAGGTGATCAACTTGCCGATCAAGGAATCATAGTAGGGCGGTACGGTATAGCCGGTGTACAGATGGGAATCCATACGCACGCCGAGCCCGCCAGGCGCGTGATAGAGCGTGACCTTGCCCGGAGAAGGTATGAAGGTGCGCGCATCTTCGGCGTTGATACGACACTCGAAGGCATGGCCATGAAGCTTGACATCCTCCTGCTTGACCGACAGCGGTAGGCCGGAGGCGATACGCAACTGCTCTTTTACGATATCGACGCCGGTAACCATCTCCGTGACAGGATGCTCGACCTGGACCCGCGTGTTCATCTCGATGAAAAAGTATTCCCCGTTCTCATAGAGAAACTCGAAGGTACCGGCACCGCGATAACCGATTTCAATACAGGCATCGGTACAGGATTTGAGCACCCGATCGCGGGCGTCCGGGTCGATATGCGGCGCAGGCGCTTCTTCAAGCACTTTTTGGTGGCGCCGTTGCAAGGAGCAGTCGCGATCATACAAATGGATAGCATTGCCCTGCCCATCGGCGATCACCTGTATTTCGACATGGCGCGGGCGTTCGAGAAATTTTTCCATGTATAGCGTGCCATCACCGAAGGCAGCGTTGGCCTCGTTGCGGGTCACGCTGATCGAGGAAAGCAGACTTTCTTCGCTGTGCACCACGCGCATTCCGCGACCGCCACCACCTGCTGCCGCCTTGATGATCACCGGATAACCGATGCGCTGAGCCGTGGCGATTATTGCCTCATCATCGTCATCCGGCAGCGGACCATCGGAGCCGGGCACCGTCGGCACTCCTGTTGCCTTCATTGTGGCGATAGCGCTGACCTTGTCACCCATCAAGCGAATTGTCTCGGCGCGAGGGCCGATGAATACGAACCCGGAGCGCTCGACCTGTTCGGCGAAGTTGGCATTCTCGGAGAGAAAACCGTAGCCAGGATGAATGGCACTGGCATCGGTCACCTCGGCAGCGCTGATGAGGGCCGGAATGTTGAGATAGGATTGGGCCGATGAGGCGGGACCAATGCATACCGTTTCATCCGCCAGACGCACGTGCATCAATTCACGATCGGCCTTGGAGTGCACGGCGACGGTGCGAATGCCCAGCTCCTTACATGCCCGCAGGATACGCAGGGCGATCTCGCCTCGGTTGGCGATGAGTACCTTGTCCAGCATGGGGGTGTCCATTGGTCAGGAAATGATCAGCATGGGTTGGTCGAATTCCACCGGTTCGCCGTCCTCGACCAGAATAGCTTCGACGACGCCATCTTGATCTGCATCGATCTGGTTCATCATCTTCATCGCCTCGACGATACAGATGGGATCCCCTTTCTTGATACGCTGACCCACCTCGGCGAACGGTTTGGCGCCGGGGGCGGAAGCACGATAGAAGGTGCCAACCATGGGAGAAGTCACAGCATGGCCTGTCGGTTGCTCCAGGACTTGGGATTCGGCCGGCTCCTTGGCGGTTTCAGCGGGAAATGCCGGCTGAGGCATAGCAGTGGGGCCCCCAGTTGGGCATTGGCATGGGTTGGTTATGCCCCCCTGGTTATGTCGACTGATGCGTACCGATTCTTCGCCTTCTTGTATTTCAATTTCGCTGATATCGGATTCTTCGAGCAGTTCGATCAGTCTCTTGACCTTGCGGATGTCCATGATGGTGTCTCTTGAGAATGAAAAAGAAGTTGGGATGGTTCAGGACGGGGACGAGTCCAGACGCAGTAGAACGGCGCTCAATGCCAGCTCGTAGCTGTCAGCACCGAAGCCGCAGATGACGCCCTCGGCCACATCGGAGAAATAAGAGTGCGTACGGAAAGGCTCTCGAGCGTGCACGTTGGATAAATGCAGCTCGATAAAAGGCAGTGCCACGGCGGTCAACGCATCGCGCAGCGCTACACTGGTATGAGTGAAAGCGGCAGGATTGATCAGGATGAAGTCGGTGGCATCATTGCGCGCAGCGTGGATGCGCTCGATTAGCTCGTATTCGGCGTTGGATTGCAGCCAGTCGAGCTGATGGCCTGTATCGAGAGCGCGAGCAGTCATGCGCAAGCGAATGTCGTCTAAAGTAACGCTACCGTAGACGTGAGGCTCGCGGGTGCCCAGCAAGTTCAGGTTAGGACCGTTGAGTACCAGAATTCGGGCCATGAGAGTCCTTGAATGACGCTGTTAACCTGTTCTATATCTGTCGAGATGGCGGCAGGATTCTGCAAGTCGACGCACTTGGGCGCCAAATAAGCCAACGATGGCGGAGTGTGACGAAAAAGGTTTCATTTGTCCAGTCGCACAATTCGTGGCTGAGGTAATGTTGCCGAACAGTGTTTGTCACAGCATGGCAAACCACTATCGTTACGGGGCATAAATGCGCCTGAAGCCTCATGATAGGATACTCTTAGCAAGGAATTACTCATCAATCGTCACGCAGAGGACGTCGCGAACATGGCAATCTTTCGCAAGCGTAAATACCGTACCGATGTGCTCGAACGCCCCGAGTATGACTGGATATGGAAGCCGTTATTAATACTCCTGATACTCTATCTCGTAATCTGCCTGGGGCTTGGCATCTGGTGGAGTCAGCGCCCGGGCAGTTTCGACGTCACCCAAGCCGTGCTCAAGCAGCGCGAACAGCCGATGGAGTCCGGGGCGCGGGGAACGGTGATGACAGCGACACTGAACGCGACGATCGAGACACTGCTTGAAAAGCCTGGAGGCTATATACGCAATGACATGCTGCCTCCAGGCGTATGGCTGGATAACATGCCAAGCTGGGAGTATGGCGTGCTTTCTCAGGCACGTCTGTTGACCCAGGCGCTACCTTCATTCGGTGCCGGCGATACCTCGTTGTTGAACGATGCCGCAGAGGCACTCGACAGCGACAGTCGCGACTGGCTCTTTCCCGGCGCAGAGAAGCCTTATCGGCGGGCGCTTACCACGCTTCATGGCTATCTGCTGAGCTTCGACAACCCAGGAATGTCCGGTTTTGCCGACAACGGCGACGCCCTGTCGCAGTGGCTGAACAAGGCAGGTCAACGGCTCGAGGAACTGACCCGCCGCCTGTCGGCCAGCGTCGATGATCCCGAGGCATTGCGTGAGCTGGGGGTCGATGAAAGTGAATTGCCTGACGCGACTCCTTGGCTTCAAATCGACAACACCTTCTTTGCTGCGCGAGGGGAGACCTGGGCTTTGCTGCACTATTTACAGGCAGTAGAGCGGGATTATGCCGACGTGATTGCCAAAGCCGGCGGTAAAGAAACCCTCGGTCGTTTGATTGCGGAGCTTAAGTTGGCACAGCGTCGACTGTGGAGCCCGGTGGTACTCAACGGCACCGGTTTTGGAATGTTCGCCAACCATTCGCTGTTATTGGCGAACTACATTCAAAATGCTGCAAAGCTTACCAATACGATGGCGCAAAACGTCGAAGGGATAGAGGTCGAGCCACCTACCAGGGTTGAGCCTCAAAGCGATGAACCCGAGCCTGCTCAAACTGATACCAGCGCCAGCAACGCAGCCGACATTACCCGGGTGACCCCTGCCTCCATTCGGGACGGTGAACTTGAAAGGCGGCTTAGTGAGCCGGCAGTGCAGGCTGCCATCGAGGCTACTACACGTTAAAAGGGAACAAGACAGTAAACGAACAAGGCCGTCCTTCCAGACGGCCTTGTGTTTGCAGCGGCGAAAATCAGTATCAGTAGGCCTGGGCCCGAACGTTACTCTTTGCCGAAGGCGGCGACGGATTTCTCGATCGCGGCGTGTGCGGCCTCGACACCATCCCAGGAATCGATCTTGACCCACTTGCCCTTGTCGAGATCCTTGTAATTCTCGAAGAAGTGGGCGATCTGCTGACGCAGCAATTCGGGCAGATCGGTCACTTCCTTCACATTGTCATAGGCTGGCGCCAGCTTGCTGTGGGGCACGCAGATCAACTTGGCATCTTCACCGGCTTCATCGCTCATGTTGAGAATACCTACCGGACGGGCACGAATCACGCAGCCAGCCTGGATCGGGTAGGGCGTAACTACCAGGGCATCCAAGGGATCGCCATCATCTGCCAGGGTATTGGTAATGAAGCCATAGTTGGCCGGATAGAACATGGGGGTGGTCATGAACCGATCGACCAGCAGCGCATCCATGTCCTTATCGATCTCATACTTGATCGGCGCGTGGTTGGCCGGAATTTCGATGACAACGTAGATGTCATGTGGAAGCTCCTTGCCGGTGGGAATCTTGCTGTAGCTCATGTCGAGTCCTTGAGGTTGGCTGTATAGAGGAGGCAAAAATTTGCTGAATTATACGAACTGGCGGTGAGGATTGCCAATCAAGGCAGTCTTGGATCAAACGCTCTCATCCACCATTGGTCTACCGGTCTTGCCATGATACGAGGTGTATCATGGCGGCGCACAATGACCCGAGGAGAGATATCTTGGCCAAGCACGGCTTGTCTTTGAGTTATGGCCAGGCCTTCGCAACACCAGAACATCGCCATCATCGTAGCTCAATGGCGGTGAATCTGCCCCAAGGCGTTACTCTGGATAACAAGGGCGCCTGTGCGTTGATCGGTGACTCCACCGCTCATAATGTCATTGCCAAACAGGCCGGCGATCTCAGTTTGCGCGGTTTTCTTGCGGATTATTATTCGACGCCGGCGCATTGGGATATCAAGACCTCGGTGACGCGGGTACTGCAAGCGCTAAACAGCTGGAGTCATAGTCAAAGCCGTCATCTGGTAGAAGGCAGCTACGTCAGCTCATTATCGGCGCTGGTGTTGCATGGCACCGAGGGCCATCTGTTTCACATAGGCGATACCCTGGTATTTCGTCTGCGCGGAGCCGAGTTCGAGCAGCTCAGTTGCGATCATGTCACCGAGCTTGGCGGCTACCGCTATCCTACCCGGGCGCTAGGATTGGATGGCAAGCTGAATATCGACTACCAGTGCATGTCCCTCAAGCAGGGTGATCTTTTCCTGTTCACCACCCGGGCAGTTGGTGGCACGTTGATGCCATCGGATTACATGCAGCTGATTCGCATCGATGTCAGCGATCTGGATGCAGCCTGTGAACGTCTTGCCAAGGCCGCCCAGGCACGCGCTGCGGAACGCGGCTATGGATCGGGGCAGTTCTGCTTTCAACTCGTGCGTATAGACCATCTGGCCGAAGAAGACGCTGAGAATTCTCAACGGCTCAATGGCCGATTGCCGGTTCCGCCGGAGTGCGCGGTAGGTGATCGTCTCGATGGGCTCCTGGTGGAAGCCGTGCTGGCCCGTACCGCTCAGAGTCGAACCTATCGTGTACGGGATGCGCGCACCCAACAAGAAATGGTGCTCAAGGCCCCGAGTCCGGAGCTGTCCAGCCGCAATGCCTATCTTGAACATTTTTTGTTGCAGCAATGGGTCGTCGAATGGGTCCATTCGCCCTTTGTAGTCAAGGTCATTGCGCGTGTGCGCCCAAGATGCTATCTCTACTACCTGATGGCGTTCGTGGACGGCGTCACGCTAAGCAGCTGGTGTCGGCGCAATCCACGGGCGAGCCTGGATCAGCGGTTGGATATTGCTCGGCAGCTCATCAAAGGAGTGCAGGCGCTGCATCGTAGAGAGATACTGCATCAGCGAATTCACCCAGACAGCATTCTCATCGATACTCAGGATCAAGTCGTACTGGCGGATTTCAGCGCCTGTCATCGGCGTGAGGGGGATGGCCATAGAAGTGCCCAGGAGCTGGCGCGTCAGGTCGGGCTCAACGAGCACAGTGCGCCGGAGTACGCGCTGGATATCGATGTCGGCCGTCGCAGCGATCAGTATGCGCTGGCCTCGACAATTTATTGGTTGCTGGTGCGGGATTTACCCTACGCGCTCAAGCCGCATCAGTTGCGTAGTCATACCGAGTTGGAACGGATGATTTATCGAAGCGCACGAGCTAAAAACGTCAAGATAACAGAAGCGCTTGACGATGCCCTGCGCCGCGCGCTCGATCCCCAGCGTGCGCAGCGTTTTCGGCGGCTTTCCGAGTTCGCCCACTCATTGCGTGATTCGCATGAGCCAACGACCAATACTCCGTCACGTCCTTCAATGCGTTGGGATTCCGTCAAACTTTGGCAAGGGATTGCCGGCGTTTTGTTGCTGCTGTTGTTGCTGTCCTGGCTATGGAATTAGAGAAACGACAACGCCCCGAAAACGGGGCGCCGAATTTGATCAAGGCCTCGCTTTTTTAAAGCGTGAACTCAGGCAGTTTGCGTTCCACTTTTGCCAGCTTCAGCTTGGCCACCCGGGGCAGGCCATCATCGAAAGGCGGAAAATCCTCGCCTTGAATGAGGGGTAGCAGATAACGCCGGCAGGCTTCCGTGATGCCGAAGCCGTCCTCTCGGATGAAGTCCCGAGGCATGAATTTTTCCTGATTGGCGACCTCCGCCAAGGGCGCCGGTTCAATTTGCCACTCATAGGGATCTTCGCTGACGCGCTTGATCGCGGGCATCATGGCGTTCTGGCCTGCAAGCGCCAGTTCGACGGCTTTCTGACCCACCGCATAGGCCTGCTCCACATCGGTTTTGGAGGCCAGATGGCGAGCGGCGCGTTGCAGATAGTCGGCCACCGCCCAATGATACTTGTAACCCAGATCCTGCTTGATCATGCCCGCCAGGGTCGGTGCGACGCCGCCCAGCTGACGATGACCGAAGGCATCCGTGTTGCCCGCATCCGCCAGAAAAGTGCCATCCTCATAGCGCGCCCCTTCGGAGACCACGATGACGCAATAGCCATAGCGTGTGACAGACTCCTCGACCCGAGCCATGACCGCTTCGCGATCGAAGGCGATTTCCGGGAAGATGATCAAATGGGGTGGCTCGCCTTCACCGTTACCGGCCAGTGCTCCAGCGGCGGCGATCCAGCCTGCATGGCGTCCCATGACTTCGAGGATGAATACCTTGGTGGACGTGGCGCACATGGAGGCGATGTCCAGCGCCGCTTCCCGAGTCGAGGTGGCGATATACTTGGCTACGCTGCCAAAACCCGGAGAGTTGTCGGTGATCGGCAGATCGTTGTCCACGGTCTTGGGCACGTGAATGGCGGTCAACGGATAGCCGAGCTTTTCCGAAAGCTGCGAGACCTTGAGGCAAGTATCCGCGCTGTCGCCACCGCCATTGTAGAAGAAATAGCCAATATCGTGAGCCTTGAAGACCTCGATCAGCCGTTCGTACTGGGTACGATGGGTTTCGATGTCCTTGAGCTTGTAACGACAAGAACCAAACGCCCCGCCGGGGGTGTGGCGTAGCGCGGTGATGGCCTCATCAGACTCCTGAGAAACATCGATCAGATCTTCGGTGAGGGCGCCGATGATCCCGTTGTGTCCGGCATAGAGCTTGCCAATTTGATCCGAGTCGCGACAGGCCTCGGCGACGCCACAGGCGCTGGCGTTGATCACTGCGGTGACGCCGCCAGACTGGGCGTAGAAAGCATTTTGCTGAGCCATGGGGCTTCCTTTGCTCCTGAGAAATCGACGGCCATCATAGTCCAAAGCGCTCCTGGCTGCACGGCATCCCCGGAATGATCCTGTTAGTGTCTAGCGAGTGATATGGCGCCATGCTAGGCTCACGCGCTGATACAACTTTCGTCTGCTTTTTCGGCTCGATATTTCAATCGAGTCACTTGAACGCCTGGGGATAAGATGCACATCCACATTCTGGGTATCTGCGGCACCTTCATGGGCAGTCTGGCGCTGCTGGCTCGCGAGCTGGGTCATCATGTCAGCGGCTCGGATGCCAACGTATACCCGCCCATGAGTACACAGCTCGAAGAAGCCGGTATTCGGCTTTGCGACGGCTACCGCGCCGAGAATCTCAACCCGCGACCCGATCTTGTGGTGGTGGGCAATGCCATGTCCCGCGGTAATGCGGAAGTCGAAGCACTGCTCGATGCCAAACTGCCCTATACCTCCGGGCCGCAATGGCTTGCCGAACATGTATTGCCCGGGCGCCGCGTCATTGCCGTGGCGGGTACCCATGGCAAGACCACCACTGCCAGCCTACTGGCCTGGCTGCTCGAAAGCGCCGGCCAAATACCGGGTTTTCTGATCGGTGGCGTGCCACGCAACTTTGGCGTCTCGGCCCGCTTGGGCGACGTTGAAGGGCCGTTTGTGGTGGAGGCGGACGAATACGATACCGCCTTCTTCGACAAGCGCTCGAAGTTTGTGCACTACCGCCCCGACGTGGCGGTGCTCAATAATCTCGAGTTCGATCACGCGGACATTTTTCCCGATCTGGCGGCGATCGAGCGCCAGTTTCATCATCTGGTGCGTACCGTGCCCTCGCAAGGACGGCTGTTGGTGGCGGATGGCGAGCCAGCGCTGGCCCGGGTGCTTGAAATGGGCTGCTGGAGCCCGGTCGAGCATTTCGGTCGCCAGGATGAAAGCCCCTGGCAGCTAATCCTGGAGCGCGAGGACGCCAGCCGGTTTCGCGTCATTCATGCCGGTGAGGACGCCATTGTCGATTGGACGATGACCGGCGAGCACAATGCGCGCAACGCGCTGGGTGCGCTGGCGGCGGCGGGGGCCTGTGGTGTCGATCTGGCACGAGGCTGTGCAGCGCTTTCGCGTTTCGAAACCCCGCGCCGGCGCCAGGAGGTGCGCGGTGAGATCGGCGGTATTCAGGTCATCGACGACTTCGCTCATCATCCGACGGCGATTGCCGGCACCCTCGAAGGACTACGCGCCGCGACCCCTTCCGGGCGCTTGCTGGCGGTGATCGAGCCGCGCTCCAACACCATGCGTTTGGGCACTCTCAAGGGTCGCCTGGCGCAAAGCGTTGCCGCCTCGGATGGGGTCTGGTGGTATCAACCGCCGGGGCTCGACTGGTCTCTGGATGACGTGCTCTCGACCAGTCCGGTGCCGGCTGAACGAGTCGATGACATTGATGAACTCGTCGCCACCCTGGCCGATCAGGCGCGCCGCAATGATCGTATCGTCATCATGTCCAACGGCGGCTTCGGTGGCATTCATGAAAAGCTTTTGGCTGCCCTTGAGGCCATTCATGGATGATGCGCATGAATGAGTCGGCTGCATCAGGCTTCAAGGCGCCGGTCACCGTGGCCTTGACCGGTGCCTCTGGCGCCCAATACGGTCTGCGTCTGATCGACTGTCTGGTAGCAGCAGGACACGAGGTCTGGGTGATGATCTCCAAGGCGGCGCACATGGTCATTGCCACCGAAACCACGGAAAAGCTGCCGGCCCAGCCGGACAAGCTGGCCGATGCCTTGAGTGCGCGCAGCCGTGCGGTCCCGCACCAGATTCGCTGTTTCGCTCGGGAGGACTGGATGGCGCCGGTGGCCTCCGGCTCTGGGGCCAGTGCGGCCATGGTGGTCTGCCCCTGTTCCACCGGCACGCTCTCGGCAGTGGCGACCGGTGCCAGCAACAATCTGATCGAGCGGGCCGCGGATGTGGCCTTGAAGGAGCATCGCCAGTTGATTCTGGTGCCCCGGGAGTCGCCGCTGTCCGCGATTCATCTCGAGCACATGCTGACCCTGGCACGGCTGGGCGTCACGATCTTGCCCGCGGCCCCGGGTTTCTATCATCAGCCCGAAAGCGTCGACGATCTGATCGATTTCATCGTGGCCCGCATCCTCAATCAACTGGGAATCGAGCATCGGCTGATGCCACGCTGGGGAGAGTAGTCGGTTGAGGGGAGCCGGATGATCAATCTATCGTTGCTGTCGGTCTTCATTCCCACCTTTTTCATGGTGTCCTTGACCCCGGGCATGTGCATGACCCTGTCCATGGTGCTGGGCATGACCGTGGGGGTAAAACGTGCGCTGTGGATGATGTTCGGCGAGTTGATGGGGGTGGCCCTGGTGGCGATTGCCGCCGGTGCCGGAGTTGCCACCCTGATGCTACGCCAGCCGATGCTGTTCGCGATCTTCAAGGGTATCGGAGGCGTTTATCTGGCCTATCTCGGGATCATGATGTGGCGCTCTCGCGGACGCATGGCGATACCTCTGGAGCCCGGTGCCCAGGCTGATGTATCGCGTCTGCATCTCTTGACCCAAGGCTTCGTTACCGCCATTGCCAACCCCAAGGGCTGGGCGTTCTTCATCGCGCTACTGCCGCCGTTTCTCGATCCTTCCCTGGCGCTGGCGCCACAGCTTGCGACACTGATCGCGATGATCCTGTCCATCGAGCTTCTTTGTCTGTTGCTGTACGCCGGCGGCGGGCGCAGCGCGAGTCGGCTGCTGGCCAAGGGTGGTAACGTGCGTTTGCTCAACCGTATCGCCGGTACCTTGATGATTGGGGTGGGTATCTGGCTCGCCTTTGGTTAAACCGGTGGCAGCCAGAAAATGCGGGCCGCGAGCAGGGCCAATGTAGTCAGACCAAGTGCTACCCAAGGTGGTCTGTCCAGGGGCCGGGTGGCAAAGCCATGATAGCTGATGCGTACCAGCGCACAGGTCATCAGTCCCAGCAAGGCGCCGCCCACCAGATCGCTGAACCAATGCACACCGATGATCAGCCGAGATAGCGCCATGGGGATGCAGATGGCGATGGCAGCCCAATAGGCCAGCGCTCGATACCGAGAGGGGAGCGTTTCCGCCACAAACGCAGCCGCCAACCCATACAGCACGACCGCCGTGGAGGTGTGAGCGCTGGGATAGGAAAAGGAGCCGGCAAGATAGTCCGGTACGTCCGGGCGTGCGCGCCCCGCCAGGTGCTTGAATAGCGTATTGGCCAGGGCAATGCCACCAAGCCCGCCTAGCAGATGAAACAACGCTGCATGCTGGTGTCGATAAATCAGCCATACCGTCCAGGGCAGTATCAGGGCGATGACCCCTAGTGTATCGCCGGCTTCCGCCATCCACTCGGCAATCTGAATCAGAGTCGGGCTTGTCAGCCCATCGATCAGGCCCTGCAGGCTCAAGTCCATGGGTAGGGGGCCTTGCTGCTCGAGTACCCAAAGTGTCCATCCTCCCAGGGCTGGCATGCTGATGAACAATAGCACCAGCGACGCCAGGGGGAATTCTCCGCGAGGGTGAGGCGAGCGTAGAGCGCTCCATGGTCCACGCCGCCAGCGACTGCCTTGAGCGGAATAGGCCAGTTGACGGTAGACCCAGCCTTCGCGTGCCAGCTGATGGCGCAATAACGAGAACGTCAGCGCCAGGGCGATCACCGCAACGGCCAATAGAATCAACCAGCCTTCGCTACCCGGCGGCATGGTCAACATCTGCTGCCAGGTCTTGCCCAGCAGATAGCCGGGCAGCAGATAGGCCGGCGCCCAAAGTAGCGCTGAGCCCAGATTGGACCATATGAAAAGATTTCTGGGCATGTGCATCATGCCAGCAACCATGGGAACGATGGGACGTACGGGGCCAACAAAGCGTCCAATCAGCACGGACAGCACGCCATAGCGTTCAAAAAAATTCGTCCCTCGTTTTAGCCATTCTGGGTGCTGACGAAACGGCCAGAGCAAGGGTATCCGTTCACGCTGGGTATGGCCGAAAAGAAAACTTAGGCCATCGCCGATCACAGCGCCCAGGAACGCACATAAAAGAACCAGTGCGATCGATAGATCGTAGTGCCCGGCGAGGGAAGCCGCGGCGGTAATCAGAACGACGCCTGGAACCGCCAGGCCGATGAGGGCCAATGATTCAGCCAGGGAAATGACGGCGATGAAAAAAAGCAGCCAAAGGGGTGAGGGTGCAAGATTCTGTAGCCACTCCGTTGCATTCAAGACATGGGCTCCATCAGCTTGAGGCCGTTTGCGAGCAGACGCTGTTCGAAATGCACTGCATCTTCGTCGGGTAGTAGGTGGCAGGCGCGAATACGGGACTGGATGGCGCCGGTCTCGGCGAAGACTTCCCGCCCCAGGGCGCTCAACAGGCGCTCGCGCACGATCAAGGCGCCGGCTTCGCCGGTGTCCGGAAGCAGCAGCCAGAATCGTTGGGCCTGATGGCGCCCCAGGGGGTCATGATAACGACAACAGCTGCGTATGGTATGGCAGATGCGCTCCAGCAGGCTGTGCAGTAGCGTGCTGCCGAATTGCTCATCCGCCATTTCCAGCTGCGGCAAGTGAATGATCAAGGCGGCTAGGGGTCGCTGCATCGTTCTGGCGCGTTCGACTTCGGCGTAAAGGCGTTCGATCAACGCAGACTGTGACAGCGCATCACACTGCTGGTCCAGAGTATCCGTAGCGCTCAGCAGTGTTTCGCGCTGCCGGCGTAACCAATGAGGCAGCGCCGCCACGCTTACTAGTGCCAGATAGTACAAGGTGTTGTCGAGAAGCAGCGACTTCTGTTCGATCAATGTCAGCCAGACTGGCGCCATTATCAGGTTGAGCAGGAGCGCCGATCCCAGCGGCAATAGCAGAAGGGTCAAAATTGGCGGCAGTCCAAGCCACAGCCGCGATGAATTCCCCAGGGTAGGTAGCTCGATGGCAATCAGTAGATAGCAGCTGATCAGCGTCAGGTAGGCACAGAGCCGGTGATCGTCTCTGTTGATCGAGCGCAGGAAGAGGGCGCCTCCCAACAGCAGTGCAAGTAAAGCCGGCAGCAGGATACGCCCATAGGCGCCCATCAGATAATTCCATATGGCATAGCCTGTGAGCAGCGAGGCGCCACTGATATAGGCCAGCAGAGTAAGGCGGGATGACCAAGGATTCATGACGCTGCGAGTCGACATCAGTTGTTCTCTTCCAGAATGACTATCGAGCGTTGTTGCTGATCGAGCGCCTTGAGTTGGGGCTCAAGCAGTAGCGAAGGCACCAGACTGGCACAGCGTATCTTGACGACCGTCGGCAATGTGGCAAGCAGGGCATCACGCCGTTTGCGGCCAGTCTCGATGTCACGGCTGACCATCAGTGTCGCAAGGGTACGATTGTCGAGCTGGAAACAGGCTTCGTAACTGCAGGTGGCGCTTACGAGCATATCCAGCATGGCTTGCTGATCGCGCCAGGAACAGCGCAGCAAAAGCAGTTCACCGTAACTGCCCTCACGGCTGCATCGGGTTGTTTCGAGTGGCAATTCGTGAGCCAATTGCCGCCCCGAGTGCAGCGAGCGCTCACAGGTTAGGCGCGTCCGCCGTGTCAAACCGGACTGTAGCGGCAGTTCTGTCAAGCTATGGGTAAAGCTCATTATCATCGATGTAATCAATATGGCGAGTGCCAACAGACCTTGTTCGATATCGATATTCAGTGCTACCTGCCACCAGCATGAGAAGGCTAGCACGCCTTGCAATAACCAGAGCCAGGGGGGTTGAGGCAGAATGAGTACCACAGCCCACAGCCATAGCCAGGGCAGATGACGCTCCGGCGCCAGCCATAGGAACAACGTCAGGGATAGGCCAAGCAGCAGTGGCGCAAACGTGCCGGGAAAGACGACCAGGCGGCGACGCTCCAAGGCAACAAGACCCAAACCAATGCCGATGACGCTCAATAGTACTCGAGATACGCTATCCTGAGGCGTAGTGGCCAGCAGCAGTAGAGTAGTTGCGGCAAACAGCAGGGTGAGGCGATAAAGCCCGTTTTTGAACTTGCTCTCCATGGTGCCTTATCATGCATCTCATTTCGTGATGACGGATACTGTACGATACCTGTCCCATTAGAACGATACGTCTGTTGCTTTTCATTTTGATAATGACGCTCAAGTGGCTTTTGCCATGCCAAGCACTCTGGAGAATCTTACCGGCATGTCACCATACAATATGATCGATAACATGTCCGGCAACGCCGATATTGATGCCTACATGAACACCCTAGGGGCTCAGGCTCGTCGGTCCAGTACGCATTTGCGGGGTGCGGGAGCCGGGGCCAAGAATGCTGCGCTGGTCGCCATTGCTGCCCAGCTCGATGCAGCGCGCGTCACGTTGATCGAAGCCAACGTTCGAGATTTGGAGCGTGCCCGTGCCAACGGTCTTGATGACGCCATGCTCGATCGACTCACGCTTAACGATACGCGCATAGACGCCATGATCGAAGGCGTGACACAGGTTGCCAACTTGTCCGATCCAGTAGGCGAAATCGATGGCCTGCGTACACTACCCAGCGGTATTCAAGTGGGGCAGATGCGTGTACCCATCGGCGTGATCGGGATCATTTACGAATCGCGCCCCAATGTAACAGTGGAGGCCGCCAGCCTGTGCCTCAAGGCAGGCAATGCCTGCATTTTGCGCGGCGGTTCCGAGGCCCGGAACAGCAATGCAGCCCTTGCGGACTGTATCGCCAAGGGGCTAACGCAGGCCGATATTTCCGAGATGGCGGTGCAGGTAGTGGCAACCACAGAGCGGGCGGCGGTCGGACGTCTCATTACTATGCCGGAATACGTCGATGTCATCATTCCCCGAGGCGGGAAATCCCTGATCGAGCGAGTGTCACAGGAAGCCCGGGTGCCGGTGATAAAGCATCTGGATGGCGTCTGTCATGTATACGTCGATGCCAGTGCCGATCTCGACAAGGCGCTGGCCATCGCGCTCAATGCCAAAACCCAGCGCTATGGCACCTGCAACACCCTGGAGACGCTGCTGCTGGATGCGCCGATCGCTTCTGAGCTGCTGCCTCGTCTAGCCGAGGCCTATGCGCCTCATCAGGTCGAGCTGCGTGGCTGCGAGCGTGCTCGGGAGGCATTGCCGGACATTACGTTGGCCAGCGAAGAAGACTGGCAGGCGGAATATCTGGCGCCCATTCTCGCCATTCGCGTGGTCGATGGCATCGATGCTGCCATGGCCCATATCGAATGCTATGGTTCCCAGCATACCGATGCCATCGTCACCGAATCCTATACCCTGGCACGACGTTTCTTGGCGGAGGTGGATTCCAGTTCGGTGATGGTCAATGCCTCGACCCGTTTTGCCGACGGCTTCGAGTATGGCCTCGGCGCCGAGATCGGCATTTCCACCAACAAGCTTCATGCCCGGGGGCCGGTGGGTCTGGAAGGCCTGACTACCCGCAAGTACGTGGTGCTTGGGGATGGCCATGTGCGCAGCTGAGGTCGGTTCGGCTGCCCCCATGAGGAAAATCGCGATGCTGGGGGGGACCTTCGATCCCGTGCATCACGGCCATTTACGTAGTGCCGTCGAGCTCAAGGAGATCCTGGCGCTTGATCGAGTGCACATGATTCCGGCCCACATGCCCCCCCATCGGGGGCGCCGGGTGTCGCTGCGGTGAATCGCCTAGAAATGCTCGAGGCAGGCATAGGCGATACCCCAGGACTCTGTGCCGATGATCGCGAGCTGGGTCGATCAGGGCCTTCCTATTCCGTCGATACGCTGGCTTCCTTACGAAATGAGTTCGGTGGCCAAACACGGCTGGTAATGGCGCTGGGCGTCGATGCCTTCCTCAAACTCACCGAATGGCAGGATCCAGGTCGACTCTTCGAGCTGGCGCATTTGGTTGTGATCGCGCGCCCAGGCCACACCGCGGCGCCGAGTCCGGCGTTGCAAGCGTTGATCGAGGGGCGCGAAGTGGGTGATGCTGCGAATCTGTTTGCAACACCGGCGGGGCGTCTTTTACATCTGCGTTTGCCCAGCCGCATGGATATATCCGCAACCGAACTGCGTCGGCGTCTGCAGGCGGGGCTTAGCGTGCGGTATCTCTTGCCAAATACGGTGGAAACCTATATTCAATCCCGCAGTCTTTACCGCTAGGCGGTGACATGAAGGTAGAATGTGACCTTGTACGGTGGTCTTACACTCGAGGAGCTATGCAAAACGAAGCATTGAAGATATTGGCCGTGGGAGCCCTGGAAGAACTCAAGGGTCAGGATATTACCGAGCTTGACGTCGCTGCACTGACCAGCGTTACCGATACCATGGTAATCGCTAACGGTACCTCGACACGTCATGTGAGCGCGCTAGCGGAGAACGTCGTCGAAAAGGCCAAGGAAGCGGGCATAAGGCCTCTGGGCGTCGAAGGCGGAGCAGGCGCCGACTGGGTGCTGGTGGATCTAGGGGATGTGGTCGTGCATGTCATGCTGCCGGATGCCCGGCGTCTGTACGATCTTGAGCGTTTATGGTCCGATCTGCCCAGCAACGGAGAGGAGGAGGTGCGCGGAGGCCAGGCATGAAGGTACGCCTGCTCGCCGTGGGTCAGCGTATGCCAAGCTGGGTAGAACAGGGCGTTGGCGAGTATCGCAAGCGCCTGCCTCGGGATTTTGCCTTAGAGATAGTCGAAATCGCCCCCGGGGCTCGAGGCAAGAATGCGGACGTGGCCCGGGCAGTGTCCCAGGAAGGGCAGCGCATGAGAGAGCGCCTGCGAGAGAGCGATCATCGCGTTGCCTTAGAGGTGACCGGGCAGCCTTGGTCTACGCAGCAGCTAGCGCAGCAAGCAGAGGCCTGGCGTCATCGTGGGGGCGATGTGGCCTTGCTGATAGGCGGGCCGGATGGACTGGAGCCACGGCTGTCGGCTCAGGCGGAACAGCGCTGGTCCCTGTCGCCTTTGACATTGCCTCATCCATTAGTACGCCTTTTACTATGCGAGCAGCTCTATCGGGCCTGGACACTGCTAGTCAGTCATCCTTATCATCGCTAATTCAAAATGATGACTGTCCTGAGCCACTTCGAGACGAAAACCTTGCATGCCTAAACGCCGCGAAACCCTGAAGGATCCCGAGCAGGAAGTTCGCGTCTTTCGCAACCGTTCCATACTGGCTGTCGTGCTGGTCCTGTTGATGTCTGCAGGACTGGTGGGGCGCCTGTTCTACCTGCAGGTGGTTCAGCACGAGGTGTTCATCACCCGCTCCGACAAGAATCGTGTCCGAGTCGAGCCACTGCCCCCGACCCGCGGGCTGCTCATGGATCGTGACGGTCAGCTGCTGGCAGAGAATCGTCCTACCTACAACCTGACCATCGTGCCGGAACGCGTCGACGATCTGGACGCGACCTTGAACTTATTGGTGGATATTCTCGATCTGCCGGACGCGGATATCGTTTCTCTCAAGAAACGCTCCCGGCAGCGGCAGCGACCCTATCAGCCGGCGCTTTTGCTCAGCGAGTTGGATGAAGAGCAGATCGCCCAGCTGGCGGTCAACCGCTATCGTTTGCCGGGCATCGAGGTCGAGGCGCAGCTGCTGCGCTACTATCCCGATACCGACATCATGTCTCACGTGCTGGGTTATGTCGGCCGCATCAATGCCGAAGAGGTCAAGACCCTCGACAAAGGTAACTATGCCGGTACCCACTTCATCGGCAAGACTGGCGTCGAGCGCGAGTATGAAGATGCGTTGCATGGTCAGGCGGGGCTGCGCAAGGTCGAGACCAACGCGCGGGGACGAGTCCTTCGAGAGCTTGGGCGCACCGACCCGGTACCGGGGCAGAACATCACGCTGACCATCGACAAGAAGCTTCAACAGCTCGGATATGAACTGCTCGATGGCCGACGAGGCTCGATCGTTGCCATCGAGCCTGCCAGCGGTGAGATATTGGCCATGGTCTCGTCACCGGGATTCAACGCCAATCTATTCGTTACCGGCATCAGTCACAAGGACTACCAGGGGCTCAGAAGTAATCCCGATCTGCCTCTATATAACCGTGCAATTCGAGGGCAGTATCCGCCGGCGTCGACGATCAAGCCTTTCGAGGCCTTGGCGGGGCTCCAAAATGGCGTCATTACGCCGAACACGACGGTTTACGACCCAGGTTTCTACAAATTGCCCGAGCATTCAAGGCGCTATCATAACTGGCTGCGATGGGGGCATGGCCGGGTCAACATGCGACGTGCCATCGTCGTCTCCAACGATACGTATTTCTACAACTTGTCTCATGAGCTGGGGATCGAGCGTTTGGCTGAGTTCATGCACCGCTTTGGGTTCGGCGAAGAAACCAGTCACGATGTTCACGGTGCTGCCAGCGGCGTCATGCCTTCCGGTCAATGGAAGCGTGCGCGTTATGGTCAGGTCTGGTTTCCCGGTGAGACGCTATCTGTGGGTATTGGTCAGGGCTATTGGCTGTCGACGCCGCTGCAGTTGGCCACCGCCACGGCGGTACTGGCCAATCGGGGCAATTGGGTTGCACCGCATCTAGCCAGGCGTATCGGCGATGAGCCGCTGACACTGCCGAAAACGAAACAGAATATCGAGCTGGCCAACGATGAGTGGTGGGATCTGGTCAACAAGGCCATGGAAGACGTGATGACCGGCAATGAGGGTACCGGACGCCGATCCGGCCAGGACCTGGCCTATCGCATGGCCGGCAAATCCGGCACGGCCCAGGTATTCACTCTGGCCAACGATGAGCGTTACAACGCCGCCGAGTTGGAAGAGCGACTGCACGATCACGCGCTTTTCGTCGCTTTTGCACCGATTGAGGCGCCTGAAATCGCGGTTGCCGTGATCATTGAAAACGCTGGCGGGGGGAGCAGTCACGCTGGCCCGCTGGCCCGCAAGATGCTGGATGCGTGGATATTGCGAGAAGGCAAGGACATATTACCCGACGAATCTTCCGACGCCGGTGAGGAAATCTGACGCCATGGCCTTGCAGGAGTCTTTATTACCCAGTCGGGGCAGCACCATCAAGCGGCGGCGGAGTCTCTGGTTTCGTATCCATCTCGATCCCTGGTTGCTGGGGCTGTTGTTACTGCTGTTGCTGTCAGGGCTTTTCGTGCTTTATAGCGCCAGCGGGCAGCGCCTGCCGGTAGTAACAGCCCAGGTCACTCGATTGGGCGTGGCAATAGTCACTATGCTGGTATTGGCTCAACTGAGTCTAGGCGCATTGTATCGGTGGGCGCTGCCCCTTTATCTGGCGGGTTTTTTGATGCTGGTGGCCGTTGAGGTGATGGGGGATATCGGCATGGGTGCCCAGCGCTGGCTGGTCATTCCCGGTGTTGTGCGCTTTCAACCCTCGGAGCTGATGAAGCTGGCCATGCCCATGATGGTGGCGGCTTATCTGCATCGTCGTCCGTTGCCCCCCCGTATTCGAGACATTCTGATTTGCGCCCTGATCATTGGAGCGCCGGTCATGCTGATCGCCAGGCAACCGGATCTAGGAACTTCATTGCTGGTCGCCTGCGCTGCGATCTTCGTTCTCTTGCTGGCAGGGCTTTCCTGGCGGCTCATTGCGTTTCTAGGTGCCTTGGCCGGCGCGGCGCTGCCGCTGCTATGGCTCAACATGCACAACTATCAGCGTCAGCGCGTATTGACCTTTCTCAATCCGGAAAGCGATCCGCTAGGAGCGGGCTGGAACATCATTCAATCCACCACCGCTATCGGCAGTGGGGGAATACAGGGCAAAGGCTGGACCCTGGGCACCCAATCTCAACTCGAATTTCTACCGGAGCGCCATACGGACTTCATTGTCGCCGTGCTGGGAGAAGAGTTCGGGCTGATCGGCATGTCCTTGATTCTGGGGCTATACCTGCTGATCGTGGTCCGAGGGCTGGTGATTGCCAACAGCGCTCAGGATACCTTCGGGCGTTTGATGGCAGGTAGTATTACACTCACCTTTTTTATTTACGTGTTCGTTAATATCGGTATGGTCAGTGGTATCTTGCCAGTGGTTGGCGTACCGCTACCACTGGTCAGTTACGGCGGGACCTCCAGCGTGACCTTGCTGGCGGGTTTCGGTATTCTCATGTCCATTCAAAGCCACCGGCGCCTGCTGGCACGTTAGCAAGATCCGCTACGTGATCAATTTGTGCAGAGCGCAACTGGGGCAATAGGGAGTCGCAAGACAATGAAGGCTGTTCTTCGCCAGACCATGGGTGCGGTGTTCGCTGCGGCGATTTTATTAAGCCAAACGGCTCAGGCTAAAGAAGACTTCGATCCTGCTCAAAATCCTGATACTCAAGCGCTGGTCAAGGAGCTAACGGCTCGTGGCATCGATCGAGATTGGCTAGAGCTTGCACTGCAACAAGCCGAATTTCGGCCTGCGGTGCTTGAGGCGATGACCGGTGCCGCGGAGCGCCGGCTGGTATGGCATGAGTATCGGGACATTTTCATCAAGCCCCAGCGCATCGAGGAAGGAGCGGCCTTCATTAAGGCGCATCAGGACGCCTTCGATCGCGCCCAGGCGGAATATGGCGTTGCACCGGAAGTGATCGCTGCCATCATCGGCGTCGAGACCTTCTATGGCCGACATACCGGCACCCATCGCGTCATCGACTCCCTGGCTACCCTGGCTTTTCATCACCCCAAGCGGGGCGACTTCTTTCGCGGCGAGCTGGCGGCATTTCTCGAGATCACCAGCGAGCAGAATGTCGATCCGTTGACGCTGCAGGCTCCTACGCCGGGGCCATGGGCTTCCCCCAGTTCATTCCCACCAGCTACCAGGCCTATGCGGTGGATTTCGACGGGGATGGCAAGCGTGATCTTTGGCACAACCCAGTGGACGCCATCGGCAGTGTCGGCAACTATTTCGCCCGCCATGGCTGGACCGCGGATGACGCGATCATTACCGCAGCCAAGGGGCCGTCTACCCCGCCCAAGGTGATCGAGTTCAACCAGACTCAAAAGCCTTACGCAAGCGTGAGCACCCTGCGCGAGCAAGGTATCGAGGCGGATACTGGTTCGCTCGAAGATTCGGCTAAGGTCGTGCCGCTGGTGCTTGAGCGCGAAGATGGAACGATGCGCTACGAGCTTGGACACAACAATTTTTATGTCATCACACGCTATAACCACAGCCATCTTTACGCCATGGCGGTGACCACCCTGGCGCAGTGCATTCGCGATGCCTTGGAGAATGAGGCATGAGTCGACGACTGCTTTATATCGGCCTGGCCTGTACGTTGTTGGCCGGATGCGCTGGCGGAGGCGGCAGTTACAAAGGCGAGAATGCCTCCAATGCATCAAAGAAGAGCGCTGGCGGTCGTTACGCCATGAATAGCGATGCCTACCCGGAACTGCCACCAGACGTCTCCGATGTGCCGGACGCGGTGCCTCGGGTCGAACCGAGATCCGCCAGCGGCAACCGCCCGACTTATCAGGTGTGGGGCAAGACCTATCATGTCTTGGCAGACCCGACGGGCTACGAGAAGCGGGGCACGGCCTCCTGGTACGGCCAGAAGTTTCACGGCTATGCCACTGCTAGCGGTGAAATCTACGATATGTACAAGATGTCCGCAGCCCATCGGTCATTGCCACTGCCTACCTATGCGCGAGTTACTAATACGGACAACGGTCGTTCCGTCATCGTCAAGGTCAACGATCGCGGCCCGTTTCACAGCGATCGCCTGATCGATCTTTCTTATGCGGCGGCGGCACGGCTCGATATTCTCGGCAACGGCACCGGTCATGTGGAGGTCGAGGCTATTGATCCTGCGGCATGGCAGGCGCGGCAGCAGCGATCAGCCCAGCCCAGCGCACCGCCGCGCGTCGCTCAAGCGGCGGTAACGACCGCCCAGCCCGTCATGACGCCTTCCGCCCCTGCAAACGGCGCCCAAGCGAGCCGGGGTCAGTCAAGCCAGGCCCAGGCAGCATCGACTTCGGCTTCCCTCGCTACGTCCCAGGCTGCCAGCGCTGGCGGTTCACGCATGTACCTGCAGGTGGCGGCTCTCGGCTCCGCTGCCGGTGCTCAGGCGCTACAGATGCGATTGCAAAATACGCTGGATCGGCCGGTGCGGGTCGATAGCGACACCCGCATGCATCGAGTCCAGGTCGGACCGGTGAATGATCAACCTGCCTTGGAGGCTCTGCGTCAGGAGCTCAAGCAGGCAGGCTTTGCACAAGCCTTTACCATAAGAGCTCAAGAGTGAGCCTCATTTCTTTTCAGCACGAATCACGAGATACAACGACATGAGACTGTCTGCTTTACCCCGTACGCTAGGGCGTCTATTACCTGCCACTTTGACCGTTTGCGCGCTATTGATAGCCCCGGTTCAGGCACAGCAAGCACTGCCGGAGACGATGGTGCCATCGCCGCCGTCATTGGCAGCAAGTTCCTGGATACTCATGGATGCCAACAGTGGTGAGATACTGGTTGAGCATGAGGCGGATAAATCGCTGCCGCCTGCGAGTCTGACCAAGATGATGACCGCCTACATAGTGGAGCGAGAAATTGCGGACAATCGCATCGCGCCGGACGATCAGGTCAGTATCAGTGAAAACGCCTGGCGTACCGGTGGCTCGCGCATGTTCATTAAGGAGGGCACCCAGGTTGGGGTCGAAGATCTGCTCAAAGGTGTGGTCATTCAATCCGGCAATGATGCAAGCGTCGCTCTCGCCGAGCATATTGCCGGCTCCGAATCGGCCTTTGCGGATCTGATGAATCAGCAAGCCCAACGACTGGGCATGAGTAATTCGCATTTCGTCAATGCCACCGGATTGCCCCACGAGAACCATTACGCCTCCGCCAAGGATTTGGGGATACTGGCCAAGCACATCATCAAGGACTACCCGGATCATTACGATACCTACTCCGAAAAGTACTTTACTTACAACGGTATTCGCCAGCCCAACCGCAACCGCTTGCTGTGGCGCGACCCTTCCGTCGACGGGCTGAAGACCGGCCACACCGAAGCGGCAGGTTATTGCCTGGTGGCGTCAGCGAAGAAAGACGATACGCGGCTTATCGCGGTAGTCATGGGAACCAATTCCGATGAAGCCCGGGCCCAGGAAGCGCAGAAGATCTTGAGCTATGGCTTTCGCTTCTTCGAGACCGCCAAGCTGTATGACAGCGGCGCGGTGCTCAACGAGCCCCGAGTATGGGGAGGCGAAAAGAACACCCTGCGCCTGGGCGTGGGCGAAGACGTCTACCTGACGGTCCCTCAGGGCAAGCGCAAGGACATGACCGCCAAGCTCGATATTCAGGAAACCATCAAGGCGCCGATCGAAGCCGGGCAGCGCCTGGGTACCCTCAAGGTGCAACTGGGGGATGAAGTGGTCAAGGAGCAGCCCCTCATCGCGTTGGAAAACATCCCGGAAGGCGGCATCTTCAAGCGCCTATGGGATAACATCGTCATGTTTGTCACCGGTTTGTTCAACTAATTCCTCCTTGGCCATGGCAGTCGCCATGGCCAGCACTTGCCTTATCCCCCGTCCCTGCCCCTTGGTCGCAGCGCAAAGGTTGAGTAGAATACTCGGAAATAGGTTTTGCCGAGTAAGCACCATGAGTGACAAGTCTTTGCGAGATTTACGCACCGAAAACTCTCAGCCGGCACCCAAGATCGTGTTTCCCTGTGATTACCCACTCAAGATCGTGGGTGACGCTACGCCAGATTTTCAGGCGGCCATCGTCGAGGTGCTCAAGGCCCATGTGCCGGGCTTTGAGGACGATACCGTGACGGCGGTCGACAGTCGCAAGGGACGATTTCAGTCGCTACGTGTGACGATCACCGCTACCAGCAACGATCAGTTACAGACCCTATTTGCCTCGCTCAAGGCGACGGGTCGTGTTCATATGGTGCTATGAATGGCAGTGTTAGACGTTTATCGTCTGGGTTGCCTGCCCTATGCCCCGGTGTGGCGCGCCATGCGGGCCTTCACGGATTGTCGTGACGCGACGACCAGGGATGCGATCTGGCTTGTCGAACACGAGCCGGTGTTTACCCAAGGCCAGGCCGGCCGCGCCGAACACGTGCTGATGCCTGGCGACATACCGGTAGTGCATACCGACCGAGGCGGACAAGTGACCTATCATGGCCCGGGCCAGCTGGTCATGTATCCACTGCTGGACGTGCGACGGCGCAAGCTTGGGGTGCGTGAGCTGGTCACGGCTCTGGAAAGCAGCGTCATTGATGTGCTGGCCGGGCAGGGGGTTGAGGCGCATCCCCGCGCCGATGCACCCGGCGTTTATGTCGGTGATGCCAAGATTGCATCCTTGGGTCTGCGTATCCGGCGCGGCTGCAGCTTTCATGGGGTCGCATTCAACGTCGATATGGACCTTGCGCCGTTCACCCGCATCAATCCTTGTGGCTACGCCGGCTTGAACATGATTCGACTGTGCGATCTCATCGAGAAGCCTCCCTGTCTTGATGAGCAGGCGACCCGTTTGATGCAGCGTCTGGTCGCACGATTGGGTGATGACAGTATCAAAGAGTGTCGAGGCATACCCGAAGGGTCATGTCCGAGTTAACCGCCGATTCTTCCCGAACTGCAGGATAGGACCGATGACCGAGACCACCGTTGCTAGTCAGGAACGGGCCACTACGGCCCCCAAGAAGCCCCGCGCCGAGCGGGGTGTCAAGCTGCGTGGCGCCGATAAGGTAGCCCGCATTCCGGTCAAGGTGATTCCCACCGAGACGCTGCCCAAGAAACCCGATTGGCTGCGGGTGCGCATGCCGGTGTCCCAGGAGGTGACGCGCATCAAGCAGACGCTGCGCAAGCACGGTCTGCATACCGTTTGTGAAGAGGCTACCTGCCCCAATATCGGCGAGTGCTTCAACGGCGGTACCGCCACCTTCATGATCATGGGGGACATTTGTACCCGGCGCTGCCCCTTTTGTGACGTGGCCCATGGACGCCCCAATGCGCTCAATGAGAACGAGCCCCGTGAACTGGCGGAAGCCATCGCCGAAATGCGCTTGAAATATGTCGTGGTCACTTCGGTGGATCGTGATGATCTGCGCGACGGCGGAGCACAGCACTTCGTCGACTGTATCCGGGAAATTCGCAACGACAGCCCCTCGATCGAGATCGAAGTGTTGGTGCCGGATTTTCGCGGTCGCATGCAAAAAGCGTTGGATATTCTCGAGCAGACGCCGCCGGACGTCTTCAATCACAATCTCGAGACCGTACCATCGACCTATCGCCGAGTGCGCCCCGGCGCGGACTATCAATGGTCCCTGGATCTGCTCAAGGGCTACAAGGCACGTCGGCCTGATGTATTGACCAAGTCCGGGCTGATGCTCGGCGTGGGTGAGACCGATGAAGAAGTCATCGAGGTGATGCGCGATCTGCGCGCTCACGATGTGGACATGCTGACCTTGGGACAGTACATGCAACCTTCCCGCAATCACCTGCCGGTGGATCGCTGGGTGCATCCGGATACCTTTGCCTGGTTTGCCGAGCAGGGCAAGGCGATGGGCTTCACCCATGTCGCTTCGGGACCACTGGTGCGTTCGTCCTATCATGCGGACAAGCAAGCGCACGGTGTCGAGGTCAAGTAATCGTTCCGGCCAGTAGCAGTATCCAGCCCCATGCGCTCAAGCCATGGGGTTTTTCATGAGAGCAAACTAGGCTTTCTTATGGATGACCCCTTCGCTTATGCTGATAGCATTCCGAACGGTGCAAGGAGATGCACGATGAACGCCAAGGGTATTCTCGATCAGTTGATGAAGCAGGCCGGTGGCATGAACAGCTCGTCCAAAGGAGGCGCTTCACAGGGTGGCGGCTCTTCAAAGGGCGGTCTGGACATAGGCAAACTGGCGGGCAGCGGTGCTTTGGGCATGCTGCTGGGTACCAAGCGCGGACGCAGCATGGGGGGTAAGGGGCTCAAATACGGCGCTCTGGCAGGGCTTGGCATGCTGGCTTGGAAAGCCTGGCAGCATCATCAGCAGTCTTCTTCGTCGAGCGGCTCGCAGGCAGCCGGTGGGGATCAGTCCGCCGCCGCGCCCACGGGCAGCGCCGGTCCTTTGGAGCAGCTCGATGGACAGCAACAGGAACAGCGCAGTCTGGCGATTCTGCAGGCCATGATCGCTGCGGCCCGGGCGGATGGTCACATCGATGCAGAAGAGCGTGCCCAACTGGTAGGGCAGATGGATGCCATGGGTGCCGATGATGAACTTCATGCCTGGATGGAACAGCAGATGCGCGAGACGCTCGATGCCGACGCCATTGCCGCCAAGGCGGATTCCCCCCAGGCGGCACGGGAAATATATTTGGCAAGCGTTGCCATCATCGATGAGCAGAACCCGATGGAGCGTGCCTGGCTGGATCAGCTGGCCGGTGCCTTAAAGCTTGAACCCGGGATCGCCAAGGAGCTCGAATCCCAGGCTGCCGCTCACCAAGGCTGAAAACGATAAAACGTGCAGGTATGGCCGATCAACGTTTTTGACGGGTCTTCTGGACCCATAATATTACCCGTTAACAACGATGTCTTATGCGTCAGGAGAAAAGGCTATGGAAGATAAAGGGGCTTGGAATCAATTGACCAAGGCGGCAGGAGAGCTACGTGACTCTTCTCGCGATCGAGCTGTCGATACTCGCAGTGCACTTGCGGGCGGTCTCGTGGGTCTGCTGGTGAGTACCCGAGGCGGGCGTAGTCTCATAGGCAAGACCTTGAAGTATGGCATTGTCGCAGGATTGGGCGCCCTGGCTTGGCAGTCGCGTCAGCGCGACCAAGAGGCTGCCCACCGCAGAATAGGCAGCAACGACTCGCTTACGACCAGCGATAGTACTCGCAGTGCGGTCGAGGACCCCATAAAAAGACCGCCTGGCTCAGAAATATAGGGCTTTTCCTCGAGCCGATATATTGATACCGATTCGATTGTATTGAGGCGCCCGATCTGATTCGGGCGCATTTTTTGTTTTGGCTGTGAACTATTAATGAAAAAATAATCTTATTAAAGCCTAAAAAATGAGTATCGACGCTCGCTTTTTAATGATTTAACTCATAGTAACTGACGTCAGACTTCAATCCGGTTAGAATGGCGACATCATTATCTTGCAGCGCAGCAATTTCACTTACGGAGCCAAGACATGTTCCTTCTCACTGCTTCCTTCGTGGAAATGACGCGTCCGATGTGGGACCCGTTGGGGTTGGGTAAAGCCGCGGTCGACTATTGGCGTGATGCCGGCGAGCGCAGCGTGCTTTATCTGGACGTCATGCGTCAGCGCGGCAATCAGTATCTTGCTCACATGAAAGAGACCAAGCCCAACGTGCTGGGTTTCGATTCTGAAATACTGATGGATGGACGCGATCTGCTTCATCCGGTCAATTATGAGCTGATGCGTATCCTGCCGCCTGAAGGCGTCGAGATCGACGAGAGCATGCGGCCCTTCGTGGTGGTCGATCCTAGGGCAGGTCATGGCCCCGGTATCGGAGGCTTCAAGCCGGACAGTGAACTGGGTGTAGCCCTTCGTGCCGGGCATCCTTGCTATTTCATCGGCTTTCTGCCGTTTCCCGAACCGGGGCAGACCGTTGGGGATGTCGTCGAAGCAGAGGTGCAGTTCCTGCGCCATGTCATCGAGCGCCATCCCGATGTCGCCGAGCGACCCATGGTGGTCGGCAACTGCCAGGCCGGTTGGCAGATCATGATGGCGGCAGCCTTGGAGCCGGACTGCTTCGGCCCCATTCTCATTGCCGGCGCTCCGCTTTCCTACTGGGCAGGCGAGCGGGGCAAGGCTCCCATGCGTTATTCCGCAGGCCTGATGGGTGGTAGCTGGCTGACAGCCCTGGTCGGCGATTTGGGTAACGGCCATTTCGACGGTGCCTGGCTGGTACAGAACTTCGAGAAGCTCAACCCGGCCAATACGCTGTGGAACAAGCAATACAATCTCTACGCCAACGTCGATACCGAAGCCCAACGCTATCTGGAGTTTGAGCGCTGGTGGGGCGGCCATGTAGTGCTCAACAGCGAAGAGATACAGTACATCGTCGATAACCTGTTCATTGGCAACCGCCTGAGCACGTCACAGCTGCTCACCCGGGACGGGCGTCGCATCGACTTGCGCAATATCCGTTCACCCATCGTGGTGTTCTGCTCAAAAGGCGACGACATTACGCCGCCGCCTCAAGCGATTGGCTGGATCGATGATCTCTACGACAGCGTGGAAGACATTCAGGCTCACGACCAGACCATCGTCTACTGTATCCATGACACGACGGGTCATCTAGGGATCTTCGTTTCCGGGAATGTCTCGCGTAAAGAGCACACCGAATTCACCGCGAACATGGATTACATCGATATCCTGCCGCCGGGGTTGTATGAAGCGAATGTCAACGAGCGCGATGCCACCCAGGCCAATCCGGATTTGATCGATGGGGACTATCTACTCGAATTCGCCACACGGGATTTCAAGGACATCGATGATATCGTCAAGACCAATCTCGACGACGAGCGACGCTTTGCCACCGTGTCCCGAGTGTCGAATATCAATCTCGGTCTTTACCGGCGCTATCTGCAGCCCCTGATTCAGGCTGTCATGACACCCCAGGCGGCCAGTCTGCTACGCCGTTCGCACCCTCTCAAGGTAGGGTATCGGCTCCTTTCCGATCGCAACCCTGCCGCCGCGCCGCTGCCGGTATTGGCGGACATGGTCAAGGCGAATCGCCACGCGGTCGATGCAAACAACCCATTCAAGATGTACGAGACCATGCTGTCAGATCAGATCGTCCATAGTCTGAATGCTTTTCGCGACTTTAGGGATCAAGCCACGGAACGGTTATTCATGCAGGTATACGGTCAGCCCTGGCTCCAGATCCTGATGGGTCTCCGTGCGGACGACCAGCGCCCCTTGCCGGTTCCCGGCGCCTCGCCGGAACATCGGCGTTTCGTGGAACAGCGCAAGCAGATTCTGCGGGATTCCGTGGCGGACGGGGATATCGTTCAGGCCTCGGTGCGTGCGCTCATTTTCGCGCTAGGGGGCTCACCTACCACGGATGAGCGTAACTTCCAGCGCCTGAAGGCGACACGTGAAGAGATGGGTAACCATATTGATTTGAGCGATTTTAAAATCCTGGTGCGCGATGAGTTCGAAATGCTCAACATGGATGGTCATGCGGCCATGGAGGCGATACCAACCATGCTGCAGGGCGAAGACCGCGCCACCATCGAGACCTACGAAAATCATATCGAACAGGTAGTGAAGGCAAGCGAACCCTTGGACGACAAGACCCGTTCGCGTTTGGCCCTGGTCAAGCAGCTCTTTGCTCGAGCCAAGTCCGCTGAAGAGGTGTCCTCAAGCAAGAGAAAGCCGCGTAAGAAAGCGTCTTCCAGGACGAACACCTCGACGCCTTCCAGTGGTCCCAAATCGAGCTGACAATAGCTGAACCTGAGTACAGCCAAACACCCTGGTCGTTCCCGCGATCAGGGTGTTTGGTATCGAGCCCTCCACACGTCAAATCGTCCATTTTTTGATCCAACTCCCCCGCCAGTTAACTGGCTCATGTTGATAAACAAACGTTCATGTTACCTTTTTCGACCTGCTCTATTCTTGAAGCTGGCTTGCATGGAGTCCTATGTGACAGCTAGCCTCAGGATGCCTTTGGTCATTCCAGCAGCCCCCGTTGCGCTGGCTAGCAACTGGCGCAGCGGGAATGGCTGGGGTAGGGTAGGCGCATTTTACGCCGGAATTACACCGGCACGACGTACACGCTGCCAAGGTCACCGGAACCTTTCACGGACCTGGGCTCGAGAAAACTGGAGCACTATGGGCAAGTCATTGGTCATCGTCGAGTCGCCGGCCAAGGCCAAGACGATCAACAAATACCTCGGCAACGACTTCGTCGTGAAGTCGAGTGTGGGCCATATTCGCGATCTGCCCACCAGCGGCTCGGGCAAGCAGGCCAGCGATCCCAAGGAGCGTGCTCGTCAGGCAGCGGCTACCCGCAAGATGTCGCCCCAAAAAAAGGCAGCCTACCAAAAGCAGAAGGCCTGGACTCAGCTGGTACGGCGCATGGGGATCGACCCAGAACACGGCTGGGAGGCCAACTACGAGATATTGCCGGGCAAGGAAAAGGTGGTGGCGGAGCTTGCCAGGCTCGCCGAGAAAGCCGATGCCATCTATCTGGCCACGGACCGGGATCGGGAAGGGGAAGCCATCGCCTGGCATTTGAAGGAAGTCATCGGCGGCGATGAGGCGCGCTACAAGCGCGTAGTGTTCAACGAGATTACCAAGAACGCCATCAAAGAGGCCTTCAAGGAGCCCGGCAGCCTCAACGTGCCTCGGGTCGAAGCGCAGCAGACCCGGCGTTTTCTCGATCGCGTCGTGGGTTTCATGCTCTCGCCGCTGCTCTGGAACAAGGTCGCCCGAGGTTTGTCCGCGGGTCGCGTACAGTCCGTTGCAGTGCGATTGATCGTCGAGCGGGAGCGAGAGATTCGCGCCTTCGTGCCGGAGGAGTTCTGGGACGTCCATGCGGATCTGGTCAGTCCTGAGGGTGAGCCGATTCGCTTTGAGCTAGTGCGACAGGATGGCAAGCCGTTTCGACCGACTTCTCAAAAAGAGACCCTTGAACGTATCGCCGCGCTTGAAAAAGCCGATCTCAAGATCACGGCCCGGGAAGAAAAACCCACTCGTTCCAAGCCCAATGCTCCTTTCATCACCTCGACGTTGCAACAAGCCGCCAGTGGTCGTCTGGGTTTTTCGGTCAAGAAGACCATGACCCTGGCCCAGCGTCTTTATGAGGCCGGCTATATCACCTACATGCGGACCGACTCCACCAATCTGTCTCAGGATGCGGTGAACGGCGTGCGCGACTATATTCAAGACGAATTCGGCAAGCGCTATTTGCCCGAGGCACCCAACCGTTACTCCAGCAAGGAAGGTGCCCAGGAGGCACACGAGGCGATCCGTCCTTCTGACGTTACCCGTACTGCAAATGAACTGGCCGGCATGGAGCGGGATGCGGAGCGTCTTTATGAGCTGATCTGGCGTCAGTTCGTGGCCTGTCAGATGCCCCCGGCGGAGTATCTCTCCACTACCTTGACCGTCGAGACCGAAGGCTATGAGCTGCGGGCCAAGGGGCGGGTGCTCAAGTTTGACGGCTATACCCGGGTGATGAAGCCAGCAGGCAAGAAAGATGAAGATCAGACGCTGCCGGACATTGGCGAAGGCACGGCGCTGAAGCTGGACAAGCTAGATCCTCAACAGCACTTCACCAAGCCCACGGCTCGCTATACCGAGGCCAGCCTGGTCAAGGAGCTGGAAAAGCGCGGCATCGGACGGCCTTCGACCTATGCCTCGATCATTTCGACCATTCAGGATCGGGGCTATGTTCGGCTCGATAGTCGGCGCTTTTACGCAGAAAAGCTTGGCGATATTGTCACAGACCGGCTCACGGAATCCTTCAACGATTTGATGGATTACAGCTTCACGGCGCGCATGGAAGACAATCTCGACGATGTGGCGGAGGGTGAGCGTAACTGGCAGGCTTTGCTGGATGATTTCTACGCAGAGTTTCGCGCCAAGCTTGAGAAGGCTGAAGGTGAAGAGGGCATGCGCCCTAACCAGCCGGTGCCCACGGACATCGACTGCCCCACCTGCGGACGCAAGATGCAGATTCGCACCGCCTCCACCGGGGTGTTTCTGGGCTGCTCCGGCTACAACCTGCCGCCCAAGGAGCGCTGCAAGACCACCATCGATCTGATTCCTGGAGACGAGGCGGTTGCCGCGGACGCGGGGGAGGATGCGGAAACCCAGGCGTTGCGGGCCAAGCGGCGTTGCCCCAAATGCGGCACCGCCATGGACAGCTACCTGATCGACGAAACCCGCAAGCTGCACATCTGCGGCAATAGCCCGGACTGTGAAGGCTATGAGGTAGAGCAGGGGCGCTTTCGCATCAAGGGCTACGAAGGCCCGACCATCGAATGCGACAAGTGCGGCAGCGAAATGCAGCTCAAGACCGGACGTTTCGGCAAGTACTTCGGCTGTACCAATGAAAACTGCAAGAACACTCGCAAGCTGCTTAGAAGTGGTGAAGCAGCGCCGCCCAAGATGGACCCGATTCCCATGCCGGAGCTTGCCTGTCAGAAGGTGAACGATCACTACGTATTGCGGGACGGTGCCAGCGGATTGTTCCTGGCGGCCAGCCAGTTTCCCAAGAATCGCGAGACGCGACCGCCTTTGGTCAAGGAACTCAAGGCCCATGCCGAGGCGCTGCCGGAGAAATATCATTTCCTGCTCGATGCCCCCAGCGAGGACCCGGATGGCCGTCCGGCCCAGATACGGTTTTCGCGTAAGGCCAAGAGCCAGTACGTCATGACCGATGATGAAGGCAAGGCCACGGGCTGGAAGGCCACCTTCGACAACGGCAAATGGCAAATCGAGGACAAACGCAAGTGACCCCAACTGGGCGCACCAACCAGCTGATTTATCAGGCAGAGCTGCTGCTCGTCGTGCCAGCGGGGGAGGATGAGCATGCCGCCTCACGGCGCATGGCCTGTGAGGAAGGTGCGCTTGCGCTACTCGAACTGGCGCTCAATGCCGCTCTGCGAGAAGTTACCGAGCATGCCCGTCTGGCGCGCCATGACTGGCGCGAACTGCTCCAGGGCCAGGACGAGAAAGAGGACGAGCAGATCGCCGAGATCCAGCGTCTTCGAGCGTTTGCGAGGATGCCTGACAGCTGGCTGAACCTGATGATCCTGCGTCTAAATGCTCTGTACAGCGTCGAGGGTGCAGCGCGGCGCGAAGCCAGCCAGGCGCTGATCGTGGCCGCGGATCGCAGGACGCTGGCAGATGAGCTGCGCTGGTGCATCAAGGAGTTCAAGGCGCTGCTACTCGATTTGCGTGAGACCAGCGTCGAATGGTGACTCGATAGGCTTCGAAGTGATACCATGCCTTTAGTTTGAAAACGACCATGGCTGCTTGCCATGGTCGTTTTTTGTTGCCTTGTTCCTGGCGGAGATAAGCATGTCCGAGACAGCCGTGTTGGAAATCGTCGAACTCGCCGATGGCGAAATTGTGCTGCGCAGCGCGGAACACGAAGGTGAACCCCTGGTGCGTATTCGCTTCTCCGAAGAGGCCGCCGATCTGCTGCGTCGAAGCCGCTTCGAAGTGGCTCAGGAAATGATCGATCGTGCCATTACCCGCACGCAGCTGTGGGAAGGCGAAGAGGAGGAAATGGCCGTCATCGGGACGGTACATTGAGTTTGTACCATGGGGTCAGCGCAGCAGCCGTGCGCGAAAGCGCTTGCCCTTGATGCGCCCTTCCTGAATCTGTCTGAGCGCCTGTTTGGCGACCTTGTTATGGACTGCTACGTAGGTGACGGTGTCGAACACATCGATCTTGCCTATGTGTTCCTGAGTCAGCGTGCCTTCGCGGGTCAGGGCGCCGACCACATCCCCCGGGCGTAGCTTGTGCTTGCGCCCGCCATCGATATCCAGGGTAACCATCGGCGCGTATTGCTTGATGTCACCCATGTCAGGTGTGTTCTCGAGGATCGCGGAGGGGCCGTCAGCGATAGTGCTGCCCTGATAGGCTTCGATGCGCTGGCGCCGGTGTATTTCCTCAGGGGTAAAAAGCGATAGCGCAAGGCCCTTTTCGCCGGCCCGCCCGGTGCGGCCGATGCGATGCAGATGAACCTCCGCATCCGGCGTCGTATCGACGCTGATGACTGCATCCAGCCCTGCCACGTCCAAGCCTCGAGAGGCCACATCCGTGCCCACCAATAGATTGACGCTACGATTGGCAAAGCGCACCAGCACCTGGTCTCGTTGGCGCTGCTCCAGATCGCCATGCAGTGCCAGGGCGCTGAACCCTTCTGCATTCAGATGCGATGCCAGCGCGTCGCAGTCACGCTTGGTATTGCAGAAAAGCAGGGCGGATTCAGGCCTGTAGTGCTGAAGCAGCGCAATGATCGCGTCGTACTTGTTCTGTCTTTCCACGGTAAAGGCCAGTTGTACAATCGCCTCATGAGCGGCAGGTGCATCGACGGTAATGCGCCGGGGCTGGCGCTGAATCGCCGCGCTGAGTGTTTCGATATCCTTGGGGAAGGTCGCCGAAAACAGCAGGGTCTGGCGGTGTTTGGGCAACTGAGCCAAGATGCGTTCCAAGGTTTCACGAAAGCCCATGTCGAGCATGCGATCGGCTTCATCCAGCACCAGTTGGCCGACGCTATCAAGTACCAGCGATCCCTTGCGCAGATGATCCTCGACACGCCCCGGTGTACCCACCAGGATATGGGCGCCATGGGTCAGAGAAGCAATCTGTGGGCCGATAGGGATGCCGCCACACAGGGTAAGAATCTTGACGTTTGGTAGTGCACGGGCAAGTGTCCGCAAGGCCTTCGCGACCTGATCCGCAAGCTCCCGAGTCGGGCACAGCACCAATGCCTGCACATCGCTGCGATCTACCTCCAGGTTTTGCAGCAGACCCAGGCCGAAGGCAGCGGTCTTGCCGCTGCCGGTGCGTGCCTGAGCGATCAGGTCATCGCCGGCCAACAGCGGCGGCAGGCTGGCCGCCTGGATCGGCGTCATGTGGCGGTAGCCAAGTAGGTCCAGCGCCTCAAGAAGTGAAGCATGCAAGGCAAGCTGGGAAAAAGACTGATCGGTCATCGGGTATACTCGGAGGCCATCAAGGTGAGTGCGCAACGGGTCGCCATGATATCAGCAATGACCGAGTACCGGTGCGAGACCGACGAAGGATGAGGGGTGGATGTGGAAAAAGTCGCGATTCTGATCGATGTGCAAAACGTCTACTACACGACGAAACAGGCCTTTGGCCGGCACTTCGACTACAACGCCTTCTGGGCCCAGGCCACAACGGAGCGTGAGGTGGTTGCGGCGATCGCCTATGCGGTGGATCGTGGCGACACGAAGCAGCGCCAGTTCCAGAATATCCTGCGCGGCATCGGTTTCGAAGTGAAGTTGAAGCCTTTCATACAGCGTCGGGACGGTTCTGCCAAGGGGGATTGGGACGTGGGCATCACCCTGGATGCCGTCGAACTCGCCGAGCAGGTCGACAGGCTCATTCTCGTTTCGGGAGATGGCGACTTCGATCTGCTGTTGCAGCGAGTTCGACAGCGCTTCGACACTGCCTCCGACGTGTATGGTGTTTCGCGGCTGACAGCGGAATCTCTGGTGCGCTCTGCCACCCGCTTCGTTGCCATCGACGATGCCTTGCTGCTGCCGCTGCATTGATGGCCCCCTTGTCTACCGTTCGATGGACCGACGGAGAAATCTGAGTATCATCAAAAGAGCGTCAGATTGGCCTTTTTTCAGCCGTCGTTGCGGCTGGTCCAGAGTCGGAATGGGGCGGTGGGATCCTCAACGCTTACTTGCGTCGAAGGAAGGTTCTGCTGAGAAGCGGGTTTAGCGAACTCGTCGTAAAACGTCAGGAGCTTCATGTAGCGGCCACCATCCTCGTAATGCTCGCCTTCCTGTTCGCGACTCGCCGCGTAGTACACCTGTTCCGGGGCCGCATAGTACAACGCGCCGAGACACATTGGACATGGATAGGCGGTGATGTAGACCTCGCACCCGCTGAGATCGGTTCGTCCCTTGGCGGCCAGCTCACGGATTGCAGTGATCTCGGCATGCGCACTGAGATCACCGCTTTGCGAGACCTGATTAGTCGCCTCGTGCAGGATCTCGCCGGATTTTTGATCGACAACGATGCATGCGAAGGGTTTTCCGCCTTCTTCGACGTTGTTCAGCGCGAGTTCGACGCTGCGCTGGGTAAGTGTTTCGGGCGTGTTCTTCCGTGACATAGGCTATTAAATTCCTTGAAGGTTGCTGCTTCGGGATGTGTTGAGAACGACACGAAGCCGTTAGTCGGTGTGGAGGCTTGAACCATAGACGATCAGCATTGCGGGCTCAAGCAAATCGCCCTTTCTGCAAGACCACCACGCTTTGCTTATTTCGCACCTGCCTTTTCAAGGATTTCTGCAATTTCGGTGTAGCCTCGCGCCTTGGCATGTTGCAGCGGTGTGGTTCCGTCATTGTCGGCCAGGTTCACATCCGCGCCTGCATCGACCAGCAGCTCGACAATCTCGATATGCCGCGGCCCGCCATCGCCCAAAATGATCGCCTCAAGCAGCGCCGTGCCGCCCGCGATCGTCTCGCTCGTCGAGCGGCACATCGCTGGCGATCATTATCCAAACGTTGGTGGTATCGCCGTTTTCAGCAGCAGAGATCAGCAAAGGATCGGCCTGAGCGGTTGAAACTCCGCCGAGAGTGAAGGGGTCGGTCATGATCATGCATCCTGCTAGAAAGATGAAGGCGAAAGTGGTCAGCAAACGATTTCACATGAAAGTCTCCTATCGGCGATAGAGCTAGTAAGCAAACTAGCCATTCATGCAGTAAATAGTCTAGCAACATGACGGCCTAGACTAACGTTGCATTCTTGCCTGCTGACAATCCCGCCTTCATTCCTCTATCTTACGTTAACGTCAACTGTCCGGTGACTTGTCGCTATTACCCCCGGCGGCAACACTGACTACATTAGGGTTAGGAATCGTTTAATGAGTTGACGAAGACGCGGGCCCACAAGGTCATGCACTTCCTCGACCCCCATCCCGGGTAGAGAACAAGGATGCGCACCATGAGTACAACGAACAAGGCGACCATCGTTCACACCCCAAGTTTCATGGACGGTGATGAGTTTCGCGTTCCCGTCTTCAAGCTGCTCAAGCAGGACGGCACCGCCTACAAGAATGCCAAGCTCCCGGATCTCGATCGCAACAAGGCGCTGCGAATCTATCGCGCCATGCTGTTCACCCGGGTGCTCGACGAGCGCATGCTGGCCGCCCAGCGCCAGGGTCGGCTGAGCTTCTACATGCAGTGTACCGGCGAAGAAGCTTCCATCGTCGGCAGCACTGCGGCGCTTGAAGATGAAGACATGATCATGGCCCAGTATCGGGAACAGGGGGCGCTGGCCTATCGCGGCTTCGGGGTCGATGAGTTCATGAATCAGCTCTTCGGCAACGATCACGACTATGGCAAGGGTCGCCAGATGCCGGTGCACTACGGCTCCAAGAAGCTGTACTACATGACCATCTCATCTCCCTTGGCAACCCAGATCCCTCAGGCCACCGGTTATGCCTATGGCCAGAAAATGGCAGGGCAGGGCCATTGCACGGTTACCATCTTTGGTGAAGGCGCCGCCTCGGAAGGCGATTTCCACGCCGCCCTGAACATGGCCTCGGTGCATCAGGTACCGGTGATCTTCTTGTGCCGCAATAACGGCTATGCCATTTCCACCCCGGCCCATGAGCAGTTCTCCGCGGACGGCATCGCCCCCCGGGCCTTTGGCTATCACATGAAGGTCATTCGGGTCGATGGCAACGACATCCTGGCGGTCTATCAGGCCACCGCCAAGGCCCGGGAGTGGGCGGTGGAGAACAACAAGCCGGTGCTGATCGAGGCGATGACCTATCGCTTAGCGGCCCACTCTTCTTCGGATGATCCTTCCGGTTATCGCAGCAAGAAAGAGGAAGAGAACTGGCGGGACAAGGACCCGGTACGGCGCATGCGGCTGTGGCTTGAAAGCAAGGGCTGGTGGAGCGAAGACGAGGAGAAACAGGAGCAGGAAACCTGCCGCCGCGAGGTGCTGGAAGCCATGAAACGGGCCGAGAAGCGCTTACCGCCGGATCTCGAGACGCTGATCACGGATGTTTACGAGACCCCCACCCCTCAGCTCGTCGAGCAGCTCGAGCAGCTCAAGGCGCATATCCGCAAATATCCCGAGGCCTACCCAAAAGGGGCGAAATCGTTGGATGCAGCAGTCAAGGAGGGCGATGAGAATGCCTGATATGAACATGCTCAAGGCCATCAATAACGCCTTGGATACCGCCATGGCCGAGGACGACAGGGTGATCTGCTTCGGCGAGGACGTCGGCGTATTCGGCGGCGTGTTCCGCGCCACCAGCAATCTGCAGGAAAAGTATGGCCGCGCCCGCTGTTTCAATACGCCCCTGGTGGAGCAAGGCATCATCGGCTTCGCCAACGGCCTGGCCGCCCAGGGGTCCAGACCCGTGGCGGAGATCCAGTTCGCGGACTACATCTTTCCGGCCTTCGATCAGATCGTCAACGAGACCGCCAAATTCCGCTACCGCTCCGGCAATCTGTTCAACGTCGGCGGGCTGACCATCCGCACCCCCTATGGCGGTGGTATTTCCGGCGGGCTTTATCACTCCCAGTCGCCGGAGGCCTACTTTGCCCATACCCCGGGCCTCAAGATCGTCGTGCCGCGCAATCCGCATCAGGCCAAGGGGCTCTTGCTGGCCGCGATCCGCGACCCCGACCCGGTCTTGTTCTTCGAGCCCAAGCGCCTGTATCGCGCCTCCACCGGCGAGGTGCCGGAGGAAGACTACCAACTGCCGTTGGGCGAGGCGGAGGTGACCAAGGAAGGCGACGACATTACTCTGCTGGCCTGGGGCGCCCAGATGGAGATGGCCGAGAAGGCTGCGGAGCTCGCCGAGAAGGAGGGCATCTCCTGCGAGATCATCGATCTGCGCACCATCGTGCCCTGGGACGTGGAGACGGTCGTCGAATCGGTGCTCAAGACCGGGCGCCTGCTGGTCACCCACGAGGCGCCCTTGACCGGCGGTTTTGCCGGAGAAATCGCCGCCACCATCCAGCAGCGCTGCTTTCTCTACCTGGAATCTCCCATCGCCCGGGTGACCGGCCTTGATACGCCTTTCCCATTGACCCTGGAGAAGGAGTACATGCCGGATCATCTGAAGGTCTTCGAGGCGATCAAGCAGAGCATCGATTACTAGCCGATTCCAGGGTGAGGAGAACAGCATGAGTGATTTTATTCTGCCGGACATTGGCGAAGGCATCGTCGAATGCGAGCTGGTCAAATGGCTGATCAGTGAGGGCGACGAGATAGAGGAAGATCAGCCCGTTGCCGAGGTCATGACGGACAAGGCCCTGGTGGAAATACCCGCCCCCCATAAGGGGCGGGTGATCAAGCTCTATTATCAGGAAGGCGAGACTGCCAAGGTACATTCACCTTTATTTGCGGTTGAAGAGGCCGAAGGCGAGGCGGAAAACGCGAATGCCACGCGGATAGTCGAGGACAGGAGCCAATCTCAAGAGGCCGACGCCGATCAGGAAGGCACGGCCGAGAAAGCCGCCTCGAGCAGCGCCGATACCACCGCAAATGAAGAAGGTGAAAGCGAAGACTTCATTCTGCCGGACATTGGCGAAGGCATCGTCGAGTGCGAGGTAGTGGGCTGGCGCATCGCCCTAGGCGATGAGATCGAGGAAGATCAGCCGGTGGTGGACGTCATGACTGACAAGGCGATGGTGGAGATCACCGCGCCCAAGGCCGGTCGGGTGACACAGCTTTATTATCGGCAGCAGGAAAACGCTCGGGTGCATTCGCCGCTGTTCGCGTTTGTCCCGCGGGAGCGTGAAAACGCCGGCAAGACGCAGGCAAGCCCCGGCGCCGCGCCCAGCAAGGCCGCACCCAGCGGGCCCTCTGGTGATCAGGCGAGCAAAAAGGAAAAGCCGTCCTCCGGCTCAGGACCCTACGGACGCATCCCCGCAAGCCCGGCAGTGCGCCGACTGGTACGGGAGTTGGGGGTCCAGTTAGAAGACGTGCCCGGCTCCGGCAAGGACGGTCGGGTGCTCAAGGAAGATATTCTTGCTTTCGAAAAAGAAGGCGACAAGAAAGCGCAGTCTGTGGATTCCACCGCCAGATCCGACAGGGTAGCGGAAGCATCGGAAAAGCAGCAGGCGCCGACCGCCGAGATGCCAAACGAGGTAAGAGTCGAGCCGATCAAGGGCATGCGTGCGGTGATGGCCAAGCGCATGGTCGAATCCGCGACGACCATTCCGCATTTCAGCTACGGCGACGAGCTCGATGTCACGGAGCTGCTGGCGCTGCGCGGGCAATTGAAAGTCGAAGCCGACAAGCAAGGAACTCGCTTGACCCTGATGGCGCTGATCATGAAGGCCATGGCGCTGGCGATACAGGAGTATCCCATTCTCAATAGCCGGATCAGCGAGGACGGCTCGGAGATTCATTATCAGCCCCACTGCAACATCGGCATGGCAGTGGATAGCCAGGCAGGGCTGATCGTGCCCAACATCAAGCAGGTCGAACGGTTGAGCATCCTCGAGATTGCCGCAGAAGTGGAGCGCCTGACCCAGACCGCCCGGGATGGCGCGTCAGCCAGGCAGATCTCAAGGACGGCACCATCAGCATTTCCAACATCGGCGCGTTGGGGGGCACCTACGCCACCCCGATCATCAACGCGCCGGAGGTGGCCATCGTCGCCCTGGGGCGTACCCAGCAGCTGCCGCGTTTCGATGAAGCCGGCAACGTGGTCGCACGGTCGATTATGACGATCACCTGGTCCGGAGATCACCGCATCATCGACGGCGGCACCATCGCGCGCTTCTGTAATCTGTGGAAGGCGTATCTGCAGGCGCCGCAGAGCATGCTGTTGAAGATGGTTTAGAATCTAGTTCCAAATTCCGTGCCGTGATGGACGCCGGTGGTAAGGCAAAGCGAGGGTCTTTTGCAAAGGCCGAAAAATGCTCCATGCTATTTCGGCATTTCCGCCATCCATGGCGGTCAGAGAGCAAAAGTAGCGCCCAGGGAAGGGTTCACAGCGCCCTCGCGGTGCCTTGCCGCCGGAAAAGTCCATCCTGTCTACCGAGTCTTGAAAAGTACCCTTAGGCTTGACTCATGACCCAGGACGCCCTGCAGCAGTTCTATATTCCAGAAGAGCAGTCGATCTATCTGCTCAGCCACGACGATGCCAAGAAGCTCAAGGACTGGGTGGCGCTGTGTCAGGCCCAGCTCGAGCAGCTGGGCTATCGGCGCATCGAGCTGATCGGCAAGGGCGCCTACGGCTTTGTCTTCGCCGGGCTAGCCAGTCGCGAGAACGCCCCGGACACGGAGTACGTGTTCAAGTTCACCCGCATTACCCTGCCAGAGTCGTTGCAGGATCGCCTCGAGGAGGAAGCGTTCATGCTCGAACAGGTGGATCATCCCCAGGTGCCTGGACTGATCGCCTTTCAGCGTATACGAAAGCAATCGATCCTGGTGATGGAGCGGGCGCCAGGCATCAATCTCGAAGAGTATTCCCTGCGACATGGCCGCCTTGCGCCGCGCCTTGTGGTCAAGCTAGCGGCCCAGCTCGCGGACATGCTGTGTGCCCTTCGGCGCGAGACCGGGTCCATGGGCAAGCCCGTCGTGCACGGCGATATCAAGCCCTCCAATCTAGTCTTTGATCCCGACCATGAGCGCGTAGCCCTGATCGACTGGGGCTCTTCGGTGTTCGCCCAGCTCGACGCCAATCAGCAGTTCGTCGCCACCAGCGTCATGGAGCTGATGTCCGATAACCTGCAACAGACCAATGCCCGCCTGGGAGACGTCTATTTCATCGGCGAGGAGCAGTTGAACGGGGCACTGTCGTCGCCGCGCTTCGATGAGCAAGGGGTCGCCGGTACGCTCTACGCCCTGGCTTCGGCCCAGTCCTGCCGGTTCGGGCATCGGGCCATCACCGCCACCTCCCTGGGACTGCCCATGGAATTTGCCCGCATGCTCGACGGCATGCTCGATCCCGATCCTCAAGTGCGCGCCCGGGCCGGGGATTACTTTCTCGAGCACATGCCGCGCATTGCGCGCACGGTGATGGTCGATCTGCCGGAAAAGGCCGAGACCGCCTCGGTGCCGGTATGGGTGCGACCCAGCCAGCGCGAGATCGATACCGTGGTGTACAGCTCGCGCAAGTCGTTTCTGCGCGAGCAAGATGGCCGGGACGCCCTGAACGATGTCAACGACGTGCAGCTCGATCGTTACTACAAGAATTTCATGCAGGGCATGGGAGAGACGGAAAAGGCCTTTTTGGCGGCGGTCAGCCGATTGGGGAAATACCCGGTTGTCGGAGGGCTGGCGGTGCGTTGGGAGGCCGAGGGCGTCTATATCGACAGCGTGCTCAATCTGCACGATCTTACCCTCAAGAAGGCGTTCATCGCGGCGGTTAACAACATGGTCAACCTGGCCCGGGCCATCTATCGTCGCGGCGTGTTCAAGAGCTGTCTGTTCAACGCCCGGGATACGCTGCACATCGACCGTCGCGACGCTGACGAGCCTTTTGTACCCGATTCAGACATGAGATTGCCCTATGAGGTAAGTGTTGCGCCGGATCTTGAAGACCACTCGCGGGTGCATTCCTATTTCGAGGACGGCCCGGACCCGGAAGAATTCCTCAAGCTGCCCGACGAGATCATACGCCGTCTCGAGAACCTCAATGCCATTCACCATACCGGACTGATCATCTTCGAGGCGCTACCCACGCACCTCAAAATTCATAGCTACTACCGCCTACTGGACCCGGAGCGGGAGCGGGAGTTCCAGGACTGCCTGGATGCCATGCTGAAAGCGGTGCCCTTGATTCGCGGCCTGGGGATTTCCGGCTACATGAAGATGCCCTTCAAGGACACCAAGACGTTCACCCACATCGAACGCCTGCCGGAGCGTTACTACCCCAAGGACCCTCGTGCCCCCTCGAGTACGGTTACTGCCTACCGCTGATCGCAAAGCGTTGTTTAACCCCTGATAAATACAATTTCGATGTCATCGCTTAGGGTGGCCGTGGGTTTCGTATCCAACTGCTTGAAAGATCGTTTTCGACAAACCTATTTTGACAGCAGACTGAATGGAGGAGTTTGCCATGCAGGAAGCTCAAGACCTTTTTCCGACTCGATTGGAACGCAAGCGAAGCATGTTCGAGCGCATCGATCCGACAGTCCACAGTGAGGGCGTGCAGCGCCGCAACGGTCCCTTGAGTGAAAAAGAGGTTGATGAGTTCGATAGAAAGGGGTTTCTCTCTTTCGACAGTTTCTTCGACAAGGAGGAAATGGACGCTTTTCTTCAGGAATTGCGCAATTACGAAAGCGATGAAGACCTGAAGCTATCCGAAGGCACCATTCTCGAGCCGGGCAATCAGGAAATCCGCTCGATCTTCGGCATTCATGAGGTGTCCGAGCGCTTCAGCCGTTTGACCCGGGACCCGCGCCTGCTGGCAATGGTTCAGCAGTTGCTGGGTAGCGATGTCTATATTCATCAGTCTCGCATCAACTACAAGCCTGGCTTCAAGGGCAAAGGGTTCGACTGGCATTCCGACTTTGAAACCTGGCATAGCGAAGACGGTATGCCCCGCATGCGCTCCTTGAGCTGTTCCATCATCTTGACCGAGAACGGTGAGTTCAACGGCCCTTTGATGCTAATCCCTGGCTCCCACAAACACTTTGTCCCCTGTGTTGGCCGCACCCCCACGGACAACTACAAAGAATCGTTGAAGAGTCAGGACGTCGGTGTGCCGGATGCCGCCAGCTTGAAGAAATTGATGCTCGAAGGCGAGATCGAGGCGCCCAAGGGGCCGGCGGGTTCGCTGATCATGTTCGAATGCAACACCATGCACGGCTCCAATATCAACATGTCCTGCTGGCCGAGAAGCAATCTGTTCTTCGTCTACAACAGCGTTGAAAACACCCTGCACGACCCCTACTGCGGCAACAAGCCAAGACCCGAGTTTCTGGCCAATCGCAAGGATTGGGCGCCGCTCAGACCGGTAAACGAGTGACCGGTAAACGAGTAAGGCACAGTGATGTCGACGCGCTCTTGAATATAAAAGGCACCCAACGGTGCCTTTTATATGTCTACAGGATGAAGCCCGCGCACTGAAGCGATACAATCACGCCCTTTTCACGCTCGAGGCGTTGTCTTGCACCCTGTCTCGAGCCCTTTCGACTGGACCTTTCGTGATCGCCACCGCCAATATCACCATGCAGTTCGGGGCCAAGCCCCTGTTCGAGGATGTCTCGGTCAAGTTTAACAACGGCAATCGCTATGGCCTGATTGGGGCCAATGGCAGCGGCAAATCCACCTTCATGAAAATCCTCGGTGGCGATCTCGATCCCTCCGCCGGCCAGGTGATGCTCGAACCCGGTACGCGCCTGGGCAAGCTACGCCAGGATCAGTTCGCCTTCGAAGAGCATCGCGTCATCGACACCGTGATCATGGGCAATACCGAGCTATGGCGAGTAGCCGCTGAGCGAGAGCGCATCTATTCCCAGACCGAGATGAGCGAAGAGGACGGCATGCGGGTCGCGGATCTGGAAGTCCAGTTCGCGGAACTCGACGGCTACACCGCCGAGGCCCGGGCAGGGGAGCTGCTGTTGGGGCTGGGCATTCCCGAGTCCCAGCACCTTGGCCCCATGAGCGAGGTGTCACCGGGCTGGAAGCTGCGGGTGCTGCTGGCCCAGGCGCTGTTCTCCGACCCGGACGTGCTGCTACTGGATGAGCCCACCAACCATCTGGATATCAATACCATCCGCTGGCTCGAAGAGGTGCTTATCGCGCGCGCGAGCACCATGGTAATCATTTCTCACGATCGCCACTTCCTCAACAGCGTCTGCACCCATATGGCGGATCTTGATTACGGTGAGCTGCGGCTGTTTCCCGGCAACTATGACGAATACATGACCGCCGCGACCCAGGCCCGGGAGCGTCTGCATGCGGACAACGCCAAAAAGAAGGCGGAAATCGCCGAACTCCAGGCCTTCGTCAGCCGTTTCTCCGCCAACGCCTCCAAGGCCAAGCAGGCCACTTCCCGTCAGCGCAAGATGGACAAGATCAAGCTCGACGAGGTCAAGCCGTCGAGCCGAGTCAGTCCGTTCATTCGCTTCGAACAAAAGCGCAAGATTCATCGCGGCGCGGTCAACGTGGAGGCGCTGAGCAAAGGATTCGATGAGGCGCCGCTATTCGAGCGCCTGGGGCTTCAGATCGAGGCCGGTGAGCGAGTGGCGATCATCGGCCCCAACGGCGTTGGCAAGACCACGCTGCTGCGCTGCCTGGTAGGAGAGCTTGTCCCGGATACCGGCCTGGTGAAATGGACCGATAGCGCAGAGCTTGGCTATTTCGCCCAGGAACACGCTACGGATTTTGCCAACGACGCCTCACTTTACGAGTGGATGGCTCAATGGACCGATGGCGGCGAACAGACGATTCGCGGCGCACTCGGGCGCATGCTGTTCTCTAATGACGATATCGGCAAGTCCGTGAAGGTGATCTCAGGCGGTGAGCAGGGCCGAATGCTGTTCGGCAAGCTGGCACTGCAAAAACCCAACGTTCTGCTGATGGACGAGCCCACTAATCACCTGGACATGGAGTCTATCGAGGCGCTCAATCTGGCACTCGAGCACTATCCTGGCACGCTGATCTTCGTCAGTCATGATCGCGAGTTCGTGTCGTCCTTGGCGACCCGCATTCTCGATATGAGCGGAGAAGGCTTGATCGATTTCAGCGGCAGTTATGATGAGTATTTGCGCAGCCAAGGCGTTTACGGTTAACGGCGCGTGGCAACTGCCTTATGCTGCACCTAGAGTTCAAATCAAGGAATTTACCATGACCGAGCTCAGTGAGCGCTTCGATACCGCACTCCGGCGCCTGGATGCCCTGCATGCGGAAGATCCCCGCCGAGAGCTGGTCGACGGTCAGGAAGTGCCTCAGGAGCTACTCTACGCGGAACGAATGAGTACATGGCTCGCCCAAGTGGAGCCTGATGCCTCGGAAGCCTTGCGATTGGCGGTGCGCGCTCAGCATCTGCAGCGCTGGCGGGTTCCTAGAAGCGATTACCCCCAGGATCGTTCGGGCTATTTGACCTGGCGTCGGGATCTGGGGCGTATCCAGGCCGAGTGGGCGGCTCGGGTTCTAGAGGAGGTCGGCTACGATGCGCCACTCTGCGAGCATGTCGCCCGTATGATTCGCAAGGAGCAGCTGCGTCACGACGCCGACACCCAGGCCATGGAAGACACTGCTTGTCTTGTGTTTCTCGAGCACTACTTTGCGGATTTTTCCAGCGAACATGACGAAGAGAAGCTGATACGCATTCTGCGCAAGACCTGGCGCAAGATGTCTCCCCGCGGCCAAGAGCTCGTTGCCACCATTCCCATGACACCCGATGCGCAGCGTCTGGTACACAAAGCTCTCTCATGATGGCGGTAAGGTTTATTCCGGCTCAACTGGCTTTTCCAATTTTTAGTTTGTCAGTATGGTTTTTTGACCATAAACGCTCAGTAGCCTGTTATTTATAGCCAAAGTCTCTCCTTGCTTGATTAGGATCAACATCATGATCCTCCTACCATTGCACGCTGTAATTAAGACCGCTTGACGGTTTTCAACACTGGTGCTGTGGCGCGATATACGCCATCGCAAGGGGGGAAGCATGCAGCATGCAAACGACACGAGTACTGCCAGTCTCTTGCCGGAAGAGCTGCTTATCCTGGCTAATGCTCACGAAGGCCAGGAAGCCAGGCGTTATCGATTGATGGCGCTACGGTTTCAGCCGTTCAATACAAGCATCAGCCGTTTGATGGATGTGCTGGTGCTCGAAAGTCAGCGACGTTTGGAAGAGCTGAAGAGAATCAACAAACGCCTCTTTTTCGTACGCTTGCCGGCCAATAAGACAGTCTGCAAGACACCCGTTGGTCAGCATCCTTTCTTCATTCTCGATGAGCAGGCGGCCAGCCGGGTATTTGAGCGCATGCTCAGTGACGAACAGCATTCACGCCGTCTCTACGAACAGCTACTGGAGGCCAACGCCATTCCAGAGCTCACCACCTTGTTCGGTAATTTCGTCGATCAGAAGCTTGCTCAGTACCATATTCTCGAAGAAGCCCGGGAACGGCTTTGAGCCGAAACCGGTGCCACAGATTTCACAAAAAAGTAGACGGAAGGATGGCAGTGCACGGCTTGTACGCTACCCTTTCGTCATATGCGGCATTTTTTCGTATTTTTTTTGGGAACGTCGGTTTTGACAAAACGAGGCAAGTGCAATGGATAGCCAATACAGCGAACAGAAAATTCAGGCGTTATATGCCGCCTATCTGGGGCAGCCTGCCGATCCTGCCGGGCAGAAAGCAGGGGCGTATCTTCTTGATGAGGACATTCTGGATTTCAATGAGTTGTCCTCCGGGTTGTCCTACTATGAGGATTTGCGCTCCGGAGACGACAGGCCCAGCGATGAAGCTTTCGTTACCACTCTTTATGACGAGCTGTTTGAACGTAAGCCTGATGAAGGGGGGCTGGCTTACTGGACCGAGCAGCTGAAAAGCGGTGCGCTAGGGCGTGACGAGCTGGTGCCGACCATGCTGCGAGTGGCGGGGCCCATCGATCAGGAAGCAAGTTTTGCCAAGTTTTCCATCGCGGATTACTACGCGGATAACGTATCTCAAAGCGAGTTCGACAAGGACCAGCCGCTAACCTTGGATAACCTGCGCACGAATGAACAACTCTACGCTGACCTGAACGCCCTCGATGAGCAGCGCGATACCCTGGATCTGGCGGTAGCAGGGGAGTCCATAGAAGGCCGGCCGTTGTATCGTGCCGAAGTGGGGCAGGGTGACAAGACCCTCATGATCGTTTCCCAGCAGCATGGTGATGAGCCATTGGGAACCGAGGCGCTGGTCAAGCTGCTTGACGTCCTTAGTGCGGACACCGAATACGCCAGGAACCTGCGGGATGAAGTGACCGTGGTCGCAATGCCGCGAGTCAATCCGGACGGTTTTGCCCGCTGGGAACAACAGGCCGCCGGCGATCAGGACGTGCTCGACCCGCGCCGCAACTCCGAAAACATGGACCTCAATCGCAGCTACGACCCGGCCAATCGTCCCGATCCGGACACCATTCCCGAGGCACTGGCAGTGCTTGACGTGGTGGACGAATACAAGCCGGATCTGTTCTTGGACTATCACCATCAAAACGATTACCTCGGTGACGATGGTGAGCTCGAGACCATGTCGGTGCAGTGGGCGACCAATGACGAAGTGGACTCTCAAATTTCCGAAACAGGCCAGCGCGCGGCGGTAGCGATCGCTAATCAGCTCGAGGATTTCGATCATTCGGAGCTTTCCCTATTTCCCGGCAGCGACACCTTGGCCATCGCGCGTAACGGCTTGGCGTTGGAGGGCACACCGACGCTATTGGTGGAACAGCGCGGCCTGCAGGAAATGGATGAGATCGCTCAACGAGGTCTCGATACGGATTACAGCGCTCTGGCAAGCGCCCTTACCACGGAAGGCTTGCTCAGTATGCTGGGTGTCATCGAGGCCGTGGCGGATGACTCTTTCGAAGATCTTGATCCAGCCCAGGCGTTAGCGATTCCCGAGCGCGGCGAGCGTATTCCGTTTGAAGAGATCTATGCCACCGGTCAGCGAGATAGCTTGCAGTGGGCAAACGAAAGACAGATGAGTTCCGATGATCAACCCATGGAGGCAGACGCAGTACTGGCTCAGCTGGATTCGACGATCGCGAACCAGGATGCCGGCAATGAGAACGTCTCTTTGGTAGGTCTTCAAGACAGCACCGAAACAACGGATTATATGATCGGTTGAATGAGTCGTCCGGGATTTCCAGTTTGAATACCCCGGATGAAATCCACCATTCGATGCTGCCGGAGGTCTCTCCATGGCGTCTACTCAACACATTGCGTTTCTGATCATGGTGCCTTCATCAGGCAATGCTTCATCCAGCAGTCAAAGCAGCGGTGGTTACAACCTGAGCCTTGTGACCTTGAGCGACATCGAGGCGGCCAAGCGTCTGACGCGAGAGCTTGTATCTCAAGGTGTCGATAGAATCGAGCTTAGTTCGAGTTTTGGCGAGCAAGGGCTTGAAACAGTGCGGAAAGTGGCAGGTGAGGATGTCGAGGTGGGACTCGTGCGCTTCGATTGAGGGAGTCCTGTTCGAAAGCGCCTTAGACTAAAGTTCAGAGGCGCTTTTTTTATTATTGTTCGAAGCTATGTCGGACATAATAAAATCCTGGTCCTACAAGCATGGACACCGTTTCATGAGTCGCACTGTAGACAAGAGTCGCTCTGGGCGCCCGGACATCGCCGAATACTTGGCTGAAGCCATCTTCAGCGGTCGTTACCGGCCAGGGGATTTTGTGCCTCGCGAGGTTGATCTGTGCGATCAGTTTGGTGTCAGTCGTAGCACCGTACGCAGTGCTCTCCAGTTATTAGTGGCCGTAGGCCTGTTGAAACGTATTTCCGGACAGGGCACGCGAGTGCGAGAGCTGGCCGAGTGGCATCTGCTCGACCCTCGGGTCAGCGCCTGGTTGGCACGGTTCGCTCAACCCAACCCGAGTATTCAGCGCGAAATATTCGCCTTCCGCATTGCCGTGGAGCCCTTCGTCGCGCGCCTGGCCGCAGAGCATGCCACCGCCGTGGATCTATTGGCGATTGAAATCGCCTATGACGGCATGATCAATGCCCTTGAACAAAGTGATTTATGCTGGGAAGGGCGTACCCACAATGAATACGACGTCGATTTTCATGAAGCGATCTTCACGGCGTCCCACAACCTTGTCTGGGCACAGATCAGCCATGTGCTGAAGCCTGCCATTGCCCTTTTGGTGGAAAAATCCAATCACAGTGCCGATGAGCTTCAAGACAGCATGGAGCGTCATCGTCGGGTCATGGAAGCCATTCGCCTGCGCCAGCCGCAACAGGCTGCCGAGGCGGCACTGGCGGTGCTGGAGCGCACCGGAAGGGACTTGGGGCTGAAAGAGCTATTTTCGGTTCTGCCGGTTCTCGAATCCCAAGTAACAACGCACGAAGTTCAAACAACAGATGTGTAAGGAGACGCTCATGATGTCACGTATGCCCCTCAAGTCGCTTACCGTTGCGGTGCTCGGCACATTGGCCTTCAACGCCCAGGCCGCGGAATATGAATGGACCTTCCAGACCTCGGAAACCTCCGGCGAGCCTCAGTTCGAGATCAAGAAGGCCTGGGCCGACGAGGTCGAGGAAAAATCCGACGGTCGCATTCAGATCGAGATCCTACCGGTCAATGCGGTGGTTCAAGCCAACCAGACCCTACAGGCGGTCAAGTCCGGCATCCTGCAGGGGCATCTGACCGATCCCAGCTACTTCACCGGGCAGAATCCGGCCTTCGGCATGTTGGGTAACCTAGTCGGTGCCTGGGGCGATCCCGAGGAATTTCTCGACTACATGCGCAATGCCGGGGGTGAAGAGCTCTACAACGAGCTGGTCGAGCCTTATGGCCTGCATCTGATTGGCGCCGCGGCAACGGGCCTCGAAGCCTTGCCTTCCAAGCGACCGATTCGCACCGTTGACGATCTTAAGGGGCTGAAGCTGCGTGCTCCGGAGGGCATGGTCTACAACATCTTCGAGAAAGCCGGTGCCACACCGGTAAATCTGCCCGGCTCCGAGGTCTATACCGCCCTGGAAAAGGGCGTCATCGATGCGGCGGACTACACCGTTTTCGCTACCAATTACCAGCAAGGGCTGTACGAGTTCGCGCCGTATCCCAGCTATCCGGGCTTTCACTCCCTGCCCATGGTGGCGGTGTCTCTCAACAAGGATATCTGGGATAGCCTGCCGGACGATCTGAAAAGCATGCTTGAAAGCACCGTCGTCGACATGGGCGACGAGATGGTGGCCAAGCTCAAAGAGCTCGATCAGAAAGCGGTGGAAGAGGTGCGTCAGAACCCGGACATCGAGATTATCGACCTGCCCGATGAGGAACGCGCCAAGTTTCGTAACATCGCCGAAGAAGAATGGGCTGCCTGGGCCGAGAAGAACGACATGACCCGCAAGGTTTATGACTCGGTGACCGCCTATCTCAAAGAAAACGATCTGATGTAAGACTAACGTGCTTATGCATGCGGGAGCTCGCATCAGCAAGCGATGGGGTCTCCCCATCGCCCGATAAATCGGGCTCCTACAAAAGCTAACGGTTTCGTTTATTGGTAGGAGCTCGCATCAGCAAGCGATGGGGTCTCCCCATCGCCCGATAATTCGGGCCCCCGCAAAAGTCGGCGGTCTTGCTTGTTGGTAGGAGCTTGCTTCAGCGAGCGATAGGGGTCTCCCCATCGCCCGATAAATCGGGCTCCTACAAAAGCCAACGATTTCGTTTATTGGTAGGAGCTCGCTTCAGCGAGCGATGCGGGTGTCATCATTGCTCAACGAATCGGGCTCCCAAGCACACTGAAGGAATCTGCTCGGATTCCTTCTGTTTTTTGTTTAGAGGATAGGTCATGTCACCACACCCACCTTCTAATAAGGGTTCTCCAAAGCCCGAGGAAGACGAACTCGCCGGCCCGACCTCCGGAGAAGCCACGACTCAGCCTGACCCGGTCAGAAGCAGGTTCGACAAGGGAATAGTCTGGTGCGGACGAGGCGCCGCCTGGCTGATATTCATCGCCATGGCGATCAGTGTTTTCGAGGTCATCATGCGCTACGGCTTTGATTCCCCCACCTCCTGGGTACATGAGTCCGTGGTCATGCTGGTGGCGGTGAGTTTTTCCTTGGGCGGCCCGGTGGCTCTGGCCAGCAATCGCCACATTCGCGTGCGGGTGCTCTATGACACCGTCGGGCCGCGTTTCAAACTGTGGCTCGATCGCTTCAACGATCTGGTGACCCTTGGTTTTTGCGTAGGAATGAGCTACGCGCCTATGTCATGTTCTGGGACGCTTCCCACAACCCGTTGGGCGAGTGGTCGCTGGAACGCTCCGGCACCTACTGGAATCCGCCTTTTCCAGCGTTGGTCAAGGGTGTGATCATGCTGGCGCTGATCATCATGTGCGTGCAGTCACTGATTCATCTCGTTCAATCGTTACGCGCGCGACCCGATGATCGCGTCGAGGACGCAGGGGAGGCACGCTGATGGAAATCGCGGACGGAACGCTGCTGCTCGTTGGGGCGATCTTTGCCCTGCTGGTGACTGGCCTGCCCCTGGCCTTCGTTACGGGGCTCGTCGCCTTGGCCTTCACTTTTGGCTGGTTCGGCCCCAATGCGCTGCCTCTGGTGACCAGTCGGGTCTATGGCTTCGTCACGGAATACTCCCTGGTGGCGGTGCCGATGTTCGTGTTGATGGCATCCTTGCTCGATCGATCCGGGATCGCCAAGGATCTATTCAACGCCATGCGGGTATTTGCCGGCCGTCTGCCCGGCGGTGTCGCCATTCAGACCGTGGTGGTGGCGTTCTTCCTGGCGGCGCTATCCGGGATCATTGGCGGTGAAATAGTGCTATTGGGCATTCTTGCCTTGCCCCAGATGCTGCGGCTTGGTTACGACAAACATCTTTCCATCGGGGTAGTGTGCGCCGGCGGCTCCCTGGGGACCATGATGCCGCCCTCTATTGTGTTGATCATTTACGGTCTGATTGCCAGCGAATCCATCGCCGATCTGTTCACCGCGGCCATCACCCCGGCGATGATTCTGATGGGCAGCTACATTGCCTACATTCTGGTGCGCTGCTTGAAAAATCCCAAGCTGGGACCGCCCATGACCGAGGCGGATCGCCAGGAAGGGTTCGCTACCAAAGGGAAGGCGCTCAAGGCAATCATCATCCCGGGCCTGATTGCTTTCATGGTGCTGGGATCGATCTATGGCGGGGTGGCCTCGGTCACCGAGGCGGCAGCGATGGGGGTGTTCGGTGTGCTATTGGCGGTGGTCGGACGTGGCGAGTTCTCCTTCAAGACCCTGCACGAGAGCCTGAGCCAGACCCTGACCACCTGCGGCATGATCATCTGGATCGGTATCGGCGCAGCCGCCCTGGTGGGGGTCTACAATCTGATGGGTGGCAATCGTTTCATCTCCCAGTTGATTTTGGGATTGGACGTCGAGCCGATCATGATCATCCTGGTGATGATGGGCATTCTGCTGATGCTGGGCATGTTCCTCGACTGGATTGGCGTTGCCATGCTGACCCTGCCGATCTTCGTGCCCATCGTCGAGCAGTTAGGCTACAGCCCGATCTGGTTCGGCATTCTGTTTGCGGTCAACATGCAGGTGTCGTTCCTGTCGCCGCCCTTTGGTCCCGCCGCCTTTTATCTCAAGGGGGTGGCGCCACCTGGCATCAGCCTCAAGGATATCTTCGTATCCTTGCTGCCGTTCATCGCGATTCAGCTGTGCGTGTTGATGGCACTGTTGGTGTGGCCGAATCTTGCGATGTGGTTGGTTTGAGAATAGGAGTCGAGCATGAACGAAACACGTCGAGCTGCCCTGCAGGCGGCTCTCGAGAAATTGCCCTTGGTCGCCATTCTGAGAGGCGTGCGACCCGAGGAGATAGACGGGATCTTTGATGCGCTGGTTGAGATCGGCTTCAAGATGATTGAAATTCCGCTCAATTCGCCTTCTGCCTTCGAGAGTATCGAACGCATTGCCAAGCGCTGCCCCGAAGACGTGGTGATCGGGGCGGGCACGGTGCTCGATCCAGCGGCCTGCGCGCGACTTGCCGAGCTCGATGCACCAATTCTCATTACACCCAATACGAATACCGCGGTGATCAACGAGGCAGTGGCTCAAGGGCTTGCGCCGATGATTGGCTGCATGACGCCGACAGAGGCCCTGGCCGCCGTAGCGGCAGGAGCCACGACCTTGAAACTCTTTCCCGCGGCACGCCTGGGTGTCGGTTACTTCAAGGATCTCAAGGCGGTGCTGCCGCCGGAACTGCCGGTCTTTGCCGTGGGCGGCATTGGCAAGGACAACATGAGCGAATGGATGAGCGCCGGCATCGATGGGTTTGGCTTCGGCGGCAGTGTCTATCGCCCTGGCTGGACGGCAAAGAAGGTGGAGGATCATGGTCGGGAACTGATCGCCGAATGGCGCCGAGTGCGGGAGACGCAAATCCAGGCGGAGTTCTTCGAGCGTGAGGCGGATGCATGAATCAACTGCCAGAACGCTTGATTGCGATCGATTGGGGAACCAGCAATTTCCGCGCCTTTCTGGTTGATGCCAGCAGCGGTGAGTGTCTGGAGAGCCGGCGCTCCGAGGCGGGGCTGCGCGCCTTGAGCAGTGCGGAGTTCCCGCATTACTGCGCTGCACAGATTGATGATTGGCGTGATGAAGGGCGCGTGCCGGTTTATCTTGCCGGCATGGTTGGCTCTGCCCGAGGCTGGAGTGAGGCACCTCAGCTAGATCTTCCGGTGAGCGCCAGCGATCTGGCGGATCATGTCGTGGCAGCGCCTGGGCTCGATAACGCCTGGATAGCGCCCGGGGTCAAGGTGGTGACGGTCGATCAGGTGGATGTCATGCGCGGGGAGGAAATCCAGGCCTTTGGTGCTCTCGCCATGAACAGTGATGACACGGCGCTGTGCTGTCTGCCGGGCACTCACAGCAAGTGGGTGCGCCTGGAGGCAGGGCGGATGGTCGATTTCACGACCCTGATGACCGGCGAGCTATATCATGCGGTGCGCTTTCATACCCTGCCCGGTGAACCTGATCGAGGCAGTGAAGCCTTCGATGAAAAAGGCTTTGAGCAGGGCATGGAGGCGGCGCGACATCCCTCGGGCCCGTTACATGCCCTGTTCGAGGCGCGCAGTCGGCATTTATATGCCGGGCTTGCCGCCACCCAGGTAGGCAGTTTTATCTCCGGGGTGCTGATCGGCAGTGAAGTCCGTACTCAGCGAGCATTGTTTCCTGACGCCAATAAGATACTGCTGGTCGGCTCCAGTACGCTCAACGCGCTTTATCGGCAGGCCTTGGAAAAAGAGGGGTTTATCGTTCAGGAAGTCGACAGCGACAGCGCTATCTTGGCAGGAATATGCGCTCTGGCTAGGCGCCACCGTAATTCCTAGCGCTCGTTCAGCTGGGCAAGAAAGCGCTCGACGATGGCTTTCGGGGAATAGCGAACATCCAGACAGATGGCTTCGTCATCGTTCGGCGGCTCCAGGGTTTGCAGCTGACTGTCGAGCATGTGTTCGCCGGTGAAAAAGTGTGTTTTGCGAGCGCTCAGTCGCTTTAGCAGCACGTTACGGCTAGCCTCCAGATAAAGAATGTTCAATGCCGGCGCGCCTTGGCGCAAGACATCACGATAGCGCTTCTTGAGAGCGGAGCAGGCGATCACCACGTCGCGTCCCTGCCGGCGATAATGATCAAAGAGATCGCTTAGCGTCATAAGCCACTCTTTACGATCCTCGTCGTCAAGAGGCTCTCCACGCGCCATCTTGGCCACGTTCAAAGGGCTATGGTGGTCATCCGCATCGATGAACTCAGCCCCCATCGCAACAGCGATATCCCGGCCGATATGGGATTTCCCCGAGCCGGAAACTCCCATTACCAGTATGCAGCGCGCTGAATCATTCATTGCGGTTGAAGATCGATATGATAGGAAAGGTTGTTTTCTATTAGAAGGTTTCTCCTCGGCGCACCGCACCGAGGAGAAAAGCCAAGAGCCGTTACTTCTTCACCATCCGATAGATGACCAGCAATACGATGGCACCCAGCACCGCTACGACGAAGCTGCCCAGGTTGAAGCCGGTGACCGAGCCAAAACCCAGCGCCGAGCCGATCCAGCCGCCGACCACGGCGCCCAGAATACCGATGATGATGGTGACGATGAAGCCACCAGGGTCTTTGCCGGGCATGATGAGTTTGGCAATGACGCCGGCAATGAGACCGAAAACGATCCAGGCAAGAATACCCATGGTGTTTCCTTACGCTTGGGAATGAGCCCTCTATAATGGAGGTAACGACTAGATACGACAAGACTTAGCATCTTGCACTATAAGTAGATCAAGCCGGTACAATAAAGATCACATGCTCATGCTGGATGCCTGCTCATGCACTGTCCTTTTTGTGGATCTCAAGATACCCGGGTAACTGACTCGCGCCTGGTCGCCGAAGGTGATCAGGTGCGCCGTCGTCGCCAGTGTGCAAGCTGTGGTGAGCGCTTCACTACCTACGAAACTGCTGAGCTGATCATGCCTCGCGTCATCAAGGCCGACGACTCTCGGGAAGATTTCAATGAAGCCAAGCTGCGGGCAGGCATGTTGCGTGCCCTGGAAAAACGCCCGGTAAGCGCCGAGTCCATCGAAGCGGCGGTAGAACGTATCCGCCAACGTCTGCGAGCCCGGGGCGAGCGCGAGGTTGACGCGCGAGAGATCGGCGGAGAAGTGATGCATGCGCTCAAGCGACTCGATCAAGTGGCTTATATTCGCTTTGCGTCCGTCTATCGACGCTTTCAGGATCTCGATGAGTTTCGCGCCGAGATCGACCGTCTGGCCCAGGAGCCTGGATTCTCTTCTCAAGAGGATGAGCAGTAGGCAATGACGACCATGATCCCGGAAACCTGGATGGCCCGAGCGCTTGTGCTGGCCCGGCGCGGTCTCTATAGCACCGATCCTAATCCGCGAGTCGGCTGCGTGCTGATCAAGAATGATCGTTTGATCGGTGAGGGCTGGCATCAGTACGCAGGGGAGCCCCATGCGGAGATTAACGCGCTTCGACATGCCGATGAGGATGCGCGAGGCGCGACTGCCTTTGTCACACTCGAACCCTGTTCCCATCAGGGGCGTACCGGTCCTTGCTGCCAGGCACTGATCGAAGCCGGCGTCGCCCGGGTGGTCATCGCCATGCAAGATCCTAACCCCTTGGTTGCTGGTCGCGGTATTGCTCTGCTTGAAGCAGCAGGGATCGAGGTCGAGGTCGGTCTGCTCGAAACCCAAGCCCGGGCCCTGAACCCGGGGTTCATTGCGCGCATGGAGCGCAAGCGTCCCTTCGTGCGCCTGAAGATGGCCATGAGTCTCGATGCGCGAACCGCCATGGCTAGCGGCGAATCCCAGTGGATCACCGGCCCGGCGGCACGTACCGAGGTGCAGCGCCTGCGCGCGCGCTCCAGTGCGGTAATGACAGGCGTCGAATCCATCATCTTCGATAATTCCCGGCTCACGGTACGACCCGAGCAGTTGAATCTGGATCAAGATGAAACGATTGGCCGCCATCAGCCGCTGCGGGTAGTGATCGACTCACATCTTCGCCTGCCCCTTGCGGCGGCATGTTTGCGCGAGCCAGGGCGCACCCTGATCGCCACGTGCAGTAACGACCAGGCGCGCCGTGAAGCGCGCGAGCAGGCCGGTGCGCAAGTCGTCGTACTTGCCTGTGAAGCACAGGGGCGCGTCGATTTGCAGGCGCTGCTGGAGTACCTGGCCGATCAGGAGAGTTGCAACGAGGTGCTGCTGGAAACCGGTGCGACCCTGGCTGGGGCCATGCTTGATGCGGATTTGATCGACGAAATGCATTTGTTCGTAGCGCCCATCCTGCTAGGGGGAGAAGCGCGCCCGCTATTCGCGCTACCTGGCCTGGAGCGCATGGCGCAACAGCGCGCGTTGCAGATCGACGACATTCGCGCCATTGGTCATGATTGGCGTATTATTGCCCGCCCGAAACATCGGGGCTGACAGTGTCAAAGCCGTCATGCTCGGGATCGTTGAGGCCCGAAGGGCTGGCGCCATTGCCCGGGTGCAGGTACCCTGAGCCCGATCTGACCGGCTGAAACTCCAGGATCAGACCGGATGTTGTCGTTATTCACCGACGAGTTTGTCAGTAATACATCGTGGAGAATTCATGTCACCTTCCTCTTCTCAGCCCTCCGGCAAGAGCACTTCCAAGGATTCGCCTGCCTCGACGCTGGCCAGCATCGAAGAGCTGATCGAGGAGATTCGCCAGGGCCGGATGGTCATCCTCATGGACGACGAGGATCGCGAGAATGAAGGCGATATCATCATGGCCGCGGAAAAGGTCGAAGCGGCCCATATCAATTTCATGGCCCGCCATGCCCGGGGCCTGATCTGTTTACCCATGACCCGAGAACGCTGCGAACGGCTCAATCTGCCGTTGATGGTGCGTGACAACAACTCCGGTTTCGGCACCAAGTTCACGCTTTCCATTGAAGCCGCTCAGGGCGTGACCACCGGCATCTCCGCGGCTGATAGGGCCCGTACGGTACGTGCGGCGGTGGCTCGAGACGCAAAGGCTGCCGATATCGTTCAGCCAGGGCATATCTTTCCGTTGATGGCGGAGCCCGGCGGCGTGCTGCGTCGTGCCGGACACACCGAGGCGGCCTGCGATCTGGCCGCCATGGCAGGTCTTGATCCAAGCGGCGTGATCTGCGAGGTCATGAACGAAGATGGCAGCATGGCCCGGCGCGGCGAACTCGAGCAATTTGCTCTCGAGCACGATGTGAAGATGGGTACCATCGCCGATCTGATTCATTATCGTATTCACAACGAGCAGACCATCGAGCTCACCGAGCAAGTCCCGGTGCAGACCGCCGTTGGCGATCTGACATTGAATGTCTTTCGTGATCGCATTCAAGGGGCCCACCATGTAGCCCTGGTCAAGGGAAAACCCACGCCTGACGTACCCACCACGGTGCGAGTTCACCTGGCGGACACTCTACGTGACGTGCTGATGCTGCAGCGCCCGGAAGGCAGGGGCTGGACCGCCCATGCGGCACTTGAGACGATCGCCCAGGCGGACGCAGGGGTGCTGGTGCTGCTCGATGATGGGCGAGGCCCCTTGGATTTCAAGACCCAGCTGGACGTCTTTCTGGGCCGTGCGCGAATGCCGCGTTCCACGGACTCCGACGGTTCGGGTAATTACTTGATGATTGGTACCGGGTCGCAGATATTGCGTCGGCTTGGGGTGAGCAAGATGCGTCTGCTCAGCTCGCCCTGGAAGTTCTCCGCGCTCTCCGGTTTCGATCTGGAGGTAGTCGAGCTCTTGAGCGGGGATGCCCCGGCAGACGAATAGGACGAATAGAAAGACCTGCCAGAGAAATCGGTTGGAAAACCGGTTAGACGTTAGAATAGACTTTTTTCGCCAGGATTGACTATGCAACCGATCACCCAAGTCGAAGGCTCCTTTACCGATGTCGACGGTCGTTACGTCATCGTCGTTGGTCGTTTCAATCATCATGTGGTCGATAGCCTGGTGGAAGGCGCCATCGATAGTCTGACGCGCCATGGAGTCGATGAAGACAATATCGATATCGTGCATGTTCCCGGCGCTTGGGAGCTGCCGCTGGCGGTCAAGCGGGCGCTGCGTTTGATCAAACCCGATGCGGTCATTGCCCTGGGGGCTGTGATTCGTGGCGGTACGCCGCATTTCGAGTATGTGGCTGGTGGCTGCAACGCCGCGCTAGGCAATCTTCAACTGGAGTTCGAGACTCCTATCGCCAATGGCGTTCTTACCGTCAACTCCATTGAGCAGGCCATCGAGCGATCCGGTACCAAGGCCGGCAACAAGGGCACCGAGGCGGCCATGGCCGCCATGGAGATGGTGTCCTTGTTGAAACGGTTGGGAGGGAAGGAATGAGTGCCGCCAGGCGAAATGCGGTAAACGCCGGTCAGGCTCGACATGCGGCTAGGGAGCTGACGATTCAGGGACTTTATCAATGGCAGCTCAACGGCAAGTCTGCTACCAGCCTGGAAGCCGAATTTCGCAGCCAAGTGGCGGATGATGATCTCGAGGATCATGAGAACTGGTCCAAGGTGATGGAGATCGCCGATCTGGCACTGTTTCATGAGCTGCTTCACAACGTAATACGTGAGCGTGCCGATCTGGATGCGTCGATCGAGCCGCTACTGGATCGACGTATCAAGGATCTGGACCCCATCGAACTCGCCATTTTACGCTTGGGAGCCTACGAGCTGGCGAAACGCCCCGAAGTACCCTATCGCGTGGTGATCAATGAAGGCGTCGAGCTGGCCAAGTCCTTTGGCGCAACCGACGGCCACAAGTATGTCAATGGCATCCTCGACAAGCTTGCCGCACGACTCAGAAATGCCGAGGTCAATGCCCGGCGCCGCTGATAGGCCACGTCGCGACCTAGGCGAGTTCGAGCTTATCGCTCGCTATCTCGCGGGTCGCGATGAAGGCAAGGCGTCCGGTCTGGTGCTGGGTCCAGGGGACGACTGCGCGTTGTTGTCGCCAAGCCCGGGGCATCAGCTGGCGGTAAGCGTCGATACTTCGGTGGTCGACGTGCATTTTCCCGCCGCGGCGCCTGCCTACGCGGTAGGTCATCGCGCACTCGCCGTTGCCCTGAGCGATCTGGCCGCCATGGGCGCCCGGGCACGCTGGTGCACCATGGCGCTGACGATTCCACAAGTGGACGAAACCTGGGTTGCCGACTTCAGCGACGGCTTTCATGCGCTGTGTCGGGAAAGCGACGTCTGTCTGATTGGAGGTGACGTAACCCGCGGTCAGTTGAGCATCAGCGTGACCGTTCATGGCGAAGTGCCGCCGAATCAAGCCTTGCGTCGCAGCGGCGGTCAGGCCGGCGATTTGCTGGCAGTTACCGGGGCGCTAGGCGGTGGGCTGGGCGGTTTGAAAGCCTGGCAAGCCGGTGAGCGGGATCTCGAACATGAACTGCTCAAGACATATCTGCTGCCTCGGCCTCGACTCGCTGCCGGTTTGATACTGAATGATCTGGCCCACTGTGCCATCGACATTTCCGATGGGCTTCTAGCGGATCTGGGACATATTTGTCAGGCCAGCGGGGTAGGCGCTGAACTGAATCTTTCACAGCTGCCTCTGGTTGCGGGGCTCGAGACTGCCCTGGGGCAGGACGCGGCACGCCGCGCGGCGTTGACGGGAGGAGACGATTACGAGCTGCTGTTCAGTCTTCCGCCCGCGGTTGTCGATGTCGCCCGTCAGCGTTTGGCCGTCAGTGGTGATACCTTGACCGTGATCGGGCATTTGACAGAAACACCTGGCATTGCCGGCATCGATGCCGAACTCATCGGCGGCTGGCAGCATTTCGGGGGAGGAGCGTCATGAATCGTGCGCCGTCCAGCGTCTGGCGACGCCCCACCCACTTCTTTGCGTTTGGTCTAGGCAGCGGTGCAGTGCCTTTTGCGCCGGGTACCTTTGGCACGCTGGCGGCGATCCCTTTCTACTGGTTGATGTCCGATCTGACGCTCTCCTGGTATCTCGGCCTAGTGCTGTTTGCCAGCCTCCTGGGTATCTGGCTGTGTGACAAGACCTCCCGTGATCTGGGCGTTCACGATCATTCGGGTATCGTCTGGGATGAGTTTGTCGGCTACTGGATCACCATGGCGGCGGTACCGTTCTCCTGGGAGTCTGCTCTGTGGGGCTTTGTGGTGTTCCGAGTCTTCGACATCATCAAGCCCTGGCCAATTCGCTGGGTCGATCGGCGGGTCGCCGGCGGCTTCGGCATCATGCTGGATGACATACTGGCAGGCGTGTTGGCCTGGAGCGTGATGCATCTGTGGTTCTGGCTACACTGAGTTAATTCAAGAGAACGTCATGCGTAAGATCTGGTTAGTAGTTGTCATCGTTGCAGTACTTGGAGCGGGATATCTGGGCGCCCAAGCCTATTCCAGTCATGTCTTTGAGCGAGAACTTACGCGCACTCTTGAGAATCTACGCGCAAATCAACAGTGGCAGGTAACCCGAGATGAAGTCGAGCGCGGCTGGTTTCATTCCAGCGGTCGTTTGAAAATCACCCCGGTTGGCGAACAGGCGTGGTGGTTGATCACGCCCTACGTTGCTCGGCATGGACTGTTAAGCACCCGGCTCGATGGTGCTCTACAGGCTTATCTAGACTCGAGTGAGTTCGAATCTCTACAGAGTGGCTTGCACCAAGGAGAGACTGTCCTGTTCGGTGATGTGCTGGACTCTGCAGAACCCCGTTGGGTCACCACGCTGCATACCCTTGATCGACGCGCCGAAGGCCGTCTTAACATTCCTTCTTTTGTGCTGACCCGAGAAGGTGAGCAACTGTCATCGGAGGGCGCCGAATTCACGTTCGACGGCCACGCAAGCGATATACGCATTGAAGGCGTCATTACACCGTTACAGTGGCAGAATGCAACGACCAGGCTGATTGCAGGGCCTTTGCGTATCGACAGTCGTTATCGGGTTGCCGGCGGCGACTATCTTTCTCAGCACAGTGAGCTGGTCCTCGAGCAACTGCAGTACGATGCCCGGCAGCAGGCGCCGATTACTCTGCTGGGTTTACGCTATGAAAGCGATACCCAGCTTGATGAGCAATTTGCTATTAATGGGAGCGTCGCCCTGGACGAGGCACGAGTCGCAGGGGAGTCAATGCTTTCTGGCCGTCTCAACGCCAGGCTAGAGCGGCTCAACGGCGATGCCGTTCGTCGTTTGCAAGCGCAGTTTGCTACGTTGGTCGAGGAGCAGGCCAGTGATTTCTGGTCACTCAGCGATGCAGAGCGCAACGCACTCATTGAGCGCCTCGAGCCAGTTCTGCTGGCCACGTTGATGGATTCGCCTCGTTTCACTCTTGAAGGCATTACCTTGCGAAGCCCGCTGTTCGGAGTGGATGTTCGTGGCAGCGGCGAGTTGGTCTTCGCGGGTGATGATAGTCAGACGCTAAGCATCAACGATTTGCTGAACGGAAATACCCAGGCATGGCGCGAACGCCTGAACGGCAGCTTCAGTTGGAAAGGAGTGCCGCCGCTCCTGGCACTGCAGCTCGGGCTATCTCCAGATACTCGCCAGTTCGAAATGCAGGTCAAGCAAGGCAATCTGCTGATCAACGACAAACCGTTACCGCCGCTTTTCTGACACTCATTTCAGCTGTGATGTTAGCCGGCTCTTGAACTTGCCGTCCATCGCCCGCATCCACAAGACATATCGGCCAACCCGGCCCACGTATGCAAGGTGAATGATGAGCGAACATAGTCAAGACGATCAGGACTTACTCACCGAAGAGTTCAACGAAGAGCCGCAGCAGAGCAAATCAAAGACGCAATCCGGTGCCATGGTGCCTACTCAGGAGTATTTACCCGAGCGCATCTATCTGCTGCCCATTCATAACCGGCCATTTTTTCCCGCTCAGGTGCAACCGCTGGTCATTCATCGTGAGCGTTGGGAGGAGACCATACAGCGCATTGCCGATACGCCTCACCATACCGTGGGTTTGGCTTTTGTCGGCGATGTCGAGGTGGACGAGCTCGACTATGCGCATTTCCCAAGTGTTGGTACGGCCGTGAAGGTGCACAAGGCTCAGGGCGAGGATCAGCAGATCCAATTCATTGCTCAGGGCATGCGTCGTTTTCGCATCCAGCGCTGGCTGTCGAAGAAGCCGCCATATTTGGTCGAAGTGAGCTATCCCAAAGAGCCCGTCGATAAGGAAACCGACGAGACCCGTGCCTATGCCATGGCACTGATCAATGGCATCAAGGAGCTGTTGCCGATCAATCCGCTGTACGGTGAAGAACTCAAGCACTACCTCAACCGCTTCAGCCCCCACGAACCGGGACCGCTGACGGATTTTGCCGCGGCCATCACCTCCGCCAAAGGACCGGAGCTGCAGGGCATTCTCGAGACCCTGCCGGTGATGTCGCGCATGCAGAAAGTGTTGCCACTTCTGCGCAAGGAAATCGAGGTCGCCCAGCTGCAGACCGAGATCAGCGAGCAGGTCAATGCCCAAATGCAGGACCGCCAGCGCGAGTTCTTCCTGCGCGAGCAGCTCAAGGTGATCCAGAAGGAGCTTGGGATCTCCAAGGACGATCGCGCCAACGATGTCGATACCTTCCGCGCGCGCTTGGACAATCTGACGGTTCCCGAACGAGTCATGAGCCGCATCGACGATGAACTCGACAAGCTCTCGGTGCTCGAAACCGGCTCGCCGGAGTACGGCACTACCCGCAACTATCTGGATTGGCTGACTGCCTTGCCTTGGGGTGTGACCTCGGATGATCAGCTCGATCTGAATCATGCCCGCACGGTGCTCGATCGCGATCACGACGGCTTGAAGGATGTCAAGGAACGCATCATCGAGTTCCTGGCGGAAGGCACCTTCAAAGGTGATGTAGGCGGTTCCATCATTTTGCTGGTTGGGCCACCTGGGGTGGGCAAGACCTCGGTGGGGCGTTCCATCGCTGAGGCATTGGGGCGCGAGTTCTATCGCTTTTCTGTTGGGGGCATGCGGGACGAGGCGGAGATCAAGGGGCACCGGCGGACCTATATTGGCGCCATGCCCGGTAAATTGGTGCAAGCCCTGAAAGAGGTCAAGGTCGAGAACCCGGTAATCATGCTCGATGAGATCGACAAGATGGGGCAGTCGTTTCAGGGTGACCCTGCCTCGGCGCTGCTCGAAGTACTCGATCCGGAGCAGAACGTCGATTTTCTCGATCATTATCTCGATGTACGCCTGGATCTTTCCAAGGTGCTGTTCGTGTGCACCGCCAACCAGCTCGATACCATTCCTCCCGCGCTGCTCGATCGCATGGAGCAGATTCGTCTTTCCGGTTATATCGCCGAAGAGAAGATGGCCATTGCCAAGCATCACCTTTGGCCGAAACTGCTCAAGCGAGACAAGATACCCAAGAAGCGTATCAATCTCACCGATACGGCGCTGCGTCAGGTCATCGAAGGCTACGCTCGGGAAGCCGGGGTGCGTCAGTTGGAGAAGCAGCTGCACCGCATCGTGCGCAAGGCGGCGGTCAAGCTTTTGGAAAGCGACCAGCAAACGGCGAAGATCTCGGTCAATAATCTCGAGGAATATCTTGGTGCGCCCTTGTTCCGGCGTGAGAACGTGCTGCAGGGCGTCGGCGTGGTGACAGGTCTGGCCTGGACCTCCATGGGCGGTGCGACGCTGCCCATAGAGGCATCGAAGGTGCATGCCCTGACACGAGGCTTCAAGCTTACCGGTAAGCTTGGTGACGTGATGCAGGAGTCCGCCAATATTGCCTACAGCTATGTGCTGGGTCATCTCGGCGAGTACGGTGCCGATGCAGACTTCTTCAACGAGGCGTTCGTCCATTTACATGTGCCGGAAGGGGCGACCCCCAAAGACGGGCCTTCTGCCGGCGTTACCATGGCCACGGCGTTGATTTCTCTGGCTCGACATCAGGATATCGATCGACCCATGGCAATGACCGGTGAGCTGACTCTGACCGGGCAGGTGCTGCCGGTAGGGGGTATTCGCGAGAAGGTGATTGCTGCGCGCAGAAGCGATATCTTCGAGTTGATTCTTCCGCATGCCAATCGTCGCGATTACGATGAACTTCCGGAGCATCTTAAAGAGGGTATGACGGTACACTTTGCCAAGCAGTATAAAGATGTGGCTAAAATAGTCTTTGGCTAACAGCGTCAAAGAATTATTTCTGATAGTGGCCGACCGGCTCAACCTATTCACTTTACTTAGGTTGTCGGCGGCCACATTCCGTTAAAATATCGAAAGACAATCACTTTGAAATTCAAGAGCTAAGTAGTAATCCTTTCTTTCGTTACGCTTCGCATGTTTTAGTTGCTAACGTTTTATATAAATGAACGACAATATCGTTTAAGAGATTTTCTTTCATCCAGGTAAGCGATATGGCAATATCTGCCACCGTCTGAGCGCGGTGATGCGCGCATGAGATTGCCTCAAATGTACCGATAAGTATTTCCAAGTGATGCTTGAAACCGATAGTACGGTTTTTGATCGGTAGGTATTATCTGTAATGAGCAATATTGGCGCTAAGCGTAGCAAAATGTATCTGTTTGTTGTTTTTTAGTTCAATTAAGCAATTGGTTTTGAAGCTCAAGGAAAGAGCTGCTTGTAGAGTAAAGTTCGCACAAGGACGATATTTCTAAAATGTTGATAGTCATCATGGCCTACAAAAATGAACTTCAAATCCTATGCGGAGCTTAGCAGTGACATCTTTAGCAATATCGATAAGGTGCAATCTAAAGGCTACGAATTAGTAGTAGCCATTCCACGAAGTGGCGTGATTCCTGCCTACATGCTGAGTCTTTTGCTCAACATTGATTGTACGACTTTGAATGATTTTCTAAAAAATCATAGTCTTGTAAAAGGAAATACAAGAAACACTCGAAAAGAGATACGCAACGCCTGGGATGCCAGAAAAATTTTAATTGTTGATGACAGTGTGAATACGGGCGCCTCGATTTCAAGAGTACTTGACCAAATACCTGAAGATTGTCCTTGCGACATAACCACACTCGCAATATACGGCAATGCTATTGGTATCCCCAAAGTCGATGTGTGTTTGAAATATCTATCGTCGCCTCGGGTATTTCAGTGGAACATGTGGCACTGCGTTGCCTTGGAGCGCGCTTGTGTGGCTCTTGATGGGGTGATTTTGAATAGTCACGAAGTGGAGCAGGCCAAGAAACAAGACATCGCTGCTTTCATTGAAAAAACCAAGCCTCTTATTCTGCCTACCTACAAGATTCATTCATTGGTGACCAAACAGCCTGAGCAGTCGCGAAATTTGGTCGAGAGCTGGCTTTCATATCATAAGGTAAGCTATGTCAATCTGATCATGGCGGATTTCAATGACAGGGATATCACACCAAAAGCACAGGTATATCGCGATCTAAAAGCCGATTTCTATAAGGAAAACTCGGACCTCAATTTCTTTGTAGAGGGTGATTTCAAACACGCGCAACATATTGCCAATGCGTCCGGTAAGCCAGTTTTTTGTACGCAAACCAATGCTATGGTGAAGCCATCCATTGAATCAGTTTTGAAATATGGTAAGACGAATCTTTTGAAGATAAATGTAGCCAGAACAAAGAAGCTGGTAAAAAAATGGATTCCTTATGCCTGAAGCAGCCCTGCGAGCTGTCACCCACGTTTAACGGGTTCTTCATGCTAATACCAAGATAGCTTCGAAAAAGACCAGCTGTGTCGCAAAAGTGCTTTCGGCGCGCCCAATGCCCAAAGCCACCCTATTGAAATCTTGCCCTTCTCAATCGGCGCCAAAGCTGAGTGGTGGCACCGTAAAGGCCAAGGCCCGCACAGGGCGGGCCTTGATAATTCTGACGGTTTATCGTCACGATTCCAATCGATTGCTGCCACTCGAATTCAGCCGATCAAGCGGCCTTCTTCAGTGTTTCAGTGGTATATTCTTCCAGCACTTCCAATTCGCACTCCAAAACGAACCAGACTTCCATCAGCTCAAGGCTTTCTTCGGAGCAACACATACGCTATCTCCTCTAATGTCGATGACATGATACCTTCTCACTCAACCTAGATAGAGTATGACATATTTAGACTAAAGTCGATATGATGGTTTTTTGACCATTTGATGATATGGATTGATCGAACGGGCATAACGGTAGGCAGGAACGCTTGCAGGGCAGGTAAGGAGAATATATGAAAGAAATCTATAATGTAGGTCTAGTCGGCTATGGAATGGCTAGCAAGACCTTTCATGTCCCGTTGATAGCAGCCACGCCGGGGCTTGAGGTCGTGGCAATATCGAGCAGTGATGCCGACAAAGTGCACGCTGATTTACCCCAGATGGAGGTTGTGGCGACGCCTCAGGCGCTATTCGCGCGTTCCGATATCGATCTGATCGTGATACCTACCCCCAACGATACCCATTTTCCCTTGGCAAAAGCCGCTTTGGCCGCGGGCAAGCATGTCATCGTGGACAAGCCGTTCACGGTAACCCTGGGCGAAGGACGGCTACTCAAAGGATATGCTGAAGAAGCGGGCAAGCTGCTGTCGGTATTTCACAATCGGCGTTGGGATAGTGATTTCCTCACGGTGCGTGCGCTACTCGAGGCGCGCACACTGGGACGCTTGGTCCACTTTGAATCTCACTTCGACCGGTTTTGTCCTGAAGTAGACGATCGATGGCGTGAACGACCCAAACCCGGCGCTGGTCTTTGGTTCGATCTGGGCCCCCACCTGCTTGACCAGGCGCGAGAAGCGTTTGGCATGCCCCGGGCCATATTTCTGAACCTGGCCAAGCGGCGAGAAGGTGCCCAGGTCGATGATGATTTCCATGCATTGCTGGATTATGAAGGACTGCGAGTGGTGCTGAGCGCCAGTACTCTGGTAGCAGCGGATCTACCGCGCTTCATTCTAAACGGCACGCAAGGCAGCTATGTCAAACATGGACTGGACCCTCAGGAAGCGTGGCTCAGACAGGGCCAGACGCCAGCGCCTGAATGGGGCGTGGATAGCCGCGATGGACAACTGATGCTTCGCGAAAGCGCCAGTGAAGACGCCCCCTTGGTAGCCCACGACTGCGGTACCCTACCTGGTGATTATCTTGCCTATTACATGAAAATAAGAAGTGCTTTAGCAGGAGAGGGGGATAATCCTGTTGCCGTGGATGATGCCTTGGCAATAATGCAGCTGTTGGAAACCGGTCTCGACAGCGCTCGTCAGGAGCGGTGGGTGAAACTAAAAGAACTTAGTGGGCTACGACGCAAATATTGAGCCCGTTTTCGAAGTGTGAAATGCACTGCACTTAGATCAGATACTTATATAAAATAATAGGCTTCGGTGATTACCGAAGCCCTATTGTCTTATTCATGCGCCAATAAATATCGCTGAATTAGTTGGAATTGCCTCCTGGGTTTACATTCTCTCCTGAGTCGATGCCGCTGTTAGGAGCCAGACCATCTTGATTTTTCAGTTGTTCGGAACTGCCATTGCCAGGAGTGGGATCGACGTTTTCGCCTGAATCGATGCCGCTATTGGTGCCAAGATCGTCCTGCGGAATCTTTCCACTTTGTGACTTGTTGTCCATAGGATCTACATCTTGAGCTGAATCAACGCCACTGTTGGAATAATCCTTTCTTTCCATTTCCTGAGACTCTTGCGCAATGGCAGCAGTAGACAGTGCCATTAATGAAGCAAGCAGAGCCGCAGATAAAGTCGATCCTTTCATTTCACGCTCCTTCTGATGAAAACTAAAATAGTTGTACGAAGATTAGACGAGACGTTGTTAATTTGCAAACGACTCATCCACGTACTATTTTGCGCTGAAATCCTGTTGCGCTACCACCACTGACTACTGCTCTGGGCCGTTTTAATACGTTCTCTGGCAATGAACAGAGCTGCAATGGCTCGTGCCTCATGAAAATCTTCCCGGGCGAGCAGGGCAGTAAGGTCATTGATGGCATGAGTTTCGACTACCAAAGGTTCGGGCTCATCCCCGGGTAAGCGCTGCTCATACAAGTCCCGTGCCAGCAGTACATGCATGCAGTGATTCATGTAGTTGGGTGCCAGAGAAAGTTCGATCAAAGGTTCGATGGTATGGGCACCCATACCGCATTCTTCCATCAGCTCTCGATTGGCGGCGGTGACGATATCTTCGCCGGGATCGACTAAGCCCTTGGGCAAGGTAAGCGCATAGTCATCGAACCCGGCGGCATATTCGTGAATCAGCAGCACATGCTCGGGATCTGGCATGGCCACAATCATGACGGCTCCACGGCTTGAGCCCTTCAGTCGCTCGAAACGTCTTTCGGCGCCATTTGAAAAGCGCAAGTCGAGTTGCTCGATGGTGAAGAGTCGACTGTGAGCGACTTCTTTGTGATTGAGAACGGTGGGCTTGGGTGGGAGCATTGGCGGCATGGCGAGCGCATCCAGTACAATGAGGACAAAACCAATTCCTTTTTACCATTGCCTGGTAGTGTCTGGCCAATGATTGGTTGCCTGCCAGGCAGGGTCGTATGGAGCGATATGGAGCACGTACGCATTGACAAGTGGCTATGGGCTGCCCGTTTTTTCAAGACCCGCGCCCTGGCCAAAAAAGCGATCGAGGGTGGCAAGGTCGAGTATAACGGTGGTCGGGTCAAGACGAGCAAAAATGTCGAGGTCGGTGCCTTGATAAAGGTTCCCCAAGGCTGGGACACCTGGGAGGTGGAGGTGTTATCAGTAAGCGATCAGCGTCGTGGCGCACCGGAGGCGCGAGAGCTCTATCAGGAAACGCCTCAGAGTCACGAGCAGCGTCAACGGGAAGCTGAAAATCGCCGGCTGGCCAATCGTAGCGTAATGGCGCCACGTGGTCGCCCCGACAAGAAGGAGCGTCGCAGCATACAGCGGTTTCAGCGCCAGCGCCCGGACGAGTAAAGGCTACTTGTTTACTATCTTTATATCCCCTGAGCCTTTGAGAGCCTTTGATGAACGACCAGATTCAGCGCTTTATTTTTGATGAAACCAATGTGCGTGGCGAGATCGTCACGCTTGAAAATGCCTATGCCGAAGTGCTCGACAAGCAGGCATATCCGATAGCGGTTCAGCGTCAGCTTGGTGAGCTACTGGCGGCAGCGGCCTTGTTGACCGAAACCATCAAACTCGATGGCACCTTGAGTCTTGAAGTGCGGGGCAATGGCGCCCTTAGTCTGTTGATGGCGGAATCCAATCCGAACGGAGAGTTGCGTGCTATTGCGCGTCTTGGAGAGGAGATGGCACTGCCAGCCGAAGACGCATCCTTTCAGGAGCTGGTAGGTGGCGGCCGCCTGGTCATCACCCTCGATCCCAGGGAGGGCAATCGCTATCAAGGTATCGTCGAACTCGAGGCCAATAATCTGGCGGGATGTCTCGAAAACTACTTCGAGCGTTCCGAGCAACTGGCCACAAGGCTCTGGTTGAACGCCGATGGCCATCGTGCAGCCGGGCTGCTGCTACAGCAGTTGCCGGTAGGCGATGAACATCAGGACGAAGACGCCTGGGATCGAGTGGTAACACTGGCCGATACGGTATCCAGCGATGAGTTGCTCAACCTTGAACAACGAGAGCTTCTTTATCGGCTTTATCACGAAGAGACCACCCGTGTGTTCGATCCCAAGACCCTGCACTTTGGCTGTAGCTGTTCCCGAGAGCGCATTGCCAATGCTTTGCTTGGTCTGGGAGCCACTGAGCTGCGCAGCATTCTTGCGGAGCAGCAAGCCATCGATACCCAGTGCCACTTCTGCCATACCCATTATCATTTCAGCGCCGCGCAAATTGAAACGTTGATCGATTTTCCCGACGCAGAGCCTCCGACATTGCATTGATCCCCCAATTACGTGCACTGAGTATTCTCATCGTTAAAGGGGGAGATAAAGCATTGTTTGCCGAGGGCGGCCTTTTTGCAATAATGTCGCCCTTTGACGCGATGCGCTCGGAAAGTGCATTCACCATGGACGGTGATCCGTCCGTTGATGGCGCGGTTGATGTTGTAACGACCCATCTGCGCCCTTGGCTAACGAGAGGAGCGGCCTACAGGCCAAAGACCCACGATGACCACTACCCAAGCAGATCGTCAGATAACAGCCGAGAGTCGCGCCACAGGGAATCATCTCAATTTGAGTGCCGCGGAACTCATCGAACGTGCCGTGATGCGGCAAGAAGGGCATTTGTCGGACAACGGCGCTCTGGTGGTGAAGACCGGTGCCCGCATAGGCCGCTCGCCGGCGGATCGTTTTATCGTCGATGAACCTTCCACTACCGAGCTGATCGATTGGGGAAGCGTAAACCGCCCCTTCGATGCGGAGCAGTTCGATGCTCTATGGGAGCGAGTCGAGGACTATCTTGCTGAAAGTGAGAGTTTCGAATCCGAGCTTCATGTCGGCGCCGACCCCGAGTATTACCTGCCTCTTCGCGTTACCACCGAAACCGCCTGGCACAATCTGTTTGGCCGCATCATGTTCGTGCGTCCCGAAAGTTTCAATCCAAAAGGCAAGAGTGAGTGGAGCATCCTCAATGCGCCTCATTTCGTTTGTGACCCCAAGCGAGATGGTACCAATTCGGAAGGGACGGTCATTCTCAATTTTGCCCGGCGCCGCGTATTGATCGCGGGCATGCGCTATGCCGGTGAAATGAAGAAAGCCATGTTCTCGGTGCAGAACTTCCTGTTGCCGGAAAAGGACGTGCTGCCAATGCACTGCAGCGCCAATGTAGGCGATGATGGTGAGACCACCCTGTTCTTTGGCCTATCCGGCACCGGCAAGACGACGCTTTCCGCCGATCCGGCGCGCTATCTTATCGGCGATGATGAGCACGGTTGGGGTGAAGGCACGGTATTCAATATCGAAGGCGGCTGCTATGCCAAGTGCATCGATCTTTCTCAAGAGAATGAGCCGGTCATCTGGGATGCGATCAAGTTTGGCACGGTGCTTGAAAACGTGGTGCTCGACGAGCATCGTCATGCGGATTATGGCGACGATAGCCTGACTCAGAACAGCCGCGCCGCCTATCCTCGCGAGCATATCGAAAAACGCATCGATGAGAACCGCGCCGGCGAACCAAATGCCATCGTCTTTCTGACCTGCGACATGAGCGGCGTGCTGCCTCCGGTATCGCTGTTGTCAAAAGAAGCCGCCGCCTATCACTTTCTTTCTGGTTATACCGCCAAGGTCGGTTCTACCGAAATGGGTGCCTCCGAAGGCCTTGAAGCCACCTTCTCGACCTGTTTTGGTGCACCGTTCTTTCCACGGCCGGCCCGGGAATATGCAGATTTGTTGATCAAGCGGATCGAGGATTTCGGTTCTCGGGTTTATCTGGTCAACACCGGTTGGACCGGCGGCAGCTACGGTCAGGGTGGCAGTCGCTTCAGCATTCCCACGACTCGCGCCATCATCGCGGCCATACAGACCGGTGAACTCAAGGATACACAAACCCGGCATATCGATGGGCTGAATCTAGAAGTGCCGACAGAAGTGCCGGGGGTAGACTCGACGTTGCTCGATCCTAGAGATACCTGGCAGGATAGCGATGCTTATCAGCAGCAGATGAAGCAGCTGGTTGAAAAGTTCGTCAACAACTTCAAGAAGTTCGAGGGAGTCGACGAATCAATCGTCAAGGCAGGACCAGCGCTCGATTGATCGAACCTTTTGCTCGATATCGTATCCAAAAGGGAGCCATTATGGCTCCCTTTTGTTTGTGCATTGGTTTATTCATGGCTAGCACTGCATGACGAGCATTCATAAAAATACTCACCGACGCAGGTGATTGAAGAGATCAAGGAGTAACGATATGCAGCGACGACACTTTCTCGGACTGCTGGGCGCCAGTGGTTTGGCGGGATTGCTGCCAAGCATCGCCAGGGCACGTCCCAAGCTGGACCTGAAGCCGGCAGCGGACATAGAGCCGTTGGAATTGAGCGATGAGCAGTGGCGCGAACGGCTTACCAAGGAACAGTTCAATATTCTACGAGAGGCAGGCACCGAGCGGGCGGGCAGCAGCCCACTCAACGATGAAAAACGCCCCGGGAAGTATCACTGCGCCGGTTGCGATCTGCCGCTGTTCTCAAGCGAGGCAAAATACGAATCCGGCACGGGCTGGCCGAGTTTTTACACCCATATCGAAGGCAATCTGGCAACGGAGCTGGATTTTGTCATGCTGTTTCCACGTACTGAATATCATTGCGCTCGCTGTGGCGGCCATCAAGGCCACGTGTTCGAGGATGGCCCCAAGCCGACAGGGCTTCGCTGGTGCAACAACGGGGTGGCATTGACGTTCGTTCCCGCCTGACGGTTAGTCACCTCTTTTGTTTGATTCTATCTTGCGAAAACCATGATCGAATTCTAGAGTCCGATCATGGTTTGTTACATTTTCTGTAGTGATTTTAGAGCGCCATTCACTCCCTGATGTTCTGGATTCATATGAGCAAAGGCACGTCGACTCTGCGCCATCGGTACGCTTTGTGATACCTTGTCGCCATTTAAAAGCGCCTTCGCCATAGCCTTGTGCGCGAGATTCGTAACGACGTCAGGAACCTCATGGACGCCCAGACCCAGATAATTCAGCGCATTGCTGAAGAGCTTACAGTTCGCCCTCAACAGGTAGCTGCCGCCGTGGAGCTGCTTGACGGCGGGGCCACAGTACCCTTCATTTCTCGCTATCGTAAGGAGGTCACCGGTGGTCTCGACGATGGGCAGCTGCGCTCTTTGGAAGAACGGCTGCGCTATCTGCGTGAACTGGAAGAGCGCCGTGAGGCGGTGCTGGCCAGCATCAACGAGCAGGGCAAGCTGACCGATGAGTTGGCCACCCAGATTCGCGAGGCGAATACCAAGCAGCGCCTGGAAGATCTTTATCTGCCTTACAAGAAGAAGCGTCGCACCAAGGCGCAGATCGCTCGGGAAGCGGGACTCGAGCCGCTGGCGGACGCGCTCCTTGCCAATCCCTCCCTCGATCCTCAAGTCACCGCCACGGACTACGTGGATACGGACAAGGGCGTGGAGGATGCCAAGGCCGCGCTGGATGGTGCCAAGCAGATTCTCATGGAACGTTTTGCCGAGGATGCGGAGCTGGTGGGCCGCTTGCGTGATCGGTTGTGGCAGGATAGCGAACTCAGCGCTCGGGTGATCGAGGGTAAGCAGCAGGAAGGGGCCAAGTTCTCGGATTATTTCGAACACGATGAGCGCTTGGCCAAAGTGCCGTCTCATCGTGCCCTGGCGATGTTTCGGGGGCGCAATGAAGGAGTGTTGGGGCTTGCGCTCAAGCTTCCGGGAGAAGACGAAGCGCCGATTCATCCCGCAGAAGTCGCCATCGCCAAGCATTTCGACATCGATCTTTCAAACGAAGATCAGGGGCGCCTCGCTGGACGCTGGCTGCGGGAAGTGGTGCGCTGGACCTGGCGGGTCAAGCTTTATACCCATCTCGAGACCGAACTGTTCGGATGGCTGCGCGAACGGGCCGAGCTTGAAGCCATCGATGTCTTTGCTTCCAACTTGAAAGACTTGCTGTTGGCTGCACCTGCAGGTCCCAAGGCCACGCTTGCACTTGATCCGGGACTGCGTACCGGCTGCAAGATCGCGGTGGTGGATAGTACCGGTCAGTTTCTCGATCATGACGTCATTTATCCCCATGCACCGCAAAAACGCTGGGACGAAGCGCTGTCAACGTTGACACGACTAGTCGAGAAGCACGATGTCAGCCTGATTGCCATTGGTAACGGCACCGCCAGCCGCGAGACGGACAAGCTGGCAGAGGAACTGGTCAAGCGCTTTGCTGCTGCCAGCACGCCGCGCAGACTTGCCAAGGTCATGGTCAGCGAAGCGGGCGCCTCGGTCTACTCCGCATCGGAAATCGCCGCCCGGGAGTTTCCCGATCTTGATGTCACCATTCGCGGGGCGGTTTCCATCGCTCGACGCCTGCAGGATCCGCTGGCGGAGCTGGTCAAGATCGAGCCTAAGTCGATCGGGGTCGGCCAATACCAGCATGATGTCTCTCAAGTGCAGCTCTCCCGCAGTCTGGAAACCGTGATCGAGGATTGCGTCAACGCCGTCGGTGTCGATCTCAACATGGCCTCCAGTGCCTTGCTGGCGCGAGTGTCAGGGCTCAATCCGGGCCTTGCGGAAAATATCGTGATGCGACGCAATGCCGAAGGGCCGTTTCGCAACCGTCGCGAACTGCTCGAGGTTGCGCGTTTGGGGCCGCGCACTTTTGAGCAGTGCGCTGGGTTCTTGCGCATCATGCAGGGTGACAATCCTCTGGATGCCAGTGCCGTGCATCCGGAGGCCTACCCCGTGGTGTCACGTATTGCCAAGCAGGGCGGGCGCGAGTTAGCCAGTCTGATTGGTGATGGCGCCTATCTCAAGGCGTTGAAGCCTTCTGATTTTACCGATGAAAAATTCGGCGTGCCGACGGTGACGGATATCTTCAAAGAACTTGATAAGCCGGGGCGCGATCCACGCCCCGAGTTTCGCGCGGCGGAATTTCGCGAGGGCGTGGAGCAGATAAAAGATCTCGAACCCGGCATGATCCTTGAAGGCACCGTGACCAACGTCACCCATTTCGGCGCCTTCGTCGACGTTGGCGTGCATCAGGATGGTCTGGTGCACATTTCGGCATTGTCCGATACTTTCGTCGAGAACCCGCGCCAGGTGGTCAAGGCCGGTGATATCGTCAAGGTCAAGGTCATGACGGTGGATATCGCGCGCAAACGCATCGGTTTGACCATGCGGCTCAAGGATCAACCGGATGACGCCTCAACGATGAACGCGCCGCCTTCGAAAGGCGCAGGCCGAGGAAACACGGATAATTCACGGGCCAAACCTGCACAGCGCAAGAACCAAGAGCGAGGCGGTGGGTCTCAGAGCGGTCAGATGGGCGCTTTAGGAGAAGCGTTGCTCAAGGCAAGAAACCGAAAATGATGATCGTTAGGGTTGAAAGGATTGTCTCTGTCACCATAATCGAATGATTACGAAACGCCGGTCCATGGACTGGCCTATCGCCTTCAAAAAGGGGTATTCATCTTGTCCGAGCAACTAGACAATGCTATCGCAGGGCTAAAGGAAGTGGCCCGCCAGGGACGCATGGGACGTTTGCGCCGTGGCGTCGAAAAGGAAGGGTTGCGTACCGACAGGCAGGGCAATATCGTCCAGACTCCGCATCCAGCTGAGTTTGGGTCGAAGCTGACACACCCTTATATCACGACGGATTATTCCGAATCGCTGCTTGAGTACATCACGCCGGTACATAGTCGGCCTGGCGATACTCTATCGTTTCTCGCGGATCTGCATCGCTTCAGCTATCGCCATATGGAAGACGAGCTGATCTGGCCCGCCAGCATGCCTTGTCGCTTGAACGGCAACGACAGCGTGCCCATCGCTGATTACGGCAGCTCCAATTCCGGCAAGATGAAGCATATCTATCGGCGCGGCCTGGATGCCCGCTACGGGCGCATCATGCAGTCCATTGCCGGTATTCACTACAATGTGTCGCTGCCGGAACAGCTCTGGCCGGTGCTGCAGGAGTTGGAAGGAGCCCAGGCCAAGCCGCAGAAAACCTATCAGTCCGGGCGTTACTTCGATCTGATTCGCAACTTCCGCCGCAATAGCTGGTTGCTGTTGTATCTGTTTGGTGCTTCGCCGGCGCTGGATAGAAGCTTTTTCACCGGAGAGGTGCCCAGCAAGCTGAAGGCTCATGGGCACAATACGCTTTATGCGCCTTATGCCACCAGCCTGCGCATGTCCGATCTGGGCTATCAAAACAAGGTGCAGGCACAGCTCAAGATCTGCTTCAATTCGCTGTCCAATTATGTCGGCACATTGCGCAGTGCAATCACTACGCCTTGGCCAGCCTATGAGCGAATCGGCGTGGATGAGAATGGCAATTGGCGTCAGCTCAATTCCAATATCCTGCAGATCGAGAACGAATATTACAGCGACATTCGACCCAAGCGGGTTGCCCAGCATGGTGAAACCCCGGCCCAGGCCCTGGAGGCGCGGGGGGTGGAATACATCGAAGTGCGTTGTCTGGATCTCAACCCTTTCATGGCGCTGGGCATCGATGAGACCCAGATGCGTTTTCTGGATACCTTCCTGATGTGGTGCCTGCTGTCCGAAGCGCCTTGGATTTCCGATGAGGAGTGTGATCATCTTGATGACAATCGCGGTCTGGTAACGGCGAAAGGACGCGATCCATCGCTGTGCCTGTCGATCGACAAGCAGGAGCGCGGGCTTGCGGATCGCGCTGAGGAAATTTTCGCAGGGCTTCACAAAGTAGCCGAACTGCTCGATACCCTTGAAAAGGATCAGCCTCATCGAGCTGCAATCAAGGCCTTGGCGCCACGGCTAAGTCAGCCTGAGCTCACCCCGTCGGGTCGCTTACTTAAAGCGCTTGAAGAGAGTGGCGATGAGTTCGTCGACTATGTTGCCGAGCTTGCACGCACCCAGTCAGAGGCGCTGCGCAAGGAGCCCATGGATCGTGCTCATGACGCCTTGTTTTCTCAGCTCACCGAGACCTCCTATCAACAGCAGCGCGACATCGAGGCAGCGGACACCGAATCCTTCGATGAGTTCATTACCGCCTATTTTGCTCGGGCGCGAGAATCCATGGCGGCATCGCGAGCCGATGATGCCCGAATCGGAAGCCAATGACGTATGCGGCTTGATCTGAGTATTCGACAGTGGGGCGTTATCGGGCTGACAGCCTGCGCGCTGATGATGGGGGTTGCCCTTGCCCTGCAGTATGTCGCTGGGCTGAGTCCTTGCCCGCTATGCATTTTGCAACGACTGGCCGTGATCGCAGCGGCTCTGGTATTTCTGGCAGCGGTTATTCACAACCCCCGGGGCAAGGGGGGTATCGTCTATGGCGTGCTGGGTCTTGTGGCGTCCGGGACAGGGGCGGCGGTCGCCGGGCGTCATGTCTGGCTGCAGTCGCTGCCTCCGAGCGAAGTGCCCAGCTGTGGACCGGGGCTCGATTACATGATGGAAGTGCTGCCCCTATGGGATGTGCTCTCTCGGGTTCTTTCGGGCTCAGGTGAATGTGCCGAGATCGATGGACTATGGTGGGGGTTGACTCTGCCTCAATGGACGTTGATCGGCTTCGTTTGCCTGTCGCTCATCCCTTTGGCAATGGGGGTGAAGAGCTTGTCGGGTTCACGCCGATTTCACGGCGCAGGCGAAGCGTCTTGAGTCAGACGTGGGTCGATCAGATAGGGGATCAGCAAAGGAGTAGCAGGTTAGTGAACGGTGCTTTCGAATGCCCGGCTTAATACGGCCTGAACAATAAGTTGTCATCTTTTTCGACGGACAGGATTGACACCCGTGACGCTTAGGGTGACGCTGAGAGTCCGCAGACGACAGGCTGATCAAGGGAGGGGCTGCCCATGCTGGAAAACTGCAGAACCGCGCAGGAGCGTTGGGGAGGCGTGCACCGAATGATCGATCGCTGGTTCGAGGCGCGTCGAGACATGCTGGTCGCGTTCATGGATTTGAAAGAGGCCTGTGACATCGATCCTGAGTCGGTGACCAAGGCACGCATCGACCACTTTAGCGAATTGCTGATGGATTATATCAGCGCGGGGCACTTCGAGATCTATCCGCAGCTACGCCAGGAAGCCGAGCAGTTCAACGATCAGGAAGCATTGGCGGTAGCGGATAAACTGTTCGAACGTCTTGAAATGTCCACGCAGCTAGTACTGGAATTCGACAACGATTACTCGACTCCAACCCGTTGTCAGCATTACCTGTTTCGACTACCCGCCTGGCTTGAACGTCTCGGCCGCGGACTCACCGAACGCTTCACTCTGGAAGATCAGCTGATCGGACGGCTCCACTCGTCGCATTCGCCTCCGCCGGCACCCCAGGCAGCGCCTAGCGCTACGCTGTAAATTTCCATCATTTGATTGACATACATGCCTCGCCATTGTCGGCGGGGCATTTTTCTGGCCATGCGTTTTTTATAAAAACGCACTTTGATGAGCGATCGCCTTGAATTTAGCGCTCACGTACCGTTCTGAATCGGTGCGCAATTTTTTCGCCGGTTCGCGCCCCCAGCAATAGCATGCAAGGCGTCAACAGCAGGGTCAGACCTGTCGCAAAGCCTAGCCCGCCCGCGATGGCGCTGGATAGCTGGGTCCACCACTGGGTCGAGGGTGCTCCCCAGCCAAGGCTCGGCGCCAGCAGGTCAACGTTGACGCCCAGAACCATCGGCATTAGTCCAAGGATGGTGGTGATCGCTGTAAGCAGTACCGGGCGCAGGCGCTGGCCGCCGGCTTCCAGGGCCGCCTCATGAGCGGATAGGCCCTCATGGCGGAACTGATTGTAGGTGTCGATCAATACGATGTTGTTGTTCACCACGATGCCCGCCAAAGCAATGATACCCATTCCGACCATGACGATGCCGAAGGGTTGAGCGTTCAGCAGCAGGCCAAGCAGTACACCGCCGGTCGAGAAGACGATGGCCGACAACACCAGAAAAGCCTGATAGAGACTGTTGAACTGGGTCACCATGATGATCAACATCAGGAAAATGGCGATGCCGAAAGCGAGACTCAAGAACTGGCTGGTCTCCGCCTGATCTTCCTGTTCTCCGGCAAAACCGACACGGACCCCTTCGGGTAGGTTCCTCAAGGTATCGCCCAAGGCATTGAGCCGCTCATCGGCCTGGCGCCCTGGCTCGATATCCGCTTCCAGCGTAATCGTGCGCTGCCCATCGACCCGGTGCAGGGTGCCCACCTTGGGTGCCGGTTCCAGACGCACGAAATGACTGATCGGCACCTGGCCTCGAGCTGTATTGATGGTCAGGCGTTCGAGCTGATCGAGGCTGCGCTTGGCCCCGGGCAAGCGTACGCGAATGTCCACCTCGTCGTTGGCATCCTGGGGGCGGTAGACCGCAAGCTGCAGCCCAGTGGTCACTAGCTGCACCGCGCTGCCGATGGTAGAAACATCCGCATCGAACCGCGCCGCCGCCTCGCGATCGACCTGCAGGCGCCACTCTACGCCGGGCAGGCTGCGATTATCTTCCACGGCGCGAAAGCCTCCCAGCCGTTGCATGGCGTTGCGCAACTGCTTCACGGCAAGCTCGGTTTGCCCGGGATCGTTGGCACTCAGCTCGATCTGAATCGGCTTGCCGTCTACCGGCCCCTGCTCCTGCTCTCGGGTTTCCAGACGGATGCCAGGGATGTCTCGGGTGCGCTCGAGCATGTCCGCAAGGATCTTACCGGCAGGTCGACGCTTGTACCAGTCGATGAGTTGGAAAGAAAGCTGACCGATGACGTCCTCGCCGATCTCTCGATCAGGGGTGGCATAGGAGCGAGCATAAAGGGATTCCACCTCGCTCATGCCCTGCAAGCGCGCCTCGACGCGTCGCACCACCGCATCCTTCTCCTCCACGGAAAGATCGCCCCGGGCATGGATCAGCAGCTGCGCGCTATCCGGCTCCACCGAAGGGAAGAATTCCACCCCATGGTTGAAGCGCGCATAGCCCGCGTAAAGCAGAGCCATCACGATCAAGGCGCCGATCAGTGTCCAGGCCGGATGACTCAGAAGCCGGGTGAGCGTTCGCCGGTACAGGCGTCCGCCCCTGCTGACTCGTTTTTCCTGGATAGACTGACCAGAGCTGAAGAGATTGCCCAGGGTGGGCATGAACACCAGCGCCATGGCCAGGGAGGCCAGCAGGCAAAGGATCACCGTGGCCGGCAGATATTTCATGAATTCGCCCACGACTCCGGGCCAGAACAGCAGCGGCAGGAAAACCACAAGAGTAGTGGCGGTGGAGGTGATGACCGGCCAGGCCATGCGGCTGGCGGCACCGGACCAGGCATCAAAGGACGAGCGTCCCTCGGCGAAATAGCGATCCGCCTGCTCGCCGACCACGATAGCGCCATCCACCAGCATGCCGGCCACTAGAATGAGTGCGAACAGCACGACGATATTGAGGGTGTAGCCAACCGACCAGATCAGCAGGATGCCGGTGAGAAAGGCACCGGGAATGGTCATGCCGATCAGCAGCGCTGCGCGAGGCCCCATGGTGGCTAGAATCACGATCAGCACCAGGACCACGGCGGCAAGCACATTGTTCAAGAGCTCGGCAAGCATGTCCTCGACGTCCGTCGATTGATCCATGATGACTTCAACTTCCAGCGCTTCCGGCAGCAGAGGTCCGGCTTGGTCGAGCAGCGCTTTGACCTCGTCGATGGTGGCAATGATGTTGGCACCGGTGCGCTTGGAGATTTCCAGTACCACCGCCGGCTGGCCGTCGATGCGAGCATAGCCGTCCGGATCCTTGAAAGTGCGCTGAATGAGGGCGACCTCGCCGAAGGTAATCACGCGATCGCCCTCGACCTTGACCGGGGTGTTCATGACGTCCTGGATGTTTTCGATGACGCCGGGTACCTTGATCGACAGGCGACCCGCGCCGTTGTCCAGGCTTCCTGCTGCGACCAGACGATTGTTGCGGGATACCAGGTTGGCCAGGGTATCGAAATTGACGCCGTAGCTATCAAGCACCAAGGGATCCACCACGATCTCCATGAGATCCTCCCGCTCCCCGGCGATATCCACCTCGAGCACGCTGGGAATGCCTTCGATCCTTTCCTGCAGTTCCCGGGCTACTCGCATTAGCTCGCCAGGAGAGAGCGGTCCGGAAAGCCCCACGGACATGACCGGAAAGAGGCTGACGTTGACTTCCAGCACCCGGGGTTCCTCAGCTTCATCCGGGAGCGAGCTGCGCGCAATATCGACGCGTTCACGCACGTCCGCCAGCGCTTGTCGGGAATCGAAGCCGGCATCGAATTCCAGGGTAACCGATGAAATGCCCTCACTGGACTGAGAGGTCATCTTCTTGATCCCTTCGATGGTGCGCAGCTCCTGCTCCATGGGGCGTACCAGCAAGCGCTCCCCATCTTCCGGGCTGACGCCTTCAAGCACCAGAGAGACGTAAATCATCGGGATGGCAACGTCAGGATTGGATTCCTTGGGAATGGCTTGATAGGCCATCAGCCCCGCCAGCACCAGGAACAGCAGCAGCAGCAGGGTGGTGCGGCTGCGGTTCAGCGCGGCATGAATCAGGGCGCGCATCAGGAGGCTTGCTCGCGATCGGTAGACACGGCTTCGACCTTTTCACCGATGTCGACATAGCCGCCTCCCAGAGTGATCAGCCGTACCGTCTCGGGTAGCCCGGTTACCCAGGTTTGAACCGCATCCGCGGTGAGTAGCGTTACCGGGGCAAAACGGATCTTATCGTCATCGTCCAGGTATTTGACTCCCAGGCGTCCCTCATCATCGAGAATCAACAGCGCCGGTGAGAGGGCATGGGCCTGACGGGCAGGCAGCGCGATGTCGAGGGTGGCGCTGGCACCGGCGATACGCAAGCGTTCGGGATTGGCAAGATTGGCCTCCAGTGCGTAGCTGCGTGTTGCATCGTCTGCACTGCTGGCCACATAGCTGAGCTCGCCTTGCAGTTTGTCGCCGCTCAGCAGCGTCGCGGTGACCGGCAACCCCGGGTGCAGGTCCGGGGCGCGCCGCTGAGGAGCCTGACCGGTGGCGAGCAGGCGTTCGATTTCGACCAGTTTGCCAATATCCTCTCCGGCTTGAACGAAATCGCCCACCTCGATATCGAGCCGGTTGATCACGCCCGGGAAAGGCGCTTTGAAGCTGGCATCGATCCTGAGTTGACGCAGCCTGGCAAGCTCTGCCCGGGCCTGGGCCACGTCACGTTTCAGGCTTAGCACATCGTTGTTGGGAATCAGATTCTTGGCCTGTAAGCGGCGCCCGCCCTTGAGTTCTGAAAGCGCCAGCTCGAGCGCGGCTTCGGCTTGGGTCTGAAGCTCGGGAAGATCCTCTTCGTCAAGTTGCAGCAAGATGTCATTGGCTTTGACTCGATCGCCCTGGTCATGGGGCAGGGCAGAGACGCTGCCCGCGCGACAGGGGCGCAAGATGACATCGCGCTTGGGTTCGAGCTGCCCTTGCAGGGTCAGGGTGGGTACGTGTTGTTGGGCATGGGAGGTTCTTACCTCGACCCGAGTCAGGCCAGGTTTTTGTAATGCATTACCTTCCGGTGGTTCGGCGCGAAAACGCTGTACATCGCCAAAGATCAACCAGATCAGTAACGCAACACCCAGGAGCAAGGCAATCGGGGCAGACAAGGAAGCGAATCTAAGGCGCATCAAACCATCCGGTAGCAGGCAGGAAAAACAAAACAAGCAAGATAGAGGAATTGCCTTTGAGCGAGGGAATCGAAACAGGTTCCACAGCGTATCGTTTACCTTGTCAAATAAGTAGGGCCTAAACGGCGCACCCTGTCAGCGTAGACTGATGATGCGCCAGCCGCGCTGCAAGGCAGTCTCGCGCAACTTCTCATCCGGGTCGACGGCTACCGGATTGTCGATCTTTTCCAACAGCGGTATGTCATTGTGGGAGTCGCTGTAGAACCAGGCATCGTCAAGGGTAACGCTTTGTCCGCTGAGCCACTCTTCCAGACGCAATACCTTGCCTTCCTGGAAGCTAGGCGTACCGCTGACACGCCCAGTATAGCGATCGTTGATGATCTCCGGCTCGACGGCGATCAAGTCGTCCACGCCCAGCCGCTGGGCGATGGGAGCGGTGATGAATCGATTGGTCGCGGTGATAATCAACAAGGTGTCGCCCTGAGCGCGATGTTCCGCCAGTAACTCTTCTCCTTTGACGAGGATGTTCGGCTCTATCTTGCTGATCATGAACTGCTGATGCCAGGCGGCCAGTTGCTCCGGTGAGTTCTCTGCCAATGGTTTGAGGGCCAGGGCCAGATAATCGTGAATATCGAGAGTGCCATCCTGATATTGCTGATGAAAACGTTCGTTTGCCTCATGGTAATACCCTGGATCGACCGCGCCCTGTTCGACCAGAAATTCTCCCCAGGCATGATCGCTGTCCGTTGCCAGCAGTGTGTTGTCCAGATCGAAAATGGCAAGACTCAAGACGTACTCCTTTATGAGGCATAGGTAATACAAAATGTAATCAATTATTACAGAACTGGCGATACATTCACACTACGGAGTTAATGCACTTATTGATGGCTTTTTAGACTTTAAGAAAGCGTAGACATTTATTCAGTGTTTTCTTTGTGGAAGAATGGACCCAACTATCATTTTACAAGGTGAAGCCCGTGATCGACGCCGACGGCTTTCGCCCAAACGTTGGCATCATCATTGTCAATCGTGAGGGTCAGCTGCTTTGGGCGCGTCGGGTAGGACAGAACGCATGGCAATTTCCTCAGGGAGGCATAAAGTCCAGCGAGACTCCACAGCAGGCGCTCTATCGTGAGCTCGAAGAAGAGATCGGCCTGACCCCGGCCGATGTCGATGTCCTGGCCTGCACCCGAGGATGGCTGCGTTACCGTTTGCCCCGGCGCATGGTACGTACACAATCGCGGCCGATTTGTATTGGCCAGAAGCAAAAATGGTTTTTGCTTCAGATACGCTGTCTCGACAGCAGAATATGCATGGATACGACGGCCAAGCCAGAGTTCGATGGCTGGCGCTGGGTGAGTTATTGGTACCCTTTGGGGCAGGTGGTGCCGTTCAAGCGCGAAGTCTATCGGCGTGCCCTGCGCGAACTGGCCCCCCGGGTGCAACATTTGGCACGAGAAAGCGCTACGCTGTCGTTGCCTCCTTTTGACCAGCGTTGATGCTGCTTTCTCATTATAAGAAGAATGCCCATGCTCGATGTCCTACGCCGTATCGTTCAGGAGGTCAACGGAGCGCGCAGTCTCGAGGCGGCGCTGGCCACCGTGGTGCGGCGTGTGCGCAAAGCCATGCATACCGATGTCTGTTCCATCTATCTGTTCGATCCCATGCGCGAGCGTCTGGTGCTCAAGGACACCATCGGTCTGCGCACCCAGGCGATTGGTCTGGTGGCGCTGCGCCTGGGGGAGGGGCTGGTAGGCCTTGTCGCACAGCGAGAAGAAACCCTTAATCTCGAAAACGCCCCGGCCCATCCCTACTTTCGCTACTTCAAGGAAACCGGCGAAGAGCGCTTCTCCAGTTTTCTTGGAGTGCCCATCATTCATCAGCGACGCATGCTCGGTGTGCTGGTAGTCCAACAGCAGGAAAAACGCCGCTACGATGAAGGTGACGAAGCGTTCTTGATCACCATGGCAGCGCAGCTTGCCGGTGTGCTGGCTCATGCTATCGCCACCGGAACGCTCAATCAGCCTACCCGGGCCGATGGCATGGCGATGTTCAAGGGAATCGCCGCTTCCCCTGGCGTAGTCATTGGCGAGGCGTTGGCCATTGCGCCGTTAGCGGATCTGGATAGTGTGCCGGATCTGATCCCCACGGATATCGAAGGCGAGATCCAGCGGTTACGGGAGGCCATCGATCGAGTGCGCGGCGAAATGCGACGCACGGGGGAACGCCTGGCCAATCGTATCTCCGTTCAGGAGCTTGCGCTGTTCGACGCCTACGAGCAGATGCTCGCCGATACTGCGCTGGGCCAGGAAGTGGAAAAGCGCATTCTCGAAGGCCAGTGGGCGCCTGGGGCGCTAGCGGATGTGGTGCGTCGGCATGTGCATTATCTGGAACGCGTGGACGACGACTACCTGCGCGAGCGCTCAGCGGATGTCCGCGACCTGGGGCGGCGAATATTGACGCATCTGCAGGAAGAGAGCCCGCGCACCATCAGCACCATTCCACCCCATTGCATCCTTGTCGCGGATGAGATCAGCGTGGCCATGCTTGGAGAGGTACCTCGGGAAAAGCTTGCGGGACTGGTGTCGATCAGCGGCTCGAGTACCTCCCATGTGGCGATCCTGGCGCGGGCCATGGGCATCCCGACCGTTCTGGGCATGGTTGATCTTCCTTTACAGCGCCTGAACGACGCACCGGTGATTCTCGACGGTCATCGCGGCCGCCTGTTCGTGCGTCCGGATATCGAGCTGACCAGACAATATCAAGAGCAAATCAACGAAGAGCGGGCGTTGACAGAGATGCTCGAACACGAACAGCACCTGCCCAGCGTAACGTCGGATGGTCACACCATGGCGCTGATGGTCAATACTGGTCTGACCCTCGATGCCGTGGCACAGCTCAAGCCGCGTATTGCCGGTGTTGGGCTGTATCGCACCGAAATGCCGTTCATGATTACCGAGCGCTTTCCCAGCGAACAGGAGCAGGAGCGGCTTTATCGCGAACAGCTTCAAGACTTTGCGCCCTTGCCGGTGACCATGCGCACCTTGGATATCGGCGGCGACAAGGATCTGCCCTATTTTCCCATTCACGAAGCCAACCCCTTTCTCGGCTGGCGCGGTGTGCGCGTGACCCTGGACCATCCCGAAGTGTTGATAGTGCAGTTGCGCGCCATGCTTCGGGCTTCCGTAGGGTATGACAATCTGCACATTCTGTTGCCCATGATTACCAATATCGACGAAGTCGATGCAGCTTTACGGCTTCTCGAGCGTGCGTTGGTCGAGCTGGATGAGGAAGGGCTGATCATTACGCCTCCCCGGGTCGGGGTGATGCTGGAAGTGCCGGCAACGCTTTATCAGCTCGACGCTTTGGCTGCGCGAGTCGATTTCTTTTCCGTGGGCAGCAACGATTTGACCCAGTACCTACTGGCGGTGGATCGCAACAATCCGCGAGTCGCGGAGCTTTACGACGCCTGTCATCCTGCGGTACTGGCAGCGCTGGCGCGTTTGGCCCAAGAAGCGATACAGCTGAAGGTGCCGACCTCGGTATGCGGCGAATTGGCCAGTGATCCGGGAGGCGCACTGCTATTGATGGGGATGGGGTTCGAGGTGCTTTCCATGAATGCGCCCAGCCTACCCAAGGTACGCGCGGCGATTCGTCGCGTCGGCCTGGAGCAGACGCGCACACTGGTCGAAGAGACCCTGAAGCTGCCTACGCCAGCGGCGGTCCGCGGGCATCTGACGATGCGTTTCGATGAGTGGGGGTTGGCGCATCTGTTGCCGCCCAAGGACTACCAAAGGTAGTTTTCTCAAAGCGTGGCAGCACGGAGGCTACTCAATGGAGAGGGGTGGCATTTCTTGCCGATATCGATGTTCTTCGAGAAACCGTCCCCCGGGCCCGAAAGAGCGTTCGCCGATAGCCAGATTGCCGTCTGCCTGCCAGTTAACCCAGGTACTGGCCCGGGTGCCGTACTCTTCCCCAAGGATGAAAGGTGCCGACAGAAAACGCTCAAGCGCCAGCTCCACGCCGGTATTCGGCAGGCGTGCATCCTCGACAGGGTGGTCGTCGGACAGCAGCGACCAGGCCTCGTTAGCAAAGCTTGCCTCATCCAGGTTTTTAGCCACCACGTCAGCAAGCCCGGCGCGAGTACTGAGCAGTTTTGGCCAGGGGGTATCGAGACTGGCATTGGACAAGCCGTGCACGCCCGGCGCAATTCTTTCAAGCGTGGTTCCTGAAGGGCCATGGTGTAAATGCCACAATCGCTTGCCGTCGCTTGCCAGCAGGTTGAAACCCGCATAGCGGTGAGCCTGGGTCCGAGTCAAGGTCCTAAGCCAGTGTTCAAGGTTGTCGCATTCCAGTGCCTGGCGTACCAATTCGCCTCTGCTGACCGCATTCGCTGGAATGGCGAACTCAGGGGCGCGGACATTGGTTACGGCAGCCAGACGACCGCAGCGATGAGCGGCCAGCCAGGTACCGCCTGCCTGAAGATCACGCCCTCCTAGAATGCCGGGGGCATCTTCCCAACGTTGAAGTACGGCGGTAGGCCGAGCGTGGAACTCGTCGCGGTTGGCGGCCATTCTCAAAGGTATCCTGGTGCCAGGACGCCAATCAAATACGATCAAACACATCAGGAACCCTTCTCAGTCGACAAACGCCCATGGTGACCTACTAATGAAACGAGTAGACTCGCCTTTTTGTTGGTGACGGGTATCACGATGCCAGGGGCCTCAGCAGAAAGAAACAGCCGGAACGTGTTACGCCAGCGCCTGGTGCGCGCTGCGTTGCCGCTGCTGGTGGCCGAAATTTGTTTTTCTTTGATGTGCCTGGGGGTCGGGTTATGGCTATGGCGTGATATCGACCAGCGCCTTGACCGAGCGCATCAGCGCAATCTACTCCAAACCCAGGAGCTGCAGGCAAGGCTGATCGATCAGCGGCTAATCGATCAGCAGCGCTATTTACGCCAGCTGGGGCGCTCGGTGCGTCGTGTTTTAACGTCGGAAGTGGAGCCGGACACTTCCACGCCAATTCAAGTCGAGGTGCCATATCATTTGGCGCCGGGCGGTACCATGGTGCTTTTCGGTGAAGCCCTCAAGCCAGATGAGAAGGGCCTGTCGACACTGCTTCAAACGCTTTATCGTCTCGAACCATCAATGGACGATCTTTATCAAAGCGATGTATTGATCAAGCGCTTGGCTATCAGCCTGCCTCAAGGGCTCCTGGCGCTTACGCCGGCAAGTGCTGCACCAGCGGATGTCAACGAACTGACATTACCTTTCACACAGTTTACGCCTCCTGGTACCGATCGCGCTTCGGCGCTGCACTGGCATGCCATGGAACAGGCATCTACGGATGCCATGCTACTCGACGTTCACTACGATCTTGCCGATGCTCAGGGTAAGGCGCTGGCTTGCCTATGGCTGGAGCTTGATTCTCGCTATCTTGCCCAGCTCATCCAAGAATATGTGGGTCCGGGTGTCAATACGTGGCTGGTCGATGAGCAGGGTAAGGGGCTGCTGGGTTCAGCGCCGATCGACCTGCCCGACGACGCAGGTCGCCGTGGCATCATCTCCTTAAGCGATGAGGAGCTGCGCGAAAACAAGCGCACGCCTGCCCAGCTGGTCTGGACGGTACTGCCGACCAACGGCTGGCGTCTGGTCAGTCTGCAACACTCGAGCCCGCCCGTGGGCACGGGAGGGTATGGGTTTTTATGGCTCAGTGTGGTCTGGCTTCTGGGAAGCCTGTTTCTCTTGAGCGCACTGTATGTCGTACTGAATCGAGTGACACGCTACTGGGAGCACGAACTGCTAATACCCGTCGAGCGCTTGGCAGGGTTAAGGCAGTGGATTGAAGCCTGGATGCCAGCCGAATGGCGGCTTCAAGACTCCACGTCCCAAGCGTCCAGTACTTCTCAGTCGCCCCCCACGCAAGTGTCTTATGAGCTACAGGCCGAGCTTGTCAGGGAGCTAGACAGGCTCGAGTCGTGCCTGGACGCACTCAAACGTCAGCCACGGCTTCTCGATATGCTCGAGACGCTGAAGGTGCCCGCAGCGCTGACACTCGATGAGGTGTTGATAGCCGTCAATCCCGCTTTTGAAAAGCTCATTGGTCACTCTCAACGTGAGGTGCAGGGGCTTCATGAATCGCTGTTCATTACCGCCAGTGAAGATGGCAACGATCATGTCAGGGTTACGGGAGGCGACGACAACTGGCGAATGCTGCATCGCTATGAGGGTGATGATGAGTATGGCAATACGCTAATGCTGTTGATCGATGAGACCGAGACTCGACACCAGGTGCGACAGCTTTCCCTGGCCTGCGAACTTGCGCGACAGGAGTCGCAGCTCAAGTCGCACTATCTGGTGTTGCTGCGACGCGAGCTGAAATTGTTGTCGGAAGAGCTTGGCAAGAGCCTCGGGCCTGATCTAGAGCTGCATGAGCAGGGGTCGATGATGGTCGAGCTGCTCGATAGATTGAATGAAAATAGCGCCGTTGATACACCCAAACCGACACGTCAGACACCCCAGGAACCAGTGGCCCGAGACACTCGTCCAGTACGCATTCTGATTGTCGATGATGGCCCGGTGAACAGCATACTGGCTCGGGACGTGCTCTTTCGCCATGGGCTTGCGGTGGATACGGCCGGCGGTGGCGATGAAGCCCTCGCGCTTTCGCAGCAATGCTTTTACGATCTCGTATTCATGGATATTTTCATGCCGGCTCCGGATGGCATCGAGACGAGTCGTCGCTGGCGCGAGCGGGAAAGCCTGAGTCAGAATGAGCAGCGAAGCGTGCTGGTGGCACTGACTGCCAATGCCAGTGAACGTGACCGAGAACGCTTTTTTGCCGCCGGCATGGATGATTATGTCGCCAAGCCCTATCGACCTCAGGCGCTAATCGATATCATTCGACGCTGGTTGCCAGACGTCGATATTGCTTGATCCCAGCTTGAGAGCCCCATGCTTGAATACCCACAGATAGATCCCGTTGCCATCGCCCTGGGCCCGCTAAAGATTCATTGGTATGGCCTGATGTACGTAGTCGGTTTCGTCGGCGCCTGGTGGTTGGGCCGTATTCGCGCTCATCGCGTCGGGCTCAAGCACGACGATATCGGCGACATGCTCTTTTATGGCGCGCTTGGGGTCGTGCTGGGTGGACGTATCGGCTATGCGCTGTTCTATGGTTTCGATCGTCTGCTGGACAACCCTCTATGGCTGTTTCAGATATGGGATGGGGGTATGAGCTTTCATGGCGGCTTGATCGGGGTGCTGATCGCCGCCTGGCTCTTCGCCCGCAAACATCGGTTGGCTTTTTTTCAATTGACCGACTTCATTGCCCCTCTGGTGCCCATCGGCTTGGGGGCAGGGCGAATAGGCAACTTCCTCAACGCGGAACTGCCCGGTCGGGTGACCAGCCTGCCTTGGGCCATGCCGTTTCCCGGTATGGGCCCTGAGCCCCGGCATCCTTCATCGCTCTACGAGTTTTTGCTTGAAGGCGTTGTACTGTTTGCCATTCTATGGTGGATATCGCGCTGTCCGCGCCACCGGGGTATGATTTCCGGTCTGTTCCTGGTGCTCTATGGCGTGTTTCGTTTCATCGTTGAGTTCGTGCGGCTGCCGGACCCGCAGCTAGGCTTCATTGCCTTCGACTGGTTGACCATGGGCATGCTGCTGACATTGCCGATGATTGCCGCCGGCCTGGGTCTGATCGCCTGGTCTCGCCGTCAGCCGATAGACGGGGCCGCTGAATACGAGTCCGCTCAACCCCCACAAGCCAAACGCTCATGACTTCTGCTTTCGAACGACCCTCTCTTGAGCAGCCCGCGCTCGAACGACCGTATCTTGATCTGATGCATCATGTTCTTGACGCGGGTATCGAAAAGACCGACCGCACCGGGGTCGGGACCAGAAGTATCTTCGGTCATCAAATGCGTTTTGATCTGAGTCGCGGGTTTCCGTTGATCACCACCAAGAAACTGCACCTGCGCTCGATCATCCATGAGCTGCTGTGGTTCCTGCAGGGTGATACCAATATTGCCTATCTAAAGCAGCATGGGGTACGCATCTGGGATGAGTGGGCGGACGAAACCGGCGAGCTGGGGCCGGTCTATGGCTATCAATGGCGCAGCTGGCCCCATCCCGAGGGGGGCATGTCGATCAGATCGCCAACGTCGTCGAGCAGATCAGGCGCAATCCGGATTCGCGTCGTCTCATCGTATCCGCCTGGAATCCGGCACTGATCGATGACATGGCGCTACCGCCGTGCCATGCGCTGTTCCAGTTTTACGTTGCCGACGGTCGGCTCTCTTGTCAGCTCTATCAGCGCAGTGCGGATATCTTTCTAGGCGTACCCTTCAACATTGCAAGCTACGCGCTATTGACTCGAATGATCGCGCAAGCCTGTGGCCTAGCCCCGGGCGAGTTCATTCATACCTTGGGCGACGCCCATCTTTATGTAAATCACCTTGAACAGGCCAAATTGCAGCTGTCCCGCGTTCCCCACGCAGCCCCCAAGTTGACGCTCAATCCCGAGATCAAGGATCTATTCGCTTTTCGCTTTGAGGATATCGCTATCCACAATTACGATCCTCACCCCCACATCAAGGCCGAGGTCGCGGTATGAAATCATCCCAGGAAAAGCCTCGAATAGCAGTAGTGATGGTGGCCGCGCTCACCCGCAACAGGGTGATCGGTATCGACAATCAGCTACCTTGGCACTTGCCGGAAGATCTTAAATTCTTCAAGCGTACCACCATGGGCAAACCGCTGATCATGGGGCGCAAGACCTTTGACTCCATCGGTAGACCGCTACCTGGGCGTCTCAATATCGTGGTGACCCGTGACCGCTCCTTTCATCCAGATGGAGTGCAGGTATGCCATGATCTAGCGGATGCGTTGTCCAGGGCGGAGCAGCAGGCGCAAAAGGATGGCGTCAATGAGATTGCCGTCATCGGGGGGGGCGAAATCTTCACCCAGGTAATGCCCCAGACATCACGGCTTTATCTTACCGAGATCGATGCCATCGTCACTGGTGACACCTACTTCCCTGAGCTTGACGAGAGTCAGTGGCGAGAAGCTGAGCGTACTCCAGCGACCACCAACGATGATAACGATACTCAGCATTCAGCGTCATGTCCGAACTATGCGTTTGTCATCTACGAGCGCCGCTAACCCTACGGATTTGACATTATCGTCGTTCAACGCTGGTATTGGTCAAATGACTCGAGATCAGGCCAGTTCAAGGAGGCCGCCTTTGTTGACGGATCGCACAGCCGCACTATTGGATACCCTGGAACATCAGGCACAGTGGGGTCTGGATGAAATAACTCGATTGCGTCGCCGTCTCGAGACGCTCGAGGCTGAGAACATTCAGCTGCGCGATACGCTCAAGCAACGAGAAACGGCGCTTGCCCAGGCAGCAGTACCGCGCAGTGCTGCGGAGCGTAACTATCCGCTGCCGCCACGCCGTCCCGTCGTAGAAGAGCAAGTACTCGAAGAGCATGCTCAGGCACCGTCGCTTGAGTCTGTCTCGTCTGTCGTAAAAGCTCAGCCCGACACCGTCGAGACGATCGACTCCGATGATTCGGTATCCGCGTCGACGGGTGACGAACTGCCATCGCCTCAGGCGCTGCTCGACGAGTGGTATCGACGCTACACGAACACCTTTTTCAAGGGCCATACGCGCCCTCTTAAGGTCGGTATACATGAGGAGTTGATGCAGCATGAAACCCGACCGGACAAACTGGTGCGTCGAGCGCTGGCCTGCTATGTGCATTTGCCTCGGTATCTCAAGGCGGTCCGCGCCGGTGCAGAGCGAATTGATCTGGAAGGCTTGTCTGCAGGACTTGTTACCGATGGCGAAGCGCGTCATGCGCGCAAGCAGCTCGAGTCGCTACAGGCTCAACAGCGCGAACGCGATGCCGCCAGAAAGCGCGATCCGGAGACGCGCAAGAATGCGCGTCTCGACAACAAGCTAAGTGAATTACTGGCCAAGCATAGCCGCAGCTGAACGCTTTTCCCGTGTCAGCCTTTCAAGATGACTCATCGATCCGACCCTGATATTCAGCGTCGGATCTTTTT
>NZ_JIBT01000033.1 GCF_001039575.1 Halomonas sp. PR-M31
GCGCCCTCGTCTCCAGCTAGCACTACCAGTGCACGGGAATCGGCACATGGCTGACCACTACGCCACTCTAAAGGACTATCGTCATACGCTGATACCGGACTGCGAGTGCTCAATGCAGATGCGGCACGACTCCCTGGAATCCTTGACTGCAAATGCGAACTCTACTGCGACCACGACTCGCAGCTGGCTATTGCCGATACGCGTGCAATACCGTGCCATGGGGTGCTGGCGTGAGCCATCAATCGAAATTCAGCACCCAGAACAGTCTTCACGTCGGCAGTATTTCGAGCCCGGCAGCAACGGCGAGCGCTATCTGGAGTTGGGTCAGCATACAGGCATTTCACCGCAAGGCATCAAACTCACCGCCCGGGACTGTCGTTTTACCATCAGCGGCGCTGCATTGGGTTTCGAGTGTCCCGATCTGAGCGCTGGACCCTTGCTGATCGTCGCGCCGCATCCAGACGATGCGGAGCTGGCTGCCTTTGGTCTTTATTCTTCTCTCCCGGAACAGAGCTGGATTCTGACCCTTACCGCCGGTGAGTCGCTGGGTAGCTTGCGCAAGCAGTATCTGCGCGGACTCGATGACAAGAAAAGCGTTGCCGTACACCGCAAAGGAGCAATACGCAGCTGGGATGCGGCCCACGTCGCCTCTCTTGGTGGAGTACCTGCTAACCAGTGCCTGATGCTGGGCTACGCCGACGGCACCTTGAGCACATTGCTTGAAGATCCGAAGGGCCTTTTTACGCCGTACTTTCGACGCTACAACGTTTCTGCGTTGCCTTCGGATACATGGGGCGGCAAGGCGCAGGGGGAAAGCAATATCGTCGACGATATCCGGAGTGTGTTGCAGCGCGTTCAGCCCGCCACCATAGTCATGACGGACCCAGTGCTAGATCCACATCGCGATCATCGTGCAGCGGCGCTATTGACCTGGCAGGCGATTCAGTCAGCAAGCCACAGCCCGGATCAGCTGCTGCTCTATGCCAATCACTTTCATGGCACCAATCTGTTTCCCTATGGCCCCCCGGACGCTATCAGCGCGTTGCCCCCGCCGTCGTCGAAACAGCATGAAGCGAATTTGCCGAACGCTTTTCTTGGCGCTGGCTATTATAGCCACCCATTGAGCCAGAGCAGGTGCGTCAAAAGCTGATTGCGCTGGATGCCATGCATGATCTGCAGTTGCGCATGCCTTTCGAGAAAACACTGCGCCGTCGACTGCGCCATCGCCTGCTAGGCATCGAGTGGCCACTACCGGATCGCCATGCCTATTTTCGTAGCGCTGCCAAGGCCAATGAAGCCTTTCGCATGATAAAGCTGACGCCATAGCCCTTAGCTACAGGCTCTTGGCGTCAGCAAGATCAGCGTTGGCCAGGTCTGTGATTCTTTCTCTCAGCCACCCATTAACGAGGACATTGCTTTGTCCGCGATGGTGCCGCAGACCTTTTCGCCCATCTTGTCTTTGAGGCTGCTCAGATCGAAACTCTTGCCTTCTTCCTTGCCTTTTAGAATGCCGCTCATGCCTTGCTGGTAGCCTTCGTCTTCGGACGCTTTATCCTGCCCGCCAAGCTTGCCCAGCAATTTGTCCTTGGCAGTCTGGGTCGCGCTCTTGCTGTACCCTTGCTCCTGACAGTAGCCGAGCACGCCCGCTACGTTGCTCATGCTGCCAAGATCGAAAGAGCCGGAAGAGAGCGAACTCAAAAGAGAGCCGCCACCACCGGACGAACCGCCTGACATGAGACCGCCCGCTTTTTCCTTGACGCTATCCATGCTCGATGCCGAACTAACAGGTACCAAAGCGACGGCGGCGATCAGCCCCGCGATGCAAGCAAGATGTTTGTTCATACAAAGAAATCCTTATCCGTATCGTTAATTGAACTATTGCTTCGTGAAGCGGGTTCAGCATGGCTGGTGTAACAGCCGTCTGTAAAGATAAGGAGAGTCGAGAAGAAAAAATATGGTGAAAAAGGACAAGGGTGTGGAGAGGGGAGTGGGAGCCGAGAATAGAAAGGGAGCTGAACACAGCTCCCTGCTGAGCGGTCAGAACTGGTAACTCACTCCGGCACTGATGGCGCTGACTTCGTAGTCGGACTTGTCTAGATAGGACATGTACTCAAGAGTTCCCGAGAATCGAGGTGAGAAGAAATTGACCTCACCGCCGACCCCGAAGGAGAACCCGGAATCGTCATCGCTTTCGGAACCGAAAGGAGTGTCAAGTGTTGCCTCTACTTGAGCAAAACCGGCCAAGGCGTAAATCGAGACATACTGAGTGACAGGCAAATGGCCAACCGCATAGGCGCCAAGAAGATTGTCGATCTCCGCCGTGGCATTGGCATCGTAACCATCGACGGTGACGTCATCGTCAGCAAGCCCCAGGCCTACACGCCCCTCGACGGAGAAGTAGTCGGTTAGATAATGGCCCAGGCGGCCCACCAGCATTGTAGGATCAGCCTCTACGTCGTAATCGTCTTCGTAGCTGACCCAGGCATGTTGAAGGCCGGCATACGTTGTCCCGGCACTGCCAGCAAGCGCAGGGCTTGACATGAGCCCAACCAGAATAAGCACGCCAATTCTCGATTTCATTTTTATGATCCCTGCAATAATAGATACGCTGTAGCCGACCATCGGAGTGATAGAGACGCCCATGGCCGTAGTGAAATAAAAGCGGATCGATGATAGCGCTGCGGGATCACATCAAAATGTTAAATAGAGACGCTCGACAGCGCTAACTTAATGTTTTGCAGAGGATGAAGGGGGGATCAGAAGAAAATGAGTTGGGAACAGAAAACGTCATACATTCGACGTTTGAATTCAAAAGTGGCGGAGGGACAGGGATTCGAACCCTGGAAGGGCTATAAACCCTTGCCGGTTTTCAAGACCGGTGCATTCAACCGCTCTGCCATCCCTCCGGCTCACGGCGCTAGATACTACCAATTTCAGCTGGTGCGTCAAGAGGCTTCGCAATCAGAGGGTTAAACCTCCTGTTTTCAGCTAGGCTGGGACGAGCGATGGCAGCACGATTCCTGGGTGATCAACCAGCACCGTTTTCGAACCAGTGGTTCCAGGGGTAATCTGTTTTCACGAAGGCGAAATAGGAGCAAGGCATGTCAAACAACATTACCCGGGTACCTGTAGAGCAGGTCTACGGCCTTCAGCTGGCGGACTTGCATGTCGTAGGCGCCGTAGGTCGTCACGATGACTCTCATCGCTATATCGAGTTGATGAACGACCCTCAGCACATGCCACTCGACGGAACCGATGGCGTTGGGGAGACGTCCAGCTTACTGCTGGTCGAAGTCGATGATCCAAACGATCCGGAATGCTTACGTAACGCAATAGATGTCTTGATGGAGCATGAGTATTTCGAGCAACGCCATCATCACTTCAAACAGTATTAATGACAGGCTGCTGCAAGTCAGCGGACTTACTGAAGTGTAATGGCCTCTTGTACGGTCAGCGTCCTGCTTGACATGACTGCTATCATCATTGACGGTTGACTCAATCCATTAAGGAAAAGGCAAAAGGAGCACGACATGGACATCACGATCCTTAACACCGGCGAAGACAACGACGACTTTCATAGTCTGGCTGCGGGAGAGCAGGGCTCGACCTTGCGTAAAGCCGGCAAGGACTTTATCGGTAGCAAGAATCTCTCGGAAAACCAGCTGCGCGACATGCAGCAAAACGATGAGCAGGCGTTCAAGCAGCTGGAAGAGGAGATGACCCGACACGCCATGGAAGTGACCAATGTGCCTCACAACGTCTCAATCACACTGCGTTTGAATCTCGAGGGTTCCATGAAGCCCTGAGCCTGGTTGGAAAATACGAGACGAATGTGAAGAACCTCGCCAGGCGAGGTTCTTTGCCATGGCAAGCCTTTCGATCCAAACGTTGAGGCTTAGGCACTTGCGCAGGGAACGTTCTGTCGGCATTCTTGGTCTATTGTATGTATCCCAACCTCTAGGAGCTTAACTCCATGGCTTATCAGCAGTCGTCGCATGTGACTGAGCGCCAGACTAGTGCGGTCAGTACCAATAAGGTTCTGCGTAACACTTACATGCTTCTGGCAATGACGCTGCTCTTCTCTGCCGTCACTGCCGGAGCCGCCATGGCCATGGGTGTCGGTCAGATGAACATTTTCGTGTTCTTCATCGGTGCCTATGGTCTGATGTTCCTGGTCCACAAGACCGCCAACTCCGCGATGGGTCTGCTCGCAACCTTCGCCTTTACCGGTTTCATGGGTTTCACCCTAGGGCCAGTATTGAGTCTGTATCTCTCCATACCCAATGGCGCGCAGCTGGTGATGACCGCGCTTGCCATGACTGGGGCGACCTTCCTTGGCCTCTCCGCCGTTGCGTTGATTACCAAGAAGGATTTCAGCTTCCTGGGTAATTTCCTGCTAGCAGGCGCCATCGTGCTGATCCTGGCAATGGTCGTGGCAATGATCTTTAATATCACTGCCCTGGCTCTGGCGGTCTCTGCAGGTTTCGTGCTGTTCTCCTCTGCGGTGATTCTGTATCAGACCAGTGAGATCGTGCATAGAGCCGGCGAGACCAACTACATCCTGGCGGCCATTACGCTCTATGTCTCGATCTACAACCTGTTCATCAGCCTGCTGTCCATCCTGGGTGTGATGAACAACGATTGATCGATTGAAGTAGGTTGTTTTATAAGGCCCCGCCTACCAAGGCGGGGCCGCTTTGTTTTGAATCTGTCGTCGCGGAGTAATAGTGGGTCATGCGCTATGCACTACTTGTTCAAGGCGCCCCGTACAGCCATCAGGCAGCGCATTCGGCGCTGAGGTTTGCGTCAGCGTTGATTGATCGGGGGCATCGACTCGAGACGGTGTTTTTCTATCATGATGGTGTCTACAACGCTCAGCGGCTGGCAACGCCACCTCAGGATGAGCCGCATTTGGTCGAAGCCTGGCAGCGCTTGCATCATGAGCAGGGCACTGCGCTGTTGGTTTGTGTCGCCGCAGCGCTGAAGCGCGGTGTAATCGATGAGCGTGAATCAAGGCGCCATGGCAAACAAGGCCATAGCCTCGCAGCATCTTTTGAGCTTACCGGCGTGGGTCAACTGATCGAAGCCGCAATGACCCATGATCGTCTGGTCACTTTTTCACCCTAGGTGTTGAATGGATAACGAGGATTCGACAAAGACCATGCTCGTAGTGCTTCGCCACGCCCCTCATGGCAGTAGCTGGCTGCGTGAAGGATTGGATGTGGCGCTGGTGGGTGCCGCCTTTGGTCAGACGGTTGATCTTTTGTTTCTGGGCGATGGCGTGCAGGCGCTTGTGAAAGGCCAGCAACAAGGGCCACTGGGCCAGAAGGGAACGCATCCGACGTTGGATATGCTCGCCATGTACGATATCGATACACTGCTGGTCGATGCTGAATCTCTCGCACAACGCGGCATGACCGAAGCGGATTTACAGTTACCCGTGACGTTAGTTACCGCTTCTCAGTTACCTCATTTATTCTCTCGTCATGCCTCGGTGTTCAATTTCTAGTGTTTGATACCACAGCTTGGAAATTGGGGTCGGATGCAAGAAAGTGGATAAACAAATTTTAGCGTAAGGAACGATTGCTGATGCAGCTGCATTTGCTCAATCGCTCTGTGGCTTCGAGTCATGTGTACCGAGACGCACTGCGAGCCATGGGGGATGATGATTATCTACTATTGATCGAGGATGGCGTCTACGGGGCTGTAGCGCCTCTGGTCGAGCATTTTTCGTCGATTGCTGGGCGTCTTTTCGCGCTGCGTGAGGATCTGGAGTCTCGGGGGCTGGAAGAGCGATGCGCTGAATCCGTCATCGTGGTGGATACGGAGGGATTCGTGCAGTTGACCGAAGAAACCGAACGAACGGTGAGCTGGTTCTAATGACGAACACAACGACTACACGCTGCCTGCGGGTCGGGAATCGAGAAATCGCCCTGGACCCGGAAGGCTATCTGATTAATCTCTCGGACTGGACGCCGGTCGTGGCCGAAGCGCTGGCAAGTGAGGAGGGGCGTGTGCTGACCCAGGAGCATTGGGAAGTCATTGATGTGCTGCGTGATTTCTATGCGCGCTTCGAGATGGCGCCGGCCATGCGCCCCCTGGTCAAGGCGGTGGGCCAGGCTCTAGGCGCTGAGAAAGGCAAGTCTTTGCATTTGATGAAGCTGTTTCCCGAAAGCCCGGCCAAAGTCGGTGCCAGGCTGGCAGGATTACCCAAGCCGACCAACTGTTTATGAGAAACCAGCGATGAGGCGAGCACTCTGAATTTTCTGGCTCATGCCTGGCTTGCCCGTGGCGGCAACGACGGCTTTCTCTACGGCAATCTGATTGCGGATGGGGTCAAGGGCAGCGATCTTGGCAACTGGCCGCAGGACATTGCTGAGGGCATACGTCATCATCGGCGGGTGGATGCAGTGGTCGATGCCCACCCGGTGATTCTTGATGCCCGGGCCAGGGCGCCAAGAGAAGGGCGGCGCTATGTGGGCATCGCTTTGGATCTGGTCTGGGATCATTTCGTTGCCCGTGACCGTATAGAAGACAGCGCCAATCAGGCTCTGATCAAGCGCTGCTACCGGCTACTCGATGCGCGTCCAGCACCTGCGCGGTTGGAGCGCATGATGCCGGTGCTAGTTGCTCAGGACTGGTTGAACGGCTATGCGGATTTTGGTTTCACCTGCAGCGCCGTGGCAGGCATAGGACGGCGGTTGTCAGGCCCCAACCGCCTGGCAGAACTCGTGCCCTGGCTTGAAGCCGACTACGCTACTCTCGAAGAGGATTTTATTCGGCTGTGGCCGGAGCTGAACCGCCAACTGGGGGTCTAGGTCAGCTAGTTCAGCCACAAGCATTCGACCATATCGCCTTGCTTGATCGTGCTGTTGGCGGGAATCGCCGCCAGGGCGTCCGCGTCGATGCAAGAGGACAGCACCGCCGAGTTCTGATCGTCGAAGGCCTGGGCAACGATTCCGGCAGCACTGAATTTCAGCATGACGCGCATATAGTGACGGCGGGCCTGGGTGGTGGTCGAGAAATCGCTGCGAGCATACACACAAGGCAAACTTGCCAAGGCCGGGCAAGCAAGCAGAGCACCCATCAACGGGCGAAGGAAGATCCAGGCTCCGACGAAGCCGGATACCGGGTTGCCCGGCAGGCCCACGAAGCGCGCCTCACCCTTGGTCTTACTCTCGACGCTGCGGGGTAAGCGTCCTAGCGCCAACGGTTTGCCGGGGCGCATGGCTAAGCGCCAGAGGTCCAGCTGCCCGAGGCTTTCCAGGGCACGCTTGACGTGATCCTCTTCACCGACGCTCACGCCCCCGGTAGATACCACCACATCCGCCTGCTGCGCTGCCTCATGCAGTGTCTGGCTGGTTGCCTCAAAGCTGTCCGGTATTGATGAGGCCATGATCACCTCGGCGCCGAAGCGCTCCAGCAGGCGCTTGAGCATGGGGCGATTGGAGTTGTAGATCTGTCCTGGCTCAAGCGGCGTGCCCGGATCGATGATCTCATCGCCGGTGGACAGCAGTGCTACTCGCGGTTTACGTCGCACCTCGACGTTCGTTATTCCCTGGCCTGACAGATGCCCTAACGCGGCGGCCTCTAGTCGGATTCCGACGGGCAGTAGCAGGGCACCACGCTGTACATCACGGCCACGGCAGCGAACGTTATCGCCGCTTGGAATATCTGCAGGCATGCGCATGCCGTCAGCGCATTCCTCGACCTTTTCCTGCATGACGACACAATCGGCGCCGGGTGGAATTTCACCCCCGGTGAAAATACGCGCGCAGCTGCCCGGTTCCAATGAATGAGGTACATGCCCGGCGGCAATCCGCTGAGAAACGGGGAGTACCTGGCCGGCGTCCGCGGCGCGCAGGGCGTAGCCGTCCATAGCGCTGTTATCCGCTGGTGGAACGTCATGTTGGGCTTTTACGTCTGCCGCTAGTATGCGACCCGCGGCATCATCGACGGCAACGCACTCGGCATCCACCGGCGAAATATCGGCAAGCAGTGCCGCAAGTGCCGCCTCTACGCTTTGCATTCCATCGCTGCTTGTCTTGGACTTTCCCGTCTCGACCTTACCGATGTCAACCATGCTGTCCTCGCTCGGGAATGACCAGATTGGCAAAATTACAGGGTTGATGCCGGCTGTCGAGCTGCTCCTTGAGAATACCGTCCCAGGCGGTGCGACAGGCACCGGTGGAACCGGGCAAGCAGAATATGACGGTGGCGTTGGCAAGCCCGCCCAGGCAGCGACTCTGGATCGTTGAGCTGCCAATCTCCTGCCAGGAAATATGGCGGAACAGCTCACCGAATCCTTCGATGGTCTTATCGAGCAACACGCCCACCGCTTCTGGCGTGGAGTCGCGTCCGGTAAAGCCGGTGCCGCCGGTGGTCAGGATCACCTGAATGCGATCATCGGCGATCCAGTCGGCAACGACGGCACGAATGCGATAGACATCGTCTGCGACGATGCGCTTGTCGATGGCGACATGTCCGGCTTCTTTCAAGCGTTCGACCAAAGCCTGCCCCGAACGGTCCGTTTCTTCGGTGCGAGTGTCCGAGATCGTCAGCACCGCGATATTGAGAGGTATGAAAGCGTCCCGGTCGGTACTCATGCGCCTTCCTTAGCACTATGGCGCGCCTTCAGCGCGGCTTGTTGTTCTGCTGTGGCAGGGGTCTGATGCTTTTCTTTCCACTGCTCATAAGGCATGCCGTAGACATGTTCCCGAGCGCTGTCGTAGTCGAGCTCGGCACCCCGTTCTTCGGCAGCCGCGACCATCCATTTGGACAGACAGTTGCGACAGAAATCCGCCAGGATCATCAGGTCGATGTTCTGTACTTCCTTGTGGGCATCGAGATGATCGAGCAGACGGCGAAAAGTAGCGGCTTCAATTTCAGTACGAGTGGCATCGTCGATATGCTGCATGTTTCGCTCTCCAGATGGCTGACAATGAGTCGGGTATCATAACAAAAGACACCGTTCCAGTTGTTGAAAGGAACGGTGTCAAAAGAGGGGTTGCAACGTCTTACCCTGGCAGTTTAATTGGGGCGATGTGCTTTCGCTGTTCCATCATCCACCGCTTTTTCCTTTGGCTCGGCATCGGCTTTGTTCATGACCTCCTCGTACCAGAGATTATGATGCTGCTTAGCCCAGGCTTCATCGACATAACCAGTCTTCATCGCACTAAAGGCGCCTTCCATGCCCAGGGTGCCGATATAGATGTGGCCCAGCGCAACGGCGGTCAAACCGAGTGAACCGATACCGTGAAGAACGTTCATCCACTGCATGGTATCGCGGCTCTGGCCGAAGATGGGGAAGTCCATGATCAGCCCGGTGACCACGACCACCAGACCAGCACTGGCCAGCAGCCAGTACCAGGCTTTTTCGCCGCCGTTGGCAAAACCTGCATCCGGGTGAGCGTTGCCGACGACGCCGCCCCCTTGCTTGAACCAGGTCCAGTCGTGCTTTTTCGGAATGTTGATGGTCAGCCACTTGGCCAGCACCAGAATTAACACGATGCTGAACAGCGGCCCTAAATAGTTGTGCACGAGCTTGGTGCCGGCGATCATGGGTGCCCAAAAACCGTCGCCGAACAGCGGCCGGAAGATGAGCTTGCCGAACAACAGATTCAGCCCAGTCAGGGCCAGCAGGATGAACAATGTCGCCATGGTCCAGTGCAAAGCACGCTCGAGGGCAGTCCAGCGCAACATCATGCGGCCAGTCAAGGGTTCATCAAGTGTCTTTCTACCCACAATCAGGTAGAAGACGACGAGTACCGCCAACATACCTAAAATGGCGATGGCACCCCCAGGCGACACCCAGGTATTGCGTATTTGGCGCCAGGTTTCGCCGCTAGCATTGATCAGGCTGTAGGTGGATTCAGCGCGTGAATCGATGTAGTTGTCGGTGCTGCCGACATCCTGCCAAGTCTCTTGAGAGGCGCCGCCAATAGCCTGCTTTATTTCCGCGTCAGGATCCGAGGCCAGCGCCGAGCTAGCCAGGACACAAGTCAGCAGTAGCGTAAGCGCCAAGCTCGTCAGGCGGCGATACCACGACAAAGAAATGGGTGTAAACGTCATGGTCTGACTCCTTCAGACTTGTCGACTGGCATCATAGGCCATACGGTCGAGGTTCAAGGTAGCAGCCGTCTCGCTGGACTGATCGTTGTGCATCGGCTGCCAAGCGTCAAGGGACTGGCCTCGTTTTTCCATGCGCTCGCGAAATAGATCCGTCAGCGTATCCGTAGGGCCCGCCATTAGCGCCTTGGTGGCGCACATTTCCGCACACAGTGGCAGCTTGCCCTCGGCGATGCGGTTGGCGCCGTACTTCTCGTACTCCTCTTCCTTGGTGTCGGCCGGGCCGCCGGCACAGTAGGTGCACTTGTCCATCTTGCCACGCTCGCCAAAGGCAGCTTGCTTGGGAAACTGCGGTGCGCCAAAGGGGCAGGCGTACAGGCAGTAGCCACAGCCGATGCACAGATCCTTGTCGTGCAGCACGATGCCGTCGTCGGTCTTGTGGAAGCAGTCGGTAGGGCACACCGCCATGCAGGGCGCATCGTCACAGTGCATGCAGGCGACTGAAATCGATACCTCCGTAGGTTTGCCGTCGTCAATGGTAACAACTCGACGGCGCTGGATGCCCCAGGCGGTTTCGTTGGCGTTCTTGCAGGCGGTGACACAGCCGTTGCATTCGATGCAGCGCTCCGCGTCACACACGAATTTCATCTTGGTCATAACAATCTCCTCATCCGCCGCGGTTCAGGTCGCGACGCTCGCTGATGTCTTGGGCATCATGCGGTGGCTTTTTCGATCCGGCACAGAGTGACCTTGGATTCCTGCATCTGAGTGACGCTATCGTAGCCATAGGTCGTGGCAGTATTGGCGGATTCGCCAAGCACATAGGGTGCGCTGCCTTCCGGGTAATGGTCGTGCAGATTCTCACCTTCGAAAATGCCGCCGAAATGGAAAGGCATGAACACCACATCTCGGCCTACCCGTGGGGTGACAAGCGCTTTCACCTTTACGCGCCCTTTTTCGGCGCCTTCGACCCACACCGTGTCGTCGTTGGCGATGCCGAGCTCTTCTGCCATCTCCGGATTGATCTCGACGAACATCTCCTGCTGGAGTTCTGCAAGCCAGCTGATGGAGCGGGTTTCCTCACCGCCGCCTTCGTATTCCACCAAGCGTCCGGAGGTAAGGGTGAGGGGGTAGCGCTGGCTGAAGTCCTCCTCCTGAATGGAGCGATAGAGTGTCGGCAGTCGATAAAGCGACTGCACGTCATCCCAGGTCGGATACTCCTTGACCAGATCCCGACGCGGTGTATAAAGCGGCTCACGGTGCTTTGGAATAGGGTCCGGGAACGTCCATACTTCGCAGCGCGCCTTGGCGTTACCGAAGGGCGCGCAGCCGTGGTCAATGACGACCCGCTGGATACCGCCAGAAAGATCCGTCTTCCAGTTCTTGCCTTCCGCCGCGGTTTTTTCCTCATCCGTGAGTTCTTCCCACCAGCCCAACTGCTTGAGCATCTCGGCGGTAAATTCCGGATAGCCGTCGTTGAGATCCGACCCCTTGCTGAAGACGCCGTCCGCCAGCAGGTTCACGCCGTCTCGCTCGACGCCAAAGCGGGCGCGGAAGGTGAGGCCGCCTTCCTTGACGCTCTTGCTCATGTCATAAAGCAGAGGCGTTCCCGGATGCGCCATGTCGGGGTTGCCCCAGCAAGGCCAGGGCAAGCCGTAGTAATCGCCCTTGGCCGGACCGCTTTCCGCCTGCAGCGTCTCAAAACTGAAGGTGTGCCAGTTCTGCTGATGGAGTTTGAGGCGTTCCGGGCTTTGGCCCGTATAGCCCACCGTCCACATGCCTTTGTTGAACTCCCGAGTGATGTCCTCGATCAGGGGCTCATTACCGTTGACTTGAATGTTCTTGAACATCTGTTCGGCAAAACCGAGCTTCTTGGCCAACAGGTACATGATTTCGTGATCGGTGCGGGACTCGAACAGCGGCTCAATTACCTTGTCCCGCCACTGCAGGGAGCGGCTGGTGTTGGTCACGCTGCCGCTGGTCTCGAACTGGCCTGTCGCCGGCAGCAGATAGACGCCGTCGCTGCGACCGTGCATGACTGCCGCCACGGTGGGGTAGGGATCGACGATCACCATCAGCTCGAGCTTACCCATGGCCTTTTTCATCTCTGGACCCCGGGTCTGGGAGTTGACCGCATGGCCCCAGTAGAACATGCCCTTTAAACTCGAACGCTGGGCGATGTTCTCGTCCTGCTCCAGCACCCCATCGATCCAGCGCGAGACAGTGATGCCGTTGGCGTACATGGGTTTGCCATCGGTGTATTCGGTCTGATCGAAACGACTCTTTAGCCATTCCTGGTCCAGGCCCCAGATCTCTCCCCAGTGCTGCCAGGCGCCTTCGGTAAGACCGTAGTAGCCGGGCAGGGAGTGGGACATCAGGCCAAGATCCGTGGCGCCCTGAACGTTGTCGTGGCCACGAAAGATGTTGGCGCCGCCGCCGGAAACGCCGATGTTGCCCAGGGCAAGCTCGAGAATGCAGTAGGCGCGGGTATTGTTGTTACCCGTGGTGTGCTGAGTTCCGCCCATGCACCACACCACGCAACCCGGGCGATTGTCCGCCAGGCGCTTGGCTACGTCGTACATGTCCTCTTTCGACACGCCGGTGATCGATTCGACCACCTCTGGCGGGAAGGCGGCCACTTCCTCGCGCACCTTGTCCATGCCGTAGACACGGTTGTTGATGTACTCCTTGTCTTCCCAGCCATTCTCGAAAATGTGCCACAGTAGACCCCAGGTGTAGGCCACATCCGAACCCGGGCGCAGTCGCACGTACTTGTCCGCCTTGGCGGCGGTGCGAGTAAAGCGCGGATCCACGACGATGATGTTCGCACCGCGCTCCTTTGCAATCAGGATGTGCTGCATTGCGATGGGATGGGCTTCCGTGGGGTTGGAGCCGATGAAGATGATCGACTTGCTGTTATGCATGTCGTTGAGGGAGTTTGTCATCGCCCCGTAACCCCAGGTATTGGCTACCCCGGCAACGGTAGTGGAGTGACAGATGCGCGCTTGGTGATCGGTGTTATTGGTACCGAACATGGCGGCGAACTTTCGCATCAAATAGGCCTGTTCATTGCTGAACTTGGCCGATCCCAGCCAGTAGACGCTATCCGGGCCATAGTTATCCCGTAATTGAAGTACCTTGTCGCCGACCTCCTCGATGGCCTGTTCCCAGGAAAGCCGCTTCCATTCACCGCCTTCAAGCTTCATGGGATATTTCAAACGGCGAGTGGAGTGGCCATGCTCCCGCAGGGACGCACCCTTGGCGCAGTGGGCACCACGATTGACCGGATGATCGAAGGCCGGTTCCTGGCGCGTCCAGACACCTTCCTGAACTTCGGCATAAGAGCCGCAGCCAACGGAACAGTGGGAGCATATGGTGCGCTTGGTCTCGATCGGGGCATCGGAGACTTGGGTTTTTTCCCTGGCGTCAGCGCGGCGCATCATGGTGTTACCCATGAAGCCGGCCGCGGCCAGGCCTCCGGTAGTGGCACCGCTGCGCTGAAGGAACTGGCGGCGGGTGATGCCAAGCCCTTTTACAGCCGAGTCGGCAGGCTGAGCGGATTTACGTGTCAGTCGCATGATAACGAATCCTCGGTTGAGCGCTCAGTCGCGCAGGGTGGCGTAAAAGGCACGGATATGATCAGTTTCATGATACTCCGGGTCCTTTGAAGGCTGCGTGGAGCTGGCGTCGTCTTCCTGAGCCTGTACGAAAGTGGCGTTGCCCAGCCCAGCGGCGGCGGCTCCAGCCACGGTACCAAGGCCCAGCACGCGAAGAAAACGGCGGCGTCCTGAAGCATGGCTGGTGGATTTTGTGGTTTTGTGATTCATGGCGATGTCCTCAGCGCATAATTATCGATATCGAGTTCTTGACGGGGATGTAGTTCAAGATCTCGAAGAAGTCTGTCCTGATGAATCCTGTAGCGAAGAGTCGTTAGGGGATGGCGTTTCATGGGAGGCGTGCAGGACGTCTTCCTGCTTCAGGAAGCCATGACCCAGCTGGCCGACGCTGGCATAGAACGGCGTATCGACCTGACCAAGATCTGCCATGAAATCGCTGCCCCAAGGCGATAGATGGCGTTGGAAAAATAGCGCCTGCTGCTCTGGTTCGTTTTCGATGAGCATGGCCATCACCTCGAGCATGGCGGCGATATGATCCTCCGGCTCCTTGACGTCCGGGGCGCGTTCATAGCCCAGTCGCCTGAGATCCCGGCGCAATTCCACCAGAGGCATCTCCATCAAAGAGCCGGTCAGATACCAGGAGGCATAGGGCACCAGTTCGCCTTGAATGACGCCGATCAGATGACGAAAATGCGCCCGCTCCAGGTTGTCTGGACGCGCTTTGGCGGCGGCAAGAGACAGCGTTCTCCAGCAGGCCTGCAGGCCGTCATTGTCGTTGGCAATCTCAAGCTCTGCCAGAAAGCTGAGCAGATCAGTATCCGGTGCCTGCCGCAAAAGCCGTGCCAGCAAACGATAGATATCGGCACGCAGGCCGTCGTATCCGTCGAGCCTGAGCGCTGTTTCGTCATTGGCCTCGGTCATGGAATCTTTCGCCAATTCACAGGCATCGTTGGTTCCTGTCATGCTCATATCTTCAGTTGGGCGTCGGGATTGCGCGCTAGATCGCGCCATACATCCTTGACGCGGCAATCTTCACACATCTCCAGGCGCCGGATTGCATCGCCGGCAAAATAAGGATGATCGATCAGCTTGGCCTTGATGTTGGCAATCGTGCTCGAGGTAGCAAAAGGCTTGCCGCAGCTGATACAGGCGAAGGCGTCCTCTTCTTTACATACCCGGGCGGTATTACGCAGTTCGAGATCGCCCAGAAATCCGGGTGTCAGAGTAATGGCATTCTCGGGGCAGGCATTGTCGCACAGACCACACTGCACGCAGTCCGCTTCACGAAAACCAAGCTGCGGGGAGTAATCGTCGCCTCCTCTAAGCGCCGGCGTTGGGCACACTGCAACACAGGCCATGCAGAGCGTGCAGGCTGATTCGTCCACGTTGATGGTGCCGAAAGGCGCACCAACGGGAACGGATTCGCGCCCGATGCTCGGCTGACCGTGGCTGCCCAAGTGGTCGATGACCGCGTTGAGTCGATCGCGCTTGTTGGTCGCCAGATCGGGCTCTTCACGGGCCATCAGGCAATTCAAACGCGCCGGGGCGTCCCGGGCGGTAAGCGTCTCATTGATGATGAGGATGCGCTGGGGATCATGGCCGAGCGCGGAAAGCAGCGCGTGTGCCTGATCGAGCTGATCGTGGATGAGTCGAGACAAGCTCTGCGGAAGTCCCGCATGGTGCTGAATGCGCACTTCTGCCGCGCCGTCGGCCAGTGCCGCCAGCCAATGTTCGAGACCGGCAGCGCCCAATTCCTCCAAAGGTACGTCGAGTACATGGGGCGCGGCAGTCGTGGACTCGCCTTCGAGCCAGGCTTGATCACAAAAGCGCACAACCGGCGCTGCGCCGCCGGCTTGTCGATAAGCGCCAAGCAGGCGATGAACAAAATCAAGCTGACGCTGCGGCTGTGGCAGCAGGTACTGTATGGCCCCGGTGGGACAGGCGCTGGTGCAACTGCCGGCGCCATGACAAAGATAGGGGTCGATCTCGATCCAGGATTCGATACGTCTGGTGACGCTTTTAATGGCATCTGCGGGGCACACGTCCAGGCAACGGGTACAGCCGCTTTGGCCGCGCCCGGCATGGGCGCAGATGGCGTGATCGATCTGAAAATACTTGGGCTTCTCGAACTCTCCTACGCTACCGGCGAGGGTGGCGAGGGTTTCCTCATAGGCGGCGCTTTCGACGCCAATGGCATGATAGCCCGGTGGGGGCAGCTGCAGATCGAGTTGCGCGGTACTGCCCAGATCCAGCACCAGATCGAAGCGATCACGTTGAATGCAGGCCTGGGCAAGATTGATCGTGGAGGCATCGTTGAGGGTGATTTGTGCATGAAACGCACCGAGATAGCCGTCCAAGTGCAGATGACGGGTCTGATAGCAGGGCAATGCCTGAGTGGCCCGATAGGCGTGTTCCAGCTCGGAATCCACCGTATCGTCAACCGGCGTCGCCGCGGTAACCAACAGGGAAATCGAGCCTAGCGTGCCGCCACTTTGCAAACGCTGAGCGGCCAGTCGCGCATCGCGCTCATTGCCGACGATCAGCAAATGGCCGTGACTCTGATAGTTTACGCTGCTGGGAGCCAGATTGACCGGCCAGGACACTTTCTGGTGGGCCACGTCATTGGCTTCACGATCGCGGGACGGATCCAGCGACGCAACGGGAATATGGTTCGCCATGTCACCTCAAGTCGTTACGGTCTGGAAGATATCGGCGAATGATTAATAGTTTTTAGCGGGTCATTTAATCGAGACCCTTGCCGAAATCTTTGATTTCAAGAATATAAGCAGGCTTTGGACCTGAGCGAAGGCAGTCAAACTCTCGTAAAAGGGAAGCTGACGGTAGCCCAGTCGTCTGTCAGGTGCGAAATTGCGTCAAACTGGCCGGTTCGTGGGTCGTACTGGGACAGAGGCGCTTTCTCCATGCTGCATCCTCTCCTGTTCTTCCTCATCGTTGGAGTCCGCAAGATTTTTGTTATCAAAAGATGACGCTTCACTGCTTAAGCCATCTTCACCTGCGTCCTGTTCTTGTGTTTCTGGCGTGGCGGCGGCTACCGATGAATTCTCACCGAGGGTTTCATTTTCTGGCTCATCAACATCTTCCGTTAGCTTGCGCATCCAGTTTCTCAACTGCGCCGAGGTCTCACTGCTGAGTTTGCGCATTTTGGAGAAGTCATGGTCGTAATCATCAAGGCCATCTCGGACATTGTAGCTTGTGGCTGTAAACATGCGCCGCAGTGCGCGTCGTTTGAGTGCCGGACTGACGCCGGTCTGTAAAAACGCGCTGAAATTGCTCTCTGGCGCAAGCGTGTCCGGATCAGGAAGCTGATCGTCGATATTCTCCTCTGGACTCTCTGGCTCCTTCGCAGAGCTGTCTGTTGGGTGCTGATCCGCTTCCTGCTCCTGCAGGCTTGCTATGGCATGATCTTCTTCCAGTGCTGGCGACAAATCAGCGCTTACCGGCTCTTGCTCATCTGATGTCTTGAGCGGTGTCTGGGTAGGAAGCAAGGCCTGCTGCTCGCGCTGATCTTCATTTTCCGCCCTAGTTTCCGCCCCGCGCTTGCGCCTCGACCAGCGCTCAAACCGACTCATGCTTGATCCTCCCGGGCACGGCCCTTCTTCTTGCGTCCTTCCTCCGGCGCTTCGCCGTGACGAGCCAGATAGGCCTCCAGCCACACCTGGATGGCCAGTGGCATCGTTGTGTCGAGTACCAGCCAATCACCGTCCATCCAGCCGGCGGCCACTTCCTGACTGGCGGTGATGGCGCTGGCATTGGCAATCCCCTGGTGTTCGCTCTGGTTTTCACTGCAGCGCACGAACAGGCGCGGTCTTGCGGAAGACAGATTATGGCGGTAGGCGAGACGCTCGGTCATATAAAGCTGCAGGTCGAGCACGTCCGGTCCCTGATTGCCGGGCTCTAGCCTGGCGACATGCCATTGGATCATGCTGAAGCCTTTAACCGTGCGCTGAACGGCTTCAAGCTCGAGACTCAGGGTGCGTAGGCTACTGCTGGTCATGACAAGGGGCTCCTGACGAGAACGGCTGACGCGAACGGGCGTACAAAGCCTGACTGGTCCGAATGGGATTGTAACCGATATAGTGGCCGGATCGCTTCGTCGCCCAGGAGAATGCTTGTCATGAGCTCAATTAGCGTAAGTCAGGCCCGCCTGCCGACTACCGTGGAAATTTCCGTCATCGATGAATATGGCGAGACCCGGCAACAGGCCATCGCCGCGGAGCGAGCGCTGACGGTGTATCTCAATCGTCGCGAGATCGTCACCTTGATGACCCTAGGCGCCGAACCCGAGGCGTTGGTCATCGGCTATCTGCGCAATCAAGGGCTGATTGCCCGCCGGGAAGATCTTCAGGCGGTACAGGTCGATTGGGAAGTGGAAGCCGCGGCGGTCGTCACCGGGCATCAGCCCGAGGATCTCGAAGCGCGCCTGGCCCAGCGTACCGTAACCACCGGCTGTGGCCAGGGCACCGTGTTCGGACGTCTGCTTGATGCCACTTCTCTCAAACCTCTGCCCGAAACCCGGCTGGCGCAATCCGTGCTCTATCGCCTGCTCGACAATCTGGGCGCCTACAACGAAACCTATCGCAGCGCCGGTGCCGTTCATGGCTGTGCCTTGTGTCATCAGGATCAGGTGCTGGATTTCGTCGAGGATGTGGGCCGCCACAATGCGGTGGATACCCTGGCCGGTCGGCAATGGCTGCAGGCAGACGAGACGACGATGGCGGCCACCGACGGGGCGGATATCTTCTACACCACCGGGCGCTTGACCTCTGAGATGGTACTCAAGGTGGCGCAGATGGGCATCAGCGTGCTGGTATCTCGCTCCGGGGTGACTCAAAAGGGCGTCGAGCTGGCTCAGCGCTTCGGGGTGCTGCTGATTGCCCGAGCCAAGGGCAAGCATTTTCAGGCCATTCATGATGCCGATCGGCTGATTCTGGACAGCCCGCCGCCTCGGCGATCCCTCAAACGAAAGAGTCATGAAGGGGCTACCCAATCCGCTTCTTCGTCGTCCTCTCAGACGCCCCACGACCGGTCTGCGCAGGAGAGAACCCAGTGAGCGAGGCGGACAATCCCTTTCTCAACGTTCATCAGGTGGCAGAGCTTTTGCATCTGAACGAAAAGAAGATCTATCAACTAGCCAGCGACGGCGCCTTGCCGGCCACCAAGATCACGGGGAAGTGGCTTTTCCCCCGTCGGCTGGTGGAGCACTGGATTCTCGAATCCTGTCATCACGGCGTGCTCACGGATCGCCTGATGATCACCGGCAGCGACGATCCATTGCTGGCCGCCATGGTCATGCGCCTCAACCAGCAGCAGCGCGGCCAGGCGTTCTATGGTCATAGCGTGACCGGCACCCAGCTGGGCCTGGAGCTCTTGTCCCAGGGCAGGGCGGACGTCTGTGCCATTCACTGGGGGCGCGCCGAGGAAAGCGAGCTGCGTCATCCGGCGCTTATTCGGGGGCATCAGGGCTATCGTCACTGGGTTCTGGTCCGATTGTTTCGACGCAGCCAGGGGCTGATCATTCGCAGCGAGGATCGGCATTTGTCCCTGCATCCTCGAGAGCTTTCACGTGGGCTTTCCGGTGCCAGTCGGCGCTGGGTAATGCGTCAGGAGGGAGCAGGCTCTCAGCGCTTTCTGAAGGAGTGGCTGGCCGGTCAGCAATTACGCCTCGAGCAGCTCAACTGCAACGCCATCGCCTATAGTGAAAGAGAGGTTGCCTCGTTGATTGCCCGTAACGAAGCGGACATCGGCCCGGGCACCCTGTCCGCGGCCAACGAGTTCGGTCTGGGATTCATTCCGGTGAGCGAAGAGGCCTTTGATCTCGTCACACCACGCAACGTCTATTTTCGTGCCTTGCTGCGCCAATTGTTCGATTATCTGAACAGTGCGCCAGGGCTTGCGCTGGCCCAATCTTTGGGCGGCTACTCCTTGGAAGAATGTGGCAAGTTGCTGTGGAGAGGAGATGCGGTGCAGCATGATTGACTTTGGTTGAAAGCGACCAGAAAACACTTGTATTAACGAAGTCGCCCCATTAGCGTTGCCCCATCGTTGAATATATAAAACGAATACACCTGATAAGCCTACAACATCAATAGACGTGAGGTGGCTGCCAATGACGGATTCAACTGGGGAGAACAAGCTGGCACGAGTGCTGGCGCGTAAGGACGTGCTGGCGCTTGCCTTCGGCGCCATGATCGGTTGGGGCTGGATCGTGCTGACCGGCAGCTGGATACAGTCCGCGGGAAGCCTGGGCGCGATCACGGCTTTCGTGTTTGGCGGTATCGCCATCGTGCTAGTGGGGCTGACCTACGCGGAGTTGGCTTCCGCAATGCCCCAGGTGGGCGGCGAGCATGTCTACAGCTATCGGGCCTTGGGGCACTTTGCCTCGTTCATCTGTACCTGGACCATCGTGCTGGGGTACGTAAGCGTAGTCTCTTTCGAGGCCGTTGCGTTGCCTACCGTGGTTGAGCAGCTATTCCCCAACTATGCCGTGGGACATCTATGGACCATTGCCGGCTGGGACGTGACCGCCAGCTGGGTAGCGGTTGGCGTGGTTGGTTCGCTTACCATGATGGTGATCAACTATATCGGTATCCGCACTGCGGCACTGGTACAGAAGGTGGTGACGCTGTTGATATTGGCGGTGGGCGTCATGTTCATCACCGGTGCATTGTTCACCGGCGATAGTGCCACAATGGAGCCGCTGTTCAACGTGGAGAACGGCGTTATTGGTGGCATCATGACGGTTCTGATCATGGTGCCATTCATGTTCGTCGGCTTCGACGTCATTCCCCAGGCCGCGGAAGAGATCAATCTGCCTTTTCGTGAAATCGGCCGGGTGCTCATGGCCTCGGTCATTCTGGCAGTGTTCTGGTATGCGTTGATCATCCTGGGCACGTCCTTGATGCTTAATCCTCAGGCATTGGCCGACAGTACCCTGGCGGTGCCGGATGCCATGCAGGCGGTATTCGCCGCGCCCTGGGCGGGTAACCTGATGGTGCTGGCGGGCATCGCGGGTATCATCACCAGCTGGAACGCCTTTTATATCGGTGGCTCTAGGGCAATCTTTGCCTTGGCCCATGCGGGCATGTTGCCGGCTTTTCTGGGCAAGCTGCACCCGCGCTATCGCACGCCCACCAATGCCATCTTGATGATCGGGATCCTTTCAAGCATTGCGCCGTTCTTCGGTCGTCCGACCATGGTCTGGCTGGTGGATGCGGGCGGACTTGGTATCGTCGTTGCCTATTTCTTTGTGGCCTTGTCGTTCGTGGTATTGCGCTACCGGGAGCCGAAGCTTGAACGTCCTTTCAAGGTGTCTCAAGGCAAGCTGGTCGGCGGCTTGGCCGTCGTTCTGTCTTTGGGAATGGTAATGCTGTATCTGCCCGGCAGCCCCTCTGCGCTGCTGCCGGTCGAATGGGTCGTGTTCGGTGCGTGGATGATTCTTGGGCTCGTCATGTATTTCTGGTCCCGAGCGCGCTATGGCTCGGACTATGCCGCCAAGGTGATGCAGCGGGAGCTGGCCGGGGAGGACCCATACGCAGGTCGCTGAGCCTACATGACAAACAAGCCCTCGAATGCTGTCGAGGGCTTTTTATGAGCAGTTCCGGGAAGCAGCGTTTTCCATGGCAATGTCGGAAGACGTACACACCGACAATACCGTGGCGTCCTGCTCGCTGATCGAGATCAGCGCATGGCCCATGTCGCTGTCAAAGTAGAGGCTGTCGCCTTGTTCCAAGCGCAAGGGTTCGTAGAACTCGGTGTATAACAGCGCACAGCCGTCCAACACGATCAAGAACTCTTCGCCGTCGTGGCGAACCCATTCGCTGAACTCCTTGAAATCCCGCGCCCGCACCATGGTCTTGAACGGGATCATGCGCTTCTGCGCCAGCTGACAGGACAGTAGCTCGTGTTCATAGGTCGGAGTCGGGTGCTGCTGGCCGTCGCCGCAGCGGGTCAAGTCGCGCCGACCCAGGGTATGAGTCTGGGTCTTGGGTGGGCTTAACAGCTGCGGCAGGTCGATGCCTAGTCCATTGATGAGCTTCTGGACGGCAGTGAACGTCGGCGAAATCTGATTGTTCTCGATCTTGGACAGGGTCGAGCGGGCCAGGCCGGTACGTTGACTGACGCCGTCCAGGGTCCACCGATTGGCCAGACGAATTTCCTTCAGCCGCTCGCCCAGGCGCAACGGTTCGACGAAGGGTTTTCGGCCTGAAGCGATACGCAGCGCGGCTTCCTGGTCGGTACTGGCGGACATGACAGGTTCACTATAGGAAACAAAGTTTCCTGGATTCTAGCATACCTCCTGGCCCTGGGCGTTCGATGAGACTTCCTGGTCTTCAGGCTTTTTTGAACTCACTCCTTCGCCATGGGTGAATCATAGCGACAGGCATCCTCGCTATTCTTTTCATGGTAGGGCAGACCCAGCAGTGCTTTGACATGGGCCGTGGCGCATCTGCCCAGCGCCTCGGGGTTGTAGCCGCCTTCAAGCACCGATACCAAGCGATGATTGGCATAGCCTCGGGCCACATCCATGGCCAGATTGGTAATCCAGTAATAGTCGTCGTCTTCCAGGCAGACATCCGCCATCGGGTCCTCCCGGTGGGCGTCGAACCCAGCGGATACCAGAATCAGTTCCGGCCGATGGGCTTGCAGCGCCGGCAGCCAGTCACGCTCGATGACGCGACGGAAGGTACGGCTATCACAGCCTGCATCCAGCGGGGTACACACCACGTTGCTCGCCTCCGGGCGCAGATAGCGCCAAGGGTAGAACGGATACTGATAGCTGGTGCAGATGAGAATGTCCGGATCGTTGGCAAAGATATCGATGGTGCCATTGCACTGATGCACGTCGAAATCCAGGATGGCAATGCGTTTGAGACCGTACTTTGCCCGGGCGTGAGCGGCGCCCACGGCAACATTGTTGTAGAAACAAAAGCCCATGGCTTCCGTTGCCTCGGCGTGATGCCCGGGGGGACGTACGGCGCAGAACACGTTATCTGCCTGCTGGCGAAAGACCTGGTCGATGCCGCGCACCACGGAACCGGACGCTAAACGGGCAACGTTGAGGCTTTCCGGGTTCATGAAGGTGTCGTTGTCGAGGTTGGTCAGCCCTCCCTGCTCGGGAACGCACTTATCCAGAGAGCGCAAATGGCGCTGGGGATGAACCAGGATGAGCTGTTCATCGCTTGCCGGCTTGGCTTCGGACTGCATGGTTTGTTGCAGGATACCCTCAAGGGCCATGCGTGCGAGTATCGCATCCAGGCGTTTGGGGCTTTCCGGGTGTTCTGGCCCCATGTTGTGAAGAACGCAATGAGGATGCGTAATAAAGGATGTAATCATGACGGCTCTCCACACTGTTATGATGCAACAGTAATCGGCAATGCGACTTGCACGACAGTGTCCTTAAGTCGTACACAAGCATCGTCTTTCTGTCAGGAGATCACCGTGGTACCCGTTTTCTGCGTAATTTCTTCGAACCGAGCTCTGTGGTTGTGATCGGTGCCTCCGAAAAGAATCACTCCATGGGTGGATTGGTGATTCGTAATCTGCAGGAGGGAGGGTTCCGTGGAACCCTGTGGACGGTCAATCCCAAGGGCTATGAAACGGTCTTTGGCACTACCTGCGTGAGAAAAGTGTCGGATCTTCCTCAAGCGCCGGATCTGGCGATCGTCTGCTCTCCGGTGGTGACGGTTCCGGTGACCATCGAGCAGCTGGGCCGTCTTGGCGTCAAGGCGGTCATGGTGCTTTCCGGAGGCTCATTTCTAGATGAGGGTAGCGGCGGAAAGGAGGGATCGATCCGCGAGCGTATGCTGGCCGCAGCCAGACGCTCTGGCATTCGGGTGCTGGGCCCGGAGTGCATGGGGCTGATCGTTCCCGGACATCGTCTCAATGCCACCTATACCAGCCAGCAGGTCAAGACCGGCAAGGTCGCTTACCTGGGCCAGTCCGGCATGCTCGGCAATGCCATGATCGACTGGGCCGCGGGCCAGGGCATCGGCTTCTCGCATCTGGTGACCTTGGGCGACAGCGTCGATGTCATGCTTCCGGATCTGATCGATTACATCAATCAGCACTCGCCAGCCCAGGCCATTTTGCTGCATCTGGAGCGGATCAACGACGCCCAGCACTTCATGACGGCGTTACGGGAGGCCTCGCGCAATCGCCTGGTCCTGGCGATCAAGAGTGGGCGCACGCCGGAATCGGATCTCTCGGGACTGCCTGCTACGCCAGGGGTCGTCAATCGCGACAGCGTGTACGACGCCGCCTTGGCGCGAGCCGGGGTGGTGCGAGTGGATAACTCGGATGAATTGTTCGATGCCCTTGGCACCTTGTCGCGGATGCGCCCCTTGCGCGGCGATCGTCTGGCCATCGTCGCCAACGGGCTGGGGCCGGCACTGTTGGCCATTGATCGTTTGATCACCGCCGGGGGTAAACTGGCGCAGTTTTCCGACGAGACAAGACAGGCGCTATTGGACAGTGATTTCGACATGAGCCTGCCGGGGAGCAATCCGGTGGATCTGGGCGGCAACGCGACGCCGGAGAAGTTCGTCGGTGCTCTGGAAATCGTGGCCGGCGATGCCAACGTGGATGCGGTGCTGGTCGTGCATGCGCCAACCCGACTGGCGCCCTCCAGGGCCACCGCTCAGGCCGTGGTTATCAATCGCAAACGCTTCAAACGCAATCTGCTGACCAGCTGGATGGGCATGGAAGAAGCCCTATCTGCGCGCCATGAGTGTCATTTGGCAGGTATCCCGACTTATATTTCCCCGGAGAAGGCGGTCAAGGCGTTCATCCACATGGTGGACTATCAGCGGGTGCAGACCCTGCTGCAGGAGACACCGCCCAGCCTGGCTTTTGGCACGACTGCCGACATTCGTAAGCGTTGTCATAAATTGATCGCCGAAGCCAAGGCGCGGGGGCGCGATCGCTTGAGCCATCAGGAGACCGGCGAAGTGCTTCAAGCCTACGGTATCCCGACCGCCCCCAGCCGCTATGTAGCCAACCCGGAAGAAGCGGCAGCGGCTTTTGAAGAGTTGCAGGCACCGCTAGGCCTCAAGGCGATCCATGAGCAGGGCTGTCTGCCTTATCATTATGCCAAGCATCCGCGTAAATCCTCTGCCGGTCTACTGCAGGATCTGAACAGCGCCAACGAGATGGCGGAAGGCGTGGAGCGCCTCGAGGAGGAGATACAGACGCAATATCCCGGGAGCCGGATATACAGCTATTGTCTGCAGCCCATGCAGCGGGGCAAACACTCCATTCAACTGAGCGCCGGTATCACCCGGGATCCGGTGTTCGGCCCCATCATCGTGTTCGGCATTGGGGGGTATCGCACCAACGTGATGGCGGATCGACATGTGGCGCTGCCACCATTGAACATGACCCTGGCCAACGATCTGGTAGGCAACACCCATGCGGGCAAGTTGATCCTCGATCATTCCCCGGACCCGCAGCGAGATATCGACCGACTATGCCAGCTACTGGTCAAGCTTTCCCAGATGGCCTCGGATCTGCTCGAGCTGCGCGGGCTTGAGATCAATCCGCTGTTGCTCAATCGGGACGGCATGATCGCAGTGGATTTTGCCTTGGATCTGGGCAAGCCGGCCCGACACGCCATCATGCCCTACCCGGAAGAGCTGCGAGAATGGGTGACGCTCAAGAATGACATGCGGGTCGAGATTCGTCCGGTACGAGGCGAGGACGCCCCGCTGATCACTGAGTTTCATTCCCAGCTTTCTGAAGAGAGCATTCGCTTTCGCTACTTTCATAACAAGGCGGATCTGACCAAGCGGGATCTGGCGCTATTGGCCCAGATCAACTACGACCGACAGATGGCATTCATTGCCGAGCATACGAGGGAGAACGGTGAGAAGGAGATGCTTGGGGTAGTTCGGGTGTGGAACGATCCGGATAACATTCGCACCGAGTTTTCCGTCATCATTCGGGATGACATGCAGGGGGTGGGCCTGGGCAGCGTGCTGATGAAAAAGATGATCGGCTATTGCAAGAGCGTTGGCACGCTGGAAATGATTGGCAAGATCATGGTGGACAATCACCCCATGCGGGGACTGATGAAGTATCTGGGGTTCACCTCACACTACAACATGGAGGAGCAGGTGGTGGATGCGGTACTGCGTCTCAACGAGCCCGAGAATGATTGGCAACGTCACCGCCTTGAAGCGCAGCTTTAAATACAGGATCGATTGCAGAAAAAACCGAATGCGTCTGGAGCACGGAAACGCTGATTTGATCCTGCCCAGGCGTCTCCGTATGATACGGACTTTTATAATTACAGGTTATGAAAAACAGAGTTAATCATCATTTGGTGCTATGAATTGCCAGGTGTTGCTGTATGTTCCAATACCTGGCGCTGCTTTTATTTGTCATTCGATATAAATAACCACAGAACGGATGAGTCGATGAGTGACACTGAAAATATCAAGATCCGGGTGCGCGGACTGAGCAAGGTCTTCGGCAGCCATCCCAAAAAGGCCCTCGAGCTGCGCGACAAGGGGAAAAAGCGCGCTGAAATCCTCGAGAAGACCGGGCAAACGCTTGGGCTGTCCAACATTAGTTTCGACGTCAAGGAAGGGGAGCTTCTTGTGATCATGGGGCTGTCGGGGTCGGGAAAATCCACCCTGATTCGTTGCCTTAATCGTCTGATTGAACCCACGGAAGGCGAGATCGTCATTGACGATGAAAACATTCCCACACTCAGTGAAAAAGAGTTGCTGGAGTGCCGGCGCCGGCATTTTTCCATGGTTTTCCAGCATTTTGCCCTGTTTCCCCATCGCACCGTTCAGGCCAACGCGGAGTTTGGTCTGGAGATTCGCGGCTTCGACAAGCAAGAGCGTGCCAAAAAAGCACGAGAAGCGCTCCATCAGGTTGGCCTCGAGGGGTGGGAAGACTCGATGCCCAGCCAGCTTTCCGGCGGCATGCAGCAGCGCGTGGGCCTGGCCCGGGCATTGGCCAACGATTCCACGGTCTTGTTAATGGACGAGGCCTTTTCGGCCCTGGACCCATTGATCCGTAAGGACATGCAGCAAGAGCTGCTCGAACTCCAGAATCGCATGAAGAAGACCACCATCTTCATCACCCATGATCTTGACGAGGCGTTGGCACTCGCCGATCGCATCATCTTGTTGAAGGATGGAGAAATCGTTCAGATCGGCACCGCGGAAGACATCCTGACCCACCCGGCGGACGATTACGTGGCACGCTTCACCGAAGGCGTTGACTTGTCGCGAATCCTCACCGCTCGCCATGCCATGCGCCCGGTTCGTGCCGTGGCGCGCAGTGACGATGGGCCGCGTACCGTGCTTCACAAGCTCAGCGAGAACGGTCTGGATTCCATCTACGTCACTGATCGACAGCGCAAGCTTCTGGGACTTCTGGAGGCGGATGTCGCCGATCGCGCTGCTCGGGAGGGAAAGCAAAGCATAGAAGGGTTGGTCGGCAACGATTTTCCCAAGGTCGGGCCGGACGAGCCACTGCACAACCTGTTCGCCATGTTCGGCGAAAGGAGCTTTCCAATTGCCGTGGTCGATGACGACCAGCGTCTGTTGGGCGTCGTAGTCAAGGGCGCGGTACTGGCACAACTTGCTGAAGCAGGAGAACACTGATGGCAATCGATATTCCCCGCATACCCCTTGGCGACTGGATCGAAACCGGTCTCGACTATTTGACAACGGAATTCTCCGGCGTGACCCGGGGTATCTCCCGCTTCACCCAGACCGGTATCAGCGCCCTCAACGATGCACTGATGTGGCTACCGGAATGGGCCTTGATGGCGATCATTGCCTTGCTGTGCTGGCGCCTGGCGGGAATACGCTTGGCAATCGGGGCGGTATTGGGTCTTTTGTTGATCTGGAACATGGGGCTATGGTTCCCGATGATCGAAACCCTGACCCTGGTTGTGATTGCCACCCTGGTGGCGGTGGTGATTGCGCTGCCCTTGGGCGTTTTCGCTGCGCTATCGGATAAGTTCTATAGCGTGATCATGCCGGTGCTGGATTTCATGCAGACCATGCCGGCCTTCGTCTATCTGATTCCGGCCATTCCGTTCTTCGGCATCGGCTCCGTGTCGGCCATCTTTGCCACGGTGATATTTTCCATGCCGCCGGCGATTCGTTTCACCACTCTGGGGATTCGCCAGGTACCCACGGAGCTGGTCGAGGCGGCGGATGCATTTGGCTCCACTCGGGGGCAAAAACTGCTCAAGGTGCAGCTACCGCTGTCGCTACCGACCATCATGGCCGGTATCAACCAGACCATCATGCTGGCGCTCTCCATGGTGGTCATCGCCGCCATGATCGGCGCGGACGGCCTGGGTAATGAAGTATGGAAGGCGATCCAGCGTTTGCGTCCGGGCGATGGCTTCGAGGCGGGAATTGCGGTGGTCATCCTGGCCATGCTGCTCGATCGCCTGACCCAGGCGTTCCGCAAGACCAAGAAGACACAGTAAACAAGATGAATTGAAAAGAGCAGGACGCTGGCCGATATCGTCGGCCTGCCTTGGCAGCAAGAGGTATCAGCAGGAAGAAAGATTGAAAGGTGATGCTGTCCCTCGAACACAAAAGACGAAAAAGAGGAAATCATGAAAACAACCACCACCATGTCAAGCACGCTACGCACCACCACCCTGGCACTAGCCTGGGGCTGGGAGTCGGATTAGGAACCATGAGCGGCGCCTATGCCCAGGACAAGGGCACTGTGACCCTGGCCTATGTCGAATGGTCCTCGACGGTTGCATCCACCAATGTTATGCGCGCAGTGCTGGAGCAGGCAGGGTACGACGTCGAGATGTCTTCCTTGTCTGGTGCCTCCATGTGGCAGGCCATCGCCTATGGCGATGCGGATGCCACCCTGGCGGGATGGCTACCGACGACCCACAAGGACTATTACGCTCAAACCAAGGACAAGGTCGTCGATACCGGCGTCAATCTGGATGGCACCAAGCTCGGCCTGGTTGTTCCTAGTTATACCGATATCGACTCCATCGATCAGCTCGGTGACAAGGCGGATAGCATCGATGGCGAGATCATCGGCATCGACCCTGGTGCCGGCATCATGGGGCTTACCGAAGATGTACTTGATGAGTACGGCCTGGACCGCGATCTTCGCCTGCGCACTGGCAGTGGTGCCACCATGACCGCTGCCTTGAAGGCCGCCATCCAGAATGAAGAGAACATCGTGGTCACCGGCTGGACCCCTCACTGGATGTTCGCCCGCTGGGATCTCAAGTATCTGGACGATCCCAAGAACGTCTATGGTGGTGCCGAGCAGATCCATACCATCGTGCGCCAGGGCCTAAAGGAAGACATGCCCGAGGCCTACCAGATCCTGGATAACTTCGAATGGACCGCCGAGGACATGGGCGAGGTCATGATGATGAACCAGGAAGAGGACAGCGACCCCTACGAGAATGCCAAGAAGTGGGTAGAGGACCATCAAGACATGGTCGATGAATGGCTGGGCGATGCGGCATAAGCCAGGAATTTCCATGTTTCATTAACAACGAACGCAACCTAGTTGGGCGTTCGTCGTTAGAGTCTTTAGTATGACTTGGAAAAGCCTCAGGGGGCCAGTCGAGCCTTGAACCATCCTTGATCGTAAAGACGATAGCGCACCCGGTCGTGCAATCTATCCGGCTGACCTTGCCAGAATTCGATCATCTCGGGTACGACGCGATAACCGCCCCAGTGGCGAGGCCGCGTCACGGATTGACCTTCATACACCTTTTCGAAGCGCTGGCTGCGCTCTTCAAGCCACTCCCGGTCCGGTATTTCCACGCTCTGTAGCGCCGTCCAGGCGCCCAACTGACTGTTGCGGGGGCGGCTTTCGAAATAGCGATCGGATTCCAGGGCATCGACTTGATGTACATGCCCCTCGATGCGCACTTGGCGCTGAACCGTAGGCCACCAGAACACGATGGCCGCCTGAGGCACATTGGCCAATTCACTCCCTTTATGGCTTTGATAATTGGTGTAGAAGACGAACCCACGCTCATCGAAGCCTTTTAGCAGCACGATACGGGCGTGGGGAAGGCCCTGACCGTCAACCGTTGCCAGGGTCATGGCATTGGCGTCATCGGTTTCCTGCGTCAACGCCTCATCCAGCCACTCTTGGAAAAGTGGCATGGGGCTGTCTGGGGTGGTTGCGGTATCAAGGCTACTTCCACTGTAGTTGCGCCGAACATCGGCGATGTCATGGGTCATGGCGTTCTCCTAATGTTTTCTTGATCGTTGTCATAAACGGTAATGGGCCCAAGTTCCCGGTCATTGGCTTCTTCCTAGAGCATATCAGCCTAATTGGACCATCAGCATATAAAGTCCGGTTCCCGCGACAATCGACAACAAGGCGTTGCGTCGCCACAGGTGCAAGGCGACCACCGCGAGCGAGGCGATGATGACCGGTAAGCCATTGGGCATCATGTTCAGATGCCCTTCGGCGAGAGGACAAAAATCCCGCAAGGCATAGATGACCAGTATCATCATCACCGCCGGCGGGAGATAGCGCCCCAGGTGCAGGATCAAAGGATGATCCGCGTGCCGGGACAAAGCGACGAACGGCAGCACCCGAGTGGCGAAAGTGGCCAGAGCGCTGACGGCAATGAAAATGAGCAGTGTCGTGGTTTCCATCAGTATGATCCTCTGCTTCGCTGGGCCCAGCGGTAGTGCACCAGGAGTATCAGGCTGGCAGCTCCAATGGCACCCAGCAGCAGATTCTGTTCCGGTAGCAGTATCAAAGCGCCTAACCCGGTAAAAAGTGCAATCACGAAAGGTAGGGCCTGGCGCAGCCGGCTTGCCTGTTCCAGAGTGAGAACGATGAAAAGCGCGGTCAGCGCGAATTCGATACCGCGACTATCAAAATCGAGCAGGGCGCCGGCCATGGCCCCTGCCAGCGTTCCCAGTACCCACCACAGTTGATTCAACAGACTGATTCGCCAGGCATTGGCATGATCTTCTGGCCCCTGTTCTTGCTGACCTTGATTGGTCAGCAATGAATAGGTCTCATCCGTCAGGGCAAAGATCAGGTAGGGCTTGCGCCATCCCGCTCCTTTGAAGCGTTTGAGCAGTGACAAGCCATAGAAAAGATGCCGGGAGTTGAGCATGAAGGTCGCAACCGCGACTTCGAGCAGTCCTGCATGATTGGCCAGAAGGGTAACAGCCATGAATTGACCGGCACCGGCATAAATGAAAAGCGACATGACCAGCGCCATCCACCAGGGATGACCAAGCTGCATGAACAGAATGCCAAAAGCGGCCCCGAGAGGTAGATAGCCAAACATGACGGGCAGGGTTTGTAGACTGGCATAACGCCACTTGGCGATGGGCGACAATGAATCCCTTCCTTGCTGTAGAGGATTGTCCTAAGGTAGCTATTCAAGATGAAGAGCGCACAAAAAGCCTGGACGAGTCTTTATTCTGCGTTCGGGCGTCGCTGCATATTAGCATTCACAAATCGGGTGAAGCATGCAAAGGATCTGGGTGTGGGATGTTTGGGTGCGGATTTTTCACTGGGTATTGGTCCTGGCGCTGATCGTATCGTTTTACACCATGAAGACAGAGGGCTATCCGCTGATGTTTCCTGTCGATTGGCATGCCCGGGCAGGCTACACGGTGTTGGGACTTTTACTATTTCGCTGGTTGTGGGGGCTTTTTGGGAGTCGTCACGCGCGGTTTCTGAACTTTTTGCGCTCGCCACTCGAATCCTGGCGCTATCTCTGGCTGTTCCTGCGCAATCGGGCCCCAAGCTACGCCGGCCATAATCCCTTGGGCGGCTGGACGGTCATGATCATGATGCTGTCGTTGACCTTGCAAGCAGGAAGTGGGCTGTTTTTACATGACGATATTCTATTCGAGGCGCCCCTGTATGGCAGCGTGAGTGACGCAACCACCAAGCTTCTGACGACCCTGCATCACTACAATGGCAATTTTTTGCTGGGGTTGATTGGTTTGCATATCGTCGCGGTGGTGGTGCATCGAATCAAGGGGGAAAAGCTAGTGGGGGCCATGTTCACCGGCCGCAAGCATCTGATCTCAGAGCCTGTAGACGGCCCGGGCTCCAACGCGGTGCAATGGCGCGCTGCAGTAATGCTTGTGCTGGCAGCGGCGTTGGTGACGTGGCTCTGGACTAGCTAAGCTCGATTCGGCTGCACTCGATAACTCTCGACAGCTCCCAGTAACCCTATGCAAGCCCGCCTATGGCGGGCTTCGTTCGTCATAATCATCGACGAGCTCTAAGGTTTTATTACCAATCAATCATCAGCACGATACTCGTCGTGGCAGTTCTTGCAGGTCTTCCCGGTCGCCGCTACCTGCTGACGAAGCGCCGCATAATCGTCTTGCTGAGCCACTTCTGCCAGCTTGGCGGTTGCGTCTTCCATTTCCGTCTGCAGAGACTCGAAGTCGTCACGATTATCGGCAATCTTGGCGAGTGCATCGGTGTCGGCGCCATGTCCGTCACCACGCAAGGAGCCTTCAATGAAGCCTTCCCAAGGCATCTTGGCCAACAGCGCAACCCGCTCGGCCCGCATGGCCGCTTCTTCGGCATCGTACTCCATGTCGCCCTTGGCCATAGCTCCCAACGGGCCAAAGTTCCAGCCCATTACGCTGAATGCGGACTGACGATATTCAATGGCTTCTTTGATCTCTTTCTCGTCCGCTGCTTGTGTTGCGGTGGATGCCATCACCAAGGAAGCAGCAATCCCAAGACTCATCAAGACTCTCATTGGTCTCTCCTCATCATTTTATAGATCCTCGATAGCAATCGATTCGAGGTTTTGACTTGCTCGTTGCAATCATCGGACACCTTGAGAATAGCAGTAACAGAATAATCTTAAAGACGAGGTGGCGCTTGTTCCTGCAATTGACGCTCCGCCAGCGTGCATAAAGCATGCTCGAAACGAACAAGGTCAAACTGGCCACGACTTCCAGCAAGCCGAGCCAGGTTTTACCGGGTAACGTAGCCAACATGACCCCCTGCATGAAATATAGAAGGCTCACGAACGCCAGCCAGGCATGACCGCGAGGGCGGCGGGTATAAAGTGTGGGTAAAAAGAGAATCAAGGGCAGTACCCGCACCAGTACCGGCAAAATACCGTTGCTGCTTTGAGTCTGAAGCTGCCAGCCGCCTATCAGCAGAAGGACGATCAAGGCGACGTAGCTACCTAGAACGATCTTCCGGGTGCGCTGAGTCAGTGGTGCAATACCATGCTTCGCTTCGAAACCCTCCAAGGCAGCCCGCATTATTTTTCCTCGCGCAATGTGCGTAGCGCCAGGGCGAGCCGGGCAATACGTTTGCCTTGAGCCCGGGCGAGGGTGCGTTCCGTGTCATCGACGCTGCGATCGCTACTACCGCCAGCGACGTGACTGGCACCGTAGGGCGTGCCGCCACTGGTCGTCTCGAGCAAACCGCTCTCGCTGTAGGGCACGCCCGCATAGACCATCCCCTGATGCAGCAAGGGAACGAGCATGGTCAGTAGCGTAGCTTCCTGGCCCCCATGCAGGCTGGCGGTAGAGGTGAAAGCGGTTGCCGGTTTATCGATCAGGGCGCCATTGATCCAGAGCTCGCTGGTGCAATC
>NZ_JIBT01000034.1 GCF_001039575.1 Halomonas sp. PR-M31
CAGTGGCATCCCTTGACTTGAGCATGCGGTTGATCAGCAACACCGTACGCGGACACAGCTCATTGGCAGATGGCAGACTGGCCCCATACCATTTAGATAAAAGCGTTTCCAGCCGGTTTTGAAAAAGGAATTGAAGCCAATGTCGTCGAGTTCATCCGAGGCCTTGATATGTGTCTGCGCATTGAGCGCTAGTGCTTCATCGCGAATTTCTCGCCAGTGATTCTCGAAGATATCAAGCTCGGGGAATTTTCTGGTTTCTATGAAAGGCCTGTTTCCTACGGCAGAAAACGCATAAAACAAGCAGTTGACCGGACCCAGAAAATTAGAGTGATCCGTGATTTTGCGTGACAGTCTTTTATGCTGCATATTGCCACGATTCTGAATATAAACGGCGCAAGAAACGAATATGGCTAAAATGATTAGTCCCATTGCAGGGCTCACCTCCTCGATATTCAGTCATATTCTATTTGTTGGAATGTCGACCTGATGTTGGGCGTATAGGCATTTGTCATGCCTGCATCAAAGGCCCAGGATTTTTCAGATACTGTTCGCGAATGGCCTTGGCGGACCAATAGGTCAAGGCGGCAACAGTACCCGTGGGGTTGTGCTGCATGTTTTGCGGAAAGGCACTGGCTCCCATCACGAACAGATTGTGATAGTCCCAGTGCTGAAGATAGCGATTGAGCACCGAGGTCTTGGGATCGGTGCCCATGATCGCGCCTCCGGTCAGATGGGTGGATTGATAGCTGCTGGCATCAAAATGATCTCCCACCTTCTTGAAACTTTCTGTATGGGAATCCGGCTCGAGCTCCCTGACGATCTCGCGCATGCGATCCGCCATGAACTCGGTCATGCGCAGATCGTTCTCTTTCCAGTCGTAGGTCATACGCAGCAGTGGATCGCCATGGGGATCCTTGTAGGTAGGATCAAGATCGAGATAGCAGTCGCGAAAGGACATGTTGGTGCCGGTAGTACCGAGCATCATGTGATGCCCATAGTGCTCCTTCGCGTTCTTCTTCCACTCACTGCCCCAGTTCGGAGAATCCGCAGGCAGCTTGATGCCGCCGATCGCACCCCCGGGGCCTTGAGTCGTGTAGATATAGGAGCCGCCGATGAAGCCGTGCTTGGCGGTGTCGAAGGTATCCGGGCTAAAATCGTCGATGACTTGACCGCTGGCACCTGCATTGATGAACGGATTGAACTGGTGCCGCTTGAAGTACATGTCCAGCGAACCTGTGATCTGGTAGGAGAAGTTGCGCCCCACCACGCCGGTATTGGCTTCTGGGTCATAGGGTTCGCCGAGTTCAGACAGCAGTAGCAGCTTGATATTGGACAGCGGAAAGGCGCCCAGGATGACCAGATCCGCCGGCTGGAATACTTCGTTACCCTCACCATCCATATAGGTCACGCCGGTGACCGTCTTGCCATCGCGACTCTTGTTGATGCGGCGTACTTCGCAATGGGTGCGATAGCGGAAGTTATCGCGCCGCTTGAGCGCATCCAGAATGCAGGTCTGAGGAGAGGCCTTGGAGTAGTTCAGGCAGCCATAGTTGCTGCAGTAGCCGCAGAAATTGCAAGGTCCAAGCTGCATGCCGTAAGGGTTCGTCCAAGACTCGGACACGTTCGCCGACGGATAGGGATAAGGGTGCCAGCCAAGGCTGCTCGTCGCCTCGATGAACAGGGTATCCGTCAGGGTGCGGGGTAGCGGCGGTAGAGGAAACGGGTTCTGACGTGGCCCCTCGTAGGGATTGCCGCCCTGGATGATTTCGCCTTGAACATTGCCTGCCTGACCGGAAAGCCCGGCCACCCTCTCGAAGAAATCGTAGTGGGGCTCGAGTTCTTCATAGCTGACGCCATAATCCTGGATCGTCATGTTTTCAGGCAGAAAGCCTGAATCGAAGGTCTCGTCGGCAAAGCTCTTGAGAGAGAGTTCGTTGGGCGTGGCACGGTACAGCACGCCGGTCCAGTGAATACCCGCCCCGCCTACGCCGTCACCCGGGTGAAACGTCGACCAGTGCCGCTGGGGCACGGCGGTTTCCTGCTCATTGCGTCGCATGGTCACGGTGCTTTGGCGGGGTCGCTGCATCAGCTCGAGGCGAATACCGTACTTGAGCTCGTCGGCGGGTTTCGGGTAGAGGAAGTCATGCTTGTCCCGATCCGCGCCACGCTCAAGGGCCAGCACGTTCAAACCGGCGTTGGTCAGCTCCATGCCCATGATCGAACCGGTCCAGCCCAGGCCGATGATGACTACGTCTACGGAAGGCTTTGTGGTCGTCACCGTCACACTCCTTGTGAAGGCAGATTCTTGATGAAAAACTAATCACACCTGCGATATTTTTAGCAGGATAACTAAATAACCGGTAACCTAACCAGTTCTTTTTTGTATCGACTTACGGTTTTACCTTGCAGTCTGAAAATACCCTACCTAGAAACATAGAAGACTTGAGCCGAATGCCAACTGCTTCATGCAAGCATAGCCGAGCATTCTGGTAGCTTGTAAATAGAACGGGCAGTTTGGCCTGACAGACAAAGTGGGAGGTTTTCTTGAACCAAGAGTCGGGCAATAGCTCATCGCATCATCCCCGTTCCGGAAATCGCCGTGATTTAGTCAATGCTCCAATCCCTTCTACTCTGCTGATTTTTGCCTTGCCAACCCTACTCTCGTCGGTGCTGCAGTCCCTGAACGGCTCGATCAATACTGCCTGGATCGGTCATCTGATCGGCGAGACCGCGGTGGCGGCTACCACCAACGGCAACCTGGTCATGTTTCTCTTGATCTCCTTCGTGTTCGGCTTCGGCATGGCCTCGACCATTCTCATCGGTCAGGCCGTAGGCCGGCGCAACATTCACGAAGCGCGCCGGGTACTAGGGACGGCGGTGGGTTTCTTTCTGCCCGCGGTCATCGGCATTGCCATCGTTGGCTGGCTATTGGCGCCAGCCCTGCTCGATCTTCTGGATACCGCCGCGGATGTGCAGCCGTTGGCTCTAGCGTATCTGCGCACCATTTTCATTGCCGTGCCGCCGATGCTGATGGCCACCTTGCTGATGATGGCGCTGCGCGGCACCGGCGACTCTCTGACGCCACTGTGGTTCATGGGCATTATTTGCGTGCTCGACAGCGGCCTCAATCCGCTGTTCATTCTTGGCTTAGGGCCTTTACCGACACTTGGCATCGTCGGCTCCGGCGTCGCCACCGTACTGGCCAACTTGATCGGGCTGGGCGCCATGCTCGGCTATATCTATTGGCGCAACCTGCCCCTCAGACTGCGTGGCGAGGAGCTTGCCTTTCTCAAACCCGATCTTGCCTATTTGAAGATCATCGTGCTCAAGGGGATTCCCATGGGGCTACAGATGGTAGTGGTGACCACCTCGGCTCTGGCCATGCTCAGCCTGGTCAATCGCCAGGGCGTGAATACCACCGCTGCTTACGGCGCCACCCAGCAGCTATGGACCTACGTGCAGATGCCCGCCATGGCCCTGGGGGCGGCGGTCAGTGCCATGGCGGCCCAGAGCATCGGTGCCGGGCGCTGGGACCGTCTAAGCGATATCACCCGGGCGGGCATCATGTTCAACCTGCTGTTGACCGGCGCCCTGGTGACCCTGCTGCTGCTGTTCGATCGCAGTGCCCTGGCGCTGTTTCTGGGTTATGACAGCCCGGCAGTGGCCATCGGTCGGCATATTCAGGTCATCGCCACCTGGGGCTTTCTTGCCTTTGGCGTATCCTTTGTGCTGTTCGGCACCGTACGCGCCAACGGCGAAGTACTGCGGCCTTTACTCATCATGTTCATCGCCATGTATCCGGTGCGCCTGGGCATTGCCTGGGGCCTGAAACCCTGGCTGGGAGTGGATGCCCTGTGGTGGAGCTTTCCGGCCAGCATGGTCGCTACCATGTTGATGGCTATCTTGCTGTACAAGCGAGGAAAATGGCGCCGCCGACACGTTATGGCACCAGACCCGCAAGCGCTGAGGGAAGATGAGTGTCAGCACCAGTGCGCTTCAGCGCGGGAGCCTGTGGCAGCATGCGCCCAATGGGATGAGCCAAGGCTTGCTGGATAGGCGTTCGGCCACTCGGACCATGTTTGGGACTATCAGGTACTGGCGTCTACACTCATCATTAGCCTGCAGATAACTTATTCATGGCTTCTGGTTCTTTTGCTGTTGGAAGTATTACTTAATTACCGCAGCGAATGACAATAGACAGTATTACCGCATTTAAAAAAGGAAATGACCACATCATGGCAGATGACAAGGATTCAAAGAGCGCCGGCGTAAACGACCCAAGCCGTCGCCACTTCATCAAGAACACCGGTAGAGCTGCAGGTGGCTTTGTCGGGGGCACACTGCTTGGCAGCGTGTTCACGGGCCAGACGGCACAAGCCGAGCAATCCGCACAGCACGCTCATTCGGTCTCGCGTGGCCCCGAAACCCCCAATTTCCAGGAGGCGCGGCAGTTTTTCACGCGATCGGATGATTTCAACGTGCTCGAAGCGGCCTGCGAACGCATCTTCCCGGAAGATGAACACGGCCCCGGTGCCATCGGTCTGAACGTGCCTTATTACATTGACAAGCAGCTGGCAGGCTCCTGGGGCATCAACGGGCGGGATTACCGAGCTGGGCCCTTTCACCCGCAGACAAAGCAGATCGAGCACGCCAAGCCGCACCCTGAGCGTTCGATTCTGAACCGAGGCGAGATTTTCGTCAGCGGTTTGCGCAAGCTTAACGAAGAGAGCGAAAAGCGCTTCGACGCGCGCTTCGATGAAGCCTCGGAAGATCAGCAGATTCAACTCTTGCAGGATTTCGAGAACGATCACGTGGAAATGGCCGGCATCACGGCTTCGAATTTTTTTGCCCTGCTGCGCCAGGCCACCCTGGAAGGCGCATATTGCGACCCGCTGTATGGCGGCAACAAGAACATGGAAGGCTGGAAGATGAAGGAGTTTCCGGGGCCGCAACCTACCTATGAAGGCTATATCGAAAGGGACGAATTCGTGAAACTCGAGCCGATCAGCCTGGCGAGCTATCAGCAGAAGTAAGGATAAGGAGATCATTTCATGACAGAGAAATTGGACAAGGTCGACGCCGTTATCGTGGGTTCCGGCTGGGCCGGCGGTATCGTTGCTGCACAGTTGACAAAGAAAGGGCACAAGGTGGTCGTGCTGGAGCGCGGAAAAGCAAAAGAACCGCTTGACTACGTCACGTCGAAAGACGAGCTGCGCTATTCGGTACGCTACGACTTGATGCAGGATCTGAACAAGGAAACGATCACCTCGCGCAACGGGCTGGACAAGACCGCGGAGCCGGTGCGCAACAACGCTCATGCAAGACTAGGCACGGATACCGGCGGCGCCGGCGTTCACTGGAACGGTTGGGCCTTTCGCTGGCTGCCCTACGATTTCGAGATCTACTCAAAGACCGTAGAGCGCTACGGCAAGGACAAGATTCCGGAGCAGGCGACGATCCAGGACTGGGGCATCACCTACGATGAGCTCGAGCCCTACTATGATCAATATGAAAAGATGGCGGGCATTTCGGGAGAAAAGAACCCGCTCGGCCCCTGGCGCTCAAGCCCCTACCCTAACCCGCCAATGAAGAACACGCCGTCTATCAATCTGTTCAAGAATGCAAGTAAAAGCCTTGGCTATCACCCCTACCATATGCCATCGGCCAACGTGACCGAGACCTACATCAACCCGGACGGCGAGCTGATCAACGGCTGTGTGTACTGCGCGTTCTGCCAGGAGTATGGGTGTGGCTTCAATGCCAAGGCCAGTCCATTGATTACCGTGCTGCCCACCGCGCAAAAAACCGGCAATCTCGAGCTTCGCAACAACGCCAACGTCACCCGAGTCACCCACGACAATGCCCGTGCATCCGGCGTTGTCTATACGGACACCAGCACCGGCGAGACCTTTGAACAGCCGGCGGGTGTCGTCGTGCTGGCCGGGTTCGTGTTCAACAACACGCGATTGCTACTGCTGTCGGACATCGGCGAGCCCTACGATCCAAAGACCGGCAAGGGCATCATCGGCAAGAACTTCACCGGGCATTTCAACAATCTCACCACCTATATCGGCGCCCATGGCTTCTTCAAGAACAAGAAGTTCAATACCTACATGGGCACCGGGGCGCTTGGCGCCACCATCGACGACTTCAGTGGAGACCACAAGGATCACTCGGATCTGGATTTTTTGCATGGCTTCGAGGTGCATTACGCTCAGCTGGGCAATCGTCCTATCGCCAACAACCATGTTCCCAAGGGCACGCCTACCTGGGGCAAGGAATTCAAGAAGAACTCTCTTTTCTACTACAACCGCTACCTGTTCGTGACGCCCCAGACCGGGTTCTTGCCGAATAAGAATACCTACATGGATCTGGACCCCACCTACAAGGATGCGCTTGGCAACCCACTGCTGCGGGTAACCTGCGAATACCTGAACGAGGATCGCAATCGGGCCCGGGCCGGGGTGGACGTGTGCAAGCAGATCATGGAGAAGATGGGCGCAGATATCATTGACGTCGACGAGGTGGCAGATGATGCGAACTTCGATCATCAGTTCTATACCGATCACTTCTTCGGCGGTGCGATCATGGGAGAAAGCCCGGACAACTCCGCAGTGAACACTTATTCCCAGATGTGGGACATGGAAAACCTGTTCGTGGTGGGTGGCTCGTCGTTTCCCCACAACAGCAACTACAACCCGACAGGGACGATCGGGGCCTTTGCCTATCGCGCTGCCGAAGGTATCAATACCTATTTTGAGCAAGGCGGCGGCCTTGTAGATCAGAAGGAAACATCTGAAAACAATGCCTAGCCCAATGTGTTCTGAATTCGAGATGTTGCAGCAAAGCGACGATCACCGTCGTCGGCAACATTGTGAAGCACCGTGCACTATAGTATCTGCACACGCCATGAAAGGCGTGGCAGCTAAGTACTATCTCGAAACACCGCAATAACAAACGAGGTGCAGCATGAAACGATCTTCCTTTTGGCGTCGCACGGCCTGGACTCTGATGTTCACGTCGATAAGCGTCGGTGTCGCCCATGCTCAAGAAGCCATTCTCGAGGGTGAGCGCTTCAATCCTGAAGTCAGTGAGAAAGGCATGGTGGCCACCAGCCATTTCTTGGCATCGGAGGTCGCCAGAGACGTATTGGCGAAGGGCGGAAACGCCGTGGACGCGGCGGTAACCGCGGGGTTTGCTCTCGCCGTGACCCAGCCGCGCTCCGGCAACATCGGCGGCGGCGGCTTCATGCTGGTATCGGATGAGAAAAGTGGCGAGGTCATCGCCATCGATTATCGGGAGAAAGCCCCGGCGGCGGCTTTCGAGACCATGTTCCAGAACGACGAAGGCGAGGCGGTTTCTGAGCTTTCCCGCTATACCCACAACGCTTCCGGGGTGCCGGGCACCGTTGCCGGTCTGGCGTTGGCACTTGAGAAATACGGCACCTTGAGCCTGGCCGATGCCTTGGCCCCGGCGATTCGTCTGGCGGAGGACGGCTTTGCCCTGCCCCAGCGTTTCGTGGACGGCATTCGCGATACCCGGGAGCGGCTGGAGCCGTGGCCCGGCTCTAGCAAGAAGTTCTTCAAGGAAGATGGCAGTCTTTATCAGGTCGGCGACATCTTCAAGCAGCCGGATCTGGCGGCAACGCTGAAGCGCATTGCCGAGCAGGGCTCTCAAGAGTTTTACGAGGGCAAGACCGCGGAACTGATCGCTGCCCAGATGGAAAAGAACGGTGGCCTGATGACCCTGGAGGATCTGGCCAACTATGAGCCGGCGATTCGTGAGCCTAGCCACGGCACCTATCGCGGCTATGATATCTACGCCATGAGCCCGCCCTCTTCCGGCGGCGTGCATATCGTGCAGATGCTCAACATCCTCGAGAGCTACAACATAGGCGAAATGGGCTTCAACTCTGCCAGAACCATTCATGTCATGGCGGAAGCCATGAAACGCGCCTATGCGGATCGCTCGGAGTATCTAGGGGATACGGATTTCGTCGAGGTGCCGCTAAAAGGCATCACCTCGAAAGGCTACGCGGATGAATTGCGCAGCCAGATATCCATGGACAAGGCCACCCCCAGCGACACCATCGCACCGGGTAACCCGTTGCCCTATGAGTCCAATGAAACCACGCACTTCTCCATTGCCGACGGTAACGGTATGGCGGTCTCGAACACCTACACCATCAACTTCAGCTATGGTTCGGGCATCGTCGTGGAGGGTGCAGGGTTCCTGCTCAACAACGAGATGGACGACTTTTCCGCCAAACCCGGCGTGCCCAACGCCTATGGTCTGATCGGCGGCGAGGCTAACAAGGTCGAACCCAACAAGCGCATGCTCTCTTCCATGACCCCGACCATCGTCAAGAAGGACGGCAAGAACTTCCTGGTGACCGGCAGCCCCGGCGGCTCACGTATCATCACCACCACCTTGCAGGTACTGATGAACGTCATCGATCATGACATGAACATCCAGACTGCCGTGAGCGTACCGCGCATCCATCATCAGTGGCTGCCGGATGAAATTCGCATCGAGCAGGGCATCAGCCCGGACACCATCGCCCTACTCGAGTCTTTGGGTCACAGCGTGAGCAAGCAGGAGGCGATGGGAGCTGCGCAGTCACTAATGATCGAGGATGGCGTCTTCTCCGGCGGTGCGGATCCGCGCCGTTCGACCTCCTCTGCCATGGGGCTTTGATTGTAGCCATCATCTTTACCTTGATCATGCCCCGGTTACGAACCGGGGTTTTTTGTGGAATCAAGCAATCGCGCGTCTGTGTCACAGTGGTAACGATAGTGTCGTCATATCGCCCGTTATTATGAAAATGAATAAAGGATAAGATTGTCATTCCATAAAGGTTGATTTAGCCTTTCATCAAATCGACCGTTTCTGGAATCAAAATGACTCTTTATTCGCTTCTACGCCGTAGCGCTATTGCCTCCGCTATCACTGCGACCCTGGCCACCGGGGTTGCCGCCCCGGCCTTTGCCGCCGATCGAGAGCTGCTCAACTCCTCCTACGATATCGCGCGGGAGCTGTTCGCCACCGTGAATCCTGAGTTCAACGCCTGGTGGCAAGACCAACACGATGAGAGCGTCGAGGTAAAACAGTCCCACGGTGGCTCTTCCAAACAGGCTCGAGCCATCATGCAAGGGCTCAAGGCGGATGTGGTGACCTACAACCAGGTGACCGACGTCAACGTGCTGGCCGAGCAGGGTCTGGTCGCGGAGGACTGGCAGCAGCAATTCCCCAACAACGCTTCCCCCTACTACTCCACCATGGCGTTCCTGGTGCGGGAAGGAAACCCGAAAGGGATCGATAGCTGGGACGATCTGGTGGAAGAAGATGTGGAGCTCGTTTTTCCCAACCCCAAGACCTCGGGCAACGGACGCTATACCTATCTTGCCGCCTGGGCCTACGCGGATCAGGAGTTCGACGGCGACAAGGACAAGATTGAAGAGTTCATGAAAAAATTCCTGGGTAACGTCAAGGTGTTCGATACCGGCGGTCGCGGCGCCACCACCACCTTTGTCGAGCGCAACATCGGCGATGTGCTGCTCAGCTTCGAGTCCGAAGTGAACAACATCAGCAAGGAGTACGGCGAGGACGACTATGATGTGGTGGTGCCGCCGGTGAGTATCCTGGCGGAGTTCCCGGTAGCGGTGGTCGGGAAGGTCGCCGAGCGTAACGACAACACGGATCTGGCCCGGGGCTATCTGGAATATCTCTATACAGAAGAAGCTCAGCGTCTGCTAGCCGGCTTCAACTATCGGGTCAATGACGAGAACGTTCAGAAAGAGTTTGCCGATCAGTTCCCCGAGACCGAGCTTTTACGGGTCGAGGAAGTGTTCGGCGGCTGGGATCAGGTCATGGATAATCACTTCTCCAGCGGCGGTGAACTGGATCAACTGCAGCGCAGGTAAGCATGATCGCCACATTAACGGGCACCGCCCAAAAAAGAGTACTCCCAGGGTTCGGTCTCTCCCTGGGCATCACACTGCTGTTCGTATCTCTCGTACTGCTACTGCCCATGACCAGTCTGGTCGGGCAGTTGGCCGGGCTCAGCCTGGCGGAGTACTGGGCGATCATCACGGAAGAGCGGGTGGTGGCAAGCTATATGATCACCATCGGCGCAGCGGCGGTGGCAGCCATCGTCAATGCGCTGTTCGGCCTGCTGATGGCCTGGGTGTTGGTACGCTATGAGTTCCCGGGACGGCGTCTGCTGGATGCGCTGATGGATCTGCCTTTTGCCCTGCCCACGGCGGTAGCGGGCATCACCCTTGCCACCATGTACTCAAGCAGCGGGTTCATGGGCAAGCTGCTCGCGCCATTGGGCATTGAAATCGCCTACACCTGGATCGGGATTGCGCTTGCCATGGCCTTCACCAGCATTCCTTTCGTGGTGCGCACGGTACAGCCGGTGCTTGAAGATTTGCCTCAGGAGATCGACGAAGCAGCGCTGACACTTGGCGCAAGTGACGCACTCGCCTTTCGCCGGGTGATTCTACCCCATCTATGGCCGGCTCTGGTCACCGGCACGGGGCTTGCTTTCGTACGCTCTCTCGGGGAGTTCGGCGCGGTGATCTTCATTGCCGGCAACATGCCATTTGAGACCGAAATCACCTCACTGATGATCTTCGTCAAGCTGCAGGAGTACGACTATGTGGGCGCTTCCGCCATCGCGTCCGTGGTGCTGGCGGTGTCGCTTGCGCTGTTGCTGGCGTTAAATCTCTGGCAGGGTCGCTTCATTCGCCGGCTGCATGGAGGCAAGGGCTGATGCAACGTATCGGTGATGCACCCCGCACCCGCAGAATATTGATTGGCCTGGCGGTTGCCTGTCCGTGCTGTTTCTGCTGCTGCCGTTGATCGCCATCTTTGCCCAGGCGTTTGCCGAAGGCGTAGCGATCTTCTGGAACAATCTGAGCGATGAATACACGTTGGCGGCCATAGGCCTGACGCTGCTGGTAACGGCTCTCACCATCCCAGTGAATCTTGTCTTCGGTGTCTTTCTGGCCTGGCTGGTCACACGCTTTGAGTTTCCCGGGCGTCGCCTGCTGCAAACCTTGATCGACATCCCTTTCGCGGTATCACCGGTGGTGGCGGGCCTTGTCTACTTACTGCTCTATGGCAGCAGCGGCTGGGTGGGAAGCTGGCTGGACGGCTACGACATTCAACTGATGTTTGCCTGGCCGGGCATCGTGCTGGTGACTATCTTCGTCACCTGCCCTTTTGTCGCCCGGGAGCTGATTCCCTTGATGCAGGCCCAGGGCGCTCTGGAAGAGGAAGCCGCGGTAACCCTGGGTGCCTCCGGTTGGACGATCTTTCGTCGGGTCACTTTGCCCAATATCAAATGGGCGCTGCTTTATGGGGTCATCTTGACTAACGCTCGAGCGGTGGGTGAATTCGGCGCTGTCTCCGTGGTCTCCGGCTCGATTCGCGGGGAAACCAATACATTGCCGCTACACGTCGAGCTGCTGTATCAGGACTACAATACCGTGGGCGCCTTTACCGCCGCCGCTCTATTGGCCCTGATCGCCCTGTTTACTCTGGCCGCCAAGGCTGGCCTTGAATGGCGCGCCACGCGCCGGGAGCAATTCCGATGAGCATTCGCCTGACGAACATTGCCAAGACCTTCGGCCGTACCAAGGCCCTGGAACCGCTCGATCTGAATATCGCCGACGGCGAGCTGGTCGGTCTGCTAGGCCCTTCCGGCTCCGGCAAGACGACGCTTTTGCGCATCATTGCGGGCCTCGAACAGCCTGACCGCGCCTCGCAAGGCTCGATTCACTTCGGTGAGCGGGACGTGACCCAGGTGCATGTGCGCGACCGACGCATCGGCTTCGTCTTTCAGCACTACGCGCTGTTTCGCCACATGAGCGTATTCGACAACGTTGCCTTCGGCCTCACCGCTTTACCACGCCGGGAACGTCCCTCCACCGGCGAGATTCGCACTTGCGTCAATCGGCTGCTGGAGATGGTACGTCTCGAAGAATTCGCCAAGCGCTATCCAGCCCAGCTTTCCGGCGGCCAGCAGCAGCGTGTTTCTCTGGCCCGAGCTTGGCACTCAAACCCGACGTGCTATTGCTGGATGAGCCTTTTGGCGCGCTGGATGCCAAGGTGCGTCAGGAACTCAGGCGCTGGCTGCGTCATCTGCACGACGAGCTAGGTTTTACCAGCGTGTTCGTGACCCACGATCAAGAAGAGGCGCTGGAGCTTTCCGATCGGGTTGTGGTAATGAGCAACGGACGCATCGAGCAGATCGATGAACCGGATACGCTCTATCGTCATCCGGCCAATCGCTTCGTCTTCGAGTTCCTGGGCGACGTCAACCGTCTGGAAGGCAACGTTCGAAATGGCGAACTGACCTGTGGTGATGCGCGGCTTTCCGTCGATCTCCCGGATGGCCATCAAGAACTGCTGATGCGCCCCCACGAGCTCAAGCTGCTTGAAGTTCAGAGTCCTCATTCCCAGCTGCCGGTCACCGTCACCTCGGCGTCTCCCATCGGCGCGAGGTACGGGTCGAACTGATCGCGGACTGGCTACCGGAGCCCTGGCAGGCCACGGTGCGCCATGCGGATTTCGAACGCCTGCACATCAAACGCGGCCAGCGGCTGTTCGTCGAGCCACGCCGCTGGCATCGTTTTGGTCACGCCGAAACCCATGATCAAGAGGTTGAGATCGTCTCGTGATGTGTTAGCCCTTCGAGTTGACTGCAATAGAGGCAGCGATAGTATGGACAGCCTACTTTGACGGCTCTAGCCGGGGCTGACAGAACCGAATCTTTACCAAAGGCTGTCTCATGACGCAGAACGAACAACAGGGCCGCGAAGACCTTGCCGCCGCCTTCCGCTGGACCGCTCGCCTGGGGCTGCATGAGGCAGTTTCGAACCATTTCAGTCTTGCCCTCACGGAACAGGGTTCGCCGTTTCTGGTTCAGCCTGCCGGCCAGCACTTCTCAAGAGTAAGGGCCAGCGATCTGCTGGTAGTCAACGAACACAACGAAGTGATTGGCGGCAAAAAAAGCGTCGATCCAACAGCTTTGTGCCTGCACGGCGCGATCCATCGACTGGTGCCGGGTGCCCGCTGCGTGCTGCATACGCACATGCCCTACGCCACCGCTTTGACCTGCGTGGAAAACGGACGCGTCGAACCCATCAGCCAGAATGCGCTCAAGTTCTATGAGCGTATTGCCTACGACGATGATTTTGGCGGCATGGCCCTGGATGACAGCGAGACCGATCGCATCTGCGCCCTGCTCAAGGACAAACCTGTACTGTTCATGGCCAATCACGGCGTAACCGTCATCGGCAATACGGTTTTAGAAGCCTTTGATCGGCTCTATTTTCTCGAGAAAACCTGCGAAAGCCAGGTGCTTGCCATGTCCACAGGCCTGCCATTGAAACGCGTCGATGACGCGACTGCCAGGCACACTCGCGATCAATGGGAAAACTATCCCGGTCTTGAAAGCAATCACTGGTCGGAGATTCACGCGATTTTACAGGCTGAGAACAGCGACTATCGGGATTGAGCAAAACGAGAGGCTGAGAGTACGTAAATGACAGCCACTGAATCAGCTAGCACAAACTTGACGGGCCCGCGGGTCGGTCACCTCGTCAGCCTGAAGAATCTTGGTGGTATCGAACGTAGTTTCAGTCAGTTCTTGGCGCAGTATGGCGATGCGTACGATCATCATGTGTTGAAGCAAACCGATAGGGTACATCCCATCGTGGCGTCAAGCCTGGCCACATTCGACTCGACTAGAATTCACAGTATCAAAGGGCCTTGCGGGCTCAAGATTCCGCGTTTGTTGAGCGGTCTACGAGAGCGCTATCAGCGCAGGCTGCTGAGGGTACTGGATCTCAAGGCTATCCTGGTATGGGGCAAGATTGTCGATCATCCACTGGTTTTCCCTGATCACCTATCACTGATCCACTACGAGCGAGGCAGTGCCTGGCTAGCCGATGAACGCGAGAACGTACACAGCTATCTGAACCGGATAAACGGTGTAGCCTGCAATTCTCGCGCTGCGCTGCGCATGCTGCAACTCAAGTGGGGGGTCGCTCCGAGCTTGCCGGCTCGTATCATTCACAACACGATTAAACTTCCTCGTCAGTATTCACACCATCCTGAAGGGCGTTTTCGCTTGGGGTTCGCAGGACGCTTGATAGCTCTCAAGGCACCCATGATTGCTCTGGAGACGTTCGCTGAGCTGAAAATCCGCTGTCCCCACGCAGAGCTTTGGATTGCGGGCGAAGGTCCTCAACTGGCGGTGCTGCACAAGCTGACACAACGCTGGGGCTTACAGGAAAGCGTGCGTTTCTGCGGCTTGGTCGATGATATGACGACCTTCTACATGGAACTGGACGCTTTTATCTGCCCTTCATGGCGAGAGCCCTTCGGTAACGTGGCTCTGGAAGCGCTTGCCCATGGTGTACCGACACTGGTGGGCTGCGTCGATGGCTTGGCGGAGCAGATCCTGGACGGAGAGAACGGTGCGGTGTTATCGCCTAGACGTGAGCGAGGTGAATTGGGGCAATACGGCAAGGAATGCCTGATGGGACCCAATGAGGTCTATTCTCCTGAAAAGGATGCAGTCGTTCAGGCTGGAATCATCGATCCTGAAGAAGCCGCCGCCATCCTGAGCACCTGGGCCGAGTCACCCTCGCTTCGTCGTCTTATGGGTGAAAATGCTCGCATTCGAATTGGCCGGGATTTCAATCTGGATGATTATGGCCACAAATTGTTGGAATTCATTTCCGAGGTGGTAAGCAAGAATCGATGCTAGAAGCGGTGCTGCTTTTCTGGGTGCTTCTTGAGTCGAGCCATTACCTATCAGTTCCAGTGTTGGTCAGCGGCCTGATACAAGTAGCCGCTTTAATCAAACCTCTATCTTCTATGCCACCATCAGATTCCCTTACAAGTCGTGGTATGGCTTGACAAGTATCTTTCGACAGAGAGAACCCTATACTTTTTTATTAGCGGCCCTCAACGCTATACTGCCGCCCGGGAGCGGCAGTTTTATTTAAAGAGGAAAACAAATGATGCAAATTTCAAGAAAGACGCTTTTCCTAGGCTGGCTGGTCGGTTTGCTGTTGCTGGTGGGCTGCGCGCAAAGCCCACAGTATCTGCAGGTAAAGCCCAGCGTTGGCCAGAGCCTGCCCCAGGTGGGCAACGGTCAGAGCGTGACGCTGGATGTAGTGGATGGGCGTGAATCGGATGTATTGGGCACTCGCAGCGGTGCGGCCATGTCCACCGCCGTGATCAGCGTCGAAGCCCACGATCTGATGCCCAAGCTGAAGAGCCAGGCCGAACAGGCGCTAGTTCAAATGGGCTTCAACCCTACTACAGAACCGGCTCCCGGGCGTCCTAGCCTGACTCTTACCCTGACGGATCTCAGCTATCAGAAGGCGGAAGGTAAACCGATGCTCGACAAGGCCGTGCTGCTTGCGCGCTTTCGCGCCGTGGCAGGTAACGATCGCCAGACTTACACCGGTACCTATACCGCCAAGCGTGAGCAAGAATATGCCATGAAGCCTGGACGCGAAGCCAACACCAACATGGTCAGCGAGCTATTGAGCCGGGCGCTCCAGCGAACTTTCAATGACCCCCAAATTGGAAGTCAGTTGGCACGCTAACCGCGGCAGCAAGACCAGGAGCCTCATTTTGGGGCCCCTGCTTCCCTACTCTTTTCCTACCCGTATTGGCTTTCTGGGTTCGCACTTTTAAATTATTTTTCCTATGGTTGAGTAGCGTATTTACTACGCGAAATACATGGCATTGGCTGCGGAACAACCATTGATCCTGTCTCGATCCTTTATGGTTCGTACGCGGTGTTGCCAACCACTTTTATTAAGCATGGAGCGCTTACAATGAAAGCATTGACCTATCATGGCAGCCGAGATGTTCGGGTCGACAACGTCGACGACCCTTCGCTGCAAAACGAAGAAGACATCATTTTACGAGTTACGGCGACCGCTATCTGCGGCTCCGACTTGCATCTTTATCGGGGCAGCATGCCGACCGTCGAGTCCGGCGACATCTTCGGCCATGAATTCATGGGCGTCGTTGAAGACGCGGGCTCTGCTGTAAGCAGTGTCAAGAAAGGCGATCGTGTGGTAATCCCCTTCGTGATTTCCTGTGGCAGCTGCTTCTTTTGCCAGATGTCGCTGTATGCTGCCTGTGAAACCACTAATACCGGTGCAGGTGGCGCGCTCAACAAGAAGTCGATTCCCGCCCCGGCTGCCTTGTTCGGCTTCTCTCACATGTATGGCGGTGTGCCTGGTGGCCAGGCGGAATATGTGCGGGTTCCTTACGCCAACACCAATGCGTTCAAGATTCCAGACGGCCTCGATGATGAACAGGTCCTGTTCATGTCGGACATTCTCCCTACGGGTTATCAGGCGGCGGTAAATGCCAACGTGCAAAAGGGTCACAGCGTTGCAATTTATGGCGCCGGACCGGTAGGACTGATGACTGTGGCCTGTGCTCGCCTGATGGGCGCCGAGAAGATATTCCTAGTCGACCGTGAGCAATATCGTCTGGACTTCGCCAAGAAAACCTACGCCGTCGAGATCATCAATCTTGATAAGGATGAAGACCCGGCGGAGACCATCATCAAGGAAAGCGGCGGTCGCGGCGTCGATTCCGTCATCGATGCGGTAGGCTATGAAGCCGTGGGCCATGGGGGCAAAATGCCAACGCTCGATCACTTCAAAGTCGAAAGCAGTGATATCGCTTTGCACCAGTGTCTTGCAGCGGTACGCCGAGGCGGTACGGTCAGCGTTCCTGGTATTTATGCCGGCGCAATCGATGGCTTCTTGATGGGGGATTTTTTCGATAAGGGGCTTGCCATGCGGGGCGGCCAGACCCATGTTCATAGCTTTTTGCCCAAACTGCTCGAGTACGTGCAAAAAGGCGAACTGAAACCGGAAGTCATTATCAGCCATCGCTTGAAACTCGATCAGGCGGCGGAAGGCTACAAGATGTTCGATGAAAAACAAGATGAATGCCGCAAAATCGTGATGACACCTTAAACATCTCGAAGGCTTTCAAAGTGTTCGCATATCCACCTGCATTCGTCGATGCAGGTGGATTTCGTTGATGCAGCTTATCTCCTTTTGTGCACCCTGTTTTCTTAGCAGGCTTATATTTCGCTTGGCCCTCGTCTAGTCAGTGTCCAGATATGCTCGCTGAATCCCCGGTCATCCGCTGGTAGAACGTCCAGAAGCTCGACTTCGAAATTAGGAGTGAACAACAGCCGCACTTCATCGGATTCGACGTGATACGGAGGGCCTTTCTCCGGCAGAATGCTGCGGGTAATAGTGATCATCAGTCCCTTGGCGCCCGGCGGTAACAGTTGGGCCAGATGAAAGGCGTAACGCTGGCGCGCCGCTGAGCGCAGCGCAATGAGAGATGCGCGATCGTAAAACGACTGAATTTCACGCGTATTCTCGATATGCAGCTGGAAGAAGTCACCGCACCAGAGTTCCACGTTCCCCTGGCGCCAGATATCGAAAGGCTCGCGATGGTACCGAGCCACCTCCCCTTCGCCTTCCGCCAGGAACTCTTCGATGGCCTGGGAGGAAAGTTCGATACCCAGCACCGGATAGCCGCGCTGTGCAAGCCAGCGCATGTCCAAGCTTTTACCACACAAAGGTACTAGCACCTTACCCCCAGCAGGAACGTTTAGGCTCGGCCAGTAACGCATAAGCTGAGGATGGGTCTTCTCAAGATGAAACCCTATGCGGCCATCGCGCCAGCGCTCAATCCATTCGTTAGCCATCATCTGATCCTTTTCAACAACCGCCAGCTAAAAGAGCAAGTCATTGATAAAATTAGCTTTATTTACCAATTGAATATTTTCGATGCCAACCTGATTCGTTACGATCCACACATTCTGTGGATAAACCTTGGGACAAACCTATATCAACCATCCCGAGACGACGCCTTATCTCAGGTCTCAGGATTTGTTTATTTTTTGATCACTTAACTATCGTCTCTTGGCGGAAAGCTGATGGACCTTGGAAACTCCGCTATCTTGCCATCCGCCTTGGTCGCCTTGGGGGTTCCTTCCCGTTCCACCTCATCGATGCGCACGATGGCGTTGAGGGGAATATAGCTGCGTTGAACGCCCTCAAACGTACGCCTGAGCTTTTCGCTCGAAGGATCGACCACCAGCTTCGAGGCATCCTCGAAGACGAAGGTTTCCACTTCGATGAATCCCCATAGATCGCTCTGAAAGATTTCCCGAGCGTAAAGTTCCCAGACTTCCCCTTGGTTATGAAACACCACACGATAGATCGGCTTTGCGGCCATGCTGCTCCTGTCTGTTGCGAGACACGTTGAGTTGATTGGAAAGGTTGGTTAAGTGATTACCGCAGAATATAAAGTTATCGCGCTAGAATACCACAGCTATCACCCCTTCAAAGGTGGGGTCACGAGGGAGGTTTGAGACAGAGAGTCCTGGGACGACGCTGGTCAATGCCTGAAGCGATACGTACAATATGAAGCCCAGGCTTTTCATGTCTAGTTCGGCCACTTTCCTCGGTCGCGCATTCACTTTTATCACGGACCAATCGAGCGCCTTTGCTGCGCTGATACTCTATGGCGAAGAAACTCTTCATCAAGACTCACGGCTGTCAAATGAACGAGTACGACTCTGCCCGCATGGCGGATCTGCTCGGCGAATCTCATCAGATGGAGCTGACGGATGACGAGCGCGAGGCGGACGTCATCTTGCTCAACACCTGCTCGATTCGTGAAAAGGCCCAGGAGAAGGTGTTTCACCAGCTCGGTCGCTGGAAGAAACTCAAACAGAAAAACCCTGATCTGGTCATTGGCGTAGGCGGCTGTGTGGCGAGTCAGGAAGGCGAGAGTCTGCGCAAGCGCGCCCCCCACGTGGATATGGTATTCGGCCCGCAGACCCTGCACCGGGTACCTTCGATGCTCGACTCCCAGCGCGCCGATCATATTTCCGTCGTGGACGTGACCTTCCCCGAGATCGAGAAGTTCGATCATCTACCCAAACCAAGCTCCGATGGCGCCACTGCCTTCGTCTCCATCATGGAAGGCTGCTCGAAGTACTGCAGCTTCTGTGTCGTGCCCTATACCCGGGGCGAAGAAGTATCTCGCCCGTTTGAAAGCGTGATGGACGAAATCATTCACCTGGCGGAGCAAGGCGTGCGGGAAGTCAATCTGCTGGGTCAGAACGTCAATGCCTATCGCGGCGAGAACGAGTTTGGCGATGAGATCGACCTGGCGGAGCTGATCGCCTGTGTCGCTGCCGTCGACGGCATCGATCGTATTCGTTTCACCACCTCTCACCCGGTGGAATTCACCGACAGCCTGATCGAGGCCTACGGCGAGATTCCAGAACTGGTCAGCCATCTGCATCTGCCGGTGCAGTCCGGCTCTGATCGTATTCTGAGTGCCATGAAGCGCGGTCACACCGCTGAGGAATATATCGACAAAATGGAGCGCATTCGCGCCCTGCGCCCGGACATCAGCTTCTCTTCAGACTTCATCATCGGCTTTCCGGGAGAAACCCAGGCGGACTTCGAAGCGACCATGGATCTGATTCAGCGCATTGGTTTCGATGCCTCCTTCAGCTTCGTCTACTCTGCCCGTCCTGGCACTCCGGCGGCCAGTCTTGAAGACGACACTCCGGAGGCAGTCAAGAAGCAGCGCCTGGCGATTCTTCAAGAACGCATTCTCCAGAACGTCATGCAGATCAGTCGCCGCATGGTGGGCACGACCCAGCGCATCCTGGTGACGGGCTTCTCCCCTCGCGATCCGGGTCAGCTTTCAGGGCGCACCGAAAATAACCGGGTGGTCAATTTCCGTACTGCCAATCCTACAGAGCTGATCGGGGGCTTCGTTGATGTCGTAATCACCGAAGCGTTGCCTAACTCGTTACGCGGTGAACTGGCCTCAATCGAGCTACACTAAAGCCGGTTTTCACATTATCCATTTATTCAGGTTTGCCCCGGCCCCGTCGGGGTATTAAGCTCTTTTCATCGCTTTTCCTCTTTTCACTACATACGGATTCCCTTGTCTTGAGCAATAACGATTCTCAGGCGCACCGCATTCTAACGTTAACCCTCGAACCCAACGATCCCATGCGGCTGGCCAATCTCTGTGGCCAGCGGGACGAACACTTGAAACAGATTGAATTGCGTCTGGGTGTCACCCTGCGCAATCGTGGAAACACCTTTCAGCTAGCGGGCCCAAATACTCGAGTCAAGGCTGCCGCCAATATCCTCGAACATCTTTATCGCGAAGCAGAAAGCAGTGATCTCGAGCCCGAGACCGTGCACCTGTATTTGCAGGAGTCCGGTATCGAAGCGCTCGAGGAAGAGGAAGGCGGCGATGAAGGCGAAGTTGTCATTCGCACCACTCGAACCCTGGTCAAGCCTCGCGGCTTCAATCAGCAGAGCTATGTCGCCAACATTCGCAAGCACGATATCAATTTCGGCATCGGGCCTGCAGGGACCGGCAAGACCTATCTGGCCGTTGCTGCCGCGGTGGAGGCGCTCAACCAGCAGGAGGTGCGCCGCATTCTGCTGGTGCGCCCGGCGGTGGAAGCCGGTGAGAAGCTCGGCTTTCTGCCCGGCGATCTGGCCCAGAAGATCGATCCTTATCTACGCCCGCTCTATGATGCGCTCTACGAGATGATCGGTTTCGAACAGGTAGGTAAGCTGATCGAGCGCCAGGTCATCGAGATTGCCCCTCTGGCCTACATGCGCGGCCGCACCCTGAACAACGCCTTCATCATTCTCGACGAGAGTCAGAACACCACCCGGGAACAGATGAAAATGTTTCTGACCCGTATCGGCTTTGGTTCCACTGCCGTGGTCACCGGCGATGTCACCCAGGTCGACCTGCCTCGGGGGCAGAGCTCGGGTCTGATTCAGGTACTCGACGTGCTGCGAGATACACAAGGTATCGGCGTGACTCATTTCGCTGCCAAGGACGTGGTTCGTCATCCTTTGGTACAGCGCATCATCGAAGCCTATGATCTGTTCGAAGCCGAGCAGGAATCCCAGGAGCGTGCTCGCAAGGAAGCCCGAGAATTGGCCCGTCGCGCCGAGCAGTCCTCCGGTAACGAGCAGACCCACACCCGATGAGCATTGCCGCAGGCCCCGTTGTCGATCTGCAGATCGCCCTGGACGATGCCTGTACTCCAGGCCTGCCAACCGAGACCGAACTGTCGCGCTGGGTGGGCGCTGCGCTGATTCATCATCCGAACAAGGCTCATCACGAGCTGACCATCCGCCTGGTATCGGGCGACGAGAGCCGCTGTCTCAATCGTGATTATCGGGGCAAGGACAAGCCTACCAACGTGCTCTCTTTTCCTTTCGAAGCTCCGCCGGTTCTTGAGATGCCCTTGCTGGGTGATCTGGTCATCTGCCATGAGGTCGTCGCTCGAGAAGCCCTTCAGCAAAACAAGTCGTTGGCCGATCATTATGCCCATATGGTCGTACACGGTACTTTGCACTTGTTGGGCTACGATCATATAGAGGAAACCGAGGCGGAAGGAATGGAAATGCTTGAACGCACTATCCTGGCCTCTTTAGGCATTGCCGACCCCTATGTGCTTTCAGGCATTGAATGCGCCCCCTATTCAAATGACGAGGACACGAGACCCGACGCATGAGCGAAGACCGATCGAGCAGCCAGACAAGCAAGTCCTGGTTCGAGAAGATGTTTAGCGGCTTTTTCAGCGATTCCGACGAACCCAGCTCTAGGGACGAGCTACTGGTTTTTTTGCGTGAAGCCGGCGCCCGGCTGCGCCTCGACCCGGATGCCATGACCATTCTCGAGGGCGCCTTTCAAATCAGCGATCAGCAAACCCGGGAAGTAATGATCCCGCGCTCCCAGGTGACCGCCATCGCCGTCGACCAGCGCCCCGAGGATTATCTGCCGGTCATCTTCGAGACAGGGCATTCCCGCTATCCCGTGGTAGGGGAGAACCTTGACGATGTACTAGGCATTCTGCTGGTCAAGGATCTGCTGCCCATGCTGCAGAAAAGCGATGGTGAACGGCGCTGGGTAGAACTGCGCGACGTCATCCGACCGGCGATGTTCATCCCGGAATCCAAACGCCTCAACAGCCTGCTCAAGGAGTTCCGCGATACTCATAATCATATGGCAATCGTGGTAGATGAGTACGGCGGCACTGCGGGCATCGTTACCATCGAAGATATTCTCGAACAGATCGTCGGCGATATCGAGGACGAGCACGATACCGATGAAGATGACGAGATTCGGGATATGGGCGACGGATCGTTTTCCGTACGCGCCTTGACCGCTATCGACGACTTCAACGAGCGCTTCGATACGGACTTCTCCGATGACGAATTCGATACCGTGGGCGGACTGGTCATGCAGGGTTTTGGACACCTGCCTCGTCGTGGCGAACACACCGATCTGAGCGGCTGGCGGTTTACCGTGCTAGGCGCCGACAATCGTCGCATCCGGCTGTTGCAGGTTGAACAGCTGCCCGACACGGGCATGGATGAGGCGGAAGACTGATCCACGGTCGTCATCGTTCGAACGCTCTGGTATAAGAGGCACGTCCAAAGCTTGCATGCCGTCTTCATCAGGAAGATAGAGGACTGACAGGCGAGATCAACAAGGAGTGCCCTTCCCATGCTGTCCTATTCCCGCCCCTGGGTGGGTTTTGTCGCCGCGCTGATTGCCGGTGGCCTGACCACCCTGACCTTCTCGCCGTTTGAACTCTGGTGGCTGGGGCCGGTCGCCGTGATCCTGCTCTATATCGGCATACACGATCTGACACCGGGGCAGGCGCTATTTCGAGGCTGGTGCTATGGCGTTGCCCTGTTTGCCACCGGCACCTACTGGATCTATGTCTCGATACACGATTACGGCTATGCCAGCGTGCCTTTGGCAGTATTTCTCACCGCGCTGTTTGCGGTCACCCTGGCGTTTTTCTTCGCCATACCGTTTTGGTTCTACCGTCGTTTTACCGGGCGGCGTCTCGCCTTTCTGAGTTTTGCCGGCTTCTGGGTTCTCATGGAGGTACTGCGCACCTATCTGTTCACCGGCTTCCCTTGGCTGTTGCTGGGCAGTGCCCACGTGGATTCACCGCTTTCGCCTCTTGCACCCTTGGGCGGTGTTTATCTGCTTAGCCTGGTAACGGCGCTTACCGGCACATTGATAACGGAATTTCTCAAGCGACGCTGGTGGGCTCTTGCGCCCTTGACAATGTTGTGGATAGTGCCGTTTCTGCTGCCGCTGCAATGGACGACACCCAGCGAACAACCGACCCGAGTGGCGCTTTTGCAGGGCAATCTCCCCCAGCTGATGAAATGGTCCGAGGAAGGACAGCGCAGGGCAGCCAATACCTACGCGACCTTGACCCGAACCCAGCCTGAAAACATTGACCTTATCGTATGGCCGGAAACCGCGCTGCCAATGTTCCAGCGCCAGGCCGAACCACTGCTCGAGCGAATCCAGGCGACACTCCCGCCCAATACCGCCTTGCTGACCGGCATCGTGCAGCGAGATGAGGAAGATCGTTATTACAATGCGGTCATCGGCGTGGGAGACGTGGAAGGCGAGTATCGTAAGGAGCATCTGGTGCCCTTTGGCGAATACATGCCATTGGAAAGCCTGCTTCGGGGCATCATCGCCTTTTTCGATCTGCCCATGTCGAGCTTTTCCGCCGGTGTGTCCGATCCGGAGCCGATTCGTGCGGCAGGGCTGAGTATCGGCAGTGCGATCTGCTACGAGATCATCTATCCGGATCTGGTTGCGGAGCGCGCCAGGGACGCCGGGCTACTGCTGACCATCTCCAACGACACCTGGTTCGGTGACTCCATCGGACCGCTTCAGCACATGCAGATGGCGCGCCTGCGAGCGCTGGAAAACGGACGCTATGTCCTACGAGCGACCAGCAACGGGGTCACATCGATCATCAACCCCGAGGGCCGCGTCACTGCCCAGGCACCGCGCTTCGAGACCACCAGCATCAATGGTCAGATTCACGCCATGCAAGGGCAAACTCCCTTCACCCGCGTCGGCAGCTGGCCGACCTGGCTGCTGGCCGCTCTGTTCGTTTTGCCAGGGCTGCGCTTGCGCCGCAGCAAGTCCCGCTTCTAGCGACAGGACGGCGCCATCATCGATGCCCCGATGATGGCGTCTCTTTTCTGGTATTCGTCAGATGCTCTTCAGGTTCTTTTCAAGGGCTTGGAGAGCGCTCGAAGTACCTATGCTCACATTCACGACAGGGCTCCAGTCGCGTGACGCTCTCCAGCAGGACCTTGGCACCGCAATGCACGCAGGCCATGCGCCCCGGCGCGGCAATTTCGCCTGCCACGTAATCGGCACGGGATGCCTCGAGATCGTCGTTGAGCTGTTCACGCTCGATGATGCTGCGATCGGCCACTGAGAACAGCGCATCGGTGATCTTGCGGGATAGCACCTCAAGATCGATGCCCAGCCAGCTGGCGACCCCGGAACCGCCGGCGGCCAGATAGCCCCTCAGATCCTTGAGATCACGTTCGACCCAGGCACGCAGTAATGCCATTTCATCCTTGGTGAAATCTTCGAAGTCGGCTTCGAACTGTACCGATTCATCGAGATCCTTCTGCAGGTTGTCCCAGGAGAGATCGTTGGCTCCGTTCTGCATTCGTTCAAGAACACGCTCGTAGGCATCGCGCAGCCGATGCTCTCTATGTTGTTCGCTCATGACGCTCTCCTTCAATCACCACTATCGTTTAGCGTAGTTGCCACCGATCACTTGGGCAGCAGTTCGTATACTGGCATGTGAGTGGCCACGGGCAACGGCTTCTTTCCAGGCCTACCTGCCGACGCATGTCTAAGGTAGACTTTGGGCCAGTATAAACGCTGCCAATACCCGCCCGAATACGTTTCTAACATATTGTGTAAGTGCGTATTATCGTCTTGTAGGCGAGACACGGCCAAGCTCACAATTCAAGCAAGGTGCCCCGCGAAAACGATGGATACTCAGTATACGCCCCATAGTATCGAACAAGCCGCTCAGCAGTTCTGGGACAAGCATCAGTGCTTCAAGGCCATCGAAGACGCGACCCGCGAGAAGTTCTACTGCCTCTCGATGTTTCCTTACCCCAGCGGCAAACTTCACATGGGGCATGTGCGCAACTACACCATCGGTGACGTCATTTCCCGCTTTCAGCGCATGCAGGGCAAGAACGTGCTACAGCCCATGGGCTGGGACGCCTTTGGCATGCCGGCGGAAAACGCGGCCATCAAGAATCGCGTACCGCCCGGGGATTGGACTTACCAGAACATCGACTACATGCGAGCGCAGCTGAAAGCGCTTGGATTTGCCTATGACTGGAGTCGAGAGTTCGCCACCTGCGATGTCAGCTATTACCGCTGGGAGCAGTGGTTCTTCACCAAGCTGGTGGACAAGGGGCTGGTCTACAAGAAGATGGCCACGGTCAACTGGGACCCGGTGGACAATACCGTACTGGCCAATGAGCAAGTCATCGACGGCCGTGGCTGGCGCTCCGGCGCGCCGGTGGAACGCAAGGAAATCCCCCTGTGGTTTCTGAAGATCACTGACTACGCCGATGAATTGCTGACAGACCTGGAAAAAGTGGACTGGCCGGAGCAGGTCAAGACCATGCAGCGCAACTGGATCGGCAAGTCCAAAGGCGTAGAGCTGGCCTTCGATGTCGTCGGCAATCGTATCGCCGATGAAGCAGACGTGCTGCGTGTCTATACCACGCGCCCTGACACCCTAATGGGGGTGACTTACGTGGCCGTTGCCGCCGGCCACCCGTTGGCGAAGGCCGCGGCGGCGGATGATCCGACGCTCGAAGGCTTCCTCGAGGAATGCAGCCATGGCGGCACCTCGGAAGCGGATCTCGCCACCATGGAAAAACGCGGCATGGACACCGGTTTCAAGGCGGTGCATCCGCTATCCGGTCGTGAAGTGCCGGTCTATGTCGCCAACTTCGTACTGATGGAGTACGGCACCGGCGCGGTCATGGCGGTGCCTGCTCATGACCAGCGGGACTGGGAGTTTGCCACGAAGTACGGCCTGCCCATCGAGCCGGTGATCGCCGATGAAAACGGCCAGGCGCCGGATATCAGCGAAGGCGCATACAGTGAACACGGCAAACTGATCAATTCCGGTGATTTCGACGGCCTAGAGTTCGATGCGGCGTTTGAAGCCATCGCCGCGCGGCTGGCGGATCAGGGCCACGGCGAGATCAAGACCAATTTCCGCCTGCGGGACTGGGGGGTGGCGCGTCAGCGCTACTGGGGCGCGCCGATTCCAGTCAAGTATGGGCCCGAAGGCCAGACCGTACCGCTCTCCGATGATGAACTGCCGGTGGCACTGCCCATGGAAGTCGAAGTCGATGCCAGCGGTTCCCCGCTCAAGAAGATGCCGGCGTTTTATGATCTTGGCGATGGCTGGACCCGGGAAACCGACACCTTCGACACCTTCATGGAATCGAGCTGGTATTACGCTCGCTTCGCCTGCGCCGACAACATGCAAGCCATGCTGGACGAGCGCGCCGACTACTGGCTGCCGGTGGATCTGTATATCGGCGGCATCGAACACGCCATCCTGCATCTGCTCTATGCCCGCTTCTTCCATAAGCTGATGCGGGATTTCGGCTTGGTAAAAAGCGACGAGCCCTTCAAGCGCCTGCTGACCCAGGGCATGGTGATCGCCGAGACCTTCTACCGGGACGCCGACAACGGCGGCAAAGACTGGTACAACCCGGCAGAAGTCGAGGTCAAACGCGACGACAAGGGTCGGCCCATCAGCGCCGTACTCGACGGCGACGGCCATCCGGTGCAAATGGGGGGCATCGAGAAGATGTCCAAGTCGAAGAACAACGGCGTCGATCCCCAGGCCATGATCGATCGCTTCGGTGCCGATACCGTGCGCCTGTTCATGATGTTCGCCGCCCCTCCCGAGCAGTCCCTGGAATGGTCGGATTCCGGCGTCGAGGGCGCACACCGTTTTCTCAAGCGCCTGTGGCGCCTGGTCGCCGAGCATATCAATACCGGCACGCCTGCCCCCCTCGATACCGACACTCTGAATGACGAGCAGCGCAGGCTCCGCCGCAAGACCCACGAAACCATCAAGAAAGCCAGCGACGATATCGGTCGGCGCACCACCTTCAATACCGCAATTGCCGCGGTGATGGAGCTGACCAATGAGATAAGTCGATTCACCGATGCCTCACCGACGGGGCTCGCCGTGGTACGAGAAGCTCTTGAGGCCTGCGTGCTGCTTCTGGCACCGATCACGCCCCACGCCTGTCATGCGCTCTGGACGGAGCTGGGATACGAGAATCCTGTGATTGACGCCGCATGGCCCGCAACGGACGAGTCTGCTCTGGTCAAGGACAGCATCGAACTGGTGGTTCAGGTCAACGGCAAGCTGCGCGCACGGATCGAGGTAGACACAAATGCTAGCAAGGACAGCATCGAAGCTATGGCCAGGGACAATGAGAACGTGCAGCGGCATATAGAAGGCAAGACGCTGCGCAAGGTCATCGTCATTCCCGGCAAGCTGGTCAATATCGTTGCCAACTGATACAAGGAGCCGCTCGTGAAGCGCCGTACTTTCCTTATCCGGTCACTAAGCCTGCTTGCCTTGGGCACCGCCGGGGCAGCCTTGACTGGCTGTGGTTTTCAACTCCGTGGGCTCAATCAACAAGCACTGGGGTTCGATACGCTGGATTTGAATGCACCACCGACCGCCTTTACCGATGAGCTCAAGCGCCGCCTCGCCAATGACGGCGTGACACTTACCGATGACGCCCCGCTGCGTCTGAATATTGGAAATCCCAGAACGAACGAAGTCGCTCTTGGTGGTGGCGATCTCAATTATGAAGAAGTGGAATTGAATCTGGCGGTTCCCTTCTCGGTGCAGCGCAGCAGCGACAATGCCTATGTATTGGATCAACAGGTCATTCAAGTGGTCACTACCTACCAGACCAGCGATGGCAATCTACTGGTACGGGACGACCTGCGTGATCAGACCGTAGAAACGCTTCAGCGTGATGCTATCCGGCAGCTGCTGGAGCGATTGCGTACTCTCAAGCAATGAAGGTATTCCCTGACAAGCTACCCGAGGCCATCGGCAAACGCCTGCCACCGGTAATCATCGTTGCCGGCGACGAGCCGTTGATCCACATGGAAGCTTGTGACGCGGTGCGAGCCGCGGCCCGCAAGCAGGGTATCGAGGAACGTGAAATCCTGCATGTGGAGGGCAACTTTCAATGGGGTCGGCTGACCGAGTCCGCCGCCAGCATGTCGCTGTTCGCCTCGAGCAAGCTGATCGAGCTGCGCCTGGGCGATCAGTCGCCAGGCCAGGAAGGCAGCAAGGCGCTCGACGCCTATGCGGTGCAAGCCAGGCACAGCGATGACATCCTGCTGATCTCCGCAGCACGACTGGATTACAAGCAGCAGCAGAGCAAATGGTTCAAGGCGCTGGACAAGATCGGCCTGTTCGTGCCGGTATGGCCGGTGGATCATCAGCGTCTGGGCTTCTGGATGCGTGACCGCGCATCCCGTCACGGGCTACAGCTGGACATGGATGCCGCCCGTCTGCTCGGCGAGCGCACCGAAGGCAACCTGCTTGCGGCGGATCAAGAGTTGCAGAAACTTGCGCTGATCATGCCACCCGGTGCCCGACTCAACGCCGAGGCCATTGCCAGCGGCGTCGAGGACAACGCTCGATACGATGTATTCACCCTCACCGACGCCTGCCTGCGCGGTGAGCGCGAGCGCACGGTGCGCATCGTGCAGGGACTGCGCGGCGAAGGCATCGAAGCGCCGGTGGTGCTCTGGGCACTGACTCGCGAACTGCGCACCCTGCTCTCGCTGCAGCAACATCTGGACCAGGGTCAGAGCTTGGAGCATGCCTGCAAGGCCCAACGCCCGATGATCCCGGACAAGCGCCGACCCAACTACCAGCAGGCGCTGCAACGCCTGCCTCATCGCCGTTTGCACAAGCTATTGCTGTTCTCTCAGCGCATCGATTTGGCGGTAAAAGGCGCCTCCCCCCTGCCCTTATGGAATGCGCTCAACGATCTGGCCCTGACCCTGGCCGGCGGTCGTGGGCTGCTTGCGGAATCGCCGCTTTCTTACAAAGTGTGAACCGCGCCTAACTGAGTGGCCCGTTCCCATGCCCTTGCCGATCACTGAAGCAGTAGGCCAGTGTCGCCACCGCAAGAGTGCCCGCCAGCAGAATGAATAAAAGCCGGTACTGCTCGCTTGGGATCATATGCACTTCATTGGCCAGTTCCATCATCCAGCCGCTTATGCTTTGAACCAGCGCGACACCGATGAAGCTCATCGCCGTCAGAAATGCCATCCCCCGGCCATGGTAGGACGGGGCCAGGAAAGTCCGACAGTGAGACATCAATAGCGGATAGTTGAACCCGAACAGCCCTACCGCAATAAAGGACCACATTGCAAAGTAAGGTCCTTCGGAGGGAAAGATCGCCAGCAGCAGCAAGGGAACCAAGGTCAATATCGAGGTGACGATCACCAGTCGCCGAGTATTTTGCAACCACCTGTCCAGCACTCCCAGCATGAAGGTACCGACGCCCAGTGCAATCGACATCGCCAGAATGATATTGCCCCGTTCACCGGTATCGAGCTCAAACACCTCGGCCAGATAAGGACCGCTCCAGAGGCCGCGAATAGCCATCAGTACCGCATAGCTTGCCAAAAACATCGGGATGATTGGCCACAATCCCCGGATGGTGGTAACGCGTGCCATTCCCTGCAGCATCACTGTCAGCGAATAATTCACGCTATCAGGCCGATCCGGCTTCAATCCCATCAAGCAGGCGCTAGCCGCCAGTGCCGCCAGCACCATAATCAGCAGCAGCGCCGAACGCCAGCCCAACCACTCGGTCGCCATGGCCAGCGGCGTGGTGCCAAGTAGATCGCCGGTGCTACCGATCGCGATCACGAGTGCGGTGAAATAGGCAAACCGTTCTGGAGGATAATGTCGACCAATAAACAGCATCGTACCGGTGAATATCGGCGCACAGCCGACGCCGATCAGTACCTGTCCTACAAAGGCAAGCGATGGAGATTCCGCCATCGAAAACATCACCGTGCCCAATACCGCCAACCACATGAAAAGCCCGATGCTCAGCCGTGCACCAAACCGGTCCAGCGCCAGCCCCGCAGGTACCTGAGCGACGGCAAAGCTAATAAAAAATGTCGATGACAATAGCCCCAGGCCACTTTCGGCGATAGTTAGATCCGCCGAGATTTCCGGTGCAATTACCGCGATCATGCCACGATAAAACAGGCTGATCGCGTAGGCGAAACAGAGTATCAACAAGTCACGCATGTCGAATTATCCACGGATTGAAAACAAGCCATCATGCAAGGGCGCTCGACACGCGTCTAGGCGTATGAGGCACAACAGCTAAATGCAGCATATCGATCAAGCTCCACTCTGCAAGCGGTCCCGAGAGTTCTCCCTGCAAGGATTGCTTTTTGCCCCCTATCTCGAAGAGGCAACCGAGCGACTGAAAGCACGCCTCCCGAACGGTTTAGAGTCAAAGCAACTCTTGCCTAGTCACTGAGCATGCGTTAAAGAGGGTTCGCACATTATGACGATGCGGGGTTTTCCCAATCCCGACAATCACAACACACAAGGGAAGCGAATGAATGCAATCATACTCGCCGTCTTGATCATGGTGACCTTGAGCCTCATGCGGGTCTCCGTGGTGTTCGCCCTGATCGCCGCCGCTGTCATTGGCGGCCTCTATGCCGGCCTGCCGGCTGGTGAGATCGTCACGGCCTTCAACGATGGCCTGGGCGGTGGCGCCCCGGTGGCGCTGGCCTACGCGACCCTGGGCGCCTTCGCGGTAATGCTGTCCCGCTCCGGGATTACCCAGCGTCTCTCAACTCGAATAATCGACACCTTTCAGGGCGGCGCGCAGACCCGATCTCACGCGCGCATGGTCACCTGGGGTCTGTTCGCCAGCCTGATCCTGGCCGGCTTCGCCTCGGGCACGATCATTCCGGTGCATATCGCCTTCATTCCCATTCTGGTGCCGCCGCTGCTGATTGTCATGAATCACCTGCAACTCGACCGCCGCGCCGTGGCCTGCGCCATCACTTTCAGCATCACGGTGATGTACATGACCACGCCGATCGGCTTCGGCACCATCTTTCTCAACGACATCCTCATGGGCAACATCAACGAGGCCGGACAAGCGCTCGACTTCCAGATCGAGCGCGGCGCCCCGCCCAAGGCGATGATCATTCCGGCCCTGGGCATGGTGCTGGGACTCGCCACTGCCATCTTCATCAGTTACCGCAAGAAACGTACTTACGAAGATCGCCCCATCGACGGCCAGGCAGAAAACAAGCAACAGCCTGCCAAGCTCAAGACCTGGCAACTGGGGGTCATCATCGCTGCCCTGGTGGTCGCTCTGGTCATACAGCTGTGGAGCGGTTCGATGATCTTCGGCGGCCTGGCGGGTTTCGCGCTGCTGTCATTCAGCGGCATCGTGCGCTGGGACGAGCAGGACGGCGTCTTCACCCAGGGCATGCGCCTGATGGCCATGGTGGGATTCATCATGATCGCCGCCGCTGGATTCGCCGGCGTGATGAAGGCAACCGGCGAGATTCCCGACCTGGTACAAAGTTCCGTGGCATTGATAGGCGACAGCCGTGCCCTGGCGGCTCTGGTGATGCTGCTGGTTGGATTGTTCATCACCATGGGCATCGGCTCATCCTTCGCCACCATTCCGATCATTGCCGCCATTTATGTGCCGATGTGCCTAAGCTTCGGCTTCTCGGCGCTGGCCACCACCGCTCTGGTAGGCACCGCCGCGGCGCTGGGGGATGCCGGTTCACCCGCCTCGGACTCGACCCTGGGCCCCACCGCCGGCCTGGATGCTGATCACCAGCATGATCATATCTGGGATACGGTGGTGCCGACCTTCCTGCACTTCAACATTCCGCTGATAGCGTTTGGCTGGATCGCCGCCATGACTCTCTGACATCAAGGAGACAACACCATGACTCAGAACGCCAATATCGATTCCCTCGTCACCCCCGAGATCGTCGAGACCTATGCGCAGGATGGCGCCGTCTGCATTCGCGGGTTGTTCCGCCAGGATCAGATCGACGAGTTGACCCAGGGCATCGAAGAGAATCTGCGCAGCCCCAGCTCACGTGCCAAGGTAGCCAGTGAGCCGGATGATCCTGGCTGGTTCTTCGAGGACTTCTGCAACTGGCAGGACATCGCGGCATACCGGCAATTCATCTTCGACTCCGCCGTCGGCGAAGTAGCGGCTCGGCTGATGCAAAGCCAGCAGGCACGCCTGTACCACGACCATCTGCTTGTCAAGGAGCCGGGCACCCGTCAGCGCACGCCCTGGCATCAGGATCAGCCCTACTACAACGTGGAAGGCCACCAGAACGTTAGTATGTGGTTGCCGGTCGATCCGGTGTCTCGCGACGCCACCCTGGAATTCGTCGCCGGCTCCCACAAGGGGCCCTGGCTGATGCCGCGGACCTTCATGGACAATCAGGCCAAGTGGTTTCCTGAAGGCAGCCTCGACGACCTGCCGGACATCGAGGCCAATCGTCGCGACTACAAGATCCTCGGCTGGGCACTGGAACCCGGGGACGCGGTGTTCTTCAACATGCTGACGCTACATGCCTCGGCGGGTGTCGATGGTAATCAGCGCCGCCGTGCCTTCTCGGTACGTTTTCTCGGCGACGACATGGTGCACGCGCCGCGTCACTGGACGACCTCGCCGCCTTTTCCCGGTCTTGAAAAGGAACTGGAGGCGGGAGCGCCCATGGATCATCCGCTGTTTCCGCTGCTGGCTTCTGCGTCAACATGAGACATTGAGTGGAATCCAAATGCAGTAGCCCGCTTTATAGCGGGCTACTGTTTTCGCTCTATACAAAGCTTGTGCGAAATATCGTCATTCGATGATGAGGCTGTCTCGGCTTCTTGCCCCCGGGGCTTCGATACGCGGCTCTCGCCCACCCCGCAGAATGGAGTTACCTTCGTACAGGGTGCGCTGATCGATCTCCGGCGGGTTCAACCAATCCGATTCTTGAATCTGACCACTCTTGCCGTAGACCTCCAAAGTATTGGCGTAGGTGACCTTGCGAACCGTTTCTGCAGGGATGCCATTTTTCAATGCCAGCATGGCGGTCTTGGCGACTGCCAAGGGATCGGAGATACCCCAATCGCAGGCGCTATCGACGATGATGCGTTCGCTGCCGTACTGCTTGAGCAACTCCACCATACGCACGGTGCCCATCTTGGTGGAAGGATAGATCGAGAAACCTGCCCAGAATCCTCTATCCAATGTCTCTTTTACGGTTTCTTCGTTATTGTGATCAATGACTACCCAAGATGGGTCAAGGCCCATCTCTTCACACACATCCATAGAGCGTGAGGTGCCCTGCTTCTTGTCCCGATGTGGCGTGTGCACCATGACCGGCAATTGCAGCTCCTTGGCCAGCGCCAGCTGAGCGCGGAAATACTTGTCTTCCAGCGGCGTCTGCTCGTCATAGCCGATCTCACCGATCGCCACCACCCCTTCCTTCAAGGCGAAACGCGGCAACCATTCCATGACGCCTTCGGCCAACTCTTCATTATTGGCTTCCTTGGAATTGAGCCCCACGGTGCAGTAGTGGCGAATACCAAACTGCCCGGCGCGGAAGCGCTCGAACCCGATGATGGTAGAAAGATAATCTACGTAGGTACCGACAAACGTACGCGGCTGGCCCAGCCAGAAAGCCGGCTCGATCACAGCAACGATACCCGCGGCGGCCATGGCTTCGTAATCATCGGTGGTGCGTGAAATCATATGGGCGTGTGGATCGATGAACATCTCAGACAACCTCGTTTCGTGAAATATTGGCTTGCTCCACCTGGTGTTCGGCGATTTTGGCGGCAGCAGCGGGATGCGCGGCAAGTAATGACTTGGCTTGTGGCGATGGATTATTGGCCAGGGCCAGCGCCGCGGCCGCCTGTTCCGAAGGCTTGCCGGAGAGTGCCCTCTCGAACTCGTCGAGAGCGCCCACTTCGGCGGCATAGGGGCCGATGTAGCGCCATACTTCCGGCGAAATACCACGTCCGGCGGCCCAGCGCTCATGCACATGATCGAGCAGCTGTCGCGCCAGCTCCGGATTATTCCGCTCATCAAGACCCACGATGTTGGCCAGACTGCTATTGACGAACAGCGCTTTTAGAATCATGTGATTCCAGCGATGCTCATCGAAATGAAGTCGGGGGTAAGGGTTATGCTGAGTAATAGCCTCGAAGACGCCCAGCATGTTGGAACGCAGCCCTTCGCCCACCTCGAACGCCAAACTTTCAGGCTTCGGGTATAGCGGCAACCCTCGGTAGAGCGCCACAAGTTCCCTGGCATCCGCGGTGCGTCGCAGATCCTTGAATATCTCTGCGAAAGGTCGCTCGCCGCGATACATCGTCAAAGCCACGATTCTAGCGGCACCGTCGATGCTCAAACCCTCGGGCTGCCAGCCTTCCAGGGCACCGTTCGCCTGACTAAGATCCTCAATCGACAACGCAAGCTCCGCCTTACCCAATAGCCGCGGCGCCAATCCCATCACCATATGCAGTTCACGCTCCGAGCCCCCTCCGCAAGCGCATTCACGCGCTCTTCGAACCATGCACTCTGCTCTTTCGCCTGGCGCAGAATCCAGTGACGTAGCAGATCGACCGGTTTTTCAGACATTGCTCACCTCAGTACTTGTAAACAGGTGTATTCAATCCTTGACTCATCCTGGCTCAGCAGAATGGCCTAGTACCATCTCACATCAAAATTAACACAAAGTTACCTTATTTTACCGAACGATGTTAGTGTATCGAATTGTATTTTTACGGCTCAGTTTTCCGAATCTCATTCGATATGGCAGCAATGATGAATAAAACCCTGGTAATCCTTGTGGTGGGCCTGGCGCCCAATATGGTCGGCACCCACACCCCAAACCTTGTAGCGCTGGCAAAACGAGGCGCCATGCGCCCGCTCAATACGGTCACACCTGCGGTCACCTGCACCGTGCAATCCACCCTAGTGACGGGCCTGACACCTGCCGAGCACGGCATCGTGGCCAACGGCTGGTATTTTCGTGATCTCTCGGAGGTCTGGCTGTGGCGTCAATCGAACCGGCTGGTAGGCGGGGAAAAGATCTGGGACGCTGGCAAGGCACGCAATCCTGACTTTAGCTGCGCCAAGATGTTCTGGTGGTACAACATGTACTCCAGCGCAGACTGGAGTGCGACGCCACGCCCCATGTATCCAGCGGATGGGCGCAAAATTCCTGATCATTACACCTACCCCGCCGATCTTCATGACGAGCTCGACGCCAAGCTGGGTCAGTTCCCGCTGTTCACCTTCTGGGGCCCGGTCGCGGACATCACCTCGAGTGACTGGATTGCCAAGTCGACCTTGCACATCATGGAGACTCGGGATCCGACCCTGACCCTGACCTACCTGCCTCATCTTGATTACAACCTGCAGCGACTGGGGCCGGATCTTTCTCATCCACGTATCCAGCAGGATCTTGAAGAGATCGATACGCTGTGCGGTGAGCTGATCGACGCCGCCGAGCGGGATGGTCGACGCGTCATCGTCGTCTCGGAATACGGCATCACGCCCACCACGGATGCGGTGCATATCAATCGTGCGCTACGCAAAGCAGGGCATGTCGCTGTGCGAGTAGAGGAACACGGCCGCGAGCAGCTCGACCCGGGCGCTTCCCAGGCCTTTGCCGTGGCGGATCATCAGCTCGCCCATGTGTACATTCAGGACCCTGCGAAGATTGCCGAGATCAAGGCCCTACTCGAAGGATTAGACGGGGTGGAAAGCGTCTGGGATGCGGAAGGGATCGAAGCCAATGGCCTCGCTCATCCCAACGCAGGGGAACTGGTTGCCATTGCCAAACCAGATCGCTGGTTCAGCTACTACTACTGGCTGGACGATTCTCGTGCACCGGATTATGCGCGCACCGTGGATATTCACCGCAAGCCCGGCTACGACCCGGTGGAGCTGTTCTTCGACCCCAAGATCAAGCGCCCCAAGCTCGCCGCGGGCTGGCGGGTTGGCAAGCGTAAGCTCGGCATGCGCCAGCTGCTCGATGTCATCTCGCTCAAGGACACCCAGCTGGTCAAAGGCTCTCATGGACGCATCACCGACGACCCGAACGACGGGCCGCTGGTAATCTCATCTCAGGCCAACTTGATGCCGGAAGGCGCAGTAGAGGCGACGGATTTCAAAGCCCTGACCTTGGCTCACGTGTTTGAAGACTGAATACTTTGATCACGTCCCTGGCGCTACGCGCTGTAGCGCTAGGGTGGCCCCAAAGCCTGCTATGGAAAGAAGCGCCAGCCCCAGCATGCCGGTTGCGGCTATCAACACCGCGTCATAAAGCGCGATACCCGCGATCAGGCTGATCACCGCCTTGGGCACGTCCCCGGGGCCACGGCGGAAAAGCAGGCTAAGCGCCCAACCGCCCCACACCATATAGAGTGCCAGCAACATGATGGCCAGGTTGTCGGCAAGCATGAACCCCAGAACCAGTACCGGTACCGCCATTACCAGCAGCGGCCAGGCATTGCCGATCCTGTCGTAGGCTTCCTGCTTGGCCGCATAGGTCAGCCCCACCACATGACAGAACAGCCCTAACCCACCAATCAGCACCATCCAGCTCAATCCACCTGCTGCCAATGCCGCCGTCACATAGGTCAGCAAGCGGCAGGCCCCCATGATGATCGGTCCCCAGGCAATGCGCTTATGCAGCCAGTCATAGGCCACGATGGTTGCCGCCAGCGCCAGCCCTGCCAGACCCGCAAACAACCCCAATGTAAACATCAACAGTGAGCCGAGAGCCAGCATGCCCGACCCCAGTGCGAAGACCGTGCCTTGCGACACCTCCCCTTGGGGAATCGGACGATTGGCACGCTCTCGAGCATCGATCTCTGCATCGAAGGCATCGTTGAGATACATGCCTCCCACATAAAACAGCGATAGTGCAACCATCAGGAGCAGCAGCCCCTTGCCATCGAACGCATTGCCCGACAGAAGCCAGCCTGCCAGGCCATTGGTCCACACCGTGGGTAAATTCGATATACGCCCAAGCTTAAGCCACATGCGCCAATTCAACATGGCTGCCCTGTCAACATAACTGCTCTCTAACATAGCTGCTCTCTCAACATAACTGCCTCAACATAACTGCCTCAACATAACTGCCTCAACATAGCTACTCTCTTGATATAGCTATTCTCTTGACATAACTGACCTTGGACCCACTGCATCTCGCGAATGATGGCGTCTTCGACGCTTGCGCCCTTGAGCGCCTCGGGTAGCACATGCCAGGTATAGGTTTCGACTTCCAGATGGGGGGCGATGGGCTCGCGTCGATGCAGCGCCAGCACCTCGGTCAAAAATGATTGGGTCGTCTCGAAGCGGCCAAGGGTTTCGACGAAGATCGGCACATGGTAGTGGATGCGCCACTCTTCACCGTTTGCTTGCTCCCCACGAGCCAAGGCCTCGGGTAAATCCGCATGGCGTGTCAGCCCGTTCCGACCCGACGCAACGACCTGATGCAGGTAGGTAGGCTCGCAAAACGCCTCAAGGGCGTGCCTGGCGTCGGCATCGATTCTTGGAACTCGCAATGCCGCGCTCAGCTGAAGCTTGTGGATAGGAACACCGGCAGCGCCTAGCGCCTTGATGCTTGCCTGGGGATGTTCGAACTCTACCGCCGCATGACAAACGTCATAGCAAAGCCCCAGATTACGTGGCAACGCGCTGGCGGCTTGGCTTGCCGTCAATCCGGTCATCTCCATCAGGCGCTTTACCGCTTCGTCGCTATAGAGATAGCGATCGAAGAAGGCGATCGCTTCATCGATGGTTTCCAGAAAGCAATAGGGTTCCGGCTCGAGAGCAATCGCCACGGTGACGCCGGTGCGCTGTTCAAGCTCCACACAGTGTGCCGTCGCCTTGAGCAGATTGTCCGCCATCAGGGCTTCTGCCCCTCCCCCGAAGGCTTGAACGTCCCGGGCACCGTGCTGAGGCTGACGGTATCGCCCGGGGTCCCCAGCTCAGCCATCAGCGTCGCCAAGCCGCAGGTATAGTCAAGGCGCTCGGCGAATCGCCAATCCGGCTGATAGACTTCCTCCTTCACTCGAGTGCCGTGGAAAACACCATAGGGAAAGCCGTTGACGGTCAATGCTCGATAGCCTTGCTCTGCAAGCAGCGCCTTGAGCTCGGCTCGGGAAGAAGGCTCTTCCAATGAACGCAGTGCCTGAGCGGAAAAACGAAGCCCAACCGCAAAGGAGGTGTTTGGCGTAAGTGCCTGCTTGACCTTGCGTACCGGTCCTTGCAGCGCGACGCGGACTTCTTCCCAGGATTGAGCAGGATGAATATTGAGGCAATAGGTGAGCTGGCCGAGATTATTGGGCAGTTGCATCGCGATCCTCTCGTGCCTGGAGCCACGCAATGGACGCCATGACCAGCTTATTGTCGATGGTGTTCACCTCAATACCCTGGCCGATGCCAGACAGCAACGTTACGGTCAGCTCCCCTCCCAAATGCTCCTGAAATTCACCCAGGCCCGCGAGTATGGCGGGTTCGCCTTCTGCAGTAGCTCGATCAGCTGAGGATGGAAAGTGCGCAAGCCAAGTCCTTCCAGCAGTTCGACAATACGCAGCTCTTCGCCTTCGGGTAACAGTCCTGCAAGCACCGAGTAGCGAGCATCCAGGGCAATGCCAATCGCCACCGCCTCCCCATGATGCACCTCGTGACGAGTCATGGCCTCGAGCCTGTGAGCAGACCAGTGGCCGAAATCCAACGGGCGACCGGACCCCTGCTCAAACGGATCGCCACCGTGAGCGATCTGACGCATATGTAGCGCAGCACCACGGCGGATCATGATTTCTTCCGTTTCCGGATCAAACGCTTTCAATTGCTCGACGTTAGTCTCCATCCAATCGAAAAACTCCTCATCCCGAATGAGCGCCACCTTGACAGCTTCGGCAATACCCCCGATACGCTCGCGCCGCTCAAGAGTCTTCAAAAGGGTGAAGTCGTTGAGCACGGCCCAGGGAGGCGCAAAAGATCCCATGAAATTTTTCACGCCATTGAAGTTGATGCCGTTCTTCACCCCAACGCCGCTATCGTTTTGTGACAGCACCGTGCTGGGCACACGAATATGACGTACACCGCGGTGGGCAGTGGCCGCAGCGAACCCGATGGCATCCAGCACCGCCCCACCACCGATCGCGATGACATAGGAATGGCGATCGACCCCTAGGCGATGTATCGCTTTCTGCACAGCGATTACATGGGATGGACAAATTTTGATCTGCTCACCACCGGGCACCACCTGAGGGGCCTCGACGAGTTTCATGCGTGAGGCGTGCGCGGCAAAATAGTCCTGAATGCGTTCGACGAGATCAGGCTGGGTCTTTGCAACACCGTCATCGATGTAGATCAGACAGCGATGCTGTTTTTCTTCTTTGTGCAGGGACAGCATTTCGACCAGCAGCGGGTTCTGTTGCCTGAAAAGACCGTGAGTGAAAGCCACCGGATACTCGAAAGGCACTGAAAAACGCTGCCAGTGAATGCTTGTCAGTCGATTTCTTACAGGAATCTCTTCCTGAGTACGTAATTGCTGAGAGGGGAACCCAGCAGCAGGATTGGTAGGTGCATCTTTTAGCGTTGTTACTGAGTGCGTATGCATGAATTGCCGCCTTGCCAAAAACTGGTTATGACACAAAAACACGATTGGTAACGCAATGTTACTAATTATGGCAAATGTCTTCAGCATTAAAAAACCAGTTAAAATACATCTTAACAAGAACTAACAATCTAATAAAAATACTTTAACTATATGATTATCAGGATTTTTTTGTGCAATTTTTGTCTTTTTACTATTTGATAAACCGGCCAATTTCTCGATGTTTTGCTGAATGAGTCCTGAAAGCACGAAATAAACTTGTGCAAACAGAAAACATTGCATAGCTTGTGTATAGAAAAAATTTTTTAGTAAAAGGCTCCTGTTATGAATGTTCATGTTGAAACCATCGAAGTTGCGATGTCGCCTTGCACTCAGCCTCTGGCTGAGCGGGTTACTTTTGAGGAGTTCTCACGATGGATGGCTCAAGGTAATAACCCTATCGTCGAGATTCAGTCCATCGACATGGGTTACTATCTGGTGCGTTTTCATCATGCCCACGGGGTTAGTCAGCTGATCGATGAGGATACTTACCCACGTCGTTTCACAGGCACTCAGTGGGTAAGCCGTCTTCTAGCACCGCTAGGAGTGACCCATGGTTTACTGACCTGGCCGGAAATTACCGATGAGATGATTGGTCTGCCTGCGCAGCCAAGCGATCCAAATGACGTGCTTGCCCATGGTACGCGGGTAGCTTTTCAAACACGTTGATATCATCTGTCTGAGATCGCAAACATGGTTGTTCGCTTTTGAATCGACAACCGTTGTATCTCAACCCGTAAAACAATGAGAAAACCACACAACAATAGAATGCGTGAACTGCGCCACAATGCACTGTCCTACAGTATTGATTCTCGATAGATATCGTTTGATCATTCATCGGATAACAGCTTTGAAGGAGTAGCGCCTCGTGTCATTGCTTGACCAGTTAGCAGAGGCTCATATTCAGAAAGCCATTGAGAACGGTGAGCTGGATCATTTGCCCGGTAAGGGAAAACCGTTGCAGCTTGATGATGACAGCATGATTCCTCCAGAGTTGCGAGCCGGTTATCGGCTATTGAAGAATTCAGGCTTCTTGCCACCGCAATTAGAGCTGGCCCGGGAAATAAGAGAGGTAGAAAGCTTGATCCTACGTATGGATCACGGCGAAGAGCGTGAAAAAGCTTGCGTTCGTCTCAGTTTGCTACGCACCCGCCTGCAGCAGCGCGGCCATGATTTGAGCCCCTTGCTAAAGCGTGGCGATTATCATGACAAGCTAATCCAACAATGGGACAAGGAGGACTAACCACGCAAACAGCGCGCGTAAACCCGAATCATACGCGCTGACTTACGTTATTAAGCGTATTCGAAAATACAACACAGCTTAATAACGAAGAAATGAGATTAATCACTATGCAATTATCTATTCCCTTGTTTAGAGAGTATTTACAAAAGTCACAAGCGACGATTAGGCAAGGCGAAATCAGTCGAAAAAAGGACCGGGCTTGCGTACGAGTTTACGTGCTGTAAATGAGCATTTCGACCGGGCTGGCGCACCAGACTGATTTCAACACAGCATGGTCGAGCGCAGTAATTTGTAAACACTCTCTTAACGATAGTCTAACCTTGGTAACACCTGTTTATTGAACAACCCTCCTGAGCAGCGCATCATAATAAAAAGGAGAAGTACTTAATACAGGGATTAGTATGTTCGGCAATCCACGCTTGTTTTACGCTGCGTTCGTTGTTCTTACCTTGATTATTGGCTTGGCGCTGGCGCTCTGGGCTCCTGCCTGGCTATGGTTGTGGCTGATTCTGCCGGCACTGGCAATAGTCGGCGCCCGAGATTTGCGCTCACGACACAATGTGCTGCGCAACTACCCGGTCGTCGGTCATCTACGCTACATGCTTGAATTCCTGCGCCCACAGGTGCGTCAGTACTTCTTCGAATCCAACACCAGCGGCCGACCGTTCAGCCGAGAGCAGCGCGACCTGATCAACGCCCGCGCCGACGGCGGCTCGGATACGTCGCCCTTCGGTACGCGTCGCGACGTGGAAAGCGCAGGGTACGATTTCATTCAGCATTCCATGTCTCCTAAGAGCGTCGATAAGCGCTACGCTCGCATCACTGTTGGCGGCCCTCAGTGTACGGTCCCTTACGACTCCTCTCGTTTGAACATTTCCGCCATGAGCTTCGGTTCGCTGTCCGGCAATGCGGTCGCGGCCATGAACAAAGGCGCAAGGCTCGGCAACTTCGCTCAGGACACCGGCGAAGGCGCTATCAGCCCTTACCATCGCGAACACGGTGGCGACATTATCTGGGAAATCGCCAGCGCCTATTTTGGCTGTCGCAACAAAGACGGCTCCTTCAATCCGGAAGAGTTCGAGAAAAAGGCGCGCACCGAGCAAGTCAAGATGATCGAGATCAAGATCTCTCAGGGCGCCAAACCCGGCCACGGCGGCCTGCTGCCCGGGTCCAAGGTCAACAAGGAGATCGCCGAGACCCGTCAGATCGAAGTCGGTCAGGACTGCGCCTCTCCCGCCTCGCATCCGGAGTTCGACACCCCCACGGAGCTGCTTGAATTCTTAGATTGCCTGCGCAAGCTGTGCGGTGGCAAGCCGGTAGGCTTCAAGCTGTGCCTGGGCAGGCGTTCGGAGTTCATGGGCGTCTGCAAGGCAATGCTGGACACCGGTATCTTGCCGGACTTCATCACCGTCGATGGCGCGGAAGGCGGCACCGGGGCGGCGCCCGCCGAGTTTTCCGACTTTATCGGCACTTATATCAACGACGCGCTGCCCTTCGTGCACAATTGCCTGGTCGGTATCGGCAAGCGTGACGACATCGTCGTGATTGCCAGCGGCAAGGTGGCCTTCGGTTTCGATATGGTGGAAAAGATTGCCCTTGGCGCGGACATGTGCAATTCGGCGCGCGGTTTCATGTTTTCCGTGGGCTGCATTCAGGCGCTGCGCTGTCATACCAACACCTGCCCTACCGGGGTCACCACCCAGGACCCGGCGCGAACCAAGTCCCTGGTGGTCGACGACAAGGCGGAGCGGGTGCGCAACTATCACGATGCCACGGTGCAGTCCTTCCTCGACATTACCGGCACCCTGGGCCTCGAGAGTCCTGATCAACTTACCCCGGAGCACGTCTTTCATCGCCTGATGCCCGGGCCGGCGCAATCCTATGCCGCTATGCATCCCAAGGTCGAGGTGGGAGATTTTCTGCGAGACGTCATCCCCAAGACCTACGCTCAGGACTGGCAGCAGGCGGATGCGCGTCGTTTTTGAAAGAGCGGCTGCTGTTTTGTACGACAGATCGTTTCCAAGCGCTGAGCCGACAAAACAGTCTTCAAATGTAGGGAAGTTTCATCGACCTGGACGTCAGCCTCATGAAAGCACGCATTTCATTGGCAAAGTATTGCTTACTGACAGCACTTTTGCTGCTGCTGAGCGCTTGCAGCGGCGAGCATGGTTTTCTCTCACCGGCGGGCCCGATTGCTCAGGCTCAACGGAATCATTTCCTTTCCATCATCGCTTGGATGATGGTAGTCATCGTGCCGCTGTTCGTGGCAGTGCCCATCGTGCTGTGGAAATACCGCCTCGGCGGCTCTTCTTCCACCTATCGTCCCAACTGGGCCTCCTCATGGATTTTTGAGGTGCTGATATGGGGCATTCCGCTTATCGTCGTCAGCGCGCTGAGCTGGAATTTGTGGATGCAGTCCCATGCTCTTGATCCCTACAGGCCTATCAAGAGTGACAACCCCACGCTCAACGTTCAGGTGGTCAGCCTGGACTGGAAGTGGCTTTTCATCTACCCAGACCAGCGAGTCGCGGCGGTCAACGAGCTGGTGCTGCCCGTGGATCGTCCGGTGCGCTTTCGCCTGACCAGCGAAACGGTCATGCAGTCCTTCATGATTCCGCGACTGGGCAGCCAGATCTATACCATGCCCGGCATGGTGACGGAGCTAAACCTGCTAGCGGACAGGACCGGCACCTTTCGCGGCCAGAACACCCAGTACAACGGCGAGGGGTTTCCCAAGCAGAAGTTCGATGCAAAGGTCATGGACGCGCAAGACTTCGATGACTGGATCGCGCAGACGCGCCGATCCAGCCCTCCTCTGGACATGAGCGCCTACGAACAGCTCGCCAAGCGCTCGGTGCTGCCGTCGCCGCTATTATTCGGCGCCGTACCGGACAGATTGTTCGAGCGCGTCGTCTCGAGTACCAAGGGCGAGACTGAACTTACGCTGGGCAGCGCAGCCCCCACAAGCACACAAGGAGAGTGAGCCGGTGGCCGACGACGTATTCAATCCATTCTGGCTGGGCAAGCTCGGCATCGAGTCGTTGCCCTTCGTTGGGCTGATAAAAGACCCTAACATCAACAGCGTGATCTCCGCGGGGGCAGCGAGCATGGCTGTCGCCGGCGCCCTGGCGGTATTGATACTGCTGACCTGGTTCGGCAAGTGGGGCACTTTCTGGCGCGACTGGCTGACTAGCCTTGACGCCAAGAAAATCGGCGTCATGTACATCGTCATCGCCCTGGTCATGTTGCTGCGGGCGGTCATCGAGGCCGGCGTCATGCGCTCGCAGCAGGCGGTGGCGGTGAATGACCCCGGCATATTGTCGCCGCAGCATTTCGGTGAGCTGTTCAGCACCCACGGCACCATCATGATCTTCTTCATGGCCATGCCCTTTCTGACCGGCGTCATCAACATCGTGGTGCCGCTTCAGATCGGTGCCCGGGACGTGCGCTTTCCCTTGCTCAACGCCATCAGCCTGATGCTGACCGCCGCCGGCGCCATCCTGATCATGATTTCGCTTGTCATCGGCGAATTCTCCACCGGCGGCTGGAGCGGCTACCCGCCCTTCACGGGGCTTGCCTTCAACCCCGGAGTGGGCCCGGATTACTGGATCTGGGCGGTGACGCTGAGCTCCATCGCCTCCACCCTGTCTGGGCTCAATTTCGCCGTGACCATCTACAAGCTGCGCGCACCGGGCATGAGCTGGTTTCGCATGCCGCTATTCACCTGGACGGCACTGTGCACCAGTATCCTGATGATATTCGCCATGATGCCGCTAACGGTAGCCACCGGCATGCTGGCCCTTGATCGCTACGCTGGCTTCCATTTCTTCACCAATGATGCCGGCGGCAACATGATGAACTACGCCAATCTGTTCTGGCTCTTTGGCCACCCGGAGGTCTATATCGTCATCCTTCCGCCTTCGGCGTGTTCTCCGAGGTGTTTTCCACCTTTTCCGGCAAACGCCTCTACGGCTACAAATCTCTGGTCTTTGCCACCATGGCCATTGCCGTGCTCTCGTTTTGCGTGTGGGTTCACCACTTCTTCACCATGGGTCAGACCCCCAATCTGAACGCGGCCTTCGGCATTGCCACCATGCTGATCGGTGTGCCCACCGGGGTGAAGGTCTACGACTGGCTGCTGACCATGGTGCGCGGGCGCGTGCGCCTGACCACCTCGACGCTCTTTTCTCTGATGTTCATGATCACCTTCGTCATAGGCGGCATGACCGGCGTCATCCTGGCCAACCCGCCGGTGGACTTCAATGTTCACAACTCCCTGTTTCTAGTGGCGCATTTTCACAACATGCTGATTCCAGGCACGCTGTTCGGCATGTTTGCCGCCTACTACTACTGGTTTCCCAAGGTGTTCGGTTTCCGTTTATCGGAAAGATGGGGGCGCATCTCATTCTGGTGCTGGTCCTTTGGTTTCTATCTTGCCTTCATGCCACTCTACGCGCTAGGCCTGATGGGCGCCGCCCGCCGCACCCAGGAGTGGTTCGAGCCTGCTTTCGAACCCTGGCTAATCGCGGCCCTGCTCGGCGCCGGTCTGGTGCTGCTGGGGGTGGCAAGCATGATCGTTCAGCTCTGGGTGAGCATTCGCGATCGGGACAGCACCCGGGTTCCCGGCGGCGACCCCTGGGACGGGCGCACCCTGGAATGGTCCGTGAGTGCACCGCCGCCGGAATACAACTTCGCCGTGGTGCCCAAGGTCAATGATCGCGATGCCTTTACCTGGATGAAGCAGCACGGTCTTGCCTATCAAATGCCGGCGCCCCAGGAGTACGAGGATATTCACATTCCCAAAAACAGTGTGGTGGCACCGATCATCGGCGCGGCCAGCGTGGCGCTAGGCTTTGCCCTGACCTGGCACATCTGGTGGCTGACCATTGCCTCTTTCGTGGCGATCTGGGCGGCGGTCATCGCCCGCAGCTTCTGCAGTGACACCGAGCAGCGGATTCCCGCCAGTCAGGTGCGCGAGGAGCACGAGCAGTGGCTGCGCGAAGTCAGCGCCTTGCCCAAGACCCCGCGTGAACAGGAAACCACCGCCGGCAATCTGGGTCTGGCTGAGGAGTTTGCATGAGTTCTCGTCATCCGGGGATCAATCTCGGTGATACCGACCCCGCCACCCACCAGGTGGCCGAATCCGTGGTGTTCGGCTTCTGGATCTTTCTGATGAGCGACCTGGTGCTGTTTGCGCTGCTGTTCGCGACCTACGCGGCCACCAGTCAGCACGGCCTCGCCGGCGGCCCGACGCCCTCGGACATATTCGACCTCAAATCGCCCTTCATCGAGACGATGTTACTGCTGGTCAGCAGCTTCACCTTTGGCATGGCGTCTTTGGCCTTGAAATATCGCCAGGATCGCGGCCGTCTCCTGCTTTGGCTGCTGGTGACCTTTGCCCTGGGGGCAGGGTTTGTCGCCATGGAGATCAACGACTTCGTGAGAATGGCAGGCGACGGCCAGACGCCGCAGCAAAGCGCCTATTTGTCGAGTTTCTTCGCCCTCGTCGGCACCCACGGATTGCACGTGAGCGCCGGGCTGATCTGGCTTGTGATCATGGTGATTCAACTCTTCGTCTTTGGCCTCACCCAGCAGGTCAAGATGCGCCTGATGCGCCTTGCCATCTTCTGGCACATGCTTGATGTGGTGTGGGTCTGCATCTTTACCTTCGTCTACTTGTTTGGAGTATCGCAATGAGTCACCAGGGGCTGCCCATAAGCGAAGATGAGACCCTCAAGGGCGAATTTCGCGACTACTGCATTGGAGGCGTGCTCGCCCTGCTGCTGACGATGCTGGCCTTTGCTCTGGTTGCCTGGAACATATTCGAGTCCTGGAACCGTCTGATCTCGCTTTCTCTGCTGGCCATAATTCAGGTCATCGTGCACTTTCGCTATTTCCTGCATATCGATTTGAGAAAATCGCACCGAGACGAGCTGCAGCTGATTCTCTTTACCGGTTTGATTCTTTTCCTGATGGCCGGGGGTACGGTTTGGATATTATGGAACCTGCACTTTCGTATGCTGTAAGAGGATGTTTGCAAAAACCCATTCCTGGTAGGAGTGATACATGGTTAAACGACTGTTGATCGTGGCTCATGCGCCCTCGCCTAACACCTTGGCACTGCGCGAGGCGGCAGAACGCGGCGCGAGCCATTCCGACATTGAAAACGTCAAGGTGACGGTAAAGGCGCCCCTGGAAGCAGGCCCCGATGATGTCCTGAACTGCGATGCCATCCTGCTCGGTACCACCGAAAACCTGGGCTACATGAGTGGCGCGCTAAAGGATTTCTTCGATCGCAGCTACTATCCGGTGCTGGAAGAAAAGCGGGGGCTGCCCTGCGCGCTTTATATCCGTGCCGGATTGGATGGCACCGGTACTCGGCGGTCGGTGGAAAGCATCGTTACCGGACTGCGCTAGGAACCGCTGACATTGCGCGGCGAGTGGCAGGAAGTCTTCGTTGATCAGGTCGAGGAACTGGGTTTGACCATGGCCGCTGCCTTGGACAGCGGCATGATCTGATCGGAGGTGGATTTACAGGCCTGCGCCGGAACCCCCCATTACTCCATTGCGCAGCGACTGGGCCTTGTTCAATGAAGTGACAGCGTCCTCGGGAGAACCCGCCACCTCGCGCAGCGCACTCATCGACCCCAACAGCGCCGAGGCTTCGTAAGGTACGAGCACCTTTTCCCCCTCCTTCGCGATATTAGGCAGCGTCTTGATGTAGCTCTGGCCCAGCAGATAACCGATAACGGAACGCTTGTTCTCATCGGACTGACCGAGCGCCTCGAGTACCAGCGCGATCGAGCGCTTCTCCCCTTCGGCCCGCAGGATAGCTGATTCCTTGTCGCCCTGGGCGTTGAGAATGGCAGATTCACGTTGGCCCTGGGCCTTGGCGATCGCCGCTGACTTCTCGCCTTCTGCTTCCGTCACGGTGGCGCGTCGCTTACGTTCGGCGGCCATTTGCAGTCGCATGGCCTCTTCCACTTCCTCAGGCATGGAAATATCCTGCACCTCGACCCGGGAAATCTTCACTCCCCACTTGGAGGCGGGTTCCTCAAGCTCCGCCTGAATGGCGCTGTTGACCTCGGCACGGGACTCGAAAAGCTTGTCGAGTTCCATCTTGCCCACCACAGAACGCAAAGTGGTCTTGGCCAGCACCTCGACGGCCTGACTCATGTTTTCGACCTCATAAACCGCCCGTTTGGGGTCGATGACCTGGAAATAGAGGCGCCATTGATTCGCACCGTCACGTTGTCCGTGGTCACCACCGGCTGGCCGGGAAAGTCCATCACCGTTTCACGCCGATCGATACGCGTTTCTTCGCTGGTAATGGGAAAGTACTCATCGCCTTGGCGACGATACCGGATCATGGTGATTGGGCGCGCCTGCTCGATGAAAGGAATGATGAGATTGATGCCGCTTTCCAGCGTCCGATGATAAGAGCCTAGACGTTCGATCACCATGACTTCGGATTGGCGAACGACGACCAACCCTTTGACCAGCATGAGGATAGCAATGGCCGCTAGAATGACGGCCAGAATCAGGCCTGGAGAGATTCCCATATCCATGTAGATTTTCCTAAGATAGTGTAATTGAAAAGCGTTACTTCACGGCGGGTTTGACGACAGCCACTGTGCCTTCAAAACGCAGCAGCACGACTCGAATATTTTCTTCAGGGTCACTTTCATCCTCAAAGCGGGCGCGATAAAGATCGCCATTGATCTTGACGCTGATCGCCTGATCGAAATCTCGTCGCGTGGTAAAAAAGTATTGACCGACCTCAGCCCCGGAACCGGTCGTACCGTAGCGCACACCCTTTGGAGAAAAGTGGGGGCGGATGAGGCGAATGACGATGGGAATGAGCACCCCTGCCAATAGCGCCAATACGATGGCTTGTATCGTGAAGCCGAATCCGAGATATGCCACCACCCCGGCACCGGCTGCGGCGAACGCTAGCGCCAGCAATACCAGCGCTCCGGAGGTAAGTTCCAGCAGTCCCAATATCAATGCTAATGCCAGCCAGCTATGTGCCACGGTCCATTGCATCCTGTGCTCTCTTTATTACGGCCACGTTGAATCCTATGATATCGGCAAGATGCCTACTCGACTTAAGCAGACTCGCGCAAGGACAGCACCTTGATCACGACAGCGATCCTGAACCTTCTTACAGCATATCGCCTGCTGCATTCATCCCAACCCCCACCAGACTGACGCTGTCACTCATTGGAACATCATCGTCACTGGCTGAGAGTCCCCCATCGAAAACTGCTTCGACGCCTTCGACAACGAACATGTTGTCGTTGTAGTCGTAGTTGATGCCGGTGTAATCCATGACCCCTAGATAGGTATTGGGAATCACGTTGCCGTCCGCCTCCAGGGCCTGAAACATCCTCACGGTATAGCCGCGCTCGATGCCTTCTGCATCAGCCGGTACCGTGCCGCCGCCAGAAGGGTTGAGAGCGGGGTCCGTGGACAGGTTGGCAACTTCGATACCGAAGATGTCGTTGCCAAGCCAGCTTTTGGGAATCTGCTCCCGGGTGATCGTCGCCGTGGCAAACTGACCGTCGTTCTTTGTGGGTAAAAGGGACTGGTTGTTGTCGCCGGCATGCTTGGACAGGATGATGTCGGCATTCTTGTTGCCGGGATTGTGAATCCCCAGGGTCGCCCCGCCGTCACCATGGAAAGCGGCAATCTGAGTGATCTTGGCGGACTCGGAGCCGTCCGCAATCTTCCAGTAGCGCGACAGCACTTCATCGTCGTTGACGGGGCGATACAGATCGAAGTCGTCGAGTACCGATCTCTGCCCGCCACCCTGGGTGCTCAACCCTTCGATCGCGTTGCCGAAACCGAAGACCTCCCATACTTCGTTGATATTGGGCTCCCAACCCCCTTCGTCCCGGGCCTGCCAGAAGCCCGCCAGTTGCACCTCGGCAACCGGTGTATCCGCGTCATTGGTAACCAATCGCAATGCACCCCCGAAGACGCCATCATCCGCATTGTTAGTCGGCGGCGTATAGACGTCGCGATCGAAAAGAATCTCGACCGTGACAGACTCCCCTGCTTCCAGGGTCAAATCGTTGAAGATATCCGGTTCTGTCAGCGCAAAGGGCCCGGTCAGATTCGCCTCGATGACCGATAGCTCCTCGATGCCTGTATTGCTGATCACGACGCTACCGCCCTCCTTGAAGTCGCGGTCCGGATTCGAGGCGCTATTGTTCTCCAGGTAGTTGAACTGCAGTCGATCGGGAAAATAGGCCGCATCGTTGCTCAGGATGGCAATCTGCGCATTCGAATCGTCCGGTGTGGTGTCCTGGGGCTGCTGGAGGATTTGCAGCTGATCGATGTTGGGTCCGGTTGCCGCAACGGCCTGAAAGCGTACCGTATTGAGCCCCGAGACCAGTTCCGCCGGAATATTCAGCGTCTGCCAGATATTCCAGGCGTCGTCGTCAATTGTTTCGCTGGGCGGGGTGAAGGCAAAGGTGCCGATACTGGCACCATTGACGAACACTTCCAGCGGACGACGTGCGTCCGAGCCATTGGCGTAGCGTACCTGCAGCACCGACTCGCCGGCCTGATCGCCAGACAGCTCAAAGCCAAAGGTCAAAAAGTCCGCATTGGTAAAGCCAAAGTCTGCGTAGCCCCCGGCGATACTGTCCGTATCATCGGTATTGCCATCGACGCCAAAAGACCCTGGGCGCAGACCGGTAGGCTGCAGCGACAGGCTCGACTCCGGGTTGGCCAGGGTACGAATTTCGATCTGCGCCTCCGCGCTATTGGCTATCGTGACCGAGGTGCCATCATCAGGAATATTGCCCTCGGCCTGGATGGTCAGAACCGGAACAAGCTCGCCATTATCGTCATCACCCGGCCCGTCGATCACGCGGCCCGGGGTCGGATCGAGACGCACGACCTGGCTCTGGCCATTGCTACGATTCAGCGTCAAGAGATAAAGCTGGCCGGTCGCCGGGTTCTCGATGATATCCAGCGGATCGATATAGCTGATCACGTTACCCTCCATATCCCGCAGCACGTCATCACCAATGACGTTGCCATCGGCATCGAGGGTGATCGAACGAATGTCGTCGCCACCGGAGTACTCGGCGAACAACAGGTTACCTTGCAGGTTGCCGCCGAATACGCCGCTTGTGTATTCCGTCGCGCCATTGGGTGAGCGGTTCTCGCCTAGGGAGTAGGCTTCCTCGATGCGATAGTTGGCGTCCGGCTCTATCCCTGCCGGGTACCTGTCTACCTGGTTGATGTCGTTATCCGGCGTCGGGTTGCCGCCGTTGAGAATGTATTCGCCCCGCAGCTTGTTCGGGTGCCCGTAATAACCGCCTTCCTGAACCTTGAACAGGTAGTCGTCCTGCTTTTCGACGCCTTCAAAAAACTCGTTTTCAGGCGTGGCGGGATCGTCCGGCGTGTTACCGCCTGCGGCGGAACCGTTGGTGGGCACGTAAAGCGATCCATTGGAGTGCCAGACCAGATCGTAGGCGTTGCGCGTACCAGTGGCGAAGAGCTTGACCACCGCATCGTCGGTGAACGGGTCGTAGAAGCGCTCGAGGATATTGCCGGCGCCGTCCTGCACTGTGGCGGTGCCATTTTCGGCAAAGACCAGGAACTGGCCGTTATCCATAGGAATAGGCCCATTCTTGGGATAACCATCGGGATCATCGAAGCGGCGATTGAGCCCATCGCTGGGTAATGGCTCCGTGGAGACATCGAAGCCCGCTTCCGGTGCGTTTCGCGTAGGGTCGATCTCCATGACCGAGGCGTTCAGCAAGCGTTCCGGCCGTTCGCCCCAGGCACTATCCGGCTCGCCCATGGCGGTATTGGAGCCCTGGATCAAGTACAGCAGATGCGACGGCTCTTCCGGGTTGATCGCGGCGTCATAATCCGGATTGGCTCGGAACTCAAGGCTATTGGTGACGTGATCACCGTTCGAGCGCGGCAGTCCGGTGATATAGGTTTCCGCCGTGCCGGCAAACTCGCCACCTTCTTCAAGCGTAATCTTGCTTACGCGCCCGCTGAAATCCGGCACGCCATTGTCTCGACCGGTAAGTGGAATGGGATAGTTGTCGCTGACCCAGAGGACGTTGGAATCTCTGGGGTCGAAGGCAAGTCCTATGATGCCGCGGTTCTGCTCCACGCCCGGCTGATCGAAGTAGTCCAACGACAGGACCTGCTCGTTGGACAACCCACCGGTGATCGGATCCACATCGTAACGCTTGATATCTCCGGTGATGGTGGCGATATACATCTTCGAGCCGTCCGGCGAGATCTCCAGGGAAGTGAAACCAAAGGCCCTATCCATCGCCCCATTGAGTTCCACGACATCCTTGAAAGCCACTTCCCTCGCCATTGCATCCCGCGATGCACCGGTGACGAAGGTATTGGTGAATTTCTGGAATTCCCGGGTTGGCGCGCCTGGATTGTCGTTATCGCCACGATCCTTGAAGCCGTCGATTGTCAGCGTGTAGCTGGTGAATTTCTTGAGTCCGCCGATGGGCGAGACGGTCAAGGAATCGAAGCCTCCAGTGGTATTGACGCTGAATGTCACCTCTTCCCCACTGAGGGTCTCGAACAACCGCACCGAGCCATCCTGCAAGCTTTCCAACAGCGCCCCTCCACGGCCATCCACCACGGAGATACCCACGAAAATATCCGAGTTCGGATCGACTCCTACCGGTGCGCTGCCATCCTGAGGATCGAAATCCACCGCGATCTCATTCGCACCTACCCCCGCGATCGCCCTTGGGTCGATAAAGAAGGCATAGTCTTGCGGCGCATTGCGGTCATCTTCAGGAGTGAGATCCGGCAACGCCTGAATTTCCAGGTACTGAATCTCGGTATTAACGCTATTTGCGCCAATGGAATCGAGGGTCAAGCGACCATCGGTGACCTGTACGACTTTGGTCACCAAGTCGGAGCGAAAGCCTTGGGTATCGTCGGATGGATTGTTATCCGCTGGGAAATCATCTGGCCGAAACGGCGTGAACGGATCATTGAACGGCGCGTCTTCGGCATTGAGCACGTAATTGCTGTCAAACGGCCCGGAGGTATCGCCGATCGAGGCGGTGAGCTCATAAAAGCCGTTTCCAAGCTCGATCTCCCAACCGGCTTTCTCGACGTAGCTTGGCAGCGCAAAGGGCGCATAGGTGCCCTGCCGCGGATCGAGCCCGGTAATGTCGTCGGTGCGATCATTGACGGCGACGCTTGACTGATCATTGATGGCCAAGGGCGTGGTGCCGTTGTCAGTTCCATCGGCAATCGACGCTTCGCTGACCCAACCGTACTGGTAAACCTGGCCATCGACTTCAATGGACTGCTCGCCAAAGGCCAGGCCGGTATCCGCCACATAGCCGTTCGGCGTAGCAACGTCATCCGGCTGGAAGTTGACCTTGACCTTGAAGCGCTCACCGGGTTCAGATATCGGCTCTTCGGGTGGTGACGTTATATTTCGACTGACCGACAATCTGTCGATGTTAGGGCCGTTATCACTTAGGTTCTGCAGGCGAAGAGTGTTGCTACCGGCGGCAAGTTCGAGATCGATGGTCGCGTCGGTCCAGTTCAGCCAGCCTGCGTCACCCGCACCGGTTCCAGGAAAAACCATCGTGCCTTGGGAAGCACCGCCCACCAGGATATCCATCGGACGATCGACCTGAGCCTTGGCCCCATTGGCATAGCGTACGCTCAGGGTATAAGTACCCGCTTCTTCGACGCTGACATTAAATAAAGCCGCATCGCCGATATCAATCCCCATATCCAGATAGCCGTTACCGGTGTAGCCGTCCCAGAGACCATCAGCACCAGTGCCAGGGTTGCTTTCCGGATTGCGGGCATCGCGTACCACGGTATCCGGGTTTTCCTCGTTTTCCTCGATAGTCAGCGCTTCACCCTGAATCTCGACTAAAAACAGGGCTTCGATGGTTTTGTCATTTTCGGCAAGCGGCCCGGTACCCGCCTTTGCCACGCTGGCATCTACATTGATCGCATCAGCCACCGTGTCACCAAAATCGACGACACTATCTTTGTTCTCTTCCAGACTGTTTACTCGCACACCAGTCGATGTATCGATGCGTGAAATGGAAACCATCAGCTACCTCACGGAATCTATTTTTTATAAAACGCTTTTATATGCCGCTTGCCGTGGAGGCTCGGGCAGTATCGTTGCTATTTTGATCAATGAGCATGAATCCTATGATGGCTCTTAATAATATTTAGAATTCAGTTTCTTAAGAAAAACCAATCACTAAAATAAAACCAGTCACATAAAAATATTTGCAGCGTCATCGCTCAAGTTACTAATATTTTTGTATTAAATTCTTAATAATAATGTTTGAATTGTCTTTAAATAAGTAAAAAAATAGTTTTAATTGTTAACCAGTACTGGCGTTTATTACGTAACACTCCCAGTTTGGCCGCATCATTCGTGAATGAAATGGCGCGCAACGCCTTCCTGAGTCGCAAGCATTGGTAGGATATTTCAAGCATCAGAAAAACGGACGACCTTTTTGCCGAGACCCAGGAGCCAGTACATGAGCGACGAAGACAAACAGAATGCTGCTGATTTCATTCCCGCCGAGGCGCCGACGCCGCATGCTGACGCAAAACCCACCGCCACCCGCCCCGCAATGCTTCCCACTCAAGATACGAGCTATCGCCGTCTGGGCCTGACATTCCTAGTGCTGGGTTTCGTCGGCTTCGGAGCCTGGGCCTTGACTGCCAAACTGGCGGTTGCCGTGGTAGCCCCGGGTGCAGTGTCGGTGGAAACATCAAAGAAGACCGTGCAGCACTTCGAGGGCGGCATCGTCAAGGAAATTCGAGTGAAGGACGGCGATCGTATCGACGCCGGAGCGGTACTGATGGTGCTCGACGATACCCAGTCCCGCTCTCGACTCCAGATCGCCGAATCTGAGTATCATATTGCCCGGGCCAGCGTGATCCGCTTGATGGCGGAACAGACCGGCAAGCAGCGCCTAAGCTTTCCCGAGGAGCTGTTGAACGCCGATTCACAGCGGGTTCAGGCAGTGCTCAGCGTGCAGCAACGCCTGTTTGAAGCGCGTCGCGAATCGCTTCAGGGAACGCTAGCAGCCCTCGATGAACAGGTCGTGCAAATGCGAGAACAGATTGCCGGTCTTGAAACCACCAAAACGATCAACGTCTCGCGCATTCGCTCTCTCACCGACGAAGCAGACAATCACCGTTCGCTGTTCAAGGAAGGGTTAGGCAATAATCAGAGACTGCGCGAACTCGAACGTCAGGTGCTGCAGTTTCAGGGTGAAAACACCCAGTACGACTCAGACATTGCACGCCTGAAATCACAGATCATCGAGAATCGTCTGCAGAAGGAAATCCGTCGCCAGGAATTTCAGAGGGATATCGGCGAGCGATTGCGCGAGGCCCAGTCAACGATCGCCGACAGCGGTGAGCGTATCACGGCCCTTAGCGACCAGGTACGCCGCACCCATATTCTGGCACCGGTTTCCGGCACGGTGGTCGGCCTGCAGATTCATACGCTGGGGGCAGTGGTTAGCTCCGGTGATCCGTTGATGGATATCGTGCCGTCCGGAGATGGCTTTATCGTCGAGGCAAGGGTACCGGATAGTGATATCGATAATATTTATGCTGGCCTGCAGGCCGAGATTCGATTCAGTGCCTTCAATCAGCGGTTATCCAATGTCATCGACGGCGAAATCGTGCATGTGTCCGCGGATAGCTTCGAGGATGAAGTCACCCGAACTCGTTATTACAAGGCCAAGGTAAAGGTCACAGAACAGGGCATGGCCAACATGACCGAGACCATGCAGCTTCTGGCGGGCATGCCCGCAGAGGTGATGATTCGCACCGGTGAACGAACCTTCGCCAGTTACATCACCAAGCCTCTCGGCGACATGCTGGCCCGTGCTATACAGGAAGAGTGACGTCGAACAATTGCATCGGCGAGCTTGGATGAGGCGTCCTTGTCTGTTGCAGACTGGGCCTATAATCAATCTTGTACTTCAGCTTTCCAGCACGCTGCGGATTCAGGCAGGATAAGCGCAGAATTTCGTCATCAGAGCCTTCTTGTATGTCCTTTTGCATCAGCATCGTCGCCCCTTCTTCTTATACCGACCCAAGAACCATCGATGCCGCCGCCGTCGCACTCAAGGTGCTGGGCATCGAAGTCCGAATACCCGCCGAGTTGCAATCCCCCGAACGTTATCTTGCGGGCAATATAACGCATCGTCTGGAAGGGCTTTACGCCGCCTATGCGGACCCAGACACCCAGGCGGTCTGGGCGGTGCGTGGCGGCTACGGCTGCGCTCAGCTGATCGAACACCTCGACTGGCCGCGATTGTCCCCTGCCAAACCCCTGATCGGCTACTCCGATATCACTGTGCTGCTGGATCAATGCCATCGCCAGGGCCTGTCGGCCATTCATGGTCCGGTCATGAAGGAGGCAGCCCTGATGCAGCACGAATCAAAAGAGCAACGTCAGGTCGCCGAGCGCCAGATTCGAGAGCTGATGGGATTGCTTGAAGGTGAGACACCCCCTGCCTTTGCCTTGAAACAACATGATGCTGGCAGCGCTTCTTCCCGAGAAACCAACCTTGAGGGGCCAGTGGTGGGCGGCAACCTGATGACGCTTGCCTGCGTCGCCGGAACACCGCTGCAATTCAAGGCGCCCCTGGGTGCCCTGGTGATTCTCGAGGATGTCGGCGAGCCCTACTATCGCCTCGAGCGCGCCCTGTGGCAGCTGGTTTATTCTGGCGCTTTCGATCAGGCTGGCGCGGTTTGTCTTGGCACCTTCGAGGGCTGCTCCCCCTACGGCGACACGCCTCTCGAAGCGATCTTTGCCGAGGTGCTTCGCCCGCTTTCACTGCCGCTTTTCAGCGGCCTGCCGGTAGGCCACGGGTTGCAAAACCGCCCCTGGCGTTATGGAACGCAAGGTCGTATCGCCAATGGCCATCTTGAACTAAAGGGTTAGTTGATCAAACGTTCGTTGGACCCGCAAACTATTGCCAAGGCGCAGCATCGAAACGGGCTTGATTTCGGACTGTGCTAATCCCTTACGCACCCTGCAGGAGAGTAACAATGAAAAAAACACTGCTGGCAGCCGGCATTGCTGCCTTTGCGCTTGGAACGACCCCGGCCATGGCCAAGACCCTGGTGTATTGCTCCGAGGGTTCGCCGGAAGGCTTTGACCCTTCGCTCTACACCGCCGGCACCACCTTCGATGCTTCCAGCAAGCCCATCTACAATCGCCTGATCGAATTCAAGCCCGGCACTACCGAGTTGCGCCCCGGGATCGCCGAGAGCTGGGAAGTTTCCGAGGATGGCAAGGAGATCACTTTCAACCTGCGCGACGATGCGCAGTTCCATTCCACCGACTATTTCACCCCCAGCCGTCCGCTGAATGCCGACGATGTCATCTATACGTTCAATCGCCAGATGAACGAGGACAACGCCTATTATCAGCACAACAACGGCAGCTACGAATATTTCAACGCCATGTCGATGTCCGAGCTGATCGACGAGATCGTCAAGGTCGACGACTACACGGTCAAGTTCAAGCTCACTCGCCCCGAAGCGCCTTTCCTGGCCAACCTGGCGATGGACTTTGCCTCGATTCAGTCCAAGGAGTACGGCGACAAGATGCTCGAGGCAGGCACGCCGGAAAAGGTCAACCAGCAGCCCATCGGCACCGGCCCCTTCCAGTTCGTCAACTACCGTGAAGACGCGGCGATTCGCTATTCCGCCAACCCGGACTATTTCCGCGGCAAACAGCCCCTGGACAACCTGGTATTCGCCATCACCTCGGATGCCCAGGTGCGCTATCAGAAGCTGCGTGCCGGGGAGTGCCATGTCATGCCCTATCCCAACCCCTCCGACATCGACGAGATGAAACAAAACGACAGCATCCAGGTACTCGAGGAACCTGGGCTGAACGTCGCCTATTTCGCCTACAACACCCAGCAGGCGCCTTTTGACAATCCCGAAGTGCGCAAGGCCCTGAACATGGCGGTCAACAAGGATGCGATCATCGATGCGGTGTTCCAGGGCGCGGGCCAGGTCGCCAAGAACCCGATCCCGCCCACCATGTGGGGCTACAACGAAGCCATAGACGACCCCTACGACCCGGAAAAAGCCGAGCAGATGCTGAAGGACGCAGGCATCGAGAATCTGGAAATGAACATCTGGGCCATGCCGGTGCAACGCCCCTACATGCCCAACGCCCGACGCACCGCGGAGCTGATGCAGGCGGATCTGGCCAAGGTCGGGGTGGATGCGGAAATCGTCACCTACGAATGGGGCGAATATCTCAAGCGCTCCTCGAGCCTCGATCGTGACGGCGCGGTCATCCTGGGCTGGACCGGGGACAACGGCGATCCGGATAACTTCCTGGCGGTGCTGCTGGGTTGTGACGGCGTCGGCGGCGCCAACCGTGCCCAGTGGTGTCATGAGCCCTTCGACAAGCTGATCAATGAAGCCAAGACCCTGGACGATCAGGACAAGCGTGCAGAGCTGTACAAGCAGGCCCAGGTCATTTTCAAGGAACAGGCGCCCTGGAACACCATCGCCCATTCGACGGTATTCATGCCCCTACGCCAAGAAGTCACCGGCTACACGATCGATCCTTTGGGAGGCCATAGCTTCGAGGGAGTGGATCTCGAGTAACGCTTTTTACGTGCCATTTCCCGGACGGTCATCGCGACCGTCCGGATATCTTTTCGTCGTTAGACCTGACTGACACGATCCCATGTTCAAATTCGTTCTACTCAAGCTGGCACAGCTGATACCGACCTTCATCGGTGTCACCATCGTTGCTTTCGCTTTTATCCGCCTATTGCCCGGCGATCCCATTCTATTGATGGCCGGTGAGCGAGGAATTTCAGCCGAGCGCTACGCTCAGCTCGAAGCCCAGCTCGGTTTCGATCGCTCGGTGTTTGCACAATATTTCGATTTTCTTGGCAATCTCGTGCAAGGCGATCTGGGCACCTCTCTGGTGACCCATACACCGGTGATGAGCGAGTTCATGAGCCGCTTCCCGGCCACTGTGGAACTCTCGGCATTCGCCCTGCTGTTCGCCATTCTCATCGGCCTGCCTGCCGGGGTGATCGCCGCCACTCGTCGTGGCACCGCCATCGATCACACCGTCATGGGCATCAGCTTGACCGGCTACTCCATGCCGATCTTCTGGTGGGGGCTTTTGCTGATCATGTTCTTTTCCAGCACCTTGGGCTGGACGCCGGTTTCCGGGCGCATTTCCTTTCTTTATTTCGTCGACCCGATCACCGGCTTCATGACCATCGATACCCTGCTGGCCGGAGACTGGGCGGCCTTCTTGTCGGCGTTGCACTACCTGATCCTGCCGGCCATCGTGCTGGGCACCATCCCCATGGCGGTGATCGCCCGCCAGACCCGCTCCTCGATGCTCGAGGTACTGGGTGAAGACTATGTGCGCACCGCCCGGGCCAAGGGACTTTCCAATTTCCGCGTGATCATGGTGCATACCCTGCGCAACGCCTTGATCACGGTGGTCACGGTGATTGGCCTGCAGGTCGGGGTGCTGTTAGCCGGGGCCATTCTCACCGAGACGATCTTCTCCTGGCCAGGTATCGGCAAATGGATGATCGATGCCATCTCGCGCCGGGATTACCCCGCAGTTCAGGGTGGCCTGGTGCTGATCGCCTTCATCGTCATGATCGTCAACCTGCTGGTGGATGTCGCCTATGGCGTCATCAACCCGCGCATTCGCTACTAGGAGGCGGACATGAGTACGTCACCGACCGCTTCGGCCCCGGGCACGTTTCGCTACCAGTTTGCGGAGTTCTGGGGCTACTTCAGCGCCAGCCGTGGTGCCCTGGTAGGTCTGATCTTCATCGCCACGATACTCGTCATTGCCCTGCTGGCCCCCTGGGTCGCGCCCCATGATCCCGCTCTGCAAAATCGCGAGGCTTTCCTGGTGCCGCCTGTGTGGCATGCAGAAGGCACCTGGAACTACATTCTCGGCACCGATGCGGTAGGCCGGGATATCCTGTCGCGATTGATTTTCGGGGCGCGCTATTCGCTGTTCATCAGCGCCATGGTAGTACTGCTGTCTATGGTCGTGGGTATCTTCCTCGGCCTGCTGGCAGGCTACTTTCGTGGCTGGCTCGAAACCTTGATCACCCGGGCCATGGATGTGGTACTGGCCTTTCCCAGCCTGCTGCTGGCCCTGGGGCTGGTCGCGGTACTGAGTCCAGGTTTGACCAGCGCGATGATCGCCATCGCCGTGGTGCAACTGCCCTATTTCGTGCGTCTGACTCGGGCCGCGGTAATGGGCGAGAAGGATCGCGAATATGTCATCGCCAGCCGACTGGCCGGCGCCGGCCACACCCGACTGATGTTCAATACGCTGCTGCCCAACTGCATGGCGCCCTTGATCGTGCAGGCCACGCTGTCATTTTCCACCGCCATTCTTGATATCGCCGCACTCGGCTTTCTGGGCATGGGGGTACAGCCGCCGACGCCGGAATGGGGCGCCATGCTGGCCAACGCCCGGGAATTCATGGGCAGCGCTTACTGGGCGGTGACCTTTCCCGGCCTGGTGATTCTGCTGACGGTGCTGATGATCAACCTGATGGGCGATGGTCTGCGGGATGCGCTGGACCCGAAGATGAAACGTTCTTAAACGCGACGAGACACTCATGGCACTACTGGAAATCGAAGGGCTGGACGTGCGCTTTCGCACTACCAGCGGGCTGTTCTCGGCGGTTGAGAACGCCAATATCGCCATCGACAAGGGCGAGGTGCTGGCCATCGTTGGCGAATCCGGGTCCGGCAAGTCGGTCTCGATGCTGGCCACCATGGGACTGCTGCCCTGGACCGCCCAGGTAACCGCGGAAAAGATGCTGTTCGACGGCCAGGAATTGCGTGAGCTGAGTTCCCGCCAGCGGCGGCAGATCGTCGGCGGTGAAATGTCGATGATCTTTCAGGAACCGATGAGCAGCCTCAACCCCTGCTTCACCGTTGGCACCCAGATAGACGAGATGCTCAAGCAGCACCGGGGCGGCTCCCGTAAAGAGCGCAAGGAGCGCACCCTGGATCTATTGGCCCAGGTAGGCATTCCCGATCCGCGCAAACGCATCGATGCCTATCCGCACCAGCTATCCGGCGGCATGAGTCAGCGGGTGATGATCGCCATGGCGATCTCCTGCAACCCGCGCCTGCTGATTGCCGATGAGCCTACCACAGCACTCGACGTTACCATTCAGGCCCAGATACTGGATTTGCTGCTCCAATTACAAGAGGAGCACGGCATGGCGCTGATCCTGATTACCCACGATATGGGGGTGGTTGCCGAGACGGCGCAGCAGGTGATCGTCCAGTATGCGGGACATCAGGTCGAGCGCCAGGAAGTGAAGGCGCTGTTCGCTCATCCGCGTCACCCCTACACCGAGGCGCTGCTTTCGGCGTTACCGGAGCGCGCCGGCGGCCAGGATCGCCTGCCGACGATTCCCGGCGTGGTGCCGGGCCAGCACAATCGCCCCGAGGGCTGTCTGTTCAACCCACGCTGTCGTTATGCCACGGATCATTGCCGAGAGGTGGAGCCGCGCCCTGCTCCCGACGATCCAGCCCGGACGCTGTGTCACTACCCTTTATAAATTTCGTTTTCAAACAATCCTTTATAAAAAGTTTCTAAAGTCTCTTATGAACAGCCAAGAACGCCAAAAGGATACTGCCATGCGTGACGACGCTGTCATCAACGCCGTCAATCTGACGCGTCATTATCACGTCAAGACCAGTCCCTTCGCTGCTCCGGCGGTGGTCAAGGCACTTAACGAGGCAAGCTTCGATCTCTATCCCGGCCAGACCCTGGCGGTGGTCGGCGAATCCGGCTGTGGCAAGTCGACCCTGGCCCGGGTGCTGACGATGATCGAGCCACCCACCAGCGGACAGTTGACCATCAACGGCCAGCGGGTGGAATTGAAGGAAGGACAGCGACCGCCACGAGAACTGCGTCGCGAAGTTCAGATCATCTTTCAAAACCCTTACGGCTCATTGAATCCGCGCAAGACTGTAGCCGCCATGCTCGAAGAACCGCTGAAGCTCAACCGGTCTGATGTGAACGCCGAGCAACGACGGCAGAAGGCCCTAGAGATGATCGAGAAGGTCGGTCTGCGCCCGGAGCATGCGGATCGTTATCCGCACATGTTTTCTGGCGGTCAGCGCCAGCGTATTGCCATCGCCCGGGCGTTGATGCTCAACCCCAAGATTCTCGTGCTGGACGAGCCGGTGTCGGCGCTGGATCTGTCGATTCAGGCCCAGGTGCTGAATCTGCTGAGTGATCTGCAGGACGAGTTCGGCCTCGCCTACGTGTTCATCTCTCACGATCTTTCCGTGGTCCAACGCATCGCCGACGATGTGATCGTCATGTACTTCGGCCAGCCGGTGGAAACCGGGCCCGCCTCGGAAGTGTTTACCACACCGCGCCACCCTTATACCCAGGCGCTGTTTTCTGCGACACCGGTAGCGGACCCCAATCGGCGCAAGGAACGAGTCAAGCTCAAGGGCGAACCACCTTCACCGCTTAGCCCACCGCCCGGTTGCCCTTTTGCGCCCCGCTGTTTCATGGCAACCGAGGAATGCACCCAGGCGACCCACCCCTTGGGGCAGTCACTCCTCGGGTCAAGGTCGCCTGCATTCATGTAGAAAAAGAAGAAGCGGTTTGATCAGGGCGCGATGGCGGTGATTTCGATTTCGATGGCGCCGCTGGGTTTCGGCCAGGTCGTGATATCACCTTCTTCGCAGCCCAGCAGTGCCCGTCCAAGGGGCGAGGCCCAGCTAACCAAGGCCTCTTTTTCATCATTGCGCTGTGACAGCGCCTCGTCCTCGCCGACGATGCGATAACGGTAGGTTTTATCATCATTATCGATAAACTCGACTCGGCAACCGAAGATCACTTTCTGCGGCGCCTCACTTCTGGGTTCGATGACCTGAGCCGATTGCAACCGTGCCTGACAGTAGCGAATATCGCGCTCCAGCATCGGAATACGCGACTGGGCTTGCAAATCGCCTCCTTGCAAGGTGTCTCGCTCGGCAATCAGATCGGCGCGCCACTGTTGCAAGGCGCGATGGCCAGTGGGGGTCATGTAATTGGGCAATTGACTGACGGCGCGCTCTGGAAGACTTTCGGGGCCGTCACTGTCTTCCTTGACGAAAGCTCGGCTCATGAAATGGTACTCCTGTCATGATTCAAAAGATTCAGCATAATACCGATAGGTATAATCGCATCGCTTTACTATAGTGGTATCTTAAACCCCGAATGCGTCTTGGCGTAGAGCCTTAACGACACTGATCGACAGGCTCACGGCAAGTGAAATACCCAGAAAGCGCAAGCGTCAAACGAGGACAGCAGCATGCACGATATCCGCCTCAAGCGAATCTATAGTGAAGCCGACCCGGAGGATGGTGCGCGGGTGCTGGTGGATCGGCTTTGGCCCCGAGGCAAGCGTCGCGACACTCTGTCATTGACCGATTGGTATCGCGACGCATCCCCTTCCAACGTCCTGAGGCGTCAGTGGCAACAAGGCGAGATCAGTTACGCCGTATTCATTCGTCGCTATCGCTGGGAAATGGCGGATGCCAAAAATTGTCTGGTGCCATTGATGCGTTGGTGCCGTGAGGGTCGGCTCACCCTTCTCAGCGGTGCTCGCAATCTCGATCAGTCCCATCTTCCCATTTTGCGCGATGCCATTCTTGAGGCCTTGGGCAACAATGCTGCCCACAAAGGCAGTATCGAACTCAGCTCGTCACCCTGTTACGCAGAACAATTTTCTCAATATTCGAAGTAACCCGTTTTCAAATGCAAAGCGCATCCCCGCAGGGATGGCGCTTTGCGATGTCATGACGTGGTGCTCGAGCAGTCGTCTCCTGAAGAATGCTCGTAACGCCTGACTACTTGAGACGCTCGAAGACCGTCGCCACTCCCTGGCCCATGCCGATGCACATGGTTGCCAAACCCAGGGCAGTGTCCTGCTGCTGCATTACATTGAGCAGCGTGGTGCAGATGCGGGCGCCGGAGCAACCCAGCGGATGACCCAGGGCAATGGCACCCCCGTTGAGATTGACTGCCTCATCCATGCGATCCCGCAGCTTCAAGTCCTTGAGCACCGCCAGGGACTGGGCGGCAAAGGCTTCGTTCAGCTCAATGCTTTGAATGTCGTCGATGGTCAAGCCAGCCGCCTTGAGCGCTTTTTGAGACGCAGGCACCGGACCATAGCCCATGATGGAAGGATCGCAGCCGGCAACGCCGGTGGACACGACCTTGGCGATGGGCGTCAGCCCCAATGCTTGAGCGCTCTCGTAACTCATCACCGCCATGGCGGATGCTCCAACGGAAAGCGCGGAAGAGGTGGCCGCCGTCACCGTGCCGTTACGCGGATCGAACACCGGCTTGAGCTTGGCCATCTCCTCAATGCTGGCATCCGCCCGCACCACTTCGTCCCGAGTCACGAGCTGAAGAAAACCGTCGGCGTCATGACCTTCCACGCCAATGATCTCATTGTCGAAATAGCCTTTCTCGTTGGCGGCCAATGCACGCTGATGGGAACGCACGCCGAAGGCATCCTGATCTTCCCGGGAAATACCGTGCATCTTGCCCAGAAGCTCCGCGGTCAGGCCCATCATCATCGCCGCCTTGGCAACATGCTTGCTGGCAGCGGGGTTGACGTCGACCCCGTGGGTCATGGGCACATGCTCCATATGCTCGACGCCACCGATGATATAGAAATCGCCCATGCCGGCCCTTATGTTGGCGCTGGCAATGTGCAGCGCACTCATGGAGGAGCCGCACAGGCGATTGACGGTCTGGGCGGGCACGCTATGGGGAATGCCGGTCAAGACTGCCGCATTGCGAGCGATGTTCATGGCCTGCTCCAGGGTCTGATTGACGCAGCCCCAGATCACATCATCGACTCGGGAAGGATCGAGCCCGGCATTGCGGTCAAACAGCGCCTGCATCACCGCCGCGGAAAGATTCTCGGCGCGCACGTTGCGAAAGGCCCCATTTTTGGCCTTGGCCATGGCGGTACGTACGGCATCGACCACCACGATATCTCTTGGGTTCAGACTCATTGTGACTCTCCTGACTATATGGTGCCTGACTAGGTGGTGGTTTATGCCTGGTCTTGAGTGGACTGAGCGTCACTGGCGTAAAAGTGCTCGCCTTGGCTTGCCATCTCACGCAGCTTGTCCGTGGGCGCGTAGAGCGGCCCCAATTCGGCGGAAAGCCTGTTCGCAAGCTCGACGAACTCAGCCACACCCATGGCGTCGATATAACGCAGCGCCCCACCGCGGAACGGGGGGAAGCCGATACCATAGATCAAGGCGACGTCCGCTTCTGCCGGCGTGCCAACGATGTCGTCTTCCAGGCAACGCACGGTTTCCAGACACAGGGGCACCATCATTCGCGCAATGATGTCGTCATCACTGAATCCTTGGTTTTCGGCCATGTGGTTTCCGACCACGACCTGCTTGACCAGATCATGGGCCTGACCGTCGGAGACCTTCTTTGGCTTGCCCTTGCGATCCTCTTCGTAGCCGTAGAAGCCCTTGCCGTTCTTCTGGCCCAGCCGGTCGTTTTCGTACATCACCTGAATGGCGGTTTTACCTTCGCGGGCCATGCGCTCAGGAAAGCCTTCTGCCATTACCTCGTTGGCATGAACTGCGGTATCCATGCCCACCACGTCGAGCAGATACGCCGGCCCCATGGGCCAGCCGAACTTCTCCATGACCTTGTCGACGCGTTCAAAATCCGCGCCCTGCTCTACCAATAGGCTGAAACCACCGAAATAGGGGAACAAGATGCGATTGACCAAGAACCCCGGGCAGTCGTTGACCACGATGGGTGTCTTACCCATCTTGCGGGCATAGGCCACGGTGGCGGCGATTGCAGCATCGCTGCTTTTCTCACCGCGAATGACCTCGACCAACGGCATTCTGTGCACCGGATTGAAGAAGTGCATGCCGCAGAAGTTCTCGGGACGCTCAAGATGCTGGGCAAGCTGGGTGATCGAGATGGTCGAGGTGTTGGAGGTCAGGATGGTCTTTTCATCTACCTGCCCTTCGACTTCGCTGAGCACCGCCCCTTTGATCTTGGGATTCTCGACCACCGCTTCGACCACCAGATCGACTTGGCCAAAATCACCATAGGAAAGCGTCGGGCGAATATTGCTCAGCGTCTCGGCCAGTTTTTCAGTCGTCAGTTTGCCCCGCTCCACTTGCTTGGAGAGCAGCTTGCGCGCCTCCTTGAGGCCAAGCTCGATCGCCTCGTCCTTTATATCCTTCATGAAGATGGGTGTGCCTTTATAGGCACTCTGATAAGCGATGCCGCCCCCCATGATGCCGGCCCCCAATACAGCGGTCTGTTCGACTGCCATCGCCTGCTTCTCGTACTTGCTGCCTTTCTTCTTCACCAGCTGATCGTTGAGGAACAAACCCACAAGATTGAAGCAGACATCGGTCTTGGCCATCTTGGCAAAGGCCTTGGCCTCGATCGTCTGAGCGCGCTCCCGGCTTTCTCCGGCGCCTTTCTGAATCACCTTGATGGCTTCGATGGGCGCTGGATAATGCGGCCCAGCCTTGCCCGCCACAAAGCCCTTGGCGGTCTCGAAGGCCATCATCTGCTCGATGGCGTTGAGCTTGAGGGGGCCCTTTTTCTCTTCCCGGCGCACCTGATAGTTCAACTCACCGGCGTTGGCCCGGATAAGCATATCCAGAGCGGCCGCTTCCAGACGCTCCGATGGCACCACCGCATCGACAACGCCATTTTTGAGTGCGGCATCCGCCTTGTTTTGGGTGCCGCCGGCGATCCATTCGATGGCGTTGTCGGCGCCTGCCAAGCGGGGCAATCGCACGCAGCCTCCCCAGCCGGGCACGATACCCAGTTTGGTTTCCGGCAAGCCAATCTGCGCTTTCTCCGCCATTACGCGAAAATCCGTGGTCAACGTCAATTCGCAGCCGCCGCCAAGCGCCAAGCCGTTGATGGCGGTAACGGTAGGAAATGGCAAATCTTCGATAGCATTGAACAAGGCGTGAACTTCCTGATTCATGTTGACCAGAAAGTCCTCGTCTTTGGCGAACATGCCATGAAATTCGGTGATATCCGCGCCAACGATGAATGCATCCTTGGCGCTTTTTATCATCAACCCACGTAAATCTTTCTCGGCCTGGATATTGCTTACGGCATCCTGCAGCTCGCGAATAACGGCGCTGGAGAGCTTATTGATGGACTCGCCCTGCAAATCGAGGGTGAGTATGGCGATGCCGTCGCCACTATTCGCCACAGAGAGGGCGTTGCTTGATAGATCATCGAGAAATCTCCACGAGGAGGGGGTTGGCAGAGAAAGATTTCATACAAGTGTTTGAATACAATCAGCTTGCGTTAGTGCGACGTCTGCGTCAAGTAGAGACCTTTATTCGCCGTATAGACAAAAGATATAGCTGATAAGATGCCGCTGCAGAAAACTTCGTGATTCGAGCCTGGCGATACCATGACCACCGATGCTTCCTCCCGCTGGATGACGTTACATCAGCGCGCCGAGCGCTGGATAGAGCGATTCAAACCCTATGCCTGGCTATGGCCGCCTGTTGCTTTCCTATTGGGGGCGCTCAGCTTTTTCCTGGTGGACCGACAGAAATCCCTGGGCGCCTTGCTGGCTCTGGGGTTGCTGGTGGCCTGGGTGCTGCTTCTCTCCGAGAATCTGATCGGACGTTTTCTGGCGCGTCGCGGATCGTCCCTTTTACCCGGCACGGTAACCTCCTTCGTTGCCCAGATGATACATCAGGAAACGCTTTTCTTTACCCTGCCCTTCGTGCTGGCCACCACCGTCTGGTCCAGTGGACAGACAGTGTTCACCCTAATGATGATTGGCTGTGCACTATTGTCGATTCTCGATCCGCTCTATTTCCGACTGGCGGAGCGCCACCGCTGGCTCTATTTCATCTTTCATGCGCAGTGCGTATTTCTGGTGGTGTTGGTAACGCTTCCTATCATGCTACAGCTGACTACCGGCGAAAGTTTTATGCTCGCGGTGCTAGCTGCCGCGTTTTTCAGCGTGCCCAGCCTGATTCATCTGACACGGCCTCGAGGCCTATTACGCTGGCTGGCCATGCTCGGTTTGATCGCAGTGCTGGCAGGAGCCGCCTGGGTCAGCCGTGCCTGGGTGCCCCCGGTAACACTATGGCTGACCGGCTCGGCGCTTTCTCCCGGCTTCGATACGGCTGCCCGGGAGCCCAGAGGCGACGTAGCGCTTACGACGCAAGCACTGGAACGCACCGGACTCTATGCCTATACCGCGATTCGTGCCCCGCGCGGCCTACGAGAGAAGATCTATCATGAATGGCGCCATGAGGGGGAGCTCGTCGATCGTATTGCACTGGTCATCAACGGCGGGCGCGACAAGGGCTATCGGGCCTGGACCCACAAGCAGCATTTTCCAAAGAACGCTCAGGGTGACTGGCGTATCGATGTGATGACCGGCACTGGACAGCGCATTGGCGTATTGCGCTTCAAAGTGGTGGAAGAGTCACAAAAAGCGATGCAGGCCGATGGAACCATTCGATCTCCCGGCGGTGTTCCAGGGCTCGATATCCGCCGTCTGTTACCTGGGTCCTAATAGCGTTTATTGACTGTACTTGCATTGCGCTTCTCAGACTTGGACAATCTTCTTATTTAGCCTGCGAAGTGATAAAACAATGCAAGAAAGCATCGGTTTCAAACTCTCACGTGTACCCCGTCTTTGGCGTGCCGTTCTTGATGAACGGCTAGCACCTCTTGGCCTTACTCAAACTCGCTGGGTCACGCTCTATCATCTATGGCGCATGGGGGGCGGTCAGGCACAGTGTGATCTGGCCAAGGCCATCGGCGTCGAGGCGCCCTCCTTGGTGCGTACTCTGGATCAGTTGACGGAACAGGGACTTATCGAACGTCGTCCCTGCAATGATGATCGGCGTACCAAACGCATCTTCCTTACCAACAAGGCCAACCCGCTACTGGAGCGCATCGATGCCATCGTGACGGAAGCCCGAGAAGAGATGCTCAGCGGCATCACCCAGGAGGAAGTTGATCTATTCGAGGACCTGCTGACCCGTATCGAAAAAAACGGATTGCGCATACAAACCCGAACGGTTAGCGAAGTCTGATTCGCTCAGGTTGACTCTTCAGCGCTAGGATCTTGAACGGGACTGCCCAAAACCTCGCAAACAGCAACCAGAGCGGCATGGTTTGCGTTGAATGCTTCTACGCTTTGGGATTCCTCCCACCAGAGCGTTAAATAGCGTCTTTCGGATTCAAGCACCAGCGCATCCTGAGGTAGCTCTTCGAGCACTTGCTCCAAGCAGGATCGAGCCTTTCCAGAAAACGATCTGAGAGGCTCGATGCGCCAACGCCAGTTCTTGCGTTTTTCGTCGAAGGGTTTTAGCACTTCACTCGCATGAGTTTCCCGTACCAGCACGAAGTAAGGCCCTGGCCGGTCCTGGGGGTAAAGCCATCGATAGCTGACCAAACCTGCAGGGGGAGCATGCAGCGGTGGCTTGCCGAACTTGACCGTAATGCCTAAATGGCGCGCCTGCTGGCGCAGTTGCCCAAGACGCCGGTCGCGACGAGAAGGACGTAACCACATCATAGGTGAAAGTATGATCAGCATGGTGAATAGTATGATCAGCCATAGCGCCATTTAAGAATCCCAAAATTGATTTGAATCAGTTGTGTATCCTACAGGCACCGCATAAAGTAAAAGCATTCAATATGCGGTAAAGGAAAACTCGTCATGAGCAATGAATACCGTCACGTACTGGTTGCAGTGGACCTGACCAAGGACTCCCACAAAGTACTCGAACGCGCCATTCCCATCGCTCGACGCAACCAGGCTAAACTGTCCATCATTCACACCTTGGAGCCTCTAGGCTTTGCCTATGGAGGCGATATCCCCATGGATCTGACCAGCATTCAGGATCAGCTGGACGACCATGCCAAACAGCGCCTGGCCGAGATCGCCGACCCTGACGGTATTCCTCGAGAGGAGCAGCATGTGGTGGTGGGGATGCCGGATACGGAAATTCACCGCTTTTCCCGGGAATACGATGTGGATTTGATTGTCGTCGGTTCTCATGGTCGTCATGGCTTCGCCCTGCTGCTCGGCTCGACCTCCACCGGGGTGCTGCACGGCGCCCACTGCGATGTACTGGCGGTAAGAGTGGGCAAAGAAGGGGAAACCCAGGAATAGACCAATCGATGACAAACAACGAACCATACTGTTCCTGACAAGGGCCGCCCAAAAGGCGGCCCTTGCAGTTGGTAAGAACACCATCACGGATCAGCGCTACCTTCGGCCAGCGCTTCCAATTCCATCCAACGCTCCATGGCAGCATCGAGCTCCGCTTGTTTTGCCTGCAGAGCCTCCAGCATCCGCGTGACGTCATCACCTTCCTGCTGATAGAACCCCGGATCGCCAATCTCGGCCTCAAAAGCCGCGATCTCGGCTTCAAGGGCTTCGATGGTGGAAGGCAAGCTGTCGAGCTCGCGCTGCACCTTGTAGGAAAGCTTACCACCCTTCTTCTTCGCCGGTGCCGCCATCGCCTTCGATGTATTGGCAGACACTTGGCTGCCGGTATCGTTCTTGGCCTTCTTCGAGACTACGCTGGCATCGAAATCCCAGGGCGCAGGAGGCAGTTTGCCGCCTTGACGCACCCAGTCGGAGTAGCCGCCCACGTATTCATGCACCCTGCCTTCACCTTCGAAAGCCAGCACTTCGGTGACGACGTTGTCCATGAACTGGCGATCGTGAGACACCAGCAGCAGGGTGCCATCGAAATCGAGCAGCAGCTCTTCGAGTAGCTCAAGGGTTTCAACGTCCAGATCGTTGGTGGGCTCATCGAGCACCAGCACGTTGGCCGGCTGAGTGAAAAGCTTGGCCAGCAGCAGACGATTCGACTCGCCGCCGGACAATGCCTTGACCGGCTGACGTGCCCGTTCCGGTGTGAACAGAAAGTCCTGCAGATAGCTGATGACGTGCTTATCCTTGCCGCCAACGCTGACCCGGTCACTGCCTTGGGCGACGTTGTCGTACACGGTCTTTTCCGGTTCGAGCCCTGCCCGCAGCTGATCGAAGTACGCAACCTTCATGTTGGTGCCCAGACGCACCTTGCCTTCGCTCGGCGCAAGCTCCCCCAGAAGAATCTTGAGCAGCGTGGTCTTGCCTGCCCCGTTGCGGCCGATCAAACCGACGCGATCGCCCCGCTGTATTTCCAGGTCCAGATCGCGAATCACCCAGTCATTGCCGAAACGCTGGCTGACGCCGCTCAACTCGACGACGCGCTTGCCGCTACGCTCACCGGAATCGACGTTGATGGTCGCTCGCCCTTGGCGTTCACGGCGCTCGGAGCGTTCCGAGCGCATTTTCTGTAGCGCTCGCACCCGACCTTCGTTGCGGGTTCGCCGTGCCTTGATGCCTTGACGTATCCAGGTTTCTTCCTGAGCAAGCTTCTTGTCGAACTCGGCGTTCTCCCGCGCTTCGATCTCGAGCTCGTGGGCTTTCTGCTCTTGATAGCGGGCGTAATTGCCAGGATAACGCCCCAGGCGGCCACGATCGAGTTCGAGAATGCCGGTGGCCAGGCGCGAAAGAAACGTTCGATCGTGGGTAATGAACAGCACCGCACCAGAAAACGACAACAGCTGCTCTTCGAGCCAGGTGATCGTGTCCAGATCCAGATGGTTGGTGGGCTCATCCAACAGCAGCAGATCCGGTTCTGATACCAGCGCTCGAGCCAAGGCGACCCGCCGACGCCAGCCACCGGACAGATCGCTCATGGCGCCATCCGCAGGCAAGCCGAGTTTGGTCAATACGGTACCGATGCGCTGATGAAAGGACCAGCCATCGATGGCCTCTATTTGCGTCTGCAATTTTGCCATCCGATCCATGTCCGGGTCCGGCGACTGAATCAAATGGTGATATTCCGCCAGCAACGAACCGGCCTGAGGCAATCCTTGCGCCACCACATCGAAGATGGTCATGCCACTCGCAGCGGGCAGGTCCTGTTCCAGCACGCCGATACGCAGGCCCGGCGCACGCCAGATCATGCCGCCGTCCGGCTGATTATTCCCGGACACCAGCCCCAGCAAGGTAGACTTGCCGGTGCCGTTACGCCCTACCAGCGCCAGACGCTCTCCCCTTTCCAGCACCAGGTCGGCACCATCGAGCAGTACCTGCGGGCCGTAAGCCAACTGCAACTGTTCAAGACGTAACAACGTCACACACCTACCTCGCTCGCCAGTATTTCAGGTCGCCTAGTGTAACCCATGACCCGGCTACTGTGGTCCGCTGCAAGGCGTTACAATAACGAGTCCAGTCCGTCAGGAGTCTTGTCTTGTCTTCGTCCCCTACTACCGTTGATGAATTTCTACCGCAAGCGCTTCGTTTCACCGCCTCCGCGGAGCTGGTGGACATCGGCGCCAATCTGACCCATCAGAGCTTTGCCGACGATCTGGAGGCGGTCATCGCGCGAGCTAGGGCTGCCAATGTCACAACGCTCATCCTCACTGGAACGGATCTCGAGCATGCGCAACAGGCGGTCGAACTGGCCAAGAGAACGCCCGGGCTCTACGCTACCGCCGGCGTGCATCCCCACGATGCCAGCGGCTGGAGTCCAGCGCTTGGACAAGCAATGCGGGATCTACATCAACAGCCCGAAACCGTTGCCGTCGGGGAGTGTGGGCTCGATTTCAATCGCAATTTTTCCACGCCTGCGGAACAAGAGCGTGCTTTTGAAGCACAGCTTGGCCTGGCGGTGGAAAGCGGGCTTCCATTGTTCATTCATGAGCGGGATGCGGGTAAACGCATGCTGGAAATACTGCGTGCCTGGCGAGACGATATCGCGGACGCTGTCATTCACTGTTTCACCGGCGAGCGGCAGACCCTTCACGGCTATCTGGATCTCGACCTGCACATTGGGCTGACCGGCTGGCTGTGCGACGAACGACGCGGCCACCATCTACGCGAGCTGCTTGGCGACATTCCGTTGCAGCGGCTGATGGTGGAAACCGACTGCCCTTATCTGCTGCCGCGCAACCTGCCCGCCAAACTCAAGGGGCGACGCCATGAACCTGCCCTGCTGCCCTGGATCGTGAAAGAGATCGCTCACTGGCGCGGCACCGATGAAGCGGAGTTGGCTTGGGCCACCACCGCGACGGCACGCCGCTTCTTTCGCCTGGAGACACCCTCATGACTGATTTTCCCGGCTTCATCGCCGTCGAGACCGGTGAAGACGATGCACTACCCTTGGCCATTGCCTGGGCACTGCCGGATGGCCAGATCAAGCACACTCTCATTGAACCCGATGATGACTGGCTGGATGACGAGCTGCTCAAGCTGGGTGATTACAGCCTTGAGGAGCTGCGCACCTTTGGTGTCAGCCCGCTGGATGTGCTTCGAGAACTCGAGGGTGATCACTACAGCACGACGCTTTATACCGCTGGGGTGAGCGACGACGAGGCGGCCCTGTCGCGGTTGTTCGATGATTTCGGCGTCGATCCCTTCGTCGAGCTGGCGCCCGCCGAAAGCCTTTACCCGGATATGAAGGGTGGCGAATGGGCGCGGGCGCGTAATGAACTGTTCGGTGAGCTGGGACTGGAACCGCTGCGCCCGGAGCATGAGGTACAGGTCATGCTGTACCTGCATCAACGGTTGAGCGAGACAGAATGATCAGGGATTGGTCTACCTAGGGTAGCTCCTTGCCATGGTGACGCTGCGCATGACGCCGACCCATGAAGGCCATAACGCCCCCCGCCGTCACGGTAGCCATGAAGGCGATGTTGGCACTACTTGAAACGATTACACCAATCACGCCAATGACCGCCAAGGCCAAGCCCAGATAAGGGCTCTTACCGAAGAGTGTGACGGCGGCCACAATCAAGGCCACCAACGCTATGATCGCTTCCGGCCAGCCTAGTCCTGCTACGGTCTGCTCGGTAGGATCGGCTTGCATCCCGACATCAGTACCCAGATAGAGTGAAATCCCCGATGCGATGAGCGCCCAAAGCGACGCCAGAATAGCCAGAATGGCTCCGATACGATGCAGCATGCTTCCCTCCTTGGACAAATATTATTTCTGCGAACGTTCTACTGTTATCAACGATTACCTTGGTTCATTCCCCAAAAAAATCAAGCCTGTATATTACACTTCCTTACGACTGGCGACGATGGTGCGTGAAATGACGATAACCGGAAGCACGCCTACCACCACGATGACCAGTGCCGGCAAGGCCGCCATTTCAAGCAGCGAGTCCGAAGCGTATTGATAAACGTTGGTTGCCAGGGTATCGAAGTTGAACGGACGCAGCAGTAGGGTCGCAGGCAATTCTTTCATTGCATCAACGAATACTACGAGTGCCGCCGTCAACAACCCTGGTCGAATTAGCGGTAAATGTACGCGCCATAAGGTGCGCAGGGAGTTTTCCCCCAAGGAGCGCGACGCCATGTCCATGGATGGTGTCACCTTGTCCAGACTCGCCTCGATGGCGCCGGCAGAAACTGCCAGGAATCTGACCACGTAGGCGATGATGATGGCGGCCATGGAGCCGGTCAGCAGCAACCCGGTACTGACGCCGAAGGTCTCGCGCATGAAGGCGTCAACAGTATTATCGAACCCTGCCAGCGGAATCAGCACCCCAATACCGATAACGGCGCCGGGCATCGCATAGCCCAGGCTCGATAGCTTAAGGGCGTGCTGTACAGAGCGGGTGCGATCGAGTCGCTTGGCGTAGGCCAGCAGCACCCCGATGATCAGCGTCAGCAGCGCAGCCGTGATCGATAACGTAAAGCTGTTGAACGCGTATTCGACAAAGCGATCGGTCCAGGACTGTTCGAAATAGACGATGGCATGGCGCGTCAGTACGCCCACTGGGAAAACGAAGCCCAGACCGAAAGGCAGAAAACACGCCAGGGAGGCCAGCCAGCCCCAGCCTGTCGACAATCGAGGGCGCCGGTAGCAGCGAAACTGATCGCCCTTGCCGAATTGGCGTTGACGCCTGCGAGCGTGGCGCTCGATCCAGATCAGCCCCACGATGAATACCATCAGACACAGGGCGATCTGGGCAGCGCCACGCACGCTTCCCATGTTCAGCCATACGTTGAAGATGCCTGCGGTCATGGTGCGCACGGCAAAATAATCCACGGTGCCGAAATCGTTGAGTGCTTCCATCAGTGTCAACGCCAGCCCAACGGCGATGGCGGGCCTGGCGCTAGGCAAGGCAACCCGCCAAAAACTCTGAAAACCATTGCAGCCCAGGGTGCGGCTGACGTCCCTCAAGGCCGCAGACTGTTCGAGAAACGCAGCGCGAGCCAGCATGAACACATAGGGATACAGCACCAGCGAGAGCATGACCACGGCGCCGCCGAGACTTCTAATCTCGGGGAACCAGTAATCGCGAGGGGAACTCCAGCCAAACAGATCGCGCAACGCATTTTGCAGCGGGCCGGCATATTCCAGGACATCGGTATAGACATAAGCGATAACATTGGCCGGCACCGCAAAGGGCAACAGCAATGACCACTCGTAGAAGCGGCGCAGCGGAAACTGATACATCGTGACCAGCCAAGCGGTGATCACACCAATACTGCCGGTGAGCAGCGCAACGCCCAACATCAGTTTGAGGCTGGTGGCGATATAGCCTGGCAACACCGTTTCAGCCAGATGTGCCCAGACACTTCCCCCGCCGTCGTTTCCGGTAAATGCCAGAAAAATGACCGCCACTACCGGCAATATTACCAGCGCAGCCACGGACCAGGCGGCGATGAACCATCCCCAATGGGTCCCGATACGTTTCGAGGAGACGGTGCTCTGACGTTCGACGAACTCGTCTGTGGCAATCACCGTACCCTTCATCCAGCGCCTCCTTTGATAGACTTTTTGGCAACCCTTGGAACAGGCTGTTCAACGAACTCTCGCCCACTCGTTAACAGCTCTTCATCAAAAAAACAGGCTGCCGAGCGGGTCGGCAGCCTTGAGTGATACGATGATTTCACCCGTGCGCGATCACGAAATCAATCGTCGAAGCCAACCTCATTGATCAGCTCGGTCGCACGACGACGCAAAGATGCCACTTCCGCCAGAGAAACGTCATCGGCCTTGAAATCGCCCCAGGAAGCGACGGTCTCGGAGGGCTCGACGTCAGGATTGAGCGGGTACTCGTAGTTGACGTCCGCGTACATGGATTGAGCGGTCTTTTCGGTCAGAAAACGCATCAACTCATAGGCGTTTTCTTCATTGGGTGCGTGCTTGGCCAGTGCCATACCGGAAATATTGACGTGAGTGCCACGTCCGTTCTGATTGGGAAATTCGATGCGGGCGGCCTCGGCCCAGGAGCGCTGCTCTTCATCCTCCATCATCTTGCCGTAGTAGTAGGTATTGCCGATGGCAATATCGCATACCCCATCACGAATGGCTTTTACCTGGGCTCGGTCGTTGCCCTGGGGCTTGCGCGCCAGATTGTTTTTGAACCCCTCGAGCCATGTCTTGGTTTCTTCTTCACCGTGCTCGGCAATCATCGAGGCGACCAAGGCAACATTGTAGGCGTTTGACGCGGGCCGGGTACAGATACGACCTTCGAAGCGCGGATCCGCGAGATCTTCGTAGGTCTCGATCTCAGCGGGCTTCATGCGCTCGACGCTGGTGAAAAAGATACGGGCGCGACTGGTCAGCCCTACCCATTCGTTGTTTTCACCGAAATACTGCTCGGGGATATTGGATTCGATGGTTTCGTCTTCGATGGGCTGGGTCACATCCTGGTCAACCAGTTCCTGCAGGCGGCCAATGTCCACTGTCAACACGACATCCGCGGGTGAATTGCGCCCTTCCCGCTTGAGTCGTTCCGTTAGCCCCTTGTCACCAAATATGATGTTGGTTTCGATGCCCGTTTCGGCGGTGAATTCCTCAAGAAAGGGCTCGATCAGAAATGGCTGACGGTAGGAATAGATGTTGACTTCGCCGGCCTCATCCTGGGCAGTTGCCATACTGGAGGCGAAGGTTCCGGCAAATGCACCCGAGGCTGCCAGGGTAGTCACAAGCAGTTTTCTTGCAGTGGACATGGATTTCCCTTGTGGTTGTGAACTGCGGTTGCAGCTGTTGCTCGTGGGATAATTGCGAATCATTCTATTTATACTTTCATTACGCAACAACAACAACATTCAAACCCTATTAATCCTCGACCGTGACAATATGCCCAGGTTTTGACTCGGCTAGACGAGCACGCCCCTTGGCGATCGCTGCTTCCCGTGTCAAGCGGCAGCGATAGTACGCTTGAAGCGTGCAACGAAAAGCCTCTGCCCGCCGGGGCAAGCCTTCGAGGAGATACTGCTCGGCCCGTGCTTCTACTCGGGCACGAAAACGGTGGCGATCGACTGCTTCGCCATTCAGATTGTCGATACTCACCTCGAAGTGCCGTCCGCTGGCCTGGGTAAACAGTAGTTCCAGCGCCTGAGGCGCCACCTCGACGGACTCAAAAGAGCTTTGCTGCGTCTGATCACGTCCATCCGGTAGATACCAGTAGCCATAGTCCTCAAGGGTGCGACGCTTGGCCCCGGCAATGCACCAGTGACTCACCTCATGCAGGGCGCTGGCAAAGAATCCATGGGCAAAAATGATGCGATGGCATTCATGCTCCGAACCCGCGGGCAGATAGAGCGGCTCGTCAGTTCCTCGAACGAGACAGGTCTGGTAGGTATCGCGAAAAACCCCATCGAACAGTGCGATGAGGTCATTTGAACAGTGGGAAATGGAGTGTGCATGCATATCGTCATTATACGAACCAAGCATCCGAGCGGGAACCCAGGGTAGTTGCTAACATGGCGCCTTCTTGATGGTCGACGGGAGTAGCGGCATGGCAAAGTCCATCGCAACATTGGCGCGGTACAGTCGTCAGGAAAGCGCGGCGCTGCTGAAACTGGCCATGCCTATCTGCGGTGCGCAGCTTGCCCAGTCCGGGATGGGTGTTACCGATGTGATCATGTCCGGGCGGGTAAGTGCTACCGACCTGGCGGCGGTATCCGTCGGTTCCAGCCTGTGGTTGCCACTGATGCTGTTCATCACCGGTACTCTGATTGGCCTGACCCCTATCGTTGCGCAGTTGTTGGGTGGCAAGCGCAGCGAACGCATTCGACCCTATGTGCATCAGGGGCTTTGGCTGAGCCTCGTGCTAGGCATTCTCGCCGCCTTGATGCTGTGGTTTGCCATCGAGCCGATCTTTCGACTCATGGAGGTACCGGCTCGGGTTACCGAGCTTTCCTCTGCTTATCTGGCGGCGGTCGCCTTCGGCATGCCGGGGGTTGCGCTTTATCAAGCACTGCGCGCCTACTCGGACGGCATGAATCATACCCGCCCGGCCTTGTGGATCAGCCTGATTGGGCTTGGCATCAATATTCCCAGCAACTACCTGCTGATCTACGGTGGCGATGGCCTGGTAGCGCTGTTCGGTGAGATCGTGCCTTCCGGGCTCAGGGCACTGCCTGCTCTGGGTGCCGTAGGCTGCGGTATCGCCACGGCGCTTTCCATGTGGGCCATGTGTATGGCCATGCTGCTGTATACGAAGCGCAGTCGTGCTTATGCGCCGGTGGTGCTGTGGCAGACATTGACGCGTCCACACTGGACGATGATGAAGGAGCTTCTTCATGTCGGCCTGCCGATCGGGGTGGCTATCTTCGTCGAGGTAACCCTGTTCACTCTGATCGCACTACTGGTCGCAAGCCTTGGCGAAATCACCGTGGCGGCTCATCAGGTGGCACTCAACTATACCTCCGTGCTGTTCATGCTGCCTTTGTCCCTGGCCATGGCCCTTACCGTACGCGTGGGCAACACCCTAGGCATGGGCAATCCAGAGCGCGCACGTTTCGTTGCCTGGAACGGGGTGTTCGTATGCTTGCTGATAGCCTTGTTGAACGATGTAATTCTATGGCTGACCGTAAGACCCGTGCTCGAACTCTATACGGCCAATCAGAACGTGCAGGCGCTGGCGTTGTCTCTGATCTATCTCGCCATGATCTATCAGGTATCGGATTCTCTACAGGTCAACATGGCCGGCGCGCTGCGCGGCTACAAAGATACTCGCATCATCATGGTGATCACCCTTTTGTCATATTGGCTGGTGGGGCTAGGCAGCGGTCACCTGCTGGGAACCGTGGGTATTCCCGGATTTGTCGATCCCTTGGGAGTGTATGGTTACTGGATTGGATTGATCGCCGGCCTGACAGCATCGGCGCTATTACTGGGCTGGCGCCTCGAACGAATCAGCAGGAGTGTTGCGAATGGCACAAGGCAGGTTCCTCAGAGTTAAGCACTACCTTCTTTGCACGCCGATACTGATGCTGTTGACCATGGCCGCTGGCTGCGATGATAGAACTGGCGCCGATGCGCTATTCCTCGATTACCAACAGCGCATCAGTAATGGTCTTGAGGTGGACGCGCCCTCACCCCAGCGGCCGGACAACATTGCCGCCTTTCCGGCCCGGGATGAGCGTTTATTCGACATTCCCGAAACCCGCCAAGGCATGCTGGATGTCTATGCGCTACGGGAATGCGGTATCACCTCCCTGGTAGCCCAGCGGAACAATCAATTGGGCAAGGTGGCCGCTCCAAGTCAGCACTGGCTGTATGAGCTGGAGCTTTGGCGCGCGCTACGGGGCTGCTGGAATACCGATGCGGTGTCGGCTCTTGACGAAGACGATCGTCAACGTCTGCTCGATCTGACCAGAACCAAAACCTCACAGCTGCCCTCAGCAAGCTGGAATGCGTTGTTCGGTTCCAGCGAATGGATCGCCAGCTTTTCCCGGGCAAGCAACGCACTGGCACCTGATGCAGCGATTCCTCTGACGGAGTCCCTCGCCGCGCTCGACTACCTGCGCCACGCCACGCTCAATCAGTTCAATCCAGACTGGACGACCCAGTCCAGCACGTTGGAATCCCATTTATACACTCTTCAACGCGAGCCACTGACGGCTGAAATATTACGCAGCCTGATGTTGGCGACTCAGCGACTTACGGAAACCACCGCCCTGCTCGAAGCGCGATTGGCAGAGCGTCCGATCTGTTACAAGAACCATACCAATCCCAATGCAGATCGCCTGTACGACATCTTCATCGCAACGTTCATTACCGAAGTTCAACCCTATCTGGCCAGGTTGTCTCGCACATCCCGGCAATGGCTCGAAGCAATCAATGCGTTGTTAAGCGCTCATCCGATATCGCTGCCGGCCATCGAGCAGTATCGCAGACATTGGTTGTCGCTTACTGAGCCCGAGGCGCCTTGGGAGCAATTTAATCAAGCAATACAGCAACATGTAAAACTCTGGCAGGATGTATGGCGCAGCTGTGACCTGATGCCCAAAGCCTAGAATCACTCAAGGACTTAACTTTGCGTACCGAGCTGTGCTAATAGTTAATCAAGCAAGGCCAAAGCCGAATTAATGCTGCTTAGGAGGGTTGTCATGGGAATCCCACAGTCCCCCCGCACCGCCCAGGTCATCGATCTGGATGCGATGCGTCACCGGCTGAAGGCCAAGCGTCGCCTGGTGCGACTGGCACCGGAACTTGACGGGCTGGAAATGCTTTATCATCTGTCTTCGGATGCGAAAACCCTATACGGGATGCCGCTTCTGGCCTGGGGGTTGCGCGAAGATGGCGAAGTCGTGGGCCTGGTGCCCTGGATGGAGGCTCTCACGCCCTGCCACGATCTGGACGACTGCGAACAGGGATGTTTTGCCGGTTATCGCGATCCCGAGACCGATGAAATTTTTCATAGCGCCCCGGAACACAAGGTATTCGAACTCGAGCATGCCGCAGCGTATTTCGACTATGAAGAAACCAATGAGCCTACTTTGCTGCAACAGCTTCCCGATACACTAGGTACTCACGCCCTGTGCCTGAACGATGACGAAGGCCCGTGGCAGCTCAAGCAGGTGTTTGGCTGGCGACTTTACAGCAACGGTAGCGTGGAGTCGCTTCTGGTCGACTCGACCCTCGTGGACTCATATCCCGTGCTGGCGGGCGACGACTGCCTCTACCCTGGTCGTAGCCGACATTCCGTCGTCTACTTTTTCCAGCGAGCCATTGCCAATCGCATTCGACAAGAGGATCCGATCACTCTAGAAGCGCTGGCATGTATGGTGGCCACCGACGACTGAGCAAGGGATTAACGATCCGTAGGAATCAGCTAAGTCGGATAAAGTACAAATAGCGATCATCGTCTTCATGCTGGATCAGTAACTCATGACCCAGAAAGCTGCAGAACTTGGGGATATCCCGAGTAGTGGCGGGATCGGTAGCGATGACCTTGAGTATGCTGCCATCTTGCATGTCGCGGACCTGGTTGTGCATCAACATGATGGGCTCAGGACAGTACAGCCCTGATGTGTCCAGTTCTGCGTCAAAATCGGGAAAATTGCTCATTGTTCACCTCTGGAAAAGCAGATGGATGAATGGATAAGTAGATAGCATGATAAAGATTATCATCGAGCGTCGTGTCATGCATGGGCTTGAAGAAGAATACGAGCAGGCGGCAAGAGAGGTCGTTCGCGCCGCCATGAGCGCTTCTGGCTTCATTGCGGGAGAAAGCCTGCAAGAGTATCAGCGCACGGAGCACCGTATGCTCATTACTACATGGCGAGATCTGCGCGCCTGGAAAGAATGGCAACGAAGTAGCGCTCGAGAGCATGCCATGCAGCGCCTACTGCCTCTGTTGACGGAAGAAGAGCGTGTGACCGCCTACGAACATCCGTGAGTGCGGGAAAGGTCTTAGGGATATGATGCCATCAATCCAGTAGTCGCACATGCACGGTGACCTCTTCACGATCGTGATACAGCTGTTTGCACCGTATCTGCGCACGTACCCCCGCCTGTTTCAGACTCTCCTCGAGCCGGGTCATGCAGCGGCAAACCTCTTTCCAGCGCTGCTTCATGGGCAGCTTGAGATTGAAGATCGCTTCTCGACACCAGCGCCGCACCAACCAGCGTTCGATCATTTCAATGACCCGTATCGGCTTGTCGACGATATCGCATACCAGCCACTGAAGTGTCTGTGGCGGTTGCCAAGAAAAACCATCTTCGCGCAAGTGCTCGACTTGCCCGGTGGCCATCAACGTTTTGTCCATGGGGCCATTATCGATGGCAAAGACGAACATCCCCTGCCTTACCAGTTGATACGTCCACCCTCCCGGCGCCGCCCCCAGGTCTGCTGCCTGCATGCCTTGGCAGATACGCGTTGACCACTGATCCTTGGGTACGAAGATATGCCAGGCCTCTTCAAGCTTGAGGGTCGAGCGGCTGGGCGCATCATGAGGAAACCGCAGACGTTTGACGCCTCCTGGATACTCACTGCGATTACCGGGAAAGCTCATGCCAAGCTGTACGTGATCGCCTTGCGTCCAGAACAGATGCAGCCGACGTCCTCCCGCCTTGCGCCGCAAGGCACCACGCCTACGTAACTGCGATTCCAGCGGTCTTTGCAATGCCTTCAACAACCCGGCCAGCGCCTTGGCATCATTGGTGTCAGGAGTTTCCTGCCACAGTGACTCGAAGCTCCAGCCACTGGCAACCACTTGCTCTATGATAGGCGCAAGACGATTGTCTCGTGGCAAGACGTCAAGTGGTGCAAGCGCGAGCAACGACTGCCGGGCGAAGACCAGAATGTCGAGAGCGAGTGCCCGGTGCAATTCGTTACCCGGCATCTCATCCGACAGCACAAACCGAATGAATCCATTGCCTTTTTGAGCGACAGGGTAACCCCTATAACCAAATGACGCTGCCCTATCGGTGATTTCAGCGCTTAGGTCTTCTTCAAAGCCCGAACGGCAATAGAAAAGTAGCTGGTTGGGAATACACATGGGCTCGCTTCAGTCAGGCTTGAATATTCCTCGCAGAATACAGTGATCGTTGCTTCCGTCATATCCACATGGATAAGTAAGCCGTATCTTATTCTTCCACTGTCGGTTTCAAGCATGGGGTATACGCTTGGTGCATACCCCCTAATGCATTATATTGGTGCCCCTACTTCATTTTTCACTCTCATCTTAGGATAGGCTTGATGGACTATATTCATGACACTTTATCTGGGCTTCGTCAGAGTAGCCCTGCTCAAAAAGAATTCTACCAGGCCGCTGAGGAAGTACTCGATTGCTTGCGTCCGCTTCTCGAACAGAACCCTTACTACCATGACCATGCAATCATCGAACGTATTGTCGAACCCGAACGTCAGATCATGTTTCGAGTCTGCTGGACCGATGATGCAGGCAAGGTGCACGTCAACAAGGGCTATCGCATCCAATTCAATTCTGCCCTAGGACCCTACAAAGGTGGCCTACGTTTTCATTCCAGCGTGAACGCAAGCATCATCAAGTTCCTGGGCTTCGAGCAAATATTCAAGAACGCGTTGACCGGTCTACCCATCGGCGGTGGCAAAGGAGGATCGAACTTCGATCCCAAGGGCAAATCGGACACTGAGATCATGCGTTTTTGCCAAGCTTCATGAGCGAGCTCTATCGTCATATCGGCCCCAACACCGATGTTCCTGCAGGGGATATTGGCGTTGGAGGACGCGAGATCGGTTACATGTTCGGTCAATACAAACGACTAACGGGACAATACGAAGGCGTATTGACAGGCAAGGGGCTCGACTGGGGTGGCTCGCTGGGTCGTAAAGAGGCCACCGGCTATGGCACCGTCTACTTTGCCCAGGACATGCTCACGGCCCGAGGTGAAGAGATAAAGGGCAAGACGTGTCTCGTTTCTGGAGCAGGCAACGTCGCTATCTACACGATCGAAAAGCTTCTTGAACTTGGCGCCTTGCCGATCAGCTGTTCGGATTCCAACGGAACCATTCATCATCCTGAAGGGATCGATCTCGATACGCTCAAGCTGCTCAAGGAAGTAAAACGCAGCAGTCTGCGAGAATACGTCGAGCATCACCCTCAAGCGACGTTCATTGATATCAAGGATTACCCTGAAGACGGCCATGCGGTCTGGCGGATCAAGGGTGAACTGGCTTTTCCTTGCGCAACCCAAAATGAAGTCACCGAGGCCGATGCGACTGCATTACTGAACAACGGTGTTTACTGCGTAAGCGAAGGATCCAACATGGCCTCGACAGCTGAAGCCGTCAGTCGATTGCTGGAAGCGCAGATTGCTTATGGTCCTGGAAAAGCAGCCAACGCGGGCGGCGTAGCGACCAGTCAGCTCGAGATGGCGCAAAACAGCAGCATGCAGCAATGGTCACTTGCTAAAGTCGATAAAAAACTGCGTACCGTAATGGCAGACATTCATCGCCGATGTGCCGATACCGCGAAAGAGTTCGAACAACCTAATAACCTAGTGCTTGGCGCCAATATAGCCGGCTTTCGAAAAGTGGCCGATGCCATGATTGCCCAAGGCCACTGTTAATCTTTTTCTCTTGCTTCGAACGAGCCTGCTATCGGGTAGGCTCGTTGCCATTTTACCTGGCTTTTAGGTAAATAGACGAGCAAGCGAGCAAACACAAAAAGCCCCCAGCGTCGTTGACGCTGGGGGCTCGGATAGATGCCTGACGATGACCTACTCTCACATGGGGAGACCCCACACTACCATCGG
>NZ_JIBT01000035.1 GCF_001039575.1 Halomonas sp. PR-M31
GCCTTTACGCTGGCTGCACGGCGAGAACACAGAGCGTCGTTGACACAGCCTGTCTCGTTACAGCAAACCGCTGACCGTCAGGACCATGAACTGGCTTGATAATTAACATTTGATAAACCACGCGGCCCGGGTAATTGCTCGGGCCGTTGACGTTTATAAAGAGAGCGATGAAGTGGCATTCCCTCCAAATCTTGATTCAAGCGTTTCAGATTGAGAGCCGATAGTACATTCAAGCGCCGCCTATTCAGAGGTGGCGTTTTCGACTTTCAACAACATAAACGATCGAGTGAACGCCATGCTGTCCTCCTTGAAACGCCGCATACAAGTCGCCTGTGTGACGATTATCGCTTTGGCCATGGTATTGGTGGCCGGCGTAAGTTATTTCACCGTCAAGACTCATTACGAAAACACCATTGAAAAAAATCTGCAAGCCGTCGCCGAGGGCAGTGCCTCGACCATCGAGGAGTGGGTTGCAGGACGCAGAAGTATCATTGAGGCAACGAGTGACTCTTTGGATGCAGACACTCCAGACAACGCACTGAAGCAGCTGGCGAATACGGGGGACTTTCTCACCTCGTTCCTAGGGCGGGCTGATGGCAGCTTCATTTCTTCCGACGGTTGGCAGGCCCCGGCCGATTATGATCCACGCAAGCGTGGCTGGTACCAAGAGGCGGTGCAACGCAATGAAACCATCGTATCGATGCCCTACGTGGAGGCCAATCAAGGTTTGACCGTAGTGACCTTTGCGACCCCTATCAAGCGTAATGGAAATCTGGTCGGTGTGATCGGCACTGATGTTGCCATTGATAATATCGTCGCTGACGTCGCTGCAATTCAGCCTACTCCGTCGAGTTTTGCCTTTTTGAGCACCGGAGGAAAAACATTGATCGCTCATCCCAACCCTGATCTAAGCTTAGAGCCGCTAACGCGCCTGGATGGCGGTTTGACCTCTGAGGTTGTGAATACGTTGATGAGCAATGGTGGCTGGCAGGCTTTCAATATTGACGGCGACAAATGGATCACTGTAGTCCCTATTGCCAGTAACGGTTGGGAACTAGGCGTAGCGCTCGACGAACAAGAAGCTACAGCTGGGTTAAATGCCATCATCAAGTCGTCGCTAATCACCATGCTTATGGTGGCAGTCGTAGCAGCTGCGTTGCTGGGATTGTGGCTCAAGCGCGCCTTGGGCGGATTGGTGCATGTGAGCGATGCGCTTGAGAACATTGCCAGTGGCGATGGCGATCTTTCCCGGCGCCTGCCGGTTGCGGGTCGTGACGAGGTAGCGAAGATCGCCGATGCTTTCAATCGCTTCGCCGATAAGATCAACGACGTATTGCTGGACGTGCGGGACAGTAGCGAATCCGTACGCACTGCCGCGTCTGAAATCGCCATGGGTGGGCAGGATCTGTCCAGCCGCACCGAGACCGCGGCCTCGAATATTCAGGAAACTTCCGCCTCCATGGAGCAGCTGACCAGCACCGTTGAGCACACCGCCCAGTCGTCCCGTCAGGCCAACAAGCTCTCCGAGTCCGCCTCGGAAGTGGCGACTCGCGGCGGCCAAGTGTTTCCGATGTCGTGAAGACCATGGACGACATTGACGCATCCTCAAAACAGATCGCGGAGATCGTCACGGTGATGGACGGTATTGCCTTCCAGACCAATCTGCTGGCGCTCAATGCCTCGGTGGAAGCCGCCCGGGCCGGTGAGCAGGGCCGAGGATTTGCGGTGGTGGCGTCTGAAGTACGCCAGCTGGCAGGACGCAGCGCCGATGCCGCCCAACAGATCAAGGAGCTGATCGACAACTCCTCGAACAAGACCCGAGTTGGCACGGAGCTGGTGCGTAACGCTGGCGCCACTATGGACGAGATCGTGGCAAGCGTTGCCCGAGTGACGGACGTGCTGGGCGAGATCAGTGCCGCCACCAACGAGCAGAGCCAGGGTATCGGCCAAGTCAACCAGGCGGTTGCTGAGCTTGATCGCATGACCCAGGAGAACGCCGCCATGGTGGAGGAATCCACCACCGCTGCGGGTCATCTGCAGGAACAGTCCCAGCGGCTGGCTCAGATCGTGGGGGCGTTTACGCTGGCTGCACGGCGAGAACACAGAGCGTCGTTGACACAGCCTGTCTCGTTACAGCAAACCGCTGACCGTCAGGACCATGAACTGGCTTGGTAATTAACATTTGATAAACCACGCGGCCCGGGTAATTGCTCGGGCCGTTGACGTTTAGAGAAGGGCACACGCTCAATATTGTTATTACTTTGCCGATAACTAATACAAGACCTTGCCACGGCTAATTACCTCGACTAGTGCGTCCCGCTAAGATAACGCCGGTTTCACTACCCTCATCGCGGTAACTCCGTACCAGGTCATCTCTTTATTTAAATTTTCATTTCGAGGCATCACTCCATGCACTTCAAATCTCTACGCTCGTTCGTAGTTATGCTTGTCGGCGCTTGTATCCTGACCGCTGTTGCAGCACTGGTCATCTATTCGGTTGTCTCGACCTCTCGCTCCCAGGCAACGGTGGAATCTCAGACTCGGGAGTTGATCAAGGGCAATGTCAAGGAGCGCCTGATGGTGCTGGCATCGTCTCAGGCCGAGACCGTGCAGCGCCAACTGGAAAAAGCCATGACCTTGGGACGCAATCTAGCGGATACCAACGCCCTGATGGGCAAGCGCGATGTCAATGGCGAGCCCTTGCTGGAGCTCAGCCGCGAGGAGCTGTCGAATCTTGCTCGGAACACCGTCATTGAAAACCCCTTGTTACTGGATGCCTTCATCGGCTGGGAACCCAATGCGTTCGGCGATGATTCGAATTTCCTCGACAGAACCGCCGAAGGGTTCGACGAAACCGGGCGCTTCATGCCCTGGTGGTACCGGGACGGGGACGGCAATATGCAGGTCTTTGCATTGGGCAAGGATCTTGAAAACGAGGCGCTCGATTCTCTCGGTTTTCGCAAGGGCGAGTACTATCTTTGCGTGAAGGAAAACAAGCGCGCTTGCATTACCGACCCACATTTTTACGATTACAACGGCGAAACATTGATGATCATGTCATTCAATGCGCCGATTTTGGTGGATGGTCAATTCCGCGGAATCGGCGGTGTCGACCTGTCCGTCGATTTCACTCAAGAACTACTCGGCGAAGCGAATCAGTCGCTCTACGAAGGTGCTGGAGAAATGCGCCTGATATCATCCAATGGCGTTATCGGCGCTGATACTGCCAGTGTGAAAAACCTCAGCACATTAGCCAAGAAGTCGCTGTCCGAAAAAGCATTAGCGGGGTTTACCAAAGCTCAAAGCGGTAAGCCGATTTACGGCTTGAACGAGGCCGATGGCCAGTTCGAACTCTACTGGCCCTTCACCGTAGGTGAAAACCCCAAGCCCTGGGTACTGTCGATTCGCTTGCCTGAAAGCGCCGTTCTGGCGGATCTGCACGTTCTTCAAGCAGACATGAAAGCGCAGCGCAGTGCCGATATTATAGGCATGAGCTTGATGGGATTGCTGATTGCCGCCCTGGGTCTGGGAGCCAGCTGGTTCATGGGCTCCAGCATCGCCCGGCCACTGCGCCGATTGGCGGATCGCATGCGCGATATTGCCTCTGGAAACGGTGACCTGACCCAGCGTTTGCCGGTGAAAGGGCGCAACGAGACCGCGGAGCTTGCCACGCAGTTCAATGCCTTCGCCGACAAGATCAACAACGTATTGCTGGACGTGCGGGAAAGCAGCGAATCCGTGCGGGTCGCTGCCACGGAAATCGCCATGGGCGGACAAGATCTCTCGAGTCGCTCCGAGACAGCAGCGTCGAATATTCAGGAAACCTCCGCCTCCATGGAGCAGTTGACCAGCACCGTCGAGCACACCGCCCAGTCGTCCCGCCAGGCCAACAAGCTCTCCGAGTCCGCCTCGGAAGTGGCGACTCGCGGCGGCCAGGTAGTCTCCGACGTAGTACAGACCATGGACGAGATCGATGCTTCCTCGAAACAGATTGCAGAGATCGTCACGGTGATGGACGGTATTGCCTTCCAGACCAACCTGCTGGCGCTTAACGCTTCCGTAGAGGCTGCTCGAGCCGGTGAGCAGGGCCGAGGGTTTGCGGTGGTGGCGTCTGAAGTACGCCAGCTGGCAGGCCGCAGTGCCGACGCTGCCCAGCAGATCAAAGGGCTGATCGACAATTCCTCGAACAAGACCCGGGCCGGTGCGGAACAAGTGCGTCTTGCAGGCGCCACCATGGACGAGATCGTGGCAAGCGTTGCCCGAGTGACAGACGTGCTGGGCGAGATCAGCGCCGCCACCAACGAGCAGAGCCAGGGTATCGGCCAGGTCAACCAGGCGGTTGCTGAGCTTGATCGCATGACCCAGGAGAACGCCGCCATGGTGGAAGAATCCACCACTGCTGCGGGTCATTTGCAGGAGCAGTCCCAGCGGCTGGCTCAGATCGTTGGGGCCTTTACCCTGGCATCAAGAAACGGTGACAAGGCGCTATTGACGCCGCCCCCGGCAGTACGGAAAACGACTGAACATCCGGAGAGCGAACTGGCCTGACATTGCATGTAGAAACTAAACCGGCCCGAGCTACTGCTCGGGCCGGTTTTTTATAGGACGCGAGGCAGCTCGATCTCATCGATACGCTGGATATCCTCGGTCATCTGCTGGCAAAGACGTAGAAATTCACGAATGCCGGTGGTGAGGTATTTATGACGATGCCAGATAAAGGTGAACTGGCGACGTAGGTCGAGCTCCGGCGTTGCTATGGGCACCAGGCTGCCTCGGCGAAAGGCGTCGCGCAGGGCCAGGCGCGAGACGCAGCCGATACCAAGCCCGGATTCCACCGCACGTTTGATGCCCTCGGTGTGCTCGAGCTCCAGCAGGATATCGAAGCGCCCGCGCCGATGGCGTGCGGCCTGCTCCAGCGTCAGGCGCGTGCCCGAGCCCTGTTCTCGCATGATCCAGGTCTCTCGCAGCAGTCTGTCCAGGCTTGCCTTTTTCACCTTGGCCAGCGGATGGCTGGGGGCGCAGAAAACCGTCAGGGCATCTTCCACCCAGGGCTGCATGACGACGTCCTGATGCTGACAATCCCCTTCGATCAGGCCCAGATCCAGCTCATGATGCGCGATCTGCTCGATGATCGTCGTGGTATTGCGTACCTGCAGGCGTACCCGGCTGCCCGGGTGGCGCTTCAAGAAGTCACTGATGAGCAGGGTTGCGAGGTAGTTGCCGATGGTCAGGGTGGCACCGATATCCAGCAGGCCAATGCCGCGCTGACCACTGAGCAATTCTTCGATCTCCTCGGCTCGATCGAGCAGTGCCACCGCCTTGGGCAATACTTGGAAGCCTAGTGCGTTGAGCTTCAAGCGCTTGCCGATACGGTCAAGCAACTGGCAGTCGAACTGCCGCTCGAATTCCGCCAAGGCCGTGCTGGCGGCGGATTGGGAAAGCGCCAGGGTTTGAGCCGCTTGGGAAACGCTTTCATGCTGGGCGATAGCAACGAAGACTTCGAGTTGGCGCAAGGTATAGCGCATAGGAGGCGTCCTGGGTGCGGCGTTATCTACATTGTAGATAATCGTTATTCAAATAAACCATTTAACAGATATTCTATCGCAGCATATAATTGCAAAATAACATCGAGGCCCTTTATAGAATTAAAGGTTATATATACTGGAGATATTATGAGCAAGTTCGCTCTGGAAGACGTGCTTAGTGTTCATCACTGGAATGACTCATTGTTCAGCTTTCGCACCACTCGGGAACGCAGTCTGCGTTTCAAGAACGGCCAGTTCGTGATGATCGGTCTGGAAGTCCAGGGCAAGCCGCTGATGCGGGCCTATTCGATCGCTAGCCCCAACTATGAGGATCACCTCGAATTCTTCAGTATCAAGGTGCAGGATGGCCCGCTGACCTCGCGGCTGCAGCACTTGAAGGTCGGCGATCAGATCATGGTTAGCCGCAAGCCTACCGGCACCCTGGTGACCGATGATCTACTGCCCGGGCGCAATCTTTATATGCTCTCCACCGGTACCGGCCTGGCCCCGTTCCTGAGCCTGATTCAGGACCCGGAAGTGTATGAGCGATTCGAGAAGGTCGTGCTGGTGCACGGCGTGCGCCATGTCAATGAGCTGGCCTATGCGGACTTCATCAGCAAGACCCTGCCGGCCCATGAGTATCTGGGCGACGAGATTCGCGACAAGCTGATCTATTACCCCACCGTGACCCGGGAAGCGTTTCATACCACGGGGCGCCTTACCCACCATATCGAAAGCGGCAAGCTGTTCGAGGACACGGGTATCCCCGCCCTCGATCCGCGTCAGGATCGCGCCATGATCTGCGGCAGCCCGGCCATGCTGGTGGATACCAGTGCGCTGCTTGACAGCTTGGGCTTCAAGATTTCGCCCCGCATGGGCGAACCCGGTGATTATGTCATCGAACGTGCGTTCGTGGAGAAGTAAAGCAGCACGGTAAGAATACCTATTGAACAAACCACAAAGGGCCAAACCGCTATCGGATCGGCCCTTTCTTCATGCGAATATGGCAAGACGCCAATTACTGCTCGTGACGTACCCGAGCAACATCGTCCGGGGTGGTATCCGCTTCCAGCTGATTGCCAAAACTGGTACGTAAATAGCCCACCACATCGGCGATCTGCTCGTTGGAAAGCATATCGCCGAAGCCCGGCATGCCACGCAGGCCGTTGACGATCACGTCAATGGGGTAGTAAGGCGAGCGCAGGCGCTCGTTGCCGACAAAGGAGGGATAGATGCCGGCACCCTCAGCACCCTGCCCGTTTGGCATGTGACAGGCCTGACAAAGAGAATGGTAAAGCTCTTTGCCGCTAGTGGTAGAAAAACTATTTGAGTCTTGGAAATACTTTTTCCACTCGTCTTTTATTATGAAGTCTTTTTGACTGTAGGGCTTGGCTTGGTCCTTGTTTGGCGACGTACGCGGCTGCTTCAAGTTGACGTTGGCGCTATCATTAGTCCAGGGCGGTGTGCCGCGCTCACCGGCGTCTCTAGCACGATTGGAGTTGGCCTGTTCATCGCTCTTGCCTGCCTCGTTATCTTTGACAGATGGCGCCGTTTTGGCCGAGCCGTTGCTCTGCGCCGATTCATCCGTCATCGACTTGAGTTCTTCTGGAGTCACGCGATGCTGCGTTGCAGTCTGATCATCCTGGGCGCCGGCCATGGTGCTAAGACCCGCAACGCCCAGCAGCAAAAGCGTAAATAGTGTGTTTTTCATGATGACCTCAAGCGCTAGCCATGGTGGTGGCTTTCTCGTGCAGGCGTTTGCTGGCATCCATGCCAGAGAGAATCGCCCCTTCTTGCCAACCAGGAATATAGGAGCAATGTTCGCCGGCTAATACCAAACGGTTGTCGATCTCGCATAAGGTGTCATAGTAGGCGGCACGCAGTTCTTCCGTCCAAGCGCCGTAGCAGCCCAAGGTCCAAGGACACTGATGCCAAGACCAAGACACGCCGGAAAGAAATTCCTCTTCATACTGCGGATGAATTTTCTTGCCATAGGCCACGGCGGCGGCAACCCGTTCTCGGGCGCTCATCGCCGCCATAGTATAGGTCGTTGAATTCCTGACCGTATAATCAATGGTATAAGCTCCAAGTAACACCCCCGGTCTGTCGCTAAAATAGTCGTAGGCCGGGTAGGAAATAACGCTGTTAGGTAAATCCGTGTAGGTGACGCCGCCAAAGATATTCTCATCCTGTTCCCAGAAGCGGCGCTTGAACTCAAGCCCGGTCTTGACGGAATTGGCATAGGGCACTGCGGCAATCGCCTGATGCAAGGCAGGGGAGACGTCCATCGGAATTTGGCTGAGGATGGACAGCGGGATGTTGCACACACACCAGTCCGCAGTGCGGGTCATGACATTATCCGGGTGATCCGGATCAATGTAGTGCACCTTGACCCCTTGATCGGACTGCTCGATGCGAGTCACCTTGCGACGATACTCGATCATGTCGCCGACTTCCTTGGCAAAGCCTCGGGCGATTTCTTCCATGCCGCCCACGGGCTCGAAGATGGTGTGCTGGAACTCACTGTTGAAATTAGTAAGTAACTGTCCCCAGATCCCGGAGTGCAGCAGTTCCTTAAAATCCATAGGCATGCTGGGAGCGGGCTTAGGCATCAGGCCGCCGGCGGGCCAGTCATCATAACCCCGAAAGCGGCTAGCCTTGAGGCTCCTCTGGTACTGATGGTTGCCGGTCAGGCGGCCCCAACTGTCGAGCTGATCTAGCAGCGCCTCCTTGTCTTCCTGGGTCAGCAGCTCATCAAGCGCCCCTTGATCCGTGACCTTGGCCAGCAGCTCAGAGGTGTAGCCGTGCACATCCGTAAGCGCTTCTCGCACCCGCTTGGGCTTGCCGTCGAAGGCGTTTTGAGCGTGCACGTAGGCGTTGAAGTTGAGCTGAATAAAGGGTTCGAGCTTGACACCGAACTTCTTGCAGTAGTGCAGCACCCCGTAATGATGATAGGGAATACGCCAAGGACCCGGGTTAATGTAGTTGCCTTCGGCAAAGGTGCAATGCTGAGTCTCGCCGGAAAGCTCCGTGACGGTATCGCCGCTGTGAATGGTGAAACAGCGCCCGCCGGGACGCTCGTTATACTCGAGGATGCTGACGTCGTAGCCGGCCTTGCGCAGCTCATAGGCGGCGGTCATACCGCCGAGACCTGCGCCCAGCACCAGTACGCTAGCGCCCTTGGGCGCATTGGACAGATCAAGTTCGCCGGTAAAGGTCGAAGGCTTGGCAAAGCCCAGGGACGTCATGGCGGAATACATGGCCCCGGCGCCTGCGGTCTTGCCGATCAGGGCCAGCAGATCGCGCCGGGTCAGAAAAGGACTTGCATTCATGAAACGGGCCTCATCCATTAGTGCGAGCTTCATTGCGGTTGGCATCATTACTGCGAGTGTCGTTGTCGTGATGCGCGTCGCGATCGTTTCGATTGCGTCGACGCCACCACCACCAGACACCGCCCGCGATCAGTAGCACCAGGACAGCGATCCCTAGCCAGGCCAGCAGCGGCGCGTAGCGAATCAGCGTCGGCACGGGCTGCTTGCCGGAAGCGATATGATCGACCTGGTCCGCATCGAGGGCGCTGTCCGCGTGTCCGCCGAACTCCGTACGCACGTAGTTGGCCACTGACGCAATCTGGCCGTTGTCGAGCTTGCCTTCAAAGCCAGGCATCAAGGCACCGGGCGTTGCCCCGTGATAGGCCACGCCGTTCAAAAGTACACCAACCAGATTGCGTGGATCGGCGCTGCGCAGGGTGGTGTTACCTACAAGACTGGCATAGTGAGATACCGGCTGGCCGTAGCCTTCCTGACCGTGGCAAGAGGCACAGTGCTGGACATAAAGCCCGGACGGAGAGTCCGGATCCTCGATGGCACTTGTCTTGAGCCCGCGCTCTTCGAGCTCATCTTGGGAGTAGTTCGTCGCCGGCGTGATGCGTGGTTCGAGGTTCAGAAGTCGCTGATTGATCTCGGGATCGAACACCGGCTGCTGCTGATCTTCATTGGCTAAGGCCGGCACGGTCTTGAGATAGGCCGCTATCGCCAGGCGATCGTCCTTGCTCATGTATTGCAGGCTGTCGTGCACCGCTTCGCCCATGGGACCGGCGGCCTGGGCGGCATAGCTCATTTGGCCGTTCTGAAAGTACTCGGCAAGTTGCTCATTGCTCCACAGGCCGATACCCGAGGTCTCGTTGCTGGTGATATTCGGGGCCTGCCAGGGCCCTAAAGGGCCGCCTCCCAGATACTGATCGTAATCGCTACCCATCAAGTCGTTGCGTGGGGTATGGCAGGTGCCGCAGTGACCCAGGTGATCGACGAAATACTGTCCCCGAGCCGCCTGGTCATCAAGACCCTTGGGAGGCTCATAGCGATCCAGGTTCTGAGCGTTCCAGAAGCTCATCAGCAGGCGGATATTGAAAGGAAAGTCGAGATCGGTCTCTGCCTTTGGTTTGCGATCCACCGCCGGCACCGTCTGCAAATAGGCATACAGCGCCTTGATGTCCTCGTCGGTCATGCCGCGATAAGACGGATAGGGCATGGCGGGATACAGATGGGTGCCGGAAGGCGTCTTGCCGTTGCGTAGCACGCCGGTAAGATCCTCGAGGGAATAATTACCGATGCCATACTCTCCCGAGGAAGAGATGTTTGGCGCGATGATATCTCCCATCGGCGTAGAGATCGGCTTGCCGCCAGCGAATTCGGTGCCATCCGGGCCGACGTGACAGGCCATGCAATCGGTGGCTCGAGCAATGTACTGGCCCTGCTCGATCAGCGACGAATCCTTGTCAGCGGCTGAGGCGGTGGCGACACTCGCAAGGCCGCCGGCGAGCAGTAGACCGCTCGCGAGCAACAGGTGATGCCTCATAATAACGTCCAGTTATGTAAGCGATTACGACCGTTATAATCTAAAATCTATGTGTGCTAATGGCAAGCCGTTTACTTATTTGCCAGAGAAGAATTCTCAATGACGCTATTAGCATCTAATAGATTAGTCGACCCTTGAAGAGTCGGGATGGAAAGAAAATAAAAATTACAAAATTCAATATTAATTTTCACTCAAACGACAGGGCCCTACCGGATGGCAGGGCCCTGTCGTTGACTCGACGCGATGCTGAAATGACTACACCGCATCCTTGCCGGTTTCGCCGGTGCGGATGCGAATGACCTGATCCAGGGTCGAGATGAAAATCTTGCCGTCGCCGATTTTGCCTGTGTTAGCTACATGAGTAATGGCATCGATAACCTGTTCCGCCATACTGTCATCCACGGCGACTTCCAGCTTGACCTTGGGCAGAAAGTCGACGACATATTCCGCCCCCCGATACAGCTCCGTGTGGCCCTTTTGTCGGCCAAACCCCTTGACTTCCGTCACGGTGATGCCTTGAACGCCGATCTCGGAAAGCGATTCGCGCACGTCGTCGAGTTTGAAGGGCTTGATGATAGCGGTCACCAGTTTCATGAAAGATAGTCCTTGCGGCCAGGGATCGAGTTTGCAGTCGTAATGGGCCTAAAGCATACACCGCCAACCCTGCGAATAAAAAAGACCCTCCGAAGAGGGCCAGTAGGAGCACGCCAGCTCACCGGTTGGGTCGGGGCTTACCGATTGCCGCCGACCATGAATTCGGGATAGGCCTCCAGGCCACATTCGACCAGATCGACCCCTTCGTACTCTTCCTCTTCGCTGACGCGAATGCCCATGACTACCTTGAGAATCAGCCACACCACCAGACTGGCGATGAACACCCAGGCAAAGATGGCAACGGTACCGATCAGCTGAGCGATAAAGCCTGCGCCATCGTTGGTCAAGGGCACCACCATCACGCCCCAGATTCCGGCGATGCCGTGGGCCGAGATGGCGCCCACCGGATCATCGATTCTGAGCTTGTCCAGTGCCACGATACCTGCCAGCACGATGGCACCGCCCGCCGCACCGATGAAGGTTGCCCCAAGCCCCGAAGGAGAAAGAGGGTCCGCGGTGATCGAGACCAGACCGCCGATGGCGCCATTGAGGATCATGGTCAGGTCCGCCTTGCGAAACCACAGCTTGGCCAGAATCAAGGCGCCGATCACGCCCCCGGCGGCAGCCGCGTTGGTATTGAGCAGTACCTGGGCAACGTTATTGGCAGAGCTGACATCGGACACCTTGAGCTCCGAGCCGCCGTTGAAGCCGAACCAGCCCATCCACAAGATGAAAGTGCCCAGGGTAGCCAAAGGCATGTTGGCGCCGGGGATGGCGTAGATGGCACCATTCTTGCCATATTTTCCTCGACGCGGACCCAGCACCAGCACCCCGGCAAGGGCGGCGGAGGCGCCGGCCAGATGCACGATGCCGGAGCCGGCATAATCCGAATAACCAAGCTCTGAAAGCCAGCCCCCGCCCCAGGTCCAAAAGCCGGACACCGGATAGATGAAGGCGGTCATGACCACGGCAAAGGCCAGAAACGCCCAGAGCTTCATGCGCTCCGCCACGGCACCTGACACGATGGACATGGCGGTGGCGACAAAGACCACCTGAAAGAAGAAATCCGCCCTGGCGGAGTAGTAGGGCGCATCGTCGCCGCCGGCGAGCACCGCATCGACGCTGTTTTCATCACCGATCAGAAAACCCAGGCTGGGGAGAATGCCACCAGCGCTACTGGCGTACATTAGGGTGTAGCCGATCAGCAGATACATGGTGCAGGCGATGGCGAACAAGACGATGTTCTTGGTCAGGATTTCTGCGGTGTTCTTCGAGCGCACCAGGCCCGCTTCCAGCATGGAGAAACCGGCGGCCATCCACATGACCAGCACGCCACACATGAGAAAGTAAAAGGTATCGAGCGCATAATTGAGTTCTGGCATTGTTGTTGTCTCCTAGACTGCGTCTGATCCGCGTTCGCCGGTGCGAATGCGGATGACATCTTCCAAGGGGGTGACGAAAAGCTTGCCGTCACCAATGCGTCCGCTGTTGGCGGATTGCACGATGGCGTCGAGTACGCTTTCGACCCGGTCATCATCCACGGCGATTTCGATCTTTACCTTGGGTAGAAAATCCACGACATATTCTGCCCCGCGGTAAAGCTCGGTATGACCCTTCTGACGACCGAACCCCTTGACCTCGGTGACGGTGATGCCTTGCACGCCGCTGCCGGCTAGCGCTTCGCGAACATCATCGAGCTTGAAGGGCTTGATGATGGCGGTGATGAGTTTCATTGTTGGTGACTCCTGGTGGCGTTCCAGGTGTTGTAGTGCGCGCGGCGTGCCGACTTTGAACCCTTTCTTTAAGATCAAGGACTAAAATGTATTTATGGAAGGGCTAAGATAGCCGAGCACCTGAATGGAAGGTGATTGATGCACTGCAAGGCGTCAGGTCTTTTGCAGGCTGCACCAATTTGGCGCATGCGCGTCAGATCATCCTTGCGTATGCTTTTAGATAGAGTGGGTATAGTTCATCGATCAAAGGAGCGTCACATGACAGGCAACGATCCGTTCAGCCGACTGGCACAGCAGTTTGGTGAGCGTTTACAAGATGCATCCCGTGCCCCGGAAGAACTTCAACGCACCGTGCAAGGCGCCATGCGCAGTGCCTTCGAGCGTATGGAGCTGGTGACCCGAGAGGATTTCGACATTCTCATGGACGTGCTTCAGCGTACCCGTAGCCGGGTCGAGGCCCTTGAAAAGCAGGTAGGTGCGCTTGAAGCTGCCTTGGACGACAAGAACGCCATGGCAGCATCGCCGGCGCTCGTAGCCGCCGATAGCGTTGCACCCCCGGCGCCGGACTCGGAAACGCATAGCAGCACATTCAAGAAAGAAGACCCTAGTGCTTCGATCACGAATACTTCCGACAAGGGGTCTTCAAACAAGAGCTCTTCAAACAAAGGTGCGTCAACAAAAGGCGCCACGAAAAAAGAGGGTGCGAGTACGACGACAACCCCAAAAGGTACTAGCGGTCCTGACGCTGATTCCAGCGGTTCTATTCCACCTAAAAAGTAACCACTCTTAGCGAGGCGATACCGATACTGTCACGACATTTGACATTCTTTCTTCTCTAGTTCCTTCGACGCTTTTCTAGCGTCGAAGGGCCATAACCTGAATTAATAATATTAAAGCTTCAGGCCCAGCCGCCGATTTATGTGACACTCGGACAAAAAGATTCTCTGCCAATTATCCTTAGTAGTCAGTGTTGTCCAGGGTGTTATTTAGCCTTTTATCGTCGAGTCGAATGCTTGCCGGTTTTCTTAGTGACTGCGACGTTGGCCGTAATCGATGGGTATCACCAATATGAATAAATTTAAAGTCGTATGGAAAGTACTCCTTTTGCTTATGGTTGTTCCTGCTTCTCAAGCAGCGGCAACAACCCAGCTAGTGTTCTTCACCTGGCCGGATTACATAGACCCAGAAATCCTAATGGAATTCGAACAGCGCACCGGCATCAAAGTGAAACAGAGCTATTTCGATTCCGATACGGCTCGGGATGAGTTGCTGCTCGAGACCGAGGGCAAGGGATTCGATGTGGCGCTCATCAATGGAGCCTCGATTCGAATTCTGGCCAAACGCGGCTGGCTCGAGCCTTTGGATGAAACGGCGATTCCCAACCTGAAGCATGTCGACCCGCGCTGGCGTACCGAGCATGAAAAAGCAGAAGACTTTGGCGTGCCTTATTTCTGGGGCACGGTGGGGATCATTTATCGCAAGGATCTCGTTCCTTTCACCGTTTCAAGCTGGATGGACCTGCTGCGACCCATTGAGGCGCTAAAGGGCAAGATCAGCATGATCGGCGACAGCGCAGACATGATCGGTGCAGCATTGAAGGCGCTGGGATACTCCCTGAACAGTACTGACCCAGAAGAGCTCGAGGAGGCGGAAGCCCTGCTTCATGCCCAGGCGCCTGCGGTCAAAACCTATCGCTATCTCTCCTTGAACGAAGATTCCGCCCTGGTAACCGGTGAGGTGGCCATGGGCATGATGTATAACGGCGATACCCTGATGCTGCAGGAGTACAACGACGATATTGCCTTCGTGCTTCCCGAGGAGGGCGGCAACATTTGGACCGATTATCTGAGCGTGCTCAGCGCCTCTACCAAAAAGGATGCCGCCAAGGCGTTCATCAATTTCCTCAACGAGCCTGAGATCGCTGCACGACTCGCGCAATACGTCTATTATGCAACGCCCAATTTGGCCGCAGAAAAACTCCTGCCTGAAGATTTCAAGCGCGATCCTGTCGTCTATCCAAGTAAAAAGGCATTGGATAGATCGGAAACCTATCGCCGCCTGCCGCCCCGAGCGCAAAAAAATCGCTCGGCGATCTTTTCCCGCATTGTTTACTAAGTACTGAAAATCGCCAGCCCATAACGCGAAAGGCAACCTTCGATCGCCGAAGGTTGCCGTTTTCCCTTATCGATGCCATTCAAGCTTTATTCTTGTTCGCCGATCTATTTGATATTCGCGCAAACAACTGCGTGCTTCATGACCATGCATAAGTACAAAACCGGTACGAACATGAATAAAGCTTCATGGGTGGCGCTTTCTCTGCTGATTGCTGGATCGCCTGTACAGGCGAATTCAACGGAGCTGTTGTTTTTCAACTGGCCGGATTACATGGACCCGGCAATCCTAACCGAATTCGAACAGCGCACCGGCATCAGGGTGAAACCAAGCTATTTCGATTCCGATAGCGCCCGCAATGAACTCCTGCTCGAGACCAAGGGCAAGGGCTTCGATGTGGTACTCATCAGCGGCGCCTCGATTCGTGTTATGGCCAAGCGCGGCTGGCTCGAGCCGCTGGATGCAACCGATGTTCCCAACCTGAAGCATATCGCTCCAAGCTGGCGCACGGCCTATGAAGAAGCCAATACCTATGGCGTGCCTTATTCCTGGGGCTCAGTGGGGATCATTTATCGTAAGGATCTCGTTCCCTTCACCGTCACCAGTTGGATGGACCTGATGCGACCCATTGAGGCGCTCAAAGGCAAGATAACCATGATTGGCGATAGCTCGGAGCTCATCGGCGCGGCGCTCAAGGCGCTTGGGTACTCGCTCAACAGTACCGACGTGCAAGAACTCAATGAAGCTGAGGCGCTGCTCCAGGCTCAGGCACCCGCAGTCAAGACCTACCGCTATCTATCCATAGGCGACGACTCCGCGCTAGTGTCCGGTGAAGTGGCCATGAGCATGATGTACAGCGGCGATACCCGGATGTTGCAACAGTACAACGACAATATTGTCTTCGCGCTTCCCAAGGAGGGGGGAAATGTCTGGGCTGACTATTTGGGCGTTCTCAATGCCTCGACGGAAAAAGCCGCCGCCAAACGGTTCATCAATTTTCTCAATGAGCCGGAAATTGCGGCACGAAACGCGCAATATATTTATTACGCGACGCCCAATCGAGCCGCGGAAGAACTCTTGTCGACAGAGTTCAAGCAGGATCCGATCATCTACCCAAGCGCTGAGGCATTGGAAAATTCAGAGACCTATCATCGCCTGCCCGCCAGAACACAGAAACGGCGCTCTGCGATCTTCTCCCGCATCGTCTACTAAGCTGGGAATCAAGCGTTCTAGTGTTCTTCGACTGAACGCCGGATCTGAAAAAACAGCGAACTTGCTCATCGGTGCCACTAAAGCTTTATCCCGATAGGCCGATTCATCTGATATTCCGACAAATAAACGAGTATTAGATCTCAGAGGCATTCGCTATCGTTTCAGGGCTTGTTCGACTCAACTGATCAGCACCGGTTTCTTGATGAGCTTCATGCTAAAAAGACTGAATAGATTCTAGCGCCGAGGGACGAGCTAGAGCATGCGACTTTCGCGGATGAGCGACAGGTGCTAACACGATGAACAAATACAACATCACATGGATGGCGCCTTCTCTGTTTGCGGTCGCGCTTTCCGCCCAGGCGTCGGAGCCAACGGAGCTGGTATTCCTCAACTGGGGGGATTACATGGATCCGGAGATTCTCGAGGAGTTCGAACGGCGTACCGGCATCAGGGTGAAGCAAACCCATTTTGTGTCCGATGCCGCTCGGGACGAGATTTTAATCGAGACCGAGGGTAGAGGCTTCGATATAACGACTGTCGACGGCACGTCAATTCAGATTCTGGCCAAACGCGGCTGGCTCGAGCCCATTGATGAAACGACGATTCCCAACCTGAAGCATATCGCTCCACGCTGGCGTACAACCCATGAGGAAGCCGAGACGTATAGCGTGCCTTATTTCTGGGGCACCCTCGGTATCGCCTACCGTCAGGATCTGGTTCCCTTCACCGTTTCGAGCTGGATGGATCTGTTACAACCCTCGGAGGCGCTGTACGGCAAGGTGAGCATGATCAATGATCCCAGAGATCTGATCGGGGCGGCACTCAAGGCGCTGGGGTACTCCCTCAACAGCACCGAGCCGAAAGAGCTTGCAGAGGCGGAGGCATTGCTGCAAGCCCAGACGCCCGCAGTCACCACTTACCAATACGTTTCCTTCAATGAAAACTCTGCCTTGGTGAACGGTCAGGTGGTCATGAGCATGATGTACAACGGTGATGCCATGGCGGTGCAGGAGTACAACGACAACATCGCCTTCGTGCTCCCCAAAGAGGGCAGCAACATCTGGGTCGACTATTTGAGTATTCTCAGTGCTTCCACGGAGAAGGCTGCCGCCAAGGAGTTCATCAATTTTCTCAACGAGCCTGAGATCGCCGCACGCCTTGCGCAGTATCTCTATTACGCCACGCCCAACCGGGCCGCTGAAGAACTGTTGCCGGCAGCGTTCAAAAATGATCCGGTCATCTATCCGAGCGAAAAGGCGTTGGAAAAGTCGGAAACCTATCGACATCTGCCTGCTCGAACGCAAAAAAACCGAGCAGCGATTTTTTCGCGGCTCGTTTACTGAGTCTGGACTCAATTCATGCGCTTACATGCCAAGGTCCTGATGGTCGTCGTCCCGCTAGCCGTCATCCCGCTGCTGGTGCTGGGATGGCTTGCCTATGATCAACTGCGCTCCTCGGGGATCGAGCGCAGTTCGAGCCAGATGACGACGGTGATGGATCAGCTGGCACGCAGCTTCCAGATGCATCAGGACGTTGCCGAGGCCAACATCCAGCTGTTTGCCGATGCTTCTCTGATGCGCTCCTATGCCCTGACGAAGGACGAGGAGGAGCGTTATGTATTGATGCTTCCCTCACTGTTGAAGCTTTTTACCAGCTATCTACGAGCGTACCCGGATTACACGGAAATTCGTTTTTTGCTGCCAGACGGGTACGAGGATGCCCGCGCCACCCTGAAGCCAATACCCAACGCCATGGAGGAGGAGGGTGAGACACCTTTCTTCAAGGCCCTTTCTCGATTTGAAGGCACGACGATGAGCCGCGTTTCCATTCGGCCTGATGTCGATGGGGCGTCAATGCAGGTTGCACGGCCGATCAGGCTGATCAACCTAGCGATGGAAGATCCTCTGAGTGCCAGACCTACGCTTCGTGGTTATCTAATCGTCACCATGACCCTGGACTTCATGACGGAACAGATGACGGCCAGTCGGATCGGTGAAAACGGTCATACGCTCATCGTCAACAAGCAAGGCGAGATCCTGTTCCATCAAGATCCTTCTCAGATAGGCAAGCAGCTTGCGGCGCAACTGTTGGAGAAAGCCTGGAGCGCGGATGGCAGTAAGCGGCTGTTGAATGCCGCCTATCAAGACGAGCCGGGTCTGGTGGCTACCCGTCGATTGCATGAGGATCTGCTGCTGATCGGTGTACTGCCGGAATCGGAACTGCTAGGGGAGAGCCAGCGTCTGGAGAAGGTCATCGTCTGGATCGTCTTTGGTACCGTCGTGCTAATGATTGTCGCCCTGCTGATCGCCATGAACCTGCTCATGGTGCGACCCTTGAAACAGCTGATGCGCGCGGTTCGCGAAATTGGTAGCGGCAACCTGACGCCGAGAATTGCCTTGTCTTCCAACGACGAGCTGGGCCAGCTGGCGTTGAGCTTTCAGGAAATGGGACGACATCTACAAACGTCACGGCACAAGATCGAGCGTCTGGCGTACCATGACAGCCTGACCGGCCTGCCCAATCGGCTCATGTTTCATGAGTATCTGCAGCACATGGTCGCCCTTGCCCGCCGCGAAGATACACAAATGGCGATCCTGTTTCTCGATCTGGACAACTTCAAGCGCATCAACGATACCTTGGGGCATCAGGTAGGCGATCAGCTGCTGAAGGAGATGGCGGCGCGGCTATCGATGGTGCTTCGCCTGGAAGACTTCATCTACCATGAGGCGTATCCGAATACCTCCGAGGTGATCGCTCGCCTAGGGGGCGATGAATTCATCATCCTGTTACCCAACATCAAGAGCCCGAAAGACGCAGCAAAGACCGCGACTCGTATACTCAAGGCGATAAAGGATCCGGTCTATCTGGATGGTCATGAGCTATGTATCGGTACCAGCATCGGTATTTCGCTATTCCCAAGCGACGGCGCAGAGGTGAATGACCTGGTCAAGTACGCGGACGCCGCCATGTACCATGCCAAGGAACAAGGGCGTCACAACTTCCAGTTCTATTCCGCTTCCCAGAACCTGGTGACCACAGAGCTCTTGTCCCTGGAGAGCCGCTTGCGACGAGCGCTTTCGAACAACGAATTCGAGCTCTATTACCAGCCCCAGATACAAACCGGAACCGGTGATATAACCGGGGTCGAAGCCCTGCTGCGCTGGAACGATCCCGATCACGGCATCATTGCACCGGATCAGTTCATTCCCGTGGCCGAAGATTGTGGTCTGATCCTGCCGATCGGGGAGTGGGTGCTGCACGAGGCCTGTCGCCAGATCAGCGCCTGGACGGCGGCAGGGCTTCCTCAAATAACCGTTTCGGTAAACGTTTCTGGTATTCAACTGCAGCGTCAGGAGCTTCCCTTTATCGTTGACCGGGTGCTGGCCAATACCCGGCTCAAGGCGGAATTCCTTGAATTGGAAATCACCGAAACCACCTTGATGAAGGTCAATGCTGATGTCATCGAGCACTTGAGTGCAATGCAGCGTAAAAGCATTACCATCTCTTTGGACGATTTCGGCACCGGCTACTCATCGCTGAGCCTTCTACGCGGGCTACCCATCGGTAAACTCAAGATCGACAAGAGTTTCGTGCAGGGCATGCTGACGGACCCGCAGGATGCGGCAATCGTATCGGCCATTTTGTTCATCGCCAGAAGTCTGGGGCTCAAGGCGACCGCAGAGGGCGTCGAAACTCGGGAGCAGGCAATACGGCTTACCCAGGAAGGGTGCGATCAGCTTCAAGGCTATCTATTGAGTCGACCCCTACCCGCATCCGAAATGGCCAGGCTGTTGAAAAATGGCATCGCCAATGAAACGTTTGCTGCATCGATGGGAATGTCATCGGACGTTCTATAACGTCACTCATCCAATAAAACAAGATTAGGGAATGCATATGGCGTTAGCATCGTTACCACGCGCGCAGGATTGGGCCTCGAAGCGCCGGAAGTACTGGTCGAAGTGCATCTCTCAAATGGGTTGCCCGGCCTGACCCTGGTAGGGCTGCCGGAAACCGCGGTGCGGGAAAGCCGTGAGCGGGTGCGCAGCGCCCTGCTCAATGCCGGATTCGATTTTCCCACCACCCGGCGCATCACTGTCAATCTGGCCCCGGCGGATCTACCTAAGGAGGGCGGGCGCTTCGATCTGCCCATCGCTCTGGGGATTCTGGTGGCCTCCGAACAGATACCCGTATCCGCGCTGGAAGGACTCGAATGCCTGGGCGAATTGGCTTTGGACGGGCGGCTGCGATCGATCAACGGCGCCTTGCCCGTTGCGCTGGCTACTCAGAAAGCCGGACGGCGATTGCTGCTGCCAGGGAGCAATGCCAATGAGGCCGCCCTGGCCGGCGATCTTGCGGTACTGCCCGCGGAGCACTTGGGTCAGGTGGTGGCGCATTTGCTCGGACACGACGTCATCCCACCTCACCGACTCGCTATACCGGCGTTACCGGATAGCACAAGCGAAGATCTTGCCGACGTGCGCGGTCAGTATCAGGCGCGCCGTGCGCTGGAAGTCGCGGCGGCAGGCGGGCACAATCTGCTGTTTGCTGGCCCACCCGGCACCGGCAAGACCATGCTGGCCAGCCGCTTGCCAGGCATTCTGCCGCCGCTCTCACATGAGGAGGCGCTCGAGGTTGCAGCAATCCGTTCGGTCTGTGGGCTGGGGTTGCTCGAACGTTGGGGAGAAAGACCCTTCCGTTCCCCGCATCATACTGCCAGCGGCGTGGCTTTGGTGGGCGGTGGCTCAAAACCAAGGCCCGGCGAGATTTCGCTGGCTCACCAGGGTGTACTTTTTCTTGATGAACTGCCCCAGTTCGATCGCAGCGTGCTGGAAGTGATGCGGGAACCGCTGGAATCCGGGCGCATTCATATTGCCCGAGCCAGCCACCAGCGCTGCTTTCCCGCAAACTTTCAACTGGTTGCGGCCATGAACCCCTGCCCTTGTGGTCATCTTGGCGATCCGCGCCAGGACTGCGTCTGTACCCAGACGCAGATACAGCGCTATCAGTCCCGACTATCCGGCCCCTTGCTCGATCGTATCGACCTGCAGGTGGAAGTGCCGGCGCTTCCGGCGGATCAGTTGACAGCGCCCACGACCGGCGAAAGCTCGGCGGTGGTGCGCGAACGCGTACTTGCCGCACGCCAGCGCCAACAAGCTCGAGGTGCGCTCAATGCACGCTTGCCAGGGCGGGAGCTGGAAGCGGTCTGCGCTCTTGGCAGTGACGAGCGCCTCTGGTTGGCGGATGTTCTGACCCGGCTCAAGCTTTCGGCCCGGGCCTATCACCGCGTGCTGCGGGTTGCACTGACCCTGGCGGACCTGGCGGACGAGTCGCGTCCCACTCGAGCACATCTGATGGAAGCCATAGGTTATCGACAGCTGGATCGTTTACGCGGTATTAGTGCAGCCTCAAAAACCCAAGAGAGTATTTGATGCTGTCACTGCTGAATGAAATGTCTCTGACGTTTGCTATTGGCCTGTTCCTGGTGTTTGCCGCCGTGATCGGCGTGGTCGGTACCCGTCTGGCGCATATCGTCGATGATCTGGCTGATCGTACCGGCCTCGGTGAGGCTATCGCTGGCGCCGTGTTGATGGGAATGGCAACCTCGCTTTCCGGCATCGTGCTGTCCGTGAGCGCGGCGCTGCGGGATCAGCCTGAGCTTGCCATGAGTAACGCCCTCGGCGGCATCGCGGTGCAGACCCTGTTTCTGACCGCGGCGGATATTGCCTACAAGCGCGCCAATCTTGAACATGCGGCGGCCTCTATCGGCAATCTCATGCAGGGGTCGCTGCTCTTGTGCATGCTGGCGCTGCTGCTGATTGGACGCTTCTCGCCGGAAGTCACGATCTGGAACGTTCATCCGATCACGCCGCTTCTGTTCATCGGCTATGTGTATGGGCTGCATCTGGTCGGCAAGGCCCAGGCCAATCCCATGTGGCGACCATCCCGCACTCGAGAAACCAAGGTCGACGAGCCGGATGAGCAGGCCCTGCAGCAGCCTTTGATCACGCTGTGGCTGATCTTCGCGCTATTGGCCGCGGTACTGGGGATTTCAGGCTTCGTGCTGGAGCGTAGCGCCTCGGTGATCGCCGAGCAGACAGGGCTCGGTCAGGCGGCGGTAGGGGTGTTGTTGACCTCCGTAGCCACTTCGCTACCCGAGCTTGTTACCACGATTGCCGCCGTGCGCCGTGGTGCCCTGACCCTGGCAGTGGCCGGTATCATTGGTGGCAACGCCTTCGATACGCTGTTTGCCGCGGCCTCGGACATCGCCTATCGTGGCGGTTCTATCTATCACGCGGTGCCGGACTCCGTCACCTTGTGGGTTGCCTTGTCGCTACTCATGACCGGGGTGTTGATCATGGGGCTGATACGCCGCGAGGAACAGGGGCCTGGACGTATCGGTTTCGAGAGTGTGGCGATCATCGCCTGCTATGTGGCCGGGGTGGTGATGGTGTTCTACAACGGCGGTTAGCAGGCAGGTGTTGCATGAAGCACCGCGAATTGGGCTCGCTCGGATCTTCAGAAAGCGCCTTGCAGGGCTTTTTCCAAGGCATTCAAGCGCTCCGGCTTCAGCGCATCTTCCAGAGTGCTGATGCGCAGCACATGGCCCAGCGCCGGGTGAGGCGGTCGATGAACCAGGGTGCCGGCGTCGAGCAGTTCGGCATGCACACAAGCGGCAAGATCCGCGCTTGGCATGCGCAGGGCGACAAAGTTGGTGGCGCTGTCCGGTACATCGCCGCCCAGCTCCCGTAGCCAGGCCGTCAGACGCTCTCGGCGATCGATGACGGCGGCAATATGGGCCTGAACCTCATCGGCATGGTCAAGCACCGTCTCCGCAGCCGCCTGGGCAAGGGACGATACGGCGTAGTGAATCCTTACTTTCTGCAGCATTTCAAGGCATTCAGGCGCGGCGATCGCGTAGCCGATACGCAGTCCGGCAAGGCCGTGGGCCTTGGAGAAGGTGCGTACTCGGATTACGCCGGGCCAGACCGCGGTGCTGCTGGGCGTCGAGGCGTCCGAACGAAAATCGAAATAGGCCTCGTCCAGCAGTAGCGTGCAATCTTCCGGCAGCGACTGGCGCAAGGCGGCAATGGCTTGATCCTCATGCAGATGACCGCCGGGATTATCCGGATTGGCCAGGTAAACCAGCCGAGCGTGATGGCGGTTGGCGGCTTTGGCCAAGGCGGCGAGATTCGGTGCCAGCACCCCTGGTCTGTTCTGATAAGGAACTTCCTGCAGGTCGCAGCCTTGGCCGACGGCAAAATAACCGAAGGTCGGGTAGGTGCCGGCACTGGCGATCACCACATTGTCTGGTTCGCATGTCGCCCTAAGCGCCAGAGCGATAAGGCTATCGGCGCCAGCATCCACCAGCAGCGTGTCTAGAGGAATATCCAGAAGCGTCGCCAGGCGTTGGCGTAGGCCAAACGCTTCCGCATCGCTGTAACTGCGTGCCAGCGTCGCCACTTCATCGCCAAAGCGCTGGGATAACGCCTGATGAGGCATGTCCAACCCTTCGTTGGACCCCAGTCGATGCGGTATTTCCCTGCCCAGTCGTCGTTCCAGCGCCTTGAGGCCGGGAAAAGGGTTGTGGGGCCCATCACGATAAAGGTGGCGTGCATAGCGGGGCATAATGACTCCTAAACGTGAAAGCTACAGCGCGCTGATATCCAGCGCACCATCGATGTCCCAGCGCCAGCGCGGTGTCGCACTACCGGGTCTGTATAGAGCCAGCTCCAGGCGATAGGGGCGTAGCTCGCGATCCGAGAGCGTCAGCACTGGCCCCTGGGCCAGCAAATGGGTTTTCAGCAGCCACTGGTTGTCCGGCGTCGAGGCATCCGCCATGGAAGGCACCCAGTTGAGCACCTGAGGCCCTTCATGCTGGGCCAGCAGAGCCCGGGTCAGGGTTTCACGAAAATATTCGGTGTCGACTTCCAGGCTCATGTCGATATCCGGTCGCGCCAAAAGCAGCACGATATCCTCCGCGGACCAGTCGGGTTTTTCGACGATGGTCTGGGCGGCACGCTCACCCAGGCCATATAGCGCCTGACGCTGGGGCGGGGTCTGGGGCGCGCTTGCGCAACCTGCAAGCATACCGATCAGTAATACACAGCATAGTGGTTTGGTCGTCATGGCGAGGCAGGGTGATGGGTTCCGGAAGAAGAGAAATGAGGTTCCTGTTCGATCCTGGTCAGGAAGTCGTTCAATTCAGCGAAAAGCGTTTCGCGAATGCTATCGGTTTCGTTGACCAGATGATGGCGTGCATCAGGGTGATAATGCACCTCTGCCGCGGGAAACTTGCCTTTCAGCACATCAAGATTCCATTGCCAGTCCACGGTCAGGTCCTGTTCTCCTTGCAGAATCAGTACCGGAACGTTGCTTGCGGGCAGCGCTAGCAGATGCGTCATCCAGCGGCGCATGGCACTGACCCAGCTCAAGGTGAGCCGATCCGTCTGAAGCGGATCGCTCTCTTTCAGGAATGCAACGAACTCCGTGTCCGTCGAGTTGGGCCGGTAGGTACGGGGGATGGAGCCGATGAAAGGACTTGCCAGCCAGTGCAGCCAGTTCGTTTGATTCCAGCCCCAAGGGCGCACGAGAGGCGCTAGCAGCACCAGCGCTTGCCAGGGCGCGTCCGTGCCTTGAGCCAGAGCATCCGTGGCTAGAATCGCAGCGCCAGTGCTTTGACCAATGCCGATCCAGGGCTTGGGTGCTAGATCCTCCAGCAGGAGATGGCGCTGCAAAGCCTGCAGACAAATGCCATACTCCTGAAAATCGTCGATGGTTGCCCGAGCGCCGCTGGACAGGCCATGGCCGGGAAGATCCCACAGCACGACCCGTAGGCCCCGGGCTAGCAGGCATTCCAGCAGGTGGCGATAAAGCCCCAGATGATCGAAATAGCCGTGCACGACGAAGGCCGTACCGTGAGGCTCCGGCGGCGACCATAGCTGCGTCCACAGGCGATACTGTTCAGTATCGACGAAGCCTGCATAAAAGCCCACACTGTCGCGCAGCAACGGTGTCAGCTGATAGTGATCAAGATAGTGAATCAATGACGAAGAGTGGGGTTCAGCAATGGAGGCCAAGGGGCCGAAGGCTTGCAATGGTGTGAAATCGATCATCGAGTGCTCCCTTTACGCCTCCATGCTAGCCTGAATTCATCACGAAAACGAAAGTCCTTCTACGTCATTGGTCAAGTGAAGCACACCTCAAGTTCGCTTTCAGGTAACATATGGGCGTCATTTTCATAGGCGTCTTTGTCATAACGAATTTGCCTATCGCTGGTTAGCAGGCGATAGCAGCGCAGCAGGAGTGTTTTTCATGTCTGACCGCATCTCCCGCCATCGTCTCCAGGTGGCCCCTGAACTCGATCGCTTCATCAGCGATGAAGCCCTGCCCGGTACCGGTGTGGACGCCGATACTTTCTGGACCGGCGTCGATGCTCTGATCCATGATTTGGCACCACGTAATCGTGAGCTCTTGGAAGAGCGCGAGCGTCTGCAGCAGGAGCTCGATACCTGGCATCGGGAAAATCCCGGTCCGGTTCGCGATCTGGCTGCCTATCGCGCCTTCCTAAAAAAGATCGGCTATCTGGTGGATGCCCCCGCCAAGGTCGAAGCAAGCACCGCCAACGTGGACGATGAGATCACGATTCAGGCGGGGCCGCAGCTCGTCGTTCCGGTCAGCAACGCCCGCTACGCGCTGAATGCCGCCAATGCCCGTTGGGGCAGCTTGTACGATGCTCTTTATGGCACCGATGCCATCAGCGAAGAAGACGGTGCGGAAATTGGCAGTGACTACAATCCCAAGCGGGGCGCCAAGGTCATCGCCTATGCCCGTAACGTGCTCGATCAGGCGGCGCCGCTTTCCAGCGCGTCTCATCGCGATGCGGTGCGCTACATGCTGCGCGATGGTCAGCTTGTCGTTACCCTGGAAGATGGCCGTGAAACCGGGCTCGAGCGCCCGGATCAGCTAATCGGCTATCAGGGGGATGCTGACAAGCCTGACGCGATCCTGCTGACCCAGCACGGTCTGCATCTGGAGCTTCAGTTCGATGCTGAGCATCCCATTGGCAAGACCGATGCGGCGCACCTCAAGGACATTCTAATCGAGGCCGCCATTACCACTATCATGGACTGCGAAGATTCCGTGGCAGCGGTAGACGCCGAAGACAAGGTGGGTGTGTATCGCAACTGGCTGGGGTTGATGCGAGGCGATCTGGAGCAAAAGATCGATAAGGGCGACAAGAGCCATACCCGCCGCCTGAATGAGGATCGTCACTACCTGCGCCCAGACGGCAGCGAGCTTGACTTGCCCGGGCGTTCGCTAATGTTCGTGCGTAACGTTGGTCATTTGATGACCAATCCTGCCATTCTCGACGAAGCGGGTAATGAAGTGCCGGAAGGGTTGCTCGACGGCATCCTTACCAGTCTGATCGCCATGCACGATCTGAAGAAGACGCGCATATTGGGAGGGGACGGTCAGGTCCAGGGCCAGACGCATAATAGCCGCACCGGCTCGGTCTATATCGTCAAGCCCAAGATGCATGGCCCCAAGGAAGTCGCCTTCTCCAACACGCTGTTCGAGGGGATCGAAGATCTGCTGAGTCTGCCGCGCAACACCCTCAAGATGGGCATCATGGACGAGGAGCGACGCACGTCCGTCAACCTCAAAGCGTGTATCAACGAGGCCGCGAGCCGGGTCGTATTCATCAATACCGGCTTCCTGGATCGCACCGGGGACGAAATGCACAGCACCATGGAAGCCGGTCCCATGCTGCGCAAGGGCGATATGAAAGGGGCAGCCTGGATCGGTGCCTATGAGCGTAACAACGTCCTGGTCGGTCTTGACTGTGGCCTGCGAGGCCGCGCTCAGATTGGCAAGGGCATGTGGGCGATGCCGGGTTTGATGGCCGCCATGCTCGAGCAGAAGATCGGTCATCCGAAGGCCGGGGCGAACACCGCCTGGGTACCGTCACCGACCGCAGCGGTGCTGCATGCCTTGCATTATCATCAGATCGATGTCAACGCCGTGCAGCATGAGCTGAAAGATCAGGGCGCGGTCGATCTGCTCGATGACCTGCTCACCATACCGGTGGTCGAGAAGGCCGACTGGTCCGCAGAAGAAATTCAACAGGAACTCGACAACAACTGCCAGGGTATCCTTGGCTATGTGGTGCGCTGGGTGGAGCACGGGGTAGGCTGTTCCAAGGTGCCGGACATTCACGACGTAGGCTTGATGGAAGACCGGGCTACGCTGCGTATTTCCAGCCAGCACATCGCCAACTGGCTCTATCATGGGGTGATCAGCGAAGATCAGGTCAGAAAGACGCTGGAGCGCATGGCCCAGGTGGTCGACAAGCAGAACGAAGGCGATCCGGCCTACACGCCGATGACGTCGCATCTGAAGGATTCAACCGCTTTCCAGGCGGCATCGGATCTGATCTTCAAGGGTCGCGAACAGCCTTCCGGCTATACCGAACCGCTACTGCACTATTGGCGAGCGGTGGAGAAGGCCAAGTAAACTCAGCGCATCGCATATTGCGTCGTATAAACAAAAGGCTTCGCCCAACTCGGCGAAGCCTTTTGCATGTAGATGACAACGTTTTGCAGGGTCAGGACGACGTCTTTTTGTCATCTCCCTTTTCTTTCTCGTCGGCATCATTTTGTCGGTCACAGGACTGCTCTTGTTTGTTTTCATCCGGATCGCAGCCAAACCAGTTCTCTTCCGGTTTGGCTTTGCCGCCCGGTGCCTGCTTGGCGCCGTCTTCCACCGGGGTCGGCTCTTCTAACGCCTGCTTCATCTTCTTGGTGTCTTCCGTGGGCGCTGGCTTTGACGTATTGGACGATGAATCTTCCTGGGCCTGAACTGACAGGCTCAGTAGTGAAACAAGAGCTAGGATGGCTATAGTGCTTGAAAATCGAATCATAAATTTCAGATGTCCGTGTTTTTTGTGAGGATAATTGAGTATAGCCGAGCTCGTGTGAACGAATGAACAAGGCATTGCGTTGATTCGAGGCAAGGTTGTTTCATGGCGCAAGGCTGTGCCGGGCCCACCGGTTACGCTATCGTGACGGCCTGAGTTCGTATTGCGTGGAGAGCGTTGATGACCGTGATGACCGCCGCCGCCATCGAGGATTTTCTGGATGAGGTCTTTCCTCATCGTCAGGGCACCATTGAAGGCGTGCATGAGATGCGGGCCACCATGAGCCTGGCCATCGAGGACGAGCATCTACGACCCGGTGCCTGTGTTTCCGGACCAAGCATGATGGGATTGGCGGATGTGTGCCTGTATGTGGCGATACTGGCTCAGATCGGCCCCGAGCCCATGGCGGTGACCACGGATCTCAACTGTCATTTTCTGCGCCGCGCTCGAGGCGATCGCGATTTGATCGCCAATGCGCGGGTAATCAAGCTAGGGCGGCGCTTGGCAGTAGGTGAGGTCGAGCTGTTTTCGGCAGGGGATGACGATCCGGTTGCCATCGTGACGGCGACCTATGTGCTACCTGATCAAGACGAAAATTAGCGCTCACCGCTTTGCTTATGCTGATTTCGCCAGGCAGTGATGGCAAGCATCAACCAGCCCGCCAGGAACAGGACGCCGCCGATGGGAGTGATCATGCCCAGCGCGCGAATGCCGGTCAAAGTCATCAGGTACAGCGAGCCGGAAAACAACAGTATGCCCGCCCCCCATAGCCCCATGATAAGTTTCTGGCCGCGTAACGGCTGCTGCTGACGCCAGATCAGCACTGCAAGAATCGCCAGGGTATGCCAGGCCTGATAGCGCACTCCTGTCTCGAAAGCTGCCAGCAAGCGTTCGCTCACATGCCCTTCCAGGCCGTGAGCGCCGAAGCGCCGGCCATCACCAAAATGAAACCACTTAGCGCGGTGATGACCCAGACAAGGCGCTCTTGCATAGCGTAATTCCTCCTTCTTTTTCCGTGAATGTCCATTCTGGGTTCATCAACCAAGCGCCCGTCAATAAAAACATTTTATTGACGGTGTTTCGCGCTGCCGTTCCCGCCGCTATCCTTTGGGCCGGGCCCAAGAAATAGTCAGGAGAATAATGCCATGGAAGCTCTTTTCTCATTCATCGAGCCATTGCGTGATGGTATCTATGCGGTCATGAACCCGGTGAGCGATTTCATCTGGAGCTACATCCTGGTGTATCTGCTGCTGGGTACCGGGCTTTTCTTCACTGTCATGACCCGAGGCATGCAGTTCAGGCTATTCGGACACATGGCCAAGGTGACCTTTACCGCTCGGGGAGCCGGTGAAGGGGTAAGCGGCTTTCAGGCCTTTGCCACGTCGCTTGCGGCACGCCTGGGCACCGGCAATCTGGCTGGGGTAGCTCTTGCACTATGGATCGGTGGGCCCGGGGCTATTTTCTGGATGTGGATTACGGCGCTGGTGGGGTTTGCCACCGCGTTCATCGAGTCGGCCCTGGCACAGCTTTATAAGCACGACAACGAAGACGGCGTATTTCGTGGCGGCCCAGCCTATTACATCGAGCGGGGCCTGGGCTGGCGCTGGCTGGGTGCGCTGTTTGCGGTCTTCTTGATCATCGCCTACGGGCTTGCCTTCAATGCGGCCCAGTCCAATACCATCGCCCAGGCGATGAACGGTGCCTTTGGCGTGCCCAACTGGATCACCGGATTGGTATTGGTGGTGCTGGTGGCGATCGTCATCTTCGGTGGCCTGAAATCCGTGGCGCGAGTCGCGGAAAAGATCGTGCCGGGTATGGCCATTGCCTATCTGCTGGTGGCACTGTGGATTCTGATCACCAACATCACCGCCGTGCCGGACATGCTGGCGTTGATCGTCAAAAGCGCCTTCGGCTACGGCCCGGCGGTCGGCGGCGCGGTGGGCTATTCGATCAAGGTGGCCATGGAGAACGGCATCAAGCGCGGTCTGTTCTCCAACGAGGCCGGCATGGGCTCGGCCCCCAACGCCGCCGCTCAGGCCAGCGTCAAGCATCCCGCCGCCCAGGGGCTGGTACAGTCCTTTGGGGTGTTCGTGGATACGCTCTTGATCTGCAGCTGCACCGCAGTGGTGATCCTGATGTCCGGGGTTTATGACACCCTGCTCAGCAATTCACCCGGCGCTTCCATTGAGGGTATCAAGCTGACCCAGGACGCCATGGTCGATCATCTTGGCTACTTTGGTGAAGTCTTCATTGCCATCATCATCTTGTTCTTTGCCTATACCTCGGTGCTGGCCAACTATTCCTTCTCCGCGGTCAACATCGAGTATCTGTTTCGCGGCCATGCGCGCAAAGCCGACTATACGCTGCGCTGTGTCGTTCTGATCATGGTGATGATCGGGGCGGTGGCACAGCTGACCTTCGTATGGAACTTTGCCGATCTTTCCATGGGATTGATGGCCACTACCAACCTGATCGCTATCTTGTTGCTCTCTTCAACCGGCCTGCGGTTGCTCAAAGACTATGAGCGCCAGCGCCGGGAAGGAAACGACGAGCCGGTCTTTGATCCCAAGGTGATGAAGAAACCCGAGCTGGTCGACTCGAACGTTTGGCCGCCGAACCAGAAAAGTGCCGACAGCAAGGTTTGACGCTACACTAGCGCCCGCAATTTAGCGGGCGCGTCTGGTGCAAATTCATCCATCTGCAGTCTGTGCGGAGGTCGTCATGCAAATTCAGCTCAACGGTGAGCCTCAAGCGTTCGAAGGCGGGTCCACGGTCAGCGAGCTGATCGAATCTCTTGGTCTTGCGGGTCGGCGCATTGCCGTCGAGGTCAATGAAGAGATCGTGCCCCGCAGTCAGCATGCCGCGCTCAACCTGAGCGACGGCGATCGTGTTGAAATCGTTCATGCTATTGGCGGCGGTTGAGCGCCGTCATATCACGGGGGGCATCATGTCCGTACAAACAATCGATCAGCCCTGGCATGTCGCCGGGCGCAAGTTCACCTCGCGTTTGCTGGTGGGGACCGGGCGCTACAAGGATTACGACGAGGCCAAGGCCGCCATCGCCGCCAGCGGCACCGAGGTGGTGACCTTTGCCGTACGTCGTACCAATCTTGGCCAGGACGCGAACGAGCCGAGTCTGCTCGAGGCCATCCCGCCGGAGCGTTATACCCTGCTGCCTAATACCGCCGGCTGCTACAACGCACGAGAAGCGGTGCGCACCTGCAAGTTGGCTCGTGAGCTGCTCGATGGTCACAATCTGGTCAAGCTCGAAGTGCTGGCCGAGGACAGCACCCTCTATCCTAACGTGGTGGAGACCTTGAAGGCCGCGGAAGAACTAATTCGCGATGGCTTCGATGTCATGGCCTATACCAGCGACGATCCGATCGTGGCCAAGGAGCTCGAGAAGATCGGCTGCTGCGCGGTCATGCCGCTGGGCTCCTTGATAGGCTCCGGCAATGGCCTGCTCAATCCGCACACCCTGGCCATCATTCTCGAGAATGCGGAGGTGCCGATTCTGGTGGATGCGGGTATCGGGACCGCCTCGGACGCGGCCCTGGCCATGGAAATGGGCTGCTCCGGCGTGCTGATGAATTCCGCAATCGCCCATTCTCGCCAGCCCATCGTCATGGCCGGGGCCATGAAGAAAGCCATCGAGGCGGGGCGAGAGGCGTTTCTCGCCGGTCGCATGCCACGCCGGCAGCGTGCCGAGGCGTCATCTCCTATGGCTGGGCGTATCAATGCTTGAGCCAGAAGAGCGTTCCATGAATGAAGAGGCGCAGGCCGCCGACGATCCGAACCCGCGACCGAAGCGGGGCGTAAAGAGCTATGTGTTGCGCGCCGGGCGCATGACCGCCGCCCAGACCCGCGGCCTGGAAGAGGCCTGGCCGCGTTGGGGGCTGAGCGTCGAGGAAGGGCGGCAGGATCTGGATAGACTCTTTGGTCGCTCAGGAAACCCACGGATCGTGGAGATTGGTTTCGGCATGGGAAGTTCCTTGATCGAACAGGCCGAAGCGCATCCCGACACGGATTTCATCGGTATCGAGGTGCATGCACCCGGGGTCGGCAAGCTGCTCGACGAGGCGGATAAGCGCGGCCTGACCAATCTTCGGGTATATCGCGACGATGCGCTGGAAGTGTTGTCCCGCTGCTTGCCAGAGACCAGCCTGGATGCGGTGCAACTGTTCTTCCCCGATCCCTGGCCGAAGAAGAAGCATCATAAGCGACGCATCGTTCAGCCGACCTTTACCGAGCTGGTGCGCACACGACTGAAAGTTGGCGGTGTGCTGCATATGGCAACGGACTGGGAAGCCTACGCGGAGTACATGGCGGAGGTAATGGAACGTGCCCCGAGCTATCGCAATACCGCCGAGGCACAGACGGCTCCTTATGTATCACGGCCCGAATTCCGCCCATTGACCAAGTTCGAAGCCCGAGGTGAGCGGCTTGGCCATGGCGTCTGGGATTTGATTTTCGCTCGAGCGACATAAGCCTCGGGTGCCGTGGCTTCGCGTCGAGGCGCACGAATGTTGGCGCCACTGCGGTTGTGTGGGCGAGCGCGCAGCGTCTGCAGCACGCCTAGGGCCACCACCGCCATACCCGCAAGCCCCAGCAGTCCGGGCAGCTCGCCGAACATCAGCGCCGCCCAGCCCATGGTCACTGCCGGCGTCAGGTAGATCAGCGTCGAGAGCCGTGTCACTCCGAAGTGCGAAAGCCCCTTCACGAAAAAGCCGTAACCGCCGAAACTCGCCAGAATCACCAGGAAAGCGATGATCAAGGCATTGTTCAGGGTCGGTGTCGGTGGCGCCAGATCACCGCCCTCGTAAAGCCCGGCGGCGACAAAGAACAGGACGGTGGTGGTGGCCAGCTGCACGGTCAGACGCGCCGGCAGGGACAGGCTGCGCTCGCCGGGCCTAGGCGTCATCAGACTGCCCAGGGTCACCGCGCCCACCGCCAATACCGGCAGTAGATAGGCCCAGGGCGTTGCGCCGCCCATGCCCTGGGCATCGTCCAGCACGCAAAGACCGGCGCCCAGGGTCGCCACCAACATGCCCAGCCACTGAGCGCGGGAGCTCATCTCGCGCAGCCACAGGGCGGCCAGCGCCGCTGCGAAAAGAGGCTGAAGGGCGCCGATCAGTGCTGCCACTCCTGCGCTCACACCCTGCTGAATGCCCAGTAACATGGCCAGCAGATAGACCCCCATGGTCAGGCTGCCGCACGTTGCTTCCCGAGTCAGGGCGCGCCAGCCGACGGTTTCGCCGCCATGACGCAGCGTGTTGAACAGCCACCACAGGCCTGCCAATACCGTCGCCAGGGCAAAACGCCAGGCATAGAGTGCCACCGGTGGCGTGTCCACTCCCACCGCCAGACGGCTACCGACAAAGCCACTGCTCCAGCACAGCACAAACCCGATGGCCACGACGGCACTGGTCAATGGCCACTTGATGGACGGTGTCGGCAAGGCGAGATGCCGCTCGCGCCGATAAGTGTCTGACATGAACAGCCTCCCTCGCTGATGAATGATGGCGAGGCAAGTCTGGACCTTATAAAGTGTTCAAGAAATCGACATTTATTAGAGGGAGCCTTCAATATGTCTGAAGTCTCGTTAGGCGCGTTGGATCTTGAGTCATTGCGCAGTTTCGTGATCGTGACCCAGCAAGGCACCTTGGCCGCAGCGGCGGATCAGCGCCACCGTACCGTCAGTGCCATCAGCATGCAGATCAAGCGTCTGGAAGAGCGCTTGGGCACGCGGTTATTGATTCGTGGTGCTCGTGGCGTCAGCCCCACTCCTACCGGGGAAACATTGCTGCGTGAGGCACGAGAGCTTTTGCGTCAGCATGACAATTTGCTTGCGCGTTTTACCGGACGTGGTCTAAGCGGCAAAGTGCGTTTCGGATTGCCGGAAGACTACGCCCGCGAACTGGTAGGACAGGTACTTCCGGAGTTTCTGGCAACCCACCCGGATGTATTGCTCGAGGCGGTCACCGCGACCAGCGGCGAGCTTACCCATCTGCTCGAGCGCGGCGAGCTGGCCTTGGCGGTATTGCTCGATCGCCAGAATCGCTTGCGGGGAGGCGAGCCCATGTGGCGTACCGCACCGGTATGGGCCGCCGCCCGGGAGGCGCGGATCGATGTCGAACAGCCCTTGCCGCTGGCCCTGCATCCGGTGAATTGCCCCTACCGCGCCCTTGGGCTCGAAGCGCTGGAAGCAGTGGGGCGCTCCTGGTATGCCGTGTTCACCTGTACCAGCATTCACGCCCTGGAGACGGCAGTGGAGGCCGGGCTTGCCATCGGTATTCTCGATCGTCAGCGTCTGACCCCGGCGATGCGGGTACTGGATGAAAGCGACAGCCTGCCACCATTGATCGGCGGCGAAGCCAAGCTCTATTTCGGGCGTCATATTGCTAAGGACTCGCGGCCCGCCGTCGAAGCTCTGGCGGCGCTGCTACGAGAGCGCTTTCACCAGCGCGCACCCTGGCCCGGTGAGCGGGCGGACAATAGCGCCTTTGCCATTCGGGGTGGCGCCTCAGGGGACCGGCGTAATTGATCCTTATCACTACACTGTGATCAAGAGCAGCCTGATGGCAGGATTCAGGTTTATAGGATAAAAAAGCATCCTGGCGGGCGACCATAAGACGGTGTGATCAAGAGCAGCTTGATGACAGGATTCAGGCTTATGGAATAAAAAAAGGTCGCCCGGGTGGGCGACCATAAGACCGTGACTAGCTTGATGAGGAGATAACCATGACAGGGAAATCGATACTTGATCAGCCTTCTCTGCTATGGAAAGTGGCGTCTGGCGAACGCCACACCGTCAAGATAATCATTCTCATTTGATGCGTCAAGAGAAATGCGAATCTTTTTTATTTACTTTGGAATTACCCCGCCAGGGTCAGCCATAGGGGCAGAGTAAGCATTGCCAGCAAGGTCTGACCGGTGATCAACGCCGCCATCAATTCCGCATCGCCGCCAAGCTGTCGCGCCAGGATGTAGGCCGAGGTTGCCGTAGGCAGGGCAGCGAACAGCAGGGCGATATCACGACTGACTGGATCGAGACCGAGTACCAGGGAGAGGGCCAGTACCAAGGCGGGCATCAACATCAATTTGGTCAGATTGGCGGTCCATACACCTGCATCCAGGCGCATCAGTGCCTGAGGACGAAGCGCTACGCCCACGGTCACAAGGCCCAATGGCAAGGCGGCACGCCCCAGTAGCGAGACGGTCTTTTCGCTCCAGCCAGGAAGGCCAATCCCGCTGAGGTTCAAGGCAATGCCCCCAAGACAGGCCAGTATCAACGGATTGCGTAAAAGCGCCGACAGACTCTTGGTAACACTCGACGGCCCGAGGGTACCTGCAGCGACGAAGCTTGCTACACAAAGCACATTGACCACCGGCACCATCAGAGCCACCGCAACCGCCGCTGTCGTTGCGCCGGCGTTGCCGTGCAGAGCGGCTGCCCCAGCGACGCCAACATAGGTATTGAAACGTAGCGCTCCTTGAAAAACCGAGGTGAAGGCGGCGGCATCGAGGTCGAGCCGAGCGCGCAAGATCCACAGCAGAGCGGCGAACATGGCCATGCTGCCCAGCAGCGTCACCCCTAAGCGCGCCGTGGGCACCTGGGACACATCCGTCGTCGCCAGGGTTGCCAACAGCATGGCGGGGAAGAGTACAAAATAGATCAGGCGTTCGAGGTGTGGCCAGAAGGCGTCGCCGGGCCAGCGGCGCCAGCCGAAAATCGCACCGAGCAGTATCAATAGAAACAGCGGGCCAAGGGCGTCGTCGATGGCGCTCATGATATCGCCTTGCTATCCATCGCTCTGTTATTCAGTGCGCTGACAGCACTGCCCTGCGACATCGGGGCATGCACTTCATGGCGACAAGGACTGATAAGATCGATTTTCATTCAATGATCCAGGATTCTTGTTATTACCATGCACCATCGTATCGATGATCGCGTGCACTTTCCGCTGCGGCAGGTGTTGATGATCGCCACGCTGATCATCATTGCCTTTGCCACCTGGTATGTTCTCGACGAGACGCTACGCAGCAGCGGCAAGGATATCGCATGGTACCCAGCCAAGACATCCTGTGACCTTCATCGCAGTGGTTGTGATGTTCAACTGGGCGAGCATGGTAAATTGCGTTTGGCACTGGAACGCAACAAGATTGTACCTCTGGAGCCGCTGGCCATCGATGTACGACTACAGGATATCGAGGCCGAGCGTGTCCTGGTGGAATTCGAGGGACGTGGTATGGACATGGGGCTCAATCGATTCGTGCTTGAAGCCATTGGCGACGGGCATTTTCGTGGGCTCGGTCAGTTTGGGGTCTGCACGCGTGAGGTCATGCCCTGGCGCATCAGAGTGCTGATCGAGGGTGCTAAGGGACGACGCCTGGGAAGCTGGTTCGATATCGAAATACAGCGGAGGTCGGGATGAGCAGGATGAGTCGAGGGCAGCGCCTGGGCATGGCACTGAGTGCCGTTGCACTGATCATCGCACTCACGCTGATCTGGTTACAGCGACTGAACGAAGACGGCTACGAAACGCCGAGCGGAGGGCCGATCACTCTGGCATCCACCCAAGGCGAGTTCTCATTAAGCGATCTCGAGGACGATCAGGTGGCAGTGCTGGCGTTTGGCTATACCCATTGCCCGGATGTCTGCCCATTGAGCCTTTCGGTCATGCGTCAAACCTTGGCGCGTCTTGATGAAAGCGAGCGCAAACGTGTGGTGCCGGTGATGATTTCGGTGGACCCGGAGCGGGACGATATCGAACGCCTGAAAGAGTACATGGGCTTTTTTGGATCAGACTTCATTGGCGCCACCGGCAACCAGGAGCAGCTAGAGGACATTGCCGAGCGCTACGGCGTGTTCTGGCGCAAGGTGGATGCCGGGGATTCGGCAATGGGGTATACCGTCGATCATAGTGCATCGCTGTTCATCATCGACAACGAGGGCGACATACTCAAGCAGGTCGTCTATTCACCGGTGCCCCAAGCGTTGACCAGTGCCCTGGAACAGGTATTCAGCGAAAGCTGACTGTACGACGTTGCCTAACTTGGTTATCAACTCAATTGACGCCAACGCCTGAGACATGATCCACCATTGCCTTTAGCGCCTGAACCTGCTGGCCCTGACGGCTGTCGTAGGGTGCATCGCGCTGCCAGCTGCTCTCGCCGTATCCCCACCAGTCCCAGCAGCCTTTCGGATTGGCCAGGCTGGGTTTCGCCTGGGGATAAAGCACGACGAGACGATTTTCCGCCGCCCACTCGTTGAGTCCGGAATGACGCACGAAGGTTTCACCGATCTGCTCTGCACTCATGGAGCACCCATGCAAGGCAACGGTCAGGGCACAGGGCGCACCCTCCTCGCAGGTCTTGGGAACGAATACATAGCCCGTGTCGGCTAATCCACCATCGTAGAATGTCGTCTGATCGAACCGCATCAGCATGCCGCGGCCATCGCCTTTGGGCGGTTGCACGCGCTCTTCATAGAGCCACTTCAGTGCCTGCCCGGCCCCATCGAAATCGCAGTTCAACAGATGCGGGCTGCCCCCTTCGGTGCAGGGCGCAGGATCGATGGTTTGTGCCGTGCTGGCCGAAACAGGCAAGCCATGGCCTGCCATCCCATCACTGACGCGCTTGAGCTGCGTGTCCGGCTCTGCAAGCCAGCTGCGATACTGATTCGCCAGCACCTCGACCAGTTGAGGGTCGACGACGCTATCCTGTTCGCCAGACCACAGATAAACGCGCTGTTTGGCAAGCGCGTCCATTGGACCCACCTGGTCGTCTTCCAGGTATGCATCATGGCGATCTTGCAGCTCATCCAGCTCAGGTAAGCCCAGGCGAGTGCTCATGCACTGCGTCAGCGCCAGTGCCAGTGCGCCTTGAGCGCAGCCCCAAGGACCGGCGGCAAACACCGCCAATCCCGAGAACTGCTCCGGCCAGGCCACTGCAAGCTGGGTGGCCATATAACCGCCGGAGGAAACCCCGATCACGCTGATGGCGTCGATATCGAACGCCGAAAGCGGTGAAGGCTCTTCCTCTGAGCCCTGCTCAAGGCTTTGCGCCAGTGCTGGCACCGTCGTCAGCGCCAGCACGAACGCTGCTAGTGCTTTCATCAACACTTATTCGCCGCTGTCTTGAGAGTCGGCCTCGTCATCGTTGTCGGCGTTATCGTTTTGCATGACGTCAAGCAGCTCGACCTTGAAGGTCAGGGTTTCGTTGGGTCCGATGGGACCACCGGTGCCTGCCTGTCCATAGGCCAGATCCGCAGGCAAATAGATCATCCAGGTATCGCCGGCATTCATCATTTGCAAGGCTTCCTGCCAGCCTTCGATGACCTGATCGACCTGGAATTCGACCGGCTCGCCGCGCTGATAGGAGCTGTCGAAAACGGTACCGTCGAGCAGTTTGCCTTCGTAGTTCACCTTGACGGTGTCCTTGGCATTCGGTGTCGCGCCATCGCCGGATTCAAGCTCCTTGTACTGCAGACCCGAATCAGTGACCTTGACGCCTTCCTTTTCGGCATTCTCAGCGAGGAACGCTTCACCCTCGACGCGATTGGCTTCGGCGGCTTTCTGTGCCTCTTCCTGCTGCTGCGCCATTTTCTGCTGCTGGAATTGAGTAAGCGCTTCGGCCATTTCCTCGTCGCTCATCTGAAGCTCATCACCCGCGTAAATATCTTTGATTGCCTGAGAAAAGGCGTCGACATCGAGATCTTCGATGTCTTGAGAAAGACTCTGGCCCAGGGTTACGCCGATGCTGTAGCTGAGTTTTTCCTGCTCGCTCTCAGGCGCTGCGAGCACCAGCGGCGCGGCGCCAAGAGCAACGGTTAAGGCAGCGGCGGTCACCAATGTTTTCATGAAGGCTCCTTGGAATTCTTGAGTAATATGCAATGAGATGTGCGATGAATGAGAGTGTATCGACACTTCAAGGTATAACAATCAGTCCACTGCGACTCTAACAGGGCGGCCGGAGTTCCGCATCCAGGCAATTGGCACGCCCATTTCGATAAGTGTGTCGCAACGAGTAGGCGAGCATCGTTCTTGTTGCAAACGGTGGCTTGCTTGACATCAGGCACGCTTTGCTCTTCTCTGAAAATACCTCAACAAAAAAGGGAACTGCGATGAAATTACGTAATCTTGTCTTCAGCATCACGGCGATTAGTCTTGCAGGCGTGGCCTCTTCGGCCAATGCCGACACCTGGCGTTTTGGCCTCGAAGAGATCGAAGGTAGCGTACAGCACGGCTACGCCGAAGAGTTCAAGAAGAGGATCGAAGAGAAGAGCGACGGCGATGTCACCGTCGAGATATTGCCTTACGGCAAATGGGGATCGGATTACTCGACGCTCTACGATGCGATTCAAAGTGGTTCCATTCCCTTGAGCTTTGGCTCGGGTTTTCTCGGCGGCACCGTACCGGAAAGTCAGTTGATGAGCCTGAACTTCATCATGCCGGCAGATGAGCTCGAAACCGCCAAGATCTTGAACTCCGATGCCTTCATGAAAAGCGATGGGTGGCAGCAGGCATATCGCAATCGTGGCCTGGTGCCCCTGGCCGCTGTGCCGGAGGGTTATCAGGTATGGACCGCCAATCGTGAAATTCATACCCCGGATGACATGGAGAATTTACAGATCCGTGTAATGGACAACAGCCTGCTGCGCAAGACCTATCAGGCCTACGGGGCGTCGCCCATCACCATCTCTTATGGCGAGCTTTACAGCGCGCTTCAGCAGGGTCAGGCGGATGGCAACATCCAGCCGGTGTTCGCTCATGAGGAGATGGGATTCTACGAAGTTCAGGATTACATGATCTTCGCCAAGCAGGCGCAGTTCGTGGGTAATGTCATCGCCAATCAGGATTGGTACGAGGATCTGTCGGACGAGCAGCGCCAGATGATCGATGAAACTACCGACGAAATGGTTCAGGTCGGTCACGATATCCAGTCCGAACTCAACGAAACGCGTCTGGACACGATCAAGGAAAAAGGCAACATCGAGATCATCGAGCTCAGCGAAGAAGAGCGTGATCAGTTCCGTAAGCTGGCCGAGCCGGTGCGTCAGACCTTTATCGACGATGTTGGTGACCTTGGCGAGCAGGCGCTCAATGCCTTGCTCGAACAGGTGGAGTCCAGCAAATCACAATAACCTAGCCTGATTTTTCAAAGATGAACAAATGGGCCGACGAATGTCGGCCCATTTGTTTTTGCGTGGGCGGATTTTAGTCACCGCCCAAGGAGGGAAGCAGCAGCGAAATCTGCGGGAAGAGAATGAGAATGACCGTGGCCAACAACAGGATGGCGATGAAGGGCGGCGTGCCGCGAATCACGTCCATGTAGGGCCGACGAAAGACCGCGATGGCGGTGAAGATATCGCAGCCAAAGGGCGGCGTGGCGGAGCCGATGGCGGCCTGCAGGGTCACGATGACGCCAACATGGACGGGGTCTAGCCCCGCGGACTGTACCAAGGGCTTGAAGATCGGCACCAGGATCAGGATCACCACGATCGGATCGACGAACATGCAGCCAATGAAAAAGGACACGGCGATAAGCGCCAGGGCCAGAAGCTGATTGTCGCCGATACCATCGATGATGGGACCAAGCACCTGCTCCGGTACGCCTGCAGTACCAAGGGTCTGGGAGAACGCAGCCCCAATCGCCACGAGAATGAATACCACCGCCGTGATCATGCCCGTGGACAGCGCCAGACCGCCAAGATCGCGAATCGAGACCTGGCGATAGATCACGACTTCCAGAATCAGGGCATAGGCAACCGCAACGGCGGAGGCCTCCACCGCGCTGAAAAAGCCGCCATAGATGCCGCCGACGACCAGTATGGGAAAGCCCAGAGGCAGGATGACCCGGCGTATGGTGCGTAACCGCTCGCTCCAGGACGTCTTGGGCTCCGCCTCGATGCCCTTCATTCGGGCGTCGATATAGCAATAGAGTGCAAACATCATCAGGATCAGCAGGCCGGGCAGGATGCCGGCGAGAAACAGATCGCCGATGGAGGTCTTCATCACCACGCCGTAGATGATGAAGCCGATGCTGGGCGGAATCAGCAGGGCGATGTCGCTTGCGTTGATGATCAGCGCCAACGTGAACTTGTCGGAGTACCCTTTGGCCAGCAAACGCGGCCGCATCGGTCCGCCCATGGCGACCACCGTGGCCTGAGTCGAGCCTGAGACGGCGCCGAACAAGGCGCAGGAGGCAGCGGTCGTGATGGGCAGGCCACCGCGAATGTGTCGAGTAAAGGCGTCCACCACATCGAGCAGGCGGTTGGCTGTATGGCCCTTGGTCAGAATATCCGCGGCAAAGATGAACATCGGCACCGCCGCCAGGACCCAGCTGCCTACTCCGCTGATCATCCAGCTCACGGCCTGGTCCGGGCCAAAGAAGGTCATGCCGGTGAACATCATGTACAGCATGCCCACAGCCAAAGGCACCATCATCGGGAACCCGAGCAGCAGCAGTACGAGCATGATCACGCCCAGTAAGATCAGCATTCGATTGTCCTTGTGTTCATTATTATCGTTCTTGCCATCCCGGAATCAGACGCCGCGGTGCTCGTTGGCGTCCTGAGTTTGGCCTGAATCATCCATGGGAACATCGGAATACTCTTCTTTTTCGGTAAAAGAGCGATAGATATCGTCACTGAATAGATTTCGGATGGTGGTCAGCACGTACTGAATACCGGCTAACGTGAAGCCGAAGGGAAGCGCCAGATAGATCAGCCACATCGGAATCCCTAGTGCTGCGCTGGTGCGGCCACGTTCTTGCAACGTCAGCACGTAGTCCACCGACTTGTAGGCGAAATAGAACATCAGCACGGCAGTCCCCAGACATAGAACGATCAGCAGTGCCTTGCGTAGCCGGCCGCCGAGCTGGTCGTAAATGGCGCTCATGCTGATATGGCGCGCATGACGCGCCGCGTAGCTGACGCCGATGAAAGTGATCACGACGATCAGCATCTCGGTGACTTCGTAGGTGCCGGGAATACCCTGTTGAAACAGGAGATTGCTTACCACGTGGGCGCTCATCAGCGCGGCCATGGCGAGTACGCAGCCGGCGATCACCACCGCCTCGAACACGCCCAGCCCATGATCGATCGCACCAAGTGCCTTCAAAAAACCGTTTTGCCGAGCAGGCGCCGTGTTGTTGTTGGATTCTTGCTGTTGCGTCATATCGTCGGTCCACCTAATGGCTGGCCGGTCGCAGGCGAACGGCAGTTGTCTTGAATCAAAGGCCAACGCCTATCAGGCAACGAGGCTTTATCATTGAGTTCGCAAGGGGATAAGTTCGCCTGATACCTTTTTATTCGAACCTATAGAGTTTGCTAAAACATCGTCCTTCGTCAAGGTCTAGGTTCAAGTGGCCCTGCACCGCTGTGCTCGATCGAGTCTGTATGACTCTGCGCCACCAAAACACGTAGATGACCGCTGATCGTTGAGTCATGGCAGCCTAGGTGCCCAACGAGGCGAGTGATCAATGGGGCATCATTGTGGCGCAAGGAACGAACCCCCCGACCGTGTTCTGCCAACGCCTGTAGCTGCATAAGCGTGCCTTGCTCTGCGGCAAGCTCCGCATTCTTGATCGTCTTGCGCCATTGAGCGAGAGATGAGTCGGGCTGGGCGTGAGGTTTGAGTTCGCGGCGGCGCTCCCGCAATAGACGGGTCAGCGCGGCCTGTTGATGACGTATTGGCGCAAGAGTGGCAGCGGCGTTGGCGTCCGTGGTTAGATCAAGACGATTCAACCAGCACAGCCACAAGAGTTCACACACGTCCGCTCCATGATCGTCCTGCAGCGCCAGGCACGCCTTCGCAACGCCGGGGCGCGCGTAGAGAATCAGCGCGTAGTCCCATAATGATAGGGAAAATTGGGTAGAATGATCGTCCATTTTTGCTTGGCTGCGCCATCCAATCCATGCCCGGGAGCTTTCATGATCGCACTGCGTCAACTGGCCTTGCAACGCGGAACGCAACCCCTGTTCGAGGACGCGGAACTAACCCTGCACTCCGGCCACAAGGCGGGCATCGTAGGTCCCAACGGTGCCGGCAAGTCGAGCCTGTTCAAGCTGCTATTGGGGGAGTTGACCCCGGACAAGGGCCAGGTGGAGCTCTCCGGTGGCCAGCGTATCGCCCATATGGCCCAGGAGATCGAGGCACTGGAGCGCTCGATCCATGACTATGTGCTCGATGGCGACATCGAGCTGCGTGCCACCCAGTCGGCTCTGGATGCCACTCAGAAAAGTGGCGACGTGCACCGCGAAGCGGAGCTGCACGGCAAACTCGAGGCGCTGGATGGCTACAGCGCCCCGGCGCGAGCGGCGCAGCTGCTGGTAGGACTGGGTTTCAGCCAGGCCCAGCTCGATCAGCCCTTGGCGTCGTTTTCCGGGGGCTGGCGCATGCGGGTCAATCTGGCACGCACCCTGTTCATGCCCTCTGATTTGCTGTTACTCGACGAGCCCACCAACCACTTGGATCTCGATGCGCTCCTGTGGCTCGAGCAGTGGCTGATCCGCTATCCCGGCACCCTGCTGCTGATCTCCCACGACCGTGATTTTCTCGATGCAGTGTGCGATCACATCGTTCATTTCGATCGTCATCGGCTGGTGCTCTATCGCGGCAACTACAGCCTTTTTGAACGTACCCGGGCGGAAAAGCTCGCCCAGCAGCAGGCCGAAGCCGTCAAGCAGCAGGCGCGACGCGAAGAGATCGAGCGCTTCGTAGCGCGTTTTCGTGCCCAGGCCACCAAAGCGCGTCAGGCCCAGAGCCGGCTGAAGATGCTTGAGCGCATGGGCACCATTGCGGTAGCCCATGTCGATTCGCCGTTTCATTTTACGCTGCCTTCCGCGGACAAGACCTCTCACCCGCTGCTGGTACTGGATCAGGCGGCGCTGGGTTACGCCGCGCCTTTATTGAGCGACGTGAAATTGACCCTGCTGCCGGGAAGCCGCATCGGCTTGCTGGGGCCCAATGGCGCCGGTAAGTCGACCTTGATCAAGTCCCTGACCGGTGAGCTGCCTTTACTTGCAGGCAAGCGCGTCGCCGGCGAGCACTTGGCCATTGGCTACTTCGCCCAGCACCAGCTTGAAGGTCTTGATCTCAAGGCGACTCCCTTTCTGCACGTGCAGCGCCTCTCGCCCGCGGCCAGCGAGCAGACCATTCGTAACTTCCTGGGCGGCTTCGGGTTTCGAGGTGACGACATATTCAGCGAGGTCGGACGTTTCTCCGGAGGCGAAAAAGCGCGTCTGGCACTTTCTCTGGTTGCCTGGCAAAAACCCAATCTGCTGCTGCTTGATGAGCCCACCAACCATCTTGATCTGGAAATGCGCGAGGCCTTGACCGAAGCGCTGGCTGCTTTCGAGGGCACGGTGATTATCGTCTCCCACGATCGTCATCTGCTGCGAGCCACGGTGGATGAATTCTGGTGCGTGGCGGATGGCAGGGTCGAGCCGTTCAATGGCGACATGGAGGATTATCGGGCCTGGCTCAAGACTCGGCTTGAAGATGAACGTCGTGATGCGCGCGCGGAAAAGACAGTAAGCGACGAGTCCGCCATTGATCGCAAGACAGCGCGACGGGCGGCCGCAGAGCTGCGAGAAAAGCTTCGCCCACTCAAGCGCGAACGGGATCGAGTCGAGGGTGAAATGGCGAAAACCAACGACGCTCTGGCTCAGGTGGAAACCAGGCTTGCAGATACCGAGCTCTATACCGATACCGCACGCAAGGAGGAGTTGACGAAGCTGTTGGCAAGCCAAGGGGAGCTCAAGAATCGCCTGGAGGAGCTTGAGCATGCCTGGTTGGAGGCGGAAGAGGCGTTGGAGCAGCATCAGGCCGCGCTCGAATCCTAGAGTCTTGGTCGTCGTCTTGAAGCTTGGTTAGACTTACTAGTGCATTATTCATTTTGTGTCAGACAGGAGGTCGACATGCCCTATGACAAGCGCGATGAGCTGCCCGACAGCGTACAGAATGTCTTGCCATCCAAGGCGCAGACCATCTACAAGGAGGCCTTCAATAGCGCCTGGGACGAGTACAAGAAGCCCGAGGATCGGCGAGGCGACGCCTCTCGCGAAGAAACTGCCCACCGGGTTGCCTGGGCTGCGGTCAAGGAAAAGTATGAAAAGGGTGACGACGACAAATGGCATCCCAAGAAGTAGTCAGGTTTCCAGCAGGAAGGTAACCGGGCCGTCGTTGATCAAGCCGATCTGCATATTGGCGCCGAATTCGCCCGTGGCAACCTTTGACCACCGTTTCTGGGCCTGTTCGAGCAAATAATGATAGAGGCGCTGGCCATCTTCCGGTGCCGCGGCGCTGGAGAAACTTGGCCTCAGTCCTTTTCGGGTGTCCGCCGCCAGGGTGAACTGGGAGACCAGCAGCAGCCCGCCTTCGATCTGCTGTAGATCCAGATTCATCTTGCCGGCGTCGTCGCCGAATATCCGGTAATGCAGAAGCTTGTGCAGTAGCTTGTCGGCGCGGGCTTCATCGTCGTGTTTTTCCACGCCGATCAGTGCCAGTATGCCCTGATCGATGGCGCCCAGGCGGCGTCCTTCAACCTCGACGCTGGCACCCTTGACCCGCTGAATCAATGCTTTCATGGCTTGCCTGCCTTAATGTCATCGTCATGTCTAAACATCCGGAGTAGAGAGAATAACAACATGTTCAGGAAAATCGTCACGGCGGCAGTAATAGCGGCTATCGGAATTTTTTCATCCAGCGCTGCTGTTGCGGAGAAATGGCGCTTCGCCTTGGAAGAAGGTGAAGGCAGCGTTCAGGAAGCTTATGCACAAGAGTTCAAGAAGCGCATCGAAAAGCGCTCCGACGGTGACATCAGTATCGATATCTATCCCTATGGAGCATTGGGAACTTCACCACAGCTGACCGAACTGGTTCGCCAGAACGCCATCCAGCTGGCCTTTGCCTCGCCGGATCACCTGGCATCAGTGATTCCCGAGGTCGGTGTATTCTCATTGCACTACCTGTTCTCCGACGAGGAGGAGTTCAACGAGCAGGTGTTGGCCAGCACCAAGGCTCAACCATTGCTTCAGGAGGCTTATGGTGAGCAAAGGCTGCAGTTGCTGAGCATCATTTCCGAAGGCTGGACGGCATGGACTGCCAATCGCGCCATCAAGACACCCGGGGACATGGAAGATCTCAAGATGCGTACCATGACCTCGCCGGTCGTTCAGGAGACCTATCGCGCTTATGGCGCCATGCCCGAGCCGGTGATCCATGCTGAGCTTCGTTCCGCGCTGCAATCGGGGCAGCTCGAGGGTCAGACCAATACGATTTCCGCCATTGAAGAAATGAGCCTCTATGAGGTGCAGAATCATCTGATTCAAGCCAAGCCGCTACCATTTATCACCACCCTCGTTGCGGCTCAGGACTTCTTCGAGCAGTTGCCCGAAGAACAGCAGGCCATGCTCAATGACGTCACTGACGAAATGCGCCGCTATATCTTTGATAGGCAAGAAGAGCTCAACCAGCAGCGCTTGGAGGCCATCGAGGAAAATAGCGATATCGAGATGATCACGCTTACCCAAGAGCAGCGCCAGGCGTTTCGCGAAAAAAGCCTGCCGGTGCGCGATGTCTATGTCGAGCAGGCTGGGGAACGGGGCAAGAAGATTCTCGAGACGTTGAGCGAGGAGCTAGGAGTCGCGCAAAAGAAGGAAAGCGATAGTAGCAGTGGCAACAACAAAGACTGATGCTTTATGTCACGGTTTTTGCAGGGGGCGTTGTACCCATAAGTGAACCAATGTGCCAATCGATGTTCACAACCCTGTTTACCCCAAAAAGCAAAGGAGCGCTCCGTGACCGATGTAATACTGTTCGATCTGGATGGTACCTTGAGCGATACCCATGGATTGGCTCGCGCTACCTGGCTCGAGGCGCTTCGCCCTCATGGCATTGACGTCGATTTTGAATTTTACCAGAAGAACATACGCGGCCAGTCCCGTGAAGAAGCTCTCGATAACATTTTGCCTAACCTGGAAAAAGAAGAGAGTCAGCAGTTGCTCGACACACAGGATGGTTATTATCGCAATCGGTTGAGCACCACTGGTCCCTTACCGGGATTATTTCCGTTCTTGAACCGTGCAAACGAGAAAGGCTATCGGCTCGCATTGGTTTCAAACGCGCCTCAGGAAATCGCCGACAAAATTCTTCATTCCTTGGGACTCGAAGACACATTCGATGTTAAGACATTCGCCGAGGAAGTAGAGGCTGCCAAGCCCGATCCAGCCGTTTACCACTTGGCCCTTGAACGACTCGGTGTGGGGCCCGATCGCTGCCTGGCCTTCGAGGACTCTCCAAAGGGTGTCACCGCAGCAATCAATGCCGGGCTCAAGGTGATCGGCATGGCGGCCACCCATTCCCCCGCCGAATTGCGCGATGCCGGCGCCTCGCTCGTGGTGGGAGACTTCGTCGATGTTGCCCTAGACGACATTCTTGAACATCCAGACTCGTCGAAGGAGTACGAGTATCTGCAGCACGGGGAAGATAAGTAGGATTAGAAGCATTTCTTGCTTTGGTATCTTACCTTCAGGGTAAAACGACGCCGAGGCGGATGCCATGTCTCGGCGTCGGGTCGGTGGCTAGTTTCTTTACCACCAGGCATGAAAGTGATGTACCGGCCCGTGTCCTTTACCTACCCCGAGCTTTCCGCTGGCATCCAAGGCCTGGCTCAGCCAGGCCTTTGCTCGTTGTGCCGCGTCTTTCAGCTCATGACCGCGTGCAAGATATGCCGTGATGGCCGATGAAAGCGTACAGCCGGTGCCATGCAGATTGGCGGTGTCGACTCGAAAAGCGTCCAGCCAGTCTATCGTCTCATCCGAGATCAATAGATCGGGGCAACGTTCACCGCGCAGATGCCCGCCCTTGAGCAGGATATTTGCCGTGCCTAGTGTCATCAAATTGGGGGCGAGCGCTTCCATCTCGGTAAGATTCTGAGCAGTCTTGCCGCCGAGCAGCACGGCAGCTTCCGGCAAATTGGGAGTGATCAGGTCCGCCAAGGGCACCAAGATCTCACGCACGGCGCGGATGCCAGCATCGTCGACCAGTATGTCACCGCTCTTGGCCACCATGACCGGGTCCAGCACGATCCAGCGTGGGCGCCGATGTGCGAACGCATCCCGGATGGCAAAGGCGATCTCCTCGCTTGCGACCATGCCGATCTTCACCGCCTCGATATGCACGTCATTCAGCAAGGTATCCAGCTGCGCGGCAATGAAGTCCGTCGGCACTACGTGCACGCCGGTGACCCCTTGGGTGTTTTGTGCAGTCAAGGCGGTAATCACACTGGTGCCATAGACACCCAAGGCCGAGAAGGTCTTGAGATCCGCTTGAATGCCGGCGCCTCCTGAAGGGTCCGAGCCGGCGATGGTCAAGGCATTGGGAATGAAGGCAGACGTGATCATCATGAAGCTCTTGTCTTGTAGAGAGACTCATAGCCTAAAACAATCCGTTACGCTCAGGCTATGGCGAAATGTTCGAAGGGTCGGAGCAAGTCCGGCGGACGCTATTGGACTAATTGCAGAAGGTTAGGTCCCTAGTAAATCTCTTGCATTCCTTTATACTTGTGCCTCAGCAAATAAGTGCTATTTCTTATGTTGCAACCCGAATGTTGCAAAGCAGCGCAATTGACGCAACAAGTCATTCAGGCATCATAGAGAAAGAGTTTGATTTAGCGAGGGCATGTTCATGGATCAGAGCATTGCAGTGATCGCCGAGTACTGGGGTGTCGGGTTTTTCATCTTTGCGGTGATTGCCCTGTGCATATTCATGCTTGGCGCCTCCATGCTACTTGGCGGTCGCAGTCAAGGACGCAGCAAGACCATTCCCTTCGAAGGCGGCATTCTTGGTGCCGGAAGCGCTCGTCAACCTTTCTCAGTCAAGTTCTACCTGGTCGCCATGCTCTTTGTCATTTTCGACATCGAGGCGGTCTTTCTTTTTGCCTGGGCCATATCGGTACGTGAAGTTGGCTGGCCCGGTTTCATCGGCGCATCGATATTCATTCTGATATTGCTGGCAGGCTTGGTCTATGACAGTCGCGTAGGGGCCCTTGACTGGGCGCCGGCGGGGCGAGGCGGCAAATAGCGTTGTAGTGGCAACGGCGCCGTATAATAACACCATCATCGTGCGCTTCGGGTTTATTACACGCCCGCTCATGTACCCGTGCTGGATTTTCGCTGGAGGAGTCTCATGGCTTATACCTTGACCCGCGCAACCGATGCGATTGCCACGGAAGATTCCCGCTACCCCCTGAACGAGCGCCGCCGGGTCGAAGACCCGGTCAAGCAGCAGATTCATCGTAATGTATTTACCGGGAAGCTTGAGGAAGTATTGCATTCGGCGGTCAATTGGGGGCGCAAGAATTCTCTATGGCCCTACAACTTCGGGCTTTCCTGTTGTTACGTGGAAATGACCACGGCGTTTACCGCGCCCCACGATATCGCTCGTTTTGGCGCCGAAGTCATTCGCGCTTCCCCGAGGCAGGCGGATTTCATGGTCATTGCCGGCACCTGCTTTCTCAAGATGGCACCGGTCATCCAGCAGCTCTACGACCAGATGCTCGAGCCCAAGTGGGTTATCTCGATGGGTTCCTGCGCAAACTCCGGTGGCATGTACGATATCTATTCCGTGGTGCAGGGCGTCGACAAGTTCCTGCCGGTGGATGTTTACATACCCGGCTGCCCGCCTCGTCCCGAGGCGTTCCTGCACGGCTTGCAGCTATTGCAAGATTCGATTCAGGAAGAGCGCAGGCCGCTTTCCTGGGTGGTAGGAGATCAGGGGGTCTATCGTGCCGAGATGCCCTCGCAGCGGGAAAAGAATCGGGACTGGCGTATCCAGACGACCGAACTGCGCACGCCTGATAGCATCTAATCCGGATTCGATGCCACTTTCTCAACGCTAGGCAAGGGAAGCATTCATCCTAATGAGCGTCGCGTCACCATCATCCGACACCCTCAAGACCGGCCCCGATACTGTTGTAGAAGCGCTTAGACAGCGCTTCCAAGAGCAGATTGTGCTGGAACAGGCCACTTTGACCGGCTGGCCGGTGATTTGGGTGGCCCGCGGCGCACTGATTGAAGTGCTTGGCTTCTTGCGGGACAAGTCCCAGGCTTTCGAGATGCTTTATGATCTCTCTGCGGTCGACGAGCGTCTGCGCAGCCATCGGCGGGGGCTGCCGGTCTCGGACTTTACGGTGTTTTATCATCTGCTCTCGGCGTCGCGTAACCGGGATATCATTCTCAAGGTGGCACTCAGCGAAGATGACCTGATGCTTCCCAGCGCCGTGTCGCTCTATCCCAATGCCAACTGGTACGAGCGGGAAGTGTGGGACATGTTCGGTGTCACTTTCCAAGGGCATCCGCATCTGACCCGCATTCTCATGCCGCCGACCTGGAACGGGCACCCGCTGCGCAAGGATCACCACGCCCGGGCCACGGAATTCGACCCCTTTACAATGACGGTCGAAGGGCAGAACAAAGAGCAACAGGCGCTCAAGTTCGATCCGGAAGCCTGGGGCATGCGACGCCGGCATGACGACAGCGAGTTCATGTTCCTGAACCTCGGCCCCAACCACCCCTCCGCCCACGGTGCCTTTCGCATCGTGCTGCAGCTCGATGGCGAAGAGATCATCGACTGCGTGCCGGACATCGGCTATCACCATCGCGGCGCCGAGAAGATGGCGGAGCGTCAGTCCTGGCATAGCTTCATCTCCTACACCGACCGTATCGACTATACCGGCGGGGTGATGAACAATCTGCCCTACATACTGGCGGTGGAAAAGCTTGCGGGCATCGAGGTGACGGACCGGGCCAAGACCATCCGCGTGATGATGGCGGAGATGTTTCGCATCAACAGCCATCTGCTGTTCCTTGGTACCTATCTGCAGGATCTCGGGGCCATGACTCCGGTGTTCTTCACCTTTACCGATCGGCAAAAGGCCTACGAGGTGATCGAGGCCATCACCGGCTTTCGCATGCACCCGGCCTGGTATCGTATCGGCGGAGTCGCCCATGACCTGCCCAAAGGCTGGGAAGGCCTGGTCAAGAAGTTCCTGGACTGGATGCCCAAGCGCCTGCGGGAATACGAGCGGGTGATGATGGAGAATGCCATCGTGCGCGAGCGTACGCGGCACATTGCGGCTCACGACACGACGGAAGCCTTGGCTTGGGGCATCACCGGCCCTAATCTGCGTGCCACCGGACTCGACTTCGATCTGCGCAAGAAGCGCCCCTACTCCGGGTATGAGAACTTCGAGTTCGAGATTCCGATTGGCCACAACGGCGATGCCTTCGACCGCGGTCAGGTACGCATCGACGAGATGCGCCAGAGCCTGCGCATCATCCAGCAGTGTCTCGATCACATGCCGGCGGGGGATTACAAGGCGGATCATCCTTTGACCACGCCGCCACCTCGAGAGCGCATGTTGCAGCACATCGAAACACTGATCACCCATTTCCTGCAGGTTTCCTGGGGGCCGGTCTTAAAGCCCAACGAATCGATGCAGATGATCGAGGCGACCAAGGGCATCAACAGTTACTACCTGACCAGTGACGGCAATACCATGAGTTATCGTACCCGGATCCGCACGCCAAGCTTCCCTCACCTGCAGCACATTCCTGCGCTGATGCGGGGTGGTTTCGTACCGGATCTGATTGCCCATCTGGGCAGTATCGATTTCGTCATGGCCGACGTGGATCGCTGAACATGAACGACACTGCTTCCCCCACTATCCATTCTCCCATCGCCAGCGATGGTGATGGTTTCGTCCTGCATGACGAGGATCGTGCTGCCATCGTCAAGGAGCGCGACCACTACGAGCAGCCCCAGGCGGCCTGCATCGAGGCGCTGAAGGTCGTCCAGCGCCGACACGGCTGGGTGCCGGACGGGGCGATTCCCGCCATTGCCGAGGTGCTCGGGGTAGGGCCCGCTTCCGTTGAGGGCGTGGCCACTTTCTATAGCCTGATCTTCCGACAGCCGGTGGGGCGACACGTCATCCTGATCTGCGACAGCAGCTCCTGTTTTCTGACCGGTTTTGATGAGCTGCGCGAGGCCATTACCGCGGAACTGGGCATCGATTTCGGCCAGACTACCCCGGATGGTCGTTTTACCCTGCTGCCGGTATGTTGTCTTGGCGCCTGTGATCGCGGTCCGGCCATGATGATTGGCGATGAGACCTTTGGCCCCGTGCCACCCGAAGGCGTAGCTAAGCTTTTGAAGGAGTATGCATGAGCACAGGTCGCAACGAATTTCGCTATCACAGCCAGCTACGCCAAAGCACCGCCGAGCGCCGTGCCGAAACCCATCCGCTGACCTGGCGTCTGCGGGAAGATGGTGCGCTGATTGGCCTTGAGGAATACGTCGATAAGCAGGGTTACGCCGCGGTCAAGAAAGTGCTCGGTGAGCAGTCGGGCCAGGACGTGATCGGCATCATGAAAGAAGCCAACGTGCGCGGACGCGGGGGTGCGGGTTTCTCTGCCGGGGTGAAGTGGAGCCTGACCATGCAAGGCGGCGATCTGCCCCGGGGTTATATCGTCTGCAATGCGGACGAGATGGAGCCGGGCACCTTCAAGGACCGCTTGCTACTCGAACAGCAGCCCCATCTGTTGATCGAGGGGATGATTCTGGGTGGCTATGCCAACAATTCATGCTACGGCTATATTTTCCTGCGGGGTGAGTATGTCGAAGCCGCTCGTGCCATTTCCATCGCGCTGGACGAAGCGCGGGCCGCGGGCTGGCTAGGCAAGAACATCGCCTGCAGCGGCTTCGATTTCGACATCGCCCTGCATACCGGTGCCGGTCGTTACATCTGTGGCGAAGAGACGGCACTGATCAATTCTCTGGAAGGCAAGCGCGCCAACCCGCGCAACAAGCCGCCTTTTCCCGGTCAATCCGGGGCCTGGGGCAAGCCGACGGTGGTTAACAACGTCGAGACCCTGTGCAACGTGCCGGCGGTCATGCAGCACGGCGCCAAATGGTATCAGGAACTCTCCGGTGGCTTGAGCGACGATGGTGGCACCAAGCTTTACGGCGTTTCCGGGCGGGTCAATCGTACCGGCCTGTGGGAGCTGCCGATCGGCACCAGCGCGGCGGAACTGATGGATCGGGCCGGCGGCGTGCGGGATGGCCGTGCGCTCAAGACCTGGTTGCCCGGCGGCGGCAGTACGGGCTTTTTGCTACCGGAGCATCTCGAACTGGCGCTGGATTTCGATACCATCGGCCAATACGGCAGCCGTCTGGGCACCGGCCTTCTGACCGTGGTGACCGAGGACCAGAGCGTGGTTTCCCTGGTTCGCAATCTGGAGGCGTTCTTTGCCCGGGAATCCTGCGGCTGGTGTACCCCCTGTCGAGATGGCCTACCCTGGACGTTGAAGATTCTGCAGTCGTTGGAGCGGGGCGAAGGCGAGCAGGGCGATATCGAACTGCTCGAGAGCCTGGCCACGGATCTGGGGCCGGGACGCACTTTCTGTGCCCATGCGCCCGGTGCATCGATGCCGCTGGAGTCGTCGATCAGACATTTTCGTCATGAGTTCGAGGCGGGTATCACTCACCGTCGCCATGCTGCCCATGAGGATCCGATTCCGGTGGGTGAGGTATGAAGAACAGTCAGGGAGCATCGTAGATGGCAACGATTCATGTAGACGGCCAAGCGTTTGATGTCGAAGGGTCGGACAATTTGCTTCATGCCTGCCTGTCATTGGGGCTGGACGTGCCCTATTTCTGCTGGCATCCGGCCCTTGGCAGCGTCGGTGCCTGTCGTCAGTGCGCGGTCAAGCAGTATAAGGACAAGGACGATGACAAGGGCATGCTGGTGATGTCCTGCATGACCCCGGCCACGGATGACACCTGGATTTCCATCGATGACGAGGAAGCCAAGGCGTTTCGTCAGAATGTCATCGAATGGCTGATGATCAACCATCCCCACGACTGTCCGGTATGTGAGGAAGGCGGCCATTGCCATTTGCAGGACATGACCGTGATGACCGGCCATGACCGGCGCCGCTATCGTTTTCGCAAGCGCACCCACCGCAATCAGTATCTAGGGCCCTTTATTGCCCACGAGATGAACCGCTGCATCACCTGTTACCGCTGCGTGCGTTTTTATGACGATTACGCTGGCGGTGACGATCTGGGTGCTTTCGGTGCCAATGACAACGTCTACTTCGGGCGTTATCAGGAAGGCGTGCTGGAAAGTCCGTTTTCCGGCAATTTGACCGAGGTGTGTCCTACCGGCGTCTTCACCGACCAGACCCATTCGGATCATTACACTCGCAAGTGGGATCTCCAGTTCGCGCCGAGTGTCTGTCATCAGTGTTCCGTGGGCTGCAATATCAGCCCTGGAGAGCGCTATGGCGATATCCGCCGTATCGAGAATCGCTACCACGGTGATCTCAACCGCTATTTTCTGTGCGACCGGGGCCGCTTCGGCTATGGCTATGTCAATCGCAAGGATCGCCCGCGGGTGCCGGAATGGCGCAGTGACAGGGCGGATGAGAGTGTCACCCTGGATGTGGATGCGGCCTTGGATCGGGGCGCGGATCTCTTGCGCAGCGCCCGCCGTGTGATCGGCATCGGCTCGCCTCGTGCAAGTCTCGAGAGTAACCATCAGCTGCGCGAACTGGTAGGGGAAGGCAATTTCTCGACGGGTATCGTCGCTCATGAGCAGGCATGCCTGGAAACCATGACTCGGCTCAATCGGGAGTCTGGATTGCCCACGCCGACACTGCGCGAGATCGAGGAGCACGATGCGGTATTGATACTGGGCGAAGATCTGATCCAAAGCGCCGCCCGGGTAGGGTTGGCAGTGCGTCAGGCGGTGCTCGGACGCCGCGATGAGCTGGCCGAGGCACGCAGCATTCCGGCCTGGAATGCCGAAGCCGTCAAGACCCTGGGTCAGGACGAGCGTCATCCGCTTTTCATCGCCTATCCAACCCGTACCGGGCTCGATCAGATCAGCCAGTCGAGCTGGGCCCTGGCGATGGACGACATCGCTCGGCTCGGTTTCGCGGTGGCCCACGCCATCGATGACTCTGCGCCGGTCGTCGAAAATCTCGACGAGGCGATGCAGGGTGAAGCCCAGCGCATCGCGAAAGCCTTGATGGCGGCTCAACGCCCGCTGGTCATCAGCGGTGGCTCACTGGGATCGCTTGCCATTCTCGAAGCGGCAGGCAACGTGGCCCGCGCGTTGTCACGTCGCGCCCGTCGCGCCGGCTTGTCATTGATCCGTAGTGAAGCCAACAGCACGGGGCTATCGCTGCTGGGCGGTCAGACGCTCGAGTGGGCGCTAGAGGAGTTGACGGCAAAGAACGCCGACGCCGTGGTGGTGCTCGAAAACGATCTTTATCAACGCCTGCCCCAGGCTCAAGTCGATGCGGCGTTGGAAAGCGCCGAGAGTGTCATCGCCCTCGACCATCAGCGCACGTCGACTTGGGCACGAGCCCATCTGGGGCTGCCGGCCTCGAGCTTCGCCGAAGCAGACGGTACTCTGATCAATTTCGAGGGTCGTGCCCAGCGCTTCTTCCAGGTGTTCGATCCACGCTACATTCGTCCTGAAACCCGTATCCACGAGAGCTGGCGCTGGCTGTACACCCTTGGGGCTAGCCTCAATCGCTACGAATCCGCAAGGGTCATTCTCGATGACGTTACACAAGCCTGCGCCCGGCAGCATCCGGCGCTAGCGGGTATCGTCGAAGCGTCTCACGACTCGGACTACCGCGTACAAGGGCTCAAATTGGCTCGGGAGCCTCATCGCTACAGTGGGCGTACCGCAATGCGTGCCGACCTGAGTGTCAGCGAACCCCGTGCGCCTCAGGACCCCGACACGCCCTTCGCCTTTTCCATGGAGGGTTACAGCGGCTTCGACCGACCGCGTAAGGACGTTGCCTTTGCCTGGGCGCCAGGCTGGAACTCGCCTCAAGCCTGGAACAAGTTCACCGACGAGGTGGGTGGCCATCTACGCGCCGGCGATCCGGGGGTGCGGCTGCTGCATTCCCAGGCCGGCCACTATGACTATGTTCGAGAGATCCCCCAGGGGTTCAGTGCTCGTGACGACGAATGGCAGGTGGTGTGTCTACCGCGCCTGTTTGGCGGTGACGAAACCTCTTCCCGGGCCGAGCCGATCATCGAGCGTACGTCGCCCGCGATGCTCACGCTCTCGGCGGATGACGCACAGCGTCTCGGGGTCGGCGAAGGCGACACCGTGGCAGTAGAAACGTCGACGGGACGCCTTGTTTTGCCGCTACACCTTGATGCAGCACTGCCTGCCGGTGTTCTGGGTGTGCCAGTAGGGGTGAGCAGCGCCCTACATAGCGGAGACTGGGCGCATGTATCCAAAGAACAGCGCCATCAAGCCGGCAACAGCGGGGACCCGCGTCAAAGTGAAGGGCAAGTAGATCGCCCGGGGGATCGCCAATGAGTTGGTTGACGCCTCAAGTCGTTGCGGTCTTTGTGGCCATGGCCCAAGCCCTGGGCATTTTGCTCGGTGCAGTGCTGCTTGGTGCGGTGATGACGGTGGTTGAACGACGCATGCTGGGGCTGTGGCAGGATCGCTATGGGCCCAACCGGGTAGGGCCTTTTGGCTCGTTGCAGCTGATCGCCGACATGCTCAAGATCTTCTTCAAGGAAGACTGGGTGCCTCCCTTTGCCGATCGCACCCTGTTCATGCTGGCGCCGGCCATTGCCATGGCATCCTTGCTGCTGTCCTTTATCGTCATTCCATTCACGCCGGCCTTGCATGTGGCGGATTGGAACATCGGCCTGCTGTTCTTTCTCGCCATGGGGGGCATCAACGTCTATTCGGTTCTACTGGGCGGCTGGTCCAGCGGCAACAAGTATGCCCTGATCGGTGCGATGCGCTCCTCCGCCCAGACGATTTCCTATGAAGTGTTCATGGGGCTGGCCTTGATGGGCGTGGTGGCCATGGCCGGCTCCTTCAATCTGCGCGATATCGTCAATGCCCAGGAAGGTCTCTGGTTCATCATTCCGCAATTCCTCGGATTTTGTATTTTCATCATCGCCGGCTTCGCGGTAGTGCATCGCCATCCTTTCGATCAGCCCGAGGCGGAGCAGGAGTTGGCGGACGGTTATCATGTGGAATATTCGAGCATGAAGTTCGGTATGTTCTTCATCGGCGAATATGTGGGCATGGTGCTGGTATCGGCCTTGACCGTCACTCTGTTCTTCGGCGGCTGGCATGGCCCCTTGTTGCCCCCGATCGTCTGGTTCGCGCTCAAGACCGGATTTTTCCTGATGCTGTTCATCCTGGTGCGGGCGTCACTACCCCGGCCACGCTATGACCGGGTGATGAGTTTCGGCTGGAAGATCTGTTTGCCGTTGACCCTGATCAATCTAATGGTTACCGGTGCGGTGATCCTACTGGTAAGCCCTGATTAAACGAGGAAGACCAACATGCTCATGTGGCTGTTCAAAGGCACCTGGTCGCAACTGCGAACGTTGGGTCTGGTGTTCATGCATGCTTTCCGCAAGCGGGAAACCCTCAATTATCCAGAGGAGAAGGTCTATCTGCCGCCGCGTTATCGCGGTCGAATCGTGTTGACTCGAGACCCGGACGGTGAAGAGCGCTGCGTAGCCTGTAACCTATGCGCCGTGGCCTGCCCGGTGGCGTGTATTTCATTGCAGAAGGGTGAAAAGGAAGATGGTCGCTGGTATCCCGAGTTCTTTCGCATCAATTTCTCCCGCTGCATCTACTGCGGCATGTGCGAAGAGGCGTGTCCGACTTCGGCGATTCAGCTGACTCCGGATTTCGAGATGGGCGAGTATCGGCGTCAGGAGCTGGTCTACGAAAAGGACGATCTGCTCATCAATGGTCCCGGTAAGGATCACGACTACCACTTCTATAGAGTGGCCGGTCTTGCGATTGCCGGTAAGGACAAGGGCCGTGCCCAGAACGAAGAAGAGCCGATCAACGTCACGTCGCTTCTGCCATAAGTTGGATTTACTAGCGGGAAAATAACATGGAAGTCGCCTTCTATCTGAGTGGTCTCGTTGCCGTGCTGGCAACCCTTGGGGTCATTACCAACACTAATCCGGTTCATGCGCTGCTGTATCTGATCGTATCGTTGATCGCTGTGGCCATCGTATTCTTCGCTCTTGGCGCGCCCTTCGCTGGGGCACTGGAGATCATCGTGTATGCGGGCGCGATCATGGTGCTGTTCGTTTTCGTGGTCATGATGCTCAACCTGGGCGATGCGGTGGTGGCTCAGGAAAAGGCTTGGCTCAAGCCCAAGGCCTGGCTAGGCCCATCGGTGTTGGCGGCGGTGCTGCTGCTGACGCTGATTGCCACGTTATGGCTGGGCGACATCGGCAAGGTGATCCAGGGCGATACGCTGACCGCCAAGGAGGTGGGTACGACGCTGTTTGGTCCTTGGCTGCTTATCGTCGAATTGGCGGCGATGCTGCTGCTGGCAGCCCTGGTGACGGCTTCCCACGTAGGACGATTGTCACCACCGGATAAGCCGGCGATGAATCAGGAAACCGGAGCAAGAAAGGAGCACTCATGAGCGGTGTACCGATGGAACATGGACTGGTGCTGGCGGCAATACTGTTCGCGCTGGGTCTGGCAGGGCTGATGTTTCGCCGCAACATGGTGTTCATTTTGATGAGCCTTGAGATCATGCTCAATTCCGCAGGGCTTGCCTTTATCGTCGGCGGTACGGCCTGGGGGCAACCGGAAGGACAGGCGATGTTCCTACTGGTGATTACGTTGGCGGCAGCGGAAGCCAGTGTCGGCCTGGCACTTCTGCTGCAGCTCAACCATCGCTTCAAGACGCTGGACACGGATGCGGCCAGCAGGATGCGTGGATAATGGAACTATCGATGTCGTTGCTCTTACCCCTGACATTTCTTCTGCCCCTGGTGGGCACACTCATTTTGTCCCTGTCGAATGGCCGCTTGGGCGAACGTGCCAGCGCGACGGTGGGCGTCACCTCGATGGGCTTGTCCGCCATCGTGACGGTGTTGATTGCGCTGCAGTATATCGCCGAGCCTCATGCCTATGGCGTCACTCTATGGCGTTGGATCAGCGTCGAGGATTTTCAACCAAGCATCGGGCTGGCGTTGGACGGTCTCTCCTTGACGATGCTCGGTATCATTACTGGCGTCGGTTTTCTGATCCATCTGTTCGCCGCCTGGTACATGCAAGGCGAGAAAGGCATCACTCGCTTTTACGCCTACATGAATCTGTTCGTGTTCAGCATGGTGTTGCTGGTGCTGGGAGACAACCTGCTGCTGCTGTTCTTTGGCTGGGAAGGGGTCGGGCTTTGCAGCTATCTGCTGATTGGCTACTACTATGAGCACTCCGAGAATGGCTGGGCCGCCTTCAAGGCATTCATCGTCACCCGCATCGGCGATGTCTTTCTTGCCATCGGCATGTTCTTGTTGTTCTTCGAGCTTGGTACCCTTGATATCGCCGAAATACTCAGGCGTGCGCCGGAAATGTGGGCGGAAGGCGACCCGACGGTGGAGTTGGCGGCCCTGCTGATGCTGGGGGGCGCCGTGGGCAAGTCGGCTCAACTACCGCTGCACACCTGGCTGGCGGACGCCATGGCGGGGCCGACACCGGTCTCCGCCCTGATTCATGCGGCCACCATGGTTACCGCCGGGGTCTATCTGATCGCGCGTATGAACGGGCTGTTTTTGCTTGCGCCGGATATTCTCGAATTGACCGGAATCATCGGTGCCCTGACGCTGCTGATGGCCGGCTTTGCTGCCTTGGCCCAAACCGATATCAAGCGGGTTCTGGCCTATTCCACCATGAGCCAGATCGGCTACATGTTTTTGGCCTTGGGTGCCGGCGCTTTCGATGCGGCCATCTTTCATCTCATGACCCATGCTTTCTTCAAGGCATTGTTGTTTCTCTCAGCCGGAGCGGTCATCGTCAGCTGTCATCATGAGCAGGACGTGCGCCGCCTGGGCGGTTTGTGGAAACGGTTGCCGTTGGCCTATGCAGGCTTCATCGTCGGGGGGTCTGCTCTGGCGGCGCTGCCGCTGGTCTCGGCGGGTTTCTACAGCAAGGACGAGATTCTCTGGCAAGAGCTGGTCACCGATCATGGCGGCCTATTGTTGGCGGGCATGATCGGTGCCTTCTTGACCTCCCTTTATACCGTGCGCTTGATCATCCTTACCTTCCATGGCAAGCCGAAAAGCGACAATGCGCGTAATGCCAAGGCCGGACGTGGTCTGGTGCATGGCGTGCCGCTGATCGTGCTGGCATTGCTCTCGACCTTCCTGGGGGCCTGGATCACGCCGCCGCTCGAGAATGTGTTGCCAGCCCCTGCCGAAGGCGAGGAGTTCTGGCATCTGGTGCTCGAATTCGTTGCGGCGGGCGTGGCGATCGCGGGTATTGCCATTGGTGCCTGGCTGTATTTTCGCCGTCGGGGCTGGCTTGCCCAGCACACGTCGAGTGGGTGGGGGGCCTGGCTATGGACCTTCTGGAATCATGCCTGGGGCATCGATGGACTCTATGATCGCGTGCTGGTGAAGCCCTACCGCGGTCTGGTCAGGATTCTGCGTAGCGACATCATCGACGGAACCTGCAATCTGTTTGCCAAGCTTGCCTGGTTGCTGCACCAAGGGCTTTCGAGAACCCAGACCGGCAAGCTGCGCTTTTATGCCACCTCGATGGTCGCCGGTGCGACCCTGATTCTGCTGGCATTGGCTCTGGTGCCCTGAAGGATAAAGTGCGATGCGAAATCTTCAAGGAAGTGAGTTGAGACTACACGAACAAGGAACACGACGCTTATGACCCTGGTGTGGCTGATCCTGATTCCCTTCATCGGCGGGCTCCTGTGCTGGCAGTTCGAACGGTTGGGCGAAATGGCGCCCCGTTGGATCGCGCTGGGTACCATGGGGCTCGAGCTTTTACTCACGCTATGGCTGTGGTGGAGCGGCGATTTTCAGCTGCCGCAAGTCGCCAGCTCAGAGGCGTCACAATGGGCGTTGGAATGGCGGACTCCGTGGATTCCCCGGTTCGGTATCGATATCCATCTTGCACTGGATGGCCTGTCGCTGATCTTGATTGCACTGACTGGGTTTCTCGGTGTTCTCGCAGTGGTGTGTTCCTGGAAAGAGATCATCGGACGCGTCGGCTTTTTTCATCTCAACCTGCTATGGATTCTTGGCGGAGTCGTCGGAGTGTTCCTGGCCATCGATCTGTTCCTGTTCTTCTTCTTCTGGGAACTGATGCTGGTGCCAATGTATTTCCTGATCGCACTCTGGGGACATAGTGGCTCTCAGGGCAAGACCCGCATTGGGGCCGCGACCAAGTTCTTCATTTATACCCAGGCCAGCGGTCTGCTGATGCTGGTGGCGATTCTCGGGCTGGTGTTTGCCCATCATGCGACGACCGGTGTCTACTCCTTCAGCTACGACGACCTGCGCAACGCCCCGCTGTCCCCTGAACTGGCCATGTGGTTGATGCTGGGCTTCTTCATTGCCTTCGCGGTCAAGCTGCCGGTAGTGCCTTTGCACGGCTGGCTGCCGGATGCCCATGCCCAGGCGCCTACCGCCGGCAGCGTGGATCTTGCAGGTATTCTGCTCAAGACCGCTGCCTATGGCATGCTGCGTTTTACATTGCCCTTGTTCCCCGAAGCGTCCCAGGCCTTCGCCCCGGTTGCCATGGCGCTAGGGGTGATAGGCATCTTCTACGGTGCTCTGCTCGCCTGTGGCCAGCAGGACATCAAGCGTCTGATCGCCTATACCAGTATTTCCCATATGGGGTTCGTGTTGATCGGTATCTATGCGGGCACCCAGCTGGCACTGCAGGGTGTAGTAATGCTGATGGTGGCCCATGCCTTCTCCGCGGCGGGGCTGTTCATCATGAGCGGTCAAATCTACGAGCGGGTGCATACCCGGGACATGACTCAGATGGGAGGGCTATGGGGTCGTCTGGGTAGTCTGCCCGGATTTTCTCTGTGCTTTGTCGCCGCGTCCCTGGGCATGCCGGGTACCGCGAATTTCATCGGCGAGTTCATGGTGCTGTTCGGTACCTTTCCGGTGGCGCCTTGGGTCGTGGCTATCGCCAGCGTTGGACTGGTGCTGGCAGCCATCTATTCACTGTTTTTGATGCAGCGAGTGCACTACGGTCCTGCCAAGAGCGATGAGCCGCTGGAAGGACTTGATCGCCGTGAGTACGTCATGTTGCTGGGCATATTGGCGCTGGTGCTGTTTTTCGGTCTCTATCCGCAGCCTCTACTCGAGACCAGCGGTGCCGCCATGCACGAGATCCAACGCCTTTTCACCGATCCGGCATTTACGATTACCACTCTGCCGACGAGGACTTCATGACGCTGACGACGACTCATCTGGTTGCGCTTTTGCCATTGATTCTGGTGTGCGCGACGGCCATCGTGGTGATGCTGGGTATTGCTTGGCGCCGACATCATACAGCCACCACCATCGTCACCTCTGTCGGTCTCAATCTGGCTCTGCTATCGCTGTTGATCGTTTGGCAAGTGACGCCTATCAGAACCCCGTTACTGATCATCGATGGCTTGAGCGTGTTCGCCATGGTGCTGATTCTCGTCTCGGCGTTGGCTTGCACCACCCTGGCCCATGCTTATCTGGAGTACTACAGGGGGCCTGTCGAAGAGTTCTATCTTCTCTTGCTGTGCTCCGTTGCTGGCGCCTAGTGTTGGCATCAAGTCAGCATCTGGCGACGCTGTTTTTCGGCCTGGAGCTTCTTTCCATGCCGCTCTATGGCATGTTGGCCTATGCGTTTCATGAGCGTCGCTCTTTAGAGGCGGGAATCAAGTATCTGATTCTCTCTGCCGCGGCCACCGCCTTTTTGCTCTTTGGCATGGCGCTTCTGTACGCCCAGAGCGGACGGCTGGATCTGCCGGGACTCACGGCGGGTCTTGCGAACAACGCCGATGTCTGGGCGCTGGCGGGTGCCGGCATGATGCTAGTAGGGCTCGGTTTCAAGCTATCCATCGTACCGTTTCATCTCTGGGCACCGGATGTGTATGAAGGGGGTCCTGGACCCGCGGCAATCTTTTTGGCGTCGGCAAGCAAAGTGGCTGCCTTCGTCGTTCTGTTGCGTCTGGTCATGACCACGCCAGCCTTTCAGGGTGAATGGCTGAACGAGACGCTGACGGTGCTGGCTCTATTGACCATGATCATCGGCAATCTATTGGCCTTGACCCAGTCCGACCTGAAGCGTTTGCTGGCCTATTCCTCCATCGCCCATTTTGGTTATCTGATGGTGGCACTGGTGGTCAGCAACGATCTTGCGGTGGAAACTGCCGGCGTGTATCTGCTTACCTACGTGGTAACGGTTCTGGCGGCCTTTGGCATCGTTACCCTTATCTCCAGCCCTTATGGCGGGGCAGATGCTTCGGCACTGCATCACTACCGGGGGTTGTTCTGGCGTCGTCCCTATCTCACCGCAGTGCTGACGGTGAGCATGTTGTCCTTGGCGGGCATTCCGTCCACTGCGGGGTTCATCGGCAAGTTCTATATCATCGCGCTTGGGGTGGACGCGCAGCGCTGGTGGCTGGTGGGCGGCATCATTCTGGGTAGTGCTATCGGTCTTTACTACTATCTACGGGTTATGGTCACGCTATTTCTGACGGAAGCCGGAATGCAGCGCCGGGATGCGCCTCATAACTGGGGCATGCGAGCTGGCGGTGTGGTGGTGCTTGGCCTGGCGCTATTGATGGTAGCGCTTGGCCTGTACCCTGGACCGATGGTGGAGTGGGTTAAGCTATTGGCCGCCACCCGCATAGGCTAAGCCTTGTCTAAAAAGTACCTGCACTCGTCTATACGGCGTTAAAAATTGACTCGTGCGCGAGTCCGATCAAGATGCTCATTTACACTGCGTAAACTGCGCTCTTGGACTCGCAACATCCATGTTGCTCGCTCTTCGAGCAGCAGAGCTGCCCAAATCGGCAATCCTGCCGATTAGTCACCAATTTTTGCCTTGTCTAGACTTCGCTCGCTAACTTTTTAGATCAAGGCTAGGAAATCGATATATAAATGTTTGTATTCAGAAATTGTTTGGTAGCCAGGTGGCAAGCCCCGGAAAGAAGGCCAGGGCTGCCAGCATGGCAAGCTGCAGCAGGATGAAGGGAATGACGCCGCGGTAGATGGCGGTGGTAGGCACCGAAGCGGGTGCCACGCCGCGCAGATAAAATAGCGCGAAACCAAAAGGCGGGGTTAGAAACGAGGTCTGCAGGTTGATGGCGATCATGATACCCAGCCAGATTGGATCAAGGCCCATGGCCAGCAGAATCGGACCGATAATGGGCACCACCACGAAGGTGATCTCGATGAAATCGAGAATGAACCCGAGCAGGAAGATGACCAGCATCACCACAAGCGTCGCTCCCGCCACACCTCCGGGCATGTGATCGAACAACTCCTGGATCAACTCCTCCCCACCATAGGCGCGAAACACCAGAGAAAACAGTGCGGCGCCAATCAGAATCATGAACACCATGCTGGTGACACGCGTCGTTGACGTCAGCGCGTCCTTGAGGGTGGCAAAATCCAGCTTGCGATAGGCCAGGGCCAATAGCAATGCGCCGAACGCACCGACCGCCGAAGCCTCTGTAGGGGTGGCAAGGCCCCCTAGAATCGACCCCAGCACGGCTATGATAAGAAGAATGGGGGGTATCAGCCCCTTGAGCAGCAAGGTGCCCAGGCCGCTTTTATGACCGAGCTCCCTCATCAGCTCTTCTCGATTCGCCGGGGGAGCGATCTCCGGCTTCAGCCAGGCAATGATGGCGACATAAGCGACGTAAAGCGTCACCAGTATCAAGCCCGGTACCAGGCGCCCATGAACAGATCCCCCACTGATACCGTCTTGGGACTGAAGATACCCATGGTCAGCTGCGCCTGCTGATAGGCGGAGGACAACACGTCGCCCAGCAGTACCAGGGCGATGGAGGGTGGAATGATCTGCCCTAGTGTCCCGGTGGCGCAGATGGTGCCGGTGGCCAGGGACATGCTGTAGCCGCGCTTCAACATGGTGGGCAGCGACAGCAGCCCCATGGTGACTACCGTGGCGCCGACGATGCCGGTGGAAGCCGCCAACAGCATGCCGACCAGGGTTACCGAAATACCCAATCCCCCGCGAAGTGAGCCGAACAGCAGCGCCATGGCATCGAGCAGAGTCTCTGCGACCTTGGATTTCTCCAGCAGCACGCCCATCAGTACGAATAGCGGCACGGCTAACAGTGTCTGATTGGTCATGATGCCGTAAAGACGATTGGGAAAGGCCGCCAGGAAGCTACCATCGAAATGCGCGTCGATGCCTATTGATTGCAGACCCATCCCTAGCCCTGCGAAGGCCAAGGCAGTACCCGCCAGAGACAAGGCGACTGGATAGCCAAGCATTAATACCAGACAAATCATTGCGAACAGCACGAGGGGCATGAACTCTAGCATTACACATACTCCTCGGGATGGTCGTGATCATCTTCCGATAGTGTATGCCCTCGAATGATCAAGATGTTGCGTGTGATCTCGACGAGTCCTTGCAGACTCATCAGTACGGCAAAGACAGGAATTAGCGTCTTGAGTAAAAAGACGCCGGGTAAACCGCCGGATTCCGGCGAGCCTTCAAGAATGCGCCATGACTTGTCCACATAGCCGAGACTCGCTATCACGACGAAGATCATGACGGGAAGCAGCAAGAACAGCGTGCCCAGAAGATCGACCCAGGCCTTTTTCTTCATCGACATACCGCGATAGAAGATATCGACCCGCACGTGCCCATCGTGTTTCAAGGTATAGGCTGCCGCGAGCAGGAAAACCGTCGCGTGCATGTACATCACGGATTCCTGCATCGGCGTATTGCTGACATTGAAAAGATAGCGCAGCACCACGATCAAGAATTCGGTCAGCATCATGATCAGCACCAGCCAGGTCAACGCCTTACCCAATCGCTCGGTAAAGGTATCAATCCACGCCAGGGGTGTGGGCAGGGGTGCGCGCATCAGGAAGTCCTCTCGAAGCCATGAAGGTGCTATCGGGAATGGTAGACGAGGAGATCACCACGGGTATACAGCATCGATGCAAGCGAGCGCAGAATCATGTTGTCGGCGTGAACGCCCATTCTCATCGCGACAAGCACTCAATGCCGAGAAGGAAGATGAACCGCTTGATAACAGGCTGCCGGCAAATGGATGTTCACGGTCAAGGGTAGATGATCGGAAAACAACTGATCCAGCGCCTGGGGGGCGTCCGCGGTCAGGCTAGGAGACAGCAGAATATGATCCAGCGCGCGGCGAGGTTGCCAGGCAGGGTAGCTGGGTAAGGGGCGTACCGGATGCAGCGGTAGCGACAGGCAAAAACGCGAATGAGACGTCAGCTGATCCGGGGTGCAGTTGAGATCCCCCATGACCACCACATGTTTTAAGGGCGCGATCAACTCGCTGAGATAATCGAGCTGGCGGCTGCGTCCGCGACGACTCAATGCCAAATGAGCAACAAATACATGCAGCGCCTCGGGGCCCTGGCCATAGCACGCATGAATGGCGCCGCGCCCGGGTGCCCCCGGTAGCCGATGCTCTCGAATGTACTGAGGCTGTAGCCGTGACAACAGACCATTGCTGTGCTGGGCAACCCGTCCGAGATTACGGTTGAGCTGCTGATAGTGGTAAGGAAAATCGGCGCGTTGAGCCAGGTATTCGAGCTGGTTGACATTGCTCGAGCGAAAGCTGCCGCCATCAATTTCCTGCAATCCGACGATATCGAAATTGCCCAGCACCTTGGCCATGATGTCCAGACGTCCACGGCGCTTGGGATTGGGCAACAGATGCTGCCAACTGCGCGTGAGGTAATGATGATAGGCCGACGTTTGGATGCCGACCTGAAGGTTGAATGTCAGTAAACGCAGCGTGAAATCGTGATCACCGCTTGTTGCCAGGGCTTGAGTCACGCAATCATTCCCCTTGTGCTTGTTCCGAATCGGGCCGTTCGTTGCGCTCCTGATCAATCAGCGCGCTGGCAATTTGCGGCATATTTTCAAGACTGCCTGCGCTATCGGGTGTGATGACGTAGCGTCCATCGACGACCAGCGCCGGAACACCCATCAGCTGGTAACCGCGCATCTTGGCATGTGCCTGGTTGATCTGGCTTTTCACGCCAAAAGAGTTCAAGGCTTTCTTGGCGTCTTCTTCGCTGACACCGTAGTTGCTGTAGAAAGCCGCGATGTCATTTTCATCGATCAATTTCTTGCCGTCCTGATGAATGGCATCGAAGAAATCTTCATGGGTCTTGTCGAGGATGCCGAGCTGTTTAGCAGCGAAGAAAGCTGCCGCATGGCGAATCCAGGTATCTCCCATGGTGGCTGGCAAACGTTCGAAAACCACATCGTCCGGTAGATCCGCAGCCCAGGCATTGAGCGGCTCTTCCAGATCGTAGCAGTGAGGACAGCCATACCAGAATACTTCGGTGACCTCGATTTGGCCGTTCTTGGCATTGGTCTCGACGGGTGTATCCAGCACCTGATAATCCTGACCCGCCACCGGTGCTGCCAGCGTCAATGTCGAAAGACTCAATCCAGCAATAATGGCCATACACTGTTTCAACATGTGTCAGCGCTCCTGAAAATATAGGGTAGATTCGATTCGAGAAAATAGGGCATGGGCGATCTTTGCACCCTAGAGTGTCGGACCATATTAGGCGATAAACATCATACCGGAAAATGGAAAAAGGCGGCCGAAGCCGCCTTTTATCTTGAATATCGAGTTATCAATGCAGGCCGTTGACATAGCTTGCCACGGCTTCCATGTCCGCATCGCTCATCTTGGATGCAATACCGCGCATGATGGCGTTGGGATCGTTGCTGCGCTCACCCTTGGCGTAGTCCTGGAGGGTGGAAACGATATATTCGGGATGCTGCCCCGAAAGTGCCGGGAATCTGGCAGAGCCAACGCCTACGCCAGTAGGCATGTGACACCCCATGCAGGCCGGAATACCCTTGGCCAGATCGCCGGACTTGTAGAGGCTTTTGCCTCGGTCGACGAGGGCTGGATCGGCTTGGCCAAGATTGGGCTCTTGGTTAGCGTAGAACGCAGCCAAGTCTGCAATGTCCTGTTCATCGAGATTGGCGACGATCCCCATCATTTGGGGCACCGGACGCACGCCGTCACGAATTTCGGTAATTTGCTTCACCAAATAAGCAGGATGTTGTCCTGCAATGTTGGGAAACGTGGGTGCAGCGCTGTTGCCTTGCTGGCCATGGCAGGCCGCACAGACCTGCGCTTTTTCCTTGCCAGCGGCTGGATCGCCCTCGACTGCGTGTGCTGTCGTTACGAATCCCATGATCAGTGCCAAGCCAACCAGTAACTTTCTCATCGCTATTTCACTATGCCGTTTCGTTTTATCTGGTATCGGTAACCGGCGTTCATCTGTTCAACCGGTGCGCTGTCGCTATGATACAAGGCCGTTATCGAATGCGGCGATTTTTTGCGCTGGATCGACCCGACGCGACATTGATTATCAAGGTAGTATATCGAATCCCTCCGGTCGCGGAAACGTAGCCATAATGCCGCACCCAAGGCCGGTCAAGGTTTTACCATTCTAGCCACAACGAGATTCATCGTGAGCCGTCTTCACTATAACACCGCCCGCTTCATGATCAGTGCGCCGACTCTGGCGCTGTGCCCCGCGGACCAGGGCCTGGAAGTTGCCTTCGCAGGACGTTCGAATGCAGGAAAATCCAGTGCCGTCAATGCACTGACGCAGCAGAAAGCACTGGCCCGCACGTCCAAGACCCCCGGACGGACACAGCTGATCAATTTCTTCAGTATTGGCGAGGATACCTCACGACGCCTGGTCGATCTGCCGGGGTATGGATTTGCCAAGGTACCGGAGAAGGTCAAGCTCGAATGGCAGCGCCATCTGGCCGAGTATCTGCAGCGTCGTGCATCGCTTCAAGGACTGGTGCTGGTCATGGATGTACGCCATCCGCTCAGCGAATTCGACGAAATGATGCTGGGTTGGGCGGACGACAAGGACATGGCGGTTCATATCCTCTTGACCAAGGCGGACAAGCTCAAGTCCGGCGCGGCCAAGAGCAGCCTGCTACAGGTACGCAAGCGTCTGCAGGAGTGGGAGGATCTGGTCAGCGTACAGCTGTTTTCGGCGTTGAAGCGCCAGGGCGTCGAAGAAGCCAGGCACGTCTGGATGACTGGCTTTCACCTGCCGAGGGATGAAGGGGCTATTTCAAGTGAGTCAGCAGTGCCGGCAGCTCACGGATATGAGTCAGTCGAAAAACCCCTGCGGGCATGTCGCCGCGGTGTTCATCATGCTTGTCGATCCAGGCCACCTGCATGCCCAGACGCCGTGCCGGAAGCACGTCCTCTCGCCAGGAATCACCAACGTGCATCGCTTGAGAAGGGGAGCTGCCAAGTCGCGCCAGAGCGGCAAGAAACGGCCGCGCGTCGGGTTTGGGCGCAAGCAGTTCGCCGGCAGCGATGGCAATGGGGAAATATCGCGCCAGAGGAAGGCGTGTGATCTGTACGTTGCCATTGGTGATCGCTGCCAAGGCGTAACGCTGGCTAAGCTCATCCAGTAGTGCCTCTACTTCCGGGTAGGGCGTGAGCTGATGGCGAAAAATCATGAACTGTTCCATGGCCGCGGCAGCGTAATCCTCGGCGTCCTGGGGGCGTAGTCCATACTCTCGCAGCATCTCAAAAAGGCTTTGCTGTCGAATCCAGGTGAAATCTCCTCGCCGTAGTGGATCCCGCTGAGCCACCCGTTGACGTCGTTCCTGATAGGCGCTCAAGGGAAAGCGTTCGCTCATGCGTTCACGCTGTATGTCCAGTTGAGCGATGGCGTCATCCAGCCAGTCATAGTGACCGTTTTCGGTGGCGACCATGACCCCGTGGTTGTCCCACAGAGTGTCGTCGAGATCGAAAGTCAGGGCTGTCAAGGGAGATGTGAAGGAAGTCATGGTGTCAGATCACCGGATCATCGTGAGAAGTATCGCTGCGCCTGCGCGCTCGAGGATGGGCGCTATCGTAGACGCTCGCCAGATGCTGCCAGTCGAGCCGCGTATAGACTTGGGTAGTAGACAGATTGGCATGACCCAGCAGTTCTTGCACCGCGCGCAGGTCCTGGCTGGACTCGAGCAGATGACTGGCGAAGGAATGACGCAAGCGGTGCGGATGCAGATGTTCTGGCAAACCGCGCTCGATAGCAGTCTTAGCCAAACGCAGTTGAATGGCGCGGTGACCCAAGCGCTTGCCCTTGAGCCCTACGAATAGCGCGGGTTCCTCGTTATCCGCCAGCTGTCCCCGCACCCGTTGCCAGGCATTCAGCGCCTGACGGGCCCGGCCGCCCAACGGCACCTGACGCGGCTTGCTGCCTTTCCCTACTACCCGCACACGCCGCGTATCCAGGCTATCACGATCAAGGGATGCCAGCTCCGCCAGACGCAACCCACAGGAGTAAAGCAGCTCCAGCATGGCCTGATCCCGCAAGGCCAGCGGAGACCCGTCGTGAGGCGTATCGAGAAAGCGCGAAAGCTGATCCACATCCACCGGGCGTGGTAGATGCTGGGGCTGGCGCGGCGTGCGTATCAGCTTGACCGGATTATGGGTCAGCACCTGATGATGTACGAGCTCTTCGACAAAACGCGACAGGGCGGCACGCCGGCGCGCCAGGCTGCGAGGTGCTAGGCCTCGGCTACGCTCCTGACCAAGAAAACGCTTGATAAGCCCCGCATCGAGCCTACGCCAATCAGTAATTTCCTGCTTCTCGAGATAGCTCATGAAAACCGCCAGATCGCGGCGGTAGGCATCAACGGTTGCCGGGCTTGCCTGCTGGGCCAGGGAGGCTAAGAAAGCATTGACGTGTTCTTTCATGGACATGAAATGCTCGGCGGTTTTGTCAGAAGCCTCAGCGGGCCTGTGAAACGCTTCAGCGGGACCGGCTGTGCTGCACCATCAGGCGCGCCACGACTTCGCCCAGATATTCGGTGAATAATGTGTCCAGACTGGCGCGAAAATGCTCGGTGTCGTGACTGGCCAGCACCAGATACCCCAAGGGCTCGCCCAAGGCCAGCCGCGTCAAGGCACAGGAGCCCGCCTTCTTGGGCGGCTCGATATGCGGTAGCAAAAGCTGCCAATCCTTGCGCGACAAGCGCCGGCAGCGACTGGCGCGACCATCGAGTAGCGCCCCCAAGCGCGCTCCCGCGTTGTCATCCAGCACAAAGCGCGGTGGCTGTGGTGCCATGGGCTCGACATCCGTCAGGCTAGAGGCGCACCACAGCGCCACGGACTGGGTGCGAAAATGCTCGGAGAGCTGTGTCGCCAGCGCCTGGCCCAAAGCATCATTGTTTTCCGCCTCGAGTAGTGCCAATACCAATTCACGGGTACGCCGATACTGGGATTCGTTGTGCCGCGCCGACTCGAGCAGCTGTTCCAAGCGCCCTTCGGCGCCTTCGGCGCGTCTGCGCAGGTCAAGCACGAGACGCTCGAGCAGCGATATGGCCCCTTCGGCGTCCGGATGAGGCACCTTGAGTTGTTGTAGCAGCCCCTCGCGCTCGACGAAGAAGTCGGGATGCTGGGTCAGCCATTGGGCCACGCGCTCGGGATCCAATGTCTGAGGTGTGTCCGGGGCTTGGGCTTGGGGCATGAATAATCTACCTCGTTGAAACCTGTTATACGCAATCAGCTAAGGGGAACGCGGCCATCGAAGACCTTAACGGCAGGACCGGTCATGAACATGGCGGCATCTTCGTCGGACCACTCGATGGTCAGCCGGCCGCCGGGTAAATCGACCTCAACCGGGCTTTCGAGCAGCCCCCAGCGAATACCGTTTGCCACTGCCGCACAGGCGCCCGTACCGCACGCCAGGGTTTCGCCGACACCGCGCTCGTAAACCCGTAGTCGAATCTCCTGACGCGTCACGACCTGCATGAACCCTGCGTTGACCCGCCGTGGGAACCTCGGATGCCGCTCGATAGCACTACCAAGGCGCGCCACGGGGGCGGTGTCGACATCGTCAACGCGCAACAATGCATGGGGGTTACCCATCGACACTACGCCGATTTCAAGATGTTCGCCATCGGCTTCCAGGGCGTGCAAGAGCAGATCCTGTTCCGCACTGAAGGGAACCGCCACCGGCTCGAAACGAGGCCTGCCCATGTTGACCCGCACTCGGCCGTCCTCCTCAATTTTGAGAGTGAGGGGGCCGCCCTGGGTCTCGACGCGAATCTCATGCTTGTGGGTCAAGCGTTGATCGTGAACGAAACGGGCAAAGCAGCGGGCACCGTTCCCGCAGTTTTCCACTTCACTGCCATCCGCATTGTAGATGCGATAGCGAAAGTCCATCTCCGGGTCGCGAGGCGGCTCGACGGTGAGCAGCTGATCGAAGCCGATGCCAAAATGGCGATCCGCCAACCGGCGAATCTGCTCTGTTTCCAGTCGCGCCCGCTGGGTGACCAGATCGATCATCATGAAGTCGTTGCCCAGACCTTGCATCTTGGTGAATTGCAGCAACATCACGACGTCTCCGGCAGCAGGGTTTCGCCATTCCATAGTGACTCGAGGGTTTCACGGCGGCGCACCTCATGCATCTGATCGCCATCCACCATGATCTCCGCCGGACGCACGCGACTGTTGTAGTTCGAGGCCATGACAAAGCCATAGGCACCGGCGGAGCGTACTGCCAGCAGATCGCCCTCGGTCAGAGCCAGTTCGCGATCCTTGCCCAGAAAGTCCCCGGTTTCACAGACCGGTCCGACCACGTCATAGAGCGCCCTGTTTTGGGGAGTTCGCTTATCCACCGGGATGATCGCCTGCCAGGCCTGATAGAGCGAAGGACGAATCAGATCGTTCATGCCTGCATCGATGATGGCAAAGTTTTTAGTTTCGCCGGGCTTCAAGTACTCGATCCGGGTCAACAGAATGCCCGCGTTGGCAGCGATCGAGCGGCCTGGCTCGAACAATAAGGTGAGATCGCGTCCTTCGACACGCTCGAGCAGAGCACGGGCGTAGTCAAAGGGCTGGGGGGGCTTCTCATCCTGGTAAGGCACGCCAAGGCCGCCACCCAGGTCGAGATGTGTAATGACAATACCCTGTTCGCTCAGCCGGTCCAGCAGCACCAGCAAACGGTCCAGAGCATCCAGGAACGGTTCGAGCTCGGTGAGCTGAGAGCCAATGTGGCAGTCGATACCCACCGCCTGAACGTTTTCCATGGCGGCCGCTTGGGCATAGACGTCGAGAGCCTGATCCACCGGGACCCCGAACTTGTTGGCCTTGAGCCCGGTTGAAATATAGGGGTGAGTGCGGGCATCTACGTCGGGATTGACTCGCACCGACACCGCCGCGACCTTGCCTAACCGTGCTGCTACGTCGTTGAGCCGCTCGAGTTCCGGCAAGGACTCGACGTTGAAACACTTGATGCCGACTTCCAGGGCGCGCGCCATCTCGTCTGCCTGCTTGGCCACTCCGGAAAAGACCACCTTGGCAGGATCGCCCCCGGCGACCAGTACCCGCTCAAGCTCCCCCACGGAAACGATATCAAAGCCTGCGCCCAGACGCGCCAGCACGTTGAGCACCGCCAGGTTGGAGTTGGCCTTGACCGCATAGCAGATCAGATGCGGGTAATCGCCCAGCGCTTCGCTATAGGCGCGGTAGTGGCGCTCCAGAGTGGCTCGGGAGTAGACATAGCAAGGCGTGCCGAAACGCTCGGCAATGCTGGCTACGGGCACGTCTTCGGCATGAAGGATATCGTCACGATAATCGAAATGATCCATGCTTAGCGCTCTTCTTTACTGTCGGGAAAGTCGTCGCTTTCGCGTTCGTCTTGTTCCGGACCGGGTTCTGTGTACTCATCGCCAGGATCGTACGCCTCGGCGGCTTCTTCATCGCCGGGAAGATAAAGCGGCCCCTTCTGACCACATCCGACGAGCAGCATTGAAGTCAGGAATAAGGCGATGATGCCAATACTTGATAACCTGAGCATCTCACGCATCTCCTGTGGCGGCCTGGTGGCCAGGCGTCAAGACATTTAATGCGTTGAGCGCATCCCGGGCGCGCTGGGCCGCAGCCCGCACCTGATTCGGCGCGGTGCCGCCGATATGATTGCGCGCCGCCACGGAGCCTTCCAGAGTCAGTACGTCGAAAACGTCGTCGGTGATGGTATCGGAGAACTGACGCAATTCCTCAAGGCTCATTTCAGATAAATCCTTGCCCTGTTCGATGCCGTAGGCCACGGACTGGCCCACGATCTCGTGAGCGTCACGAAACGCAACGCCCTTGCGCACCAGATAATCCGCCAGATCCGTGGCGGTTGAGAAACCGCGCCGCGCCGCTTCATACATACTATCCGTCTTGGCTTCGATGGCAGGTACCATGTCCGCGAAGGCCTTGAGACAACCCTTGACGGTGTCCAGGGTGTCAAACAGCGGCTCCTTGTCTTCCTGGTTGTCCTTGTTGTAGGCCAGCGGCTGGGACTTCATCAGGGTCAACAGGCTCATCAGATGGCCATAAACCCGCCCGGACTTGCCCCGCACCAGCTCCGGCACATCCGGGTTCTTCTTCTGGGGCATGATCGAGGAGCCGGTGCAGAAACGATCCGGCAGATCGATGAAATTAAACTGGGCACTGCTCCATAGCACCAGCTCTTCACTCATACGGGACAAGTGCATCAGCAAGAGGCTGGCAAAGCTTACGAACTCGATGGCGAAATCGCGATCGCTCACCGCATCCAGGGAATTTTCGGCGGGGCACTCGAATCCCAGTAGCTCGGCGCTCACGTGACGATCGATGGGGTAGGTGGTGCCGGCTAGCGCCGCGGCGCCCAGGGGCATCACGTTGACCCGCTTGCGACAGTCCCGCAGACGCTCCTGATCTCGGGCGATCATCTCCTGCCAGGCCAGCAGATGATGGCCAAAGGTCACGGGCTGAGCGGTCTGCAGATGGGTAAAGCCCGGCATGATAGTCTCGGCTTCGCGATCGGCAAGCTCGATCATGCCGCTGCGCAGACGCGCAAGTTCTGCATCGATGACATCGATCTCGTCACGCAAATACAGACGAATGTCCGTGGCTACCTGATCGTTGCGGGAGCGCCCGGTATGCAGTTTCTTGCCGGTCGTGCCGATCTTCTCGGTCAGCCGCGCCTCGATGTTCATGTGCACGTCTTCAAGGGCGACGGACCAGGGGAATTGACCGGCCTCGATTTCTGCTTCGACCTCGGCAAGCCCTTTCAGGATGGCCTCACATTCGTCGCTGGTCAGCACGCCTACCCGCTCAAGCATGCGGGCATGGGACTTCGAGCCGCGAATGTCGTGATGATAAAGACGACGATCAAAATCCACGGAGGCGGTGAACTTTTCGACAAAAGCATCGGTGGGCTCCGTGAAGCGGCCACCCCAGGACTGGTTGGTTTGCTGGCTCATGGTGCGAAGATGTCCCGCTCGGTCTTGGAGCCTGCTCATGATCGTGAATAGGCTCTTGATGATAGTTTGCCCAGGATTGTACCAGAGTCATCGTTTCAGGCGAGATCGGCATGGAAGACCGCTGTGGCCACGGTCATTGGATTTTACTAAACCGACGACTGCTTTATCATGAGGTGCAAATGCCGCCGTTGCGGCAGACGTCTATCGTGGTCGATGGATGAATCGACCACCCGCCGCAGGAGTTTGCCGTGTCCGCCATCACGACCCTTCGTATTGCCACCCGCAAAAGCATGCTTGCCCTATGGCAAGCCGAGCATGTGCGTGATCGCTTAATGGAATTGCATCCAGGATTGAAGGTCGAGCTGGTCGCCATGTCCACCCGGGGTGACAAAATTCTCGATACGCCCCTGGCCAAGGTTGGAGGCAAGGGGCTATTCGTCAAGGAGCTGGAAGAATCGATACTCGATGGTCGAGCGGACATCGCGGTGCATTCGATGAAGGATGTGCCTATGCATTTTCCTGAAGGACTAGGGCTGTCCGTGATCCTCGAGGGCGCCGAACCCACGGATGCTTTCGTTTCCAATCACTATGCCAGCTTCAATGATTTGCCTCAGGGCGCCAAGGTCGGCACCTCCAGTCTGCGCCGAGGGTTGCAGGTCAGCGAGGCGCGCCCGGACCTGGAAGTGTTGACCCTGCGAGGCAACGTGCAGACGCGACTGCGCAAGCTCGATGATGGCGAGTACGACGCCATCATTCTTGCCACTTCGGGATTGCGTCGGCTTGGACTCAGCGAGCGCGTCACCATGGAGTTGGCGGCGGAAATCAGCCTGCCTGCCTGTGGTCAAGGGGCGTTGGGTATCGAGTGCCGAATCAATGACCCTGAATTACTGGATTTGCTGGTGCCGCTCGATCATCTGGATACCGCGACACGGGTGCGGGCGGAGCGCGCCATGAATACACGCCTGGACGGTGGTTGTCAGGTGCCTATTGCCGGGCACGCGGTGCTCGAGGAAGGCGGAAAAACTCTATGGCTACGAGCTCTGGTTGGTATGCCGGATGGCTCGCGAGTACTGCGTGCCGAGGGTCGTGGCTCGGCGAATGAGCCGGAAATACTGGGTATTCGCGTAGCCGAGGATCTTCTCGATCAGGGCGCCGGGGAAATCCTGGCCGAGGTCTACGGCGATACCGAATGAAGGACTGCCCCAGGGTACTGATCACACGTCCTGGCGCCCGTAGCATTCCCTTGCGTCGCGCGCTCGAATCACTGGGCGTTGAGGTGGAAGGACTGGATATCATGCGGCTCGAGGCGCTCCCTGAGAGCCAGGCCATACGCCAGGTATTGCTCGATTTCGATCTTTATCATGTCGTGGTGGTGATCAGCCCCTTCGCCGCTGAATGCCTGGTGGAAGGGCTTGATCGCTACTGGCCGCAGCTTCCTTCGGGGCCCAACTTCTATGCGGTGGGAGCAGGTACCGCTCAGGTGTTGCATGAGTATCTTGATGTACGTGTACGCATTCCCGTCGCGGCCAAAGAGAATACCAGTGAAGCATTGCTGCAACTGGCATCACTACAACGACTCGATCAGCAGCGGGTATTGCTGGTAGCGGGTGAGGGAGGACGCACGCTGCTCGCTGATAGTCTCGCGCAGCGCGGAGCCCGGGTGGATCGGATCGCATTATATCGGCGTAACCTGATGACACCTGAGGGTGTGGGCGCGTTACACTTGGCTAATGGAGATTTTTCGGCGCTGCTGGTGACCAGCAGCGAAGTACTCGAACATCTGGCAGGATGGTGCATGCCCAAGGCGTTGAACCAACCGCTAATCGTTTCCAGCCAGCGTTTAGCTACACTGGCTTATACGCTGGGATTTTTGCATCCTATAGTGGCGCAAGGTGCTACACCCTCCGCCTTAGCGGTGGCTGTGGCCGACGTTTGCAACCTGGGTGGCGCCGATCATGACGATCTTGAAAAAGGCTAGCAAGAGATGAGCAAGCAAGGACACGATCAGGACAAACAACAAGGGGTACCTGTGGGTACCAACAACAGTCAGTCACCTAGTGATGCATCGCATACATCAGACATGAAACAAACGTCGGATACTAAAGAGGTGCCCTCGAGCGCTTCACCGAAACCGGCGACTCCCGCTTCGACCAGCGGCGATGGTGCGGTCGGTAGCTTTGATAAAGACGAGGCCGGCAAACGACGTTCCGCGCGACGCGGGTCGGGTAAGTCCGGCAAAGGCAAGGCACTAGGCAAGGAAACGGCAGACAAGTCCTCTGCAGACAAGTTCGCTGATGACAGGCCGGCAACGGTCAACCCTGTATCGGGTGCCAATCCTGTCTCAAGTGAAAGTACGGACACGCGCACGCAGCCCGGTACAGCGATGAGTAATACATCCAGCTCTTCCACTACATCGGGCTCTTCCACTACATCGGGCTCTTCCACTACATCTGCGACTGGCTCCCCTGGGAGTCGGTCAGGTTCTGCCACCGCATCGACAGCAAGCACGGACTCCAAGCCCGAGGCGACGCGAGCGACGAGCACCGGTACAAAAGGGGCTGCTCAGCCCGGCGCATCTTCAAGTACCTCCGCGCCCAGACCGGGGGCGGGTGGTGGCGGCGCCATGTCGGGCGCAGCGACCAGCGGTCATCATGGCGGCGGCGGCGGGCGCAGCACCGCCGCTATCGTGGCGCTGGTGCTGGTGCTGATCCTGGCAGTGGCCGGTATCGTTGCCGGCTGGTGGTTGTGGCAGCAGATGTCGGCGCAGCAACAGCGATTGGCACAACTGCCTCAGTCCTCTCAGGTCGAGAGCAATACTAGTGACATTGATCAGCTCTCATCCCAGGTCGATCAACTCGAATCCCAGACGGATCAGGTAAGCCAGCAGCGCGAACAGGCTCTTGAGGACATGAAGCAAGATCTTGACTCGCAGATGCAGCAGTACCAGGACGATGTCAATCAGACCCTGGACCGTGTGCTTGAACAGCTTTCCAGCCAGCAGCAGACCGACGAAAGCGATTGGGTTTATGCCGAAGTCGAGTATTTGCTGAAGCTTGCCAATCAGCGCCTGCAACTCGAACGAGACGTCAACGGTGCGCGCTCATTGCTGCAAACGGCCGACAAGCGTTTGACCGAAGTCGATAACCCAGCATTGACCCCGGTACGTCGTGCCATCCAGTCCGAGCTTGGTGAATTGAATTCCGTACCTGACGTCGACCGTACGGGGCTCTATCTGACGCTGATGGGAATGCAGGAGCAGGTGGCCAAGCTGCCGTTGCAGCAGGATATCGAGCAGATTGCTGCCAAGGGTGGCGATACGTCTCAGGTCGAAGGTGGCTGGCAGCAACAGCTTTCCCGCTTCGGTCAGGAGCTAAAAGAGCTTGTCGTGGTGCGCAAGCACGACCAAGCTTTGGAGGCGCTGATGACACCGCAGCAGGAGTCCTATCTGCGCCAGAACGTGCGTCTGCAACTGGAGCAGGCACAGCTGGCGGCGTTGCAGGCCAATCCCGAGCTTTATAAAGCAAGTCTTGAGAAAGCCGGTGCATTGATCGAGGGGTATTACGATCAGGATAGTGACGGTGTGAATAAAATTCTCGAACAATTGCCACAGCTATCTGAAAAAACGATACATCCTGAATTACCGGACATCAGCGAATCCTTGCAGAAACTCCGTGACTTCATGAAGCGCCGTCAGGACGGCGGGAGCGCTGACGCATGAGAAAGCTCATTCTCATCATCGTTCTCGGGCTCGCCATCGGTGCGCTATTCGGTCAGTTGATGCAGGCCGTCCCAGGTTACTGGCTCATACGGGTCGGCGACACATCCTTTCAGACCTCATTCTGGTTCGGTCTGGTATTGCTGCTGGCGCTGTTCCTCGTTCTACACTTCTTGCTAAGACTGTTGTCGCGGTTGCGTCGTCCGGTAAGTCGTCTCAAGATCTGGAACAGTCGCAACCGCAACCGTAACGCCATGCGGCGCACGGTGCGGGGCCTGGTTGCTCTGGCGGAAGGACGCTGGAAGCGGGCGGAGAAGGCCCTGACCCGGGCCGCGGACGATTCGAGTACACCGCTGGTCAACTACCTGTCTGCGGCGTTGGCTGCCCACTATCAAGGACGCTATGACCAGGCAGACGTGCTGTTGAAACGGGCCCATTACAGCACCGAAGGTTCCGATACGGCCGTTGGCATGATGCAGGCGCAGCTGATGCTCGACCGTCAGCAGTTCGAAGAAGCGCTGGCGACGCTGACGCGTCTCGAACGGCAGCTTCCCGAACACCCGCAAGTGCTCAAGCTGCTCAAGCAAGCCTATTTGAGCGTCAACGACTGGGACGGTCTGCGTCGTTTGATGCCAAGGTTGACCCGTCATCAGCTGGTGACCCAAGAAGAACGCCACGAGCTCGAAAAACGCGCCTACCGTGAATTGTTGATACAGGCGGCTCGCAATCCGAATGACATTGAACGGGTGCGCAGTCTATGGGCGGATATCCCGGATTATCTACGCACCGACATCGAGCTGGTAGGGCTCTACACCGAGGCGCTGGTACGGGGTAATGAAGAAGGGCTTGCAGAACGGCTCTTGCGCCATACGCTCAGAGAGCATTGGGATAACCGGCTGGTGCTGCGCTATGGCGTGCTCAATGTCGATGCAGGCCGTCAGCTTGCCTATGCGGAAAAATGGCTGCAGGAGCGCCCCAATGATCCTGACCTGCTACTGACGCTAGGCCGGCTCTCGCTACGCAATGCTTACTGGGGCAAGGCGCAGGAGTATTTCGAGGCCAGTCAGCGCCAGCGCCCCAGCGGCGTGGTATGTGCGGAGCTGGCGCGATTGTTCGCCAATATGGGTGAGCACAACAAGAGCCAGCTTTACTATCGCCAAAGTGTCGAACTGCTCGACAGATCGCTGCCGGCCTTACCGCAGCCAAGCGAGCAAAATCCTTGAACACAGATTCGTATTACTCTTCTGGGCGCCTCTCGGCGCCCTTTTTTATGGAATTTTCTGGCGTTTCGGTTGCATGAAAAAGGCCACCGCAATGGTGGCCTTCAGTTGGCGTCGGTTACGTAACTTCTGGAAACGATCAGGTGTTCTCGTCGTTGTCTCGATCAGGTTGGGTATGCTCCTTGGGCGGTGAAGCGGGTTCATGATGTGGTGACGACCCTTGCGTGTGTCTCGAGTGCGCTTCGTTACGGGGCTGGCCGGCGGGGCTATTATCGATGGGGAAGTCCTGTTGCATGATGCGCAGGTTGGCGGGTGGTGCCAAACCGTCCTTGTCCTGACCGAAATAGAGCGTGGTATGAGGAAAGGGCATCTCGATGCTGGCAGCATCGAAGTGCTTTTTGACCAGGCGATTATAGGCGCGTCCCACCGCCCATTGATCTCCCGGCGTGGTCTTGATGATCACTCGAATCTTGACCGAACTGTCTCCCAGACCAATCACCCCGGCAACGCTCAAGGGCTCCAGCAACTTGTGGCCGTACTCCTCGTTTGCCTTGAGTTCTTCGAAGGCGTGCTCGAGTTCAACGATGGCGTCGTCGACATTTTCACGATAAGCGATGCCGTATTCACCAACGTGATTGCCGAATCCGCGCATGTAGTTGGATACGGTATCAACGCTTGAGAAAGGCACGATGTGGTAGGTGCCAGAGAGATCGCGAATGCCGACGGAACGAATACTCAAACGCTCCGCGGTGCCGGTGATACTGCCCACGGTCACCACGTCACCGGTATTCATGGCGTTCTCGATCTGGATGAATACCCCAGTGATGATGTCCTGTACCAGTTTTTGGGCACCGAAACCGATCGCCAGACCCAGGACCCCGGCGCCGGCGATCAATGGACCGATGTTGATCCCGATTTCTGCCAGCACGATCATGCTGGTCAAGGTGACAAGCGTGATGGCCAAGGCGTTACGAAATAGGCTCAATAGCGTCTTGGCCCGGGCAGTGGGTTCGCGTCGGCCGCCGCTGTCGTTGAGACGATGCTCGATCAGGCTGGCCAGAACGATCCATGTAGCCGCCGCAACGGCAAGAATGAGAATGATGTCGATCAGCTTGCTGACCGTGTTGTAACCGGCGTCGGTGGCATACCAGGCCGCTAGATCGAATGCCCCCCAGGTATCGAGCACCAGCAATACGACACTGATCAAAATGAGTGTTCGAATCACCTTCAAGAAGGTGGGGATATAGGCGTTGAGGCGTGATTCGAGTTTGGGCATCTTGCGCCGCCAGTCCGCGGACAGCTTGATGCGTTTGCCAATGAGCTGAGTGAGCATTCCCGAGAGCAGTAGACCGATGCCAACGATGATGAGCGTTCGCAGGGTCGCCAGCATGACGTTGGGCAGCGCATCTTCTGGCCGCAGAATGCTAAGTATCAGAATGAACAGGAAATAGGCGATAGCGAGCAAGTGCCAGCACCGGGCAATCACTCGCAGCGCTAAGCTGGTCGCGCCTATCGAAGCATGGGACGCCTTTCTTTCAAGAGCATTGCGAACCTTGAGACGATCTTTCAACACGAAGGTCGTGGCGTAAACAAAAGCCATCAGCATGATGACCAGGCCAAGCGCATGTCCTAGTGCCAATGATGCGTTGGTGTTGGTCAGCGGAACGGCAACCAGCATGCCGTAGCCTACGAATCCGGTCAGTGAGGCTAGCCAGCGATTCCAGTGAGCGGCTTCCTGAGCATCGATGGGAAGCAGACGCAACCCCTCATGATGAGAAGCAAAAAGAATGCGAATGACCGCCTTGATCAATTCGATGATCACGAAGGCATTGAGGAAAAGCGAGGCCTGGGTCGACAAGGCGCCGCTTTCCCCGATCGCGAAGGTGGCGATCAGGTTGCCTCCCACATAGGCCAGAGCGACGGCGGCAACATCTATGAGTGCCGCCAATGCCACCGCAGCCGTCGTTCTCAACAGTGTGCTGCGATCATCGCCTTGCCGGGTCCAACGACTTATCCGGTTGAACAAGGGCCAGGCCAGGCGGCGTAGAACGAAAAACAGGGCGAAGGTGGCAACGATCACCAAGGCCATATTGAGCGCCAACCGGCTGATGTCTGCCATGCTGATGCGAGGCGCCAAGCTGTCGCCGGCAGGGGATATCAAGGTGCCCAGTGCGCCGGTGAGGTTCTTGAACTGACGGCTCAGGTCACTGGCAATGGCACTGGTAGTCTCGGCAAGCTGTCGCGCAAGGGAGATATCGCGTATCTCCTGCTTGTCAGGCGATTGCTTGGTATCACTGGCTTGAGGCGCCTTGGTTGACGTGCCGGAGCCTTCTTGTTGACTCGACGCCAAGGAGCGCAGCTCCTCGATCAAGCGCTGACGCGATTCCTTGTTCTCGAGTAGATCCGCCAAGGTCGAGTAGGCGGGGCTATCGTGGACAGAGCTATTGTTGGCAGAGCTATCCGGGGCAGGTTCTTGAGAAGACTCGCTCTGTTGAGCAAAAGCCGGCAGTGCGATCAGCATTAGCGCGACAGCAAGCCAGCGTCTCAAATGAACGTTCAAGCGGGTTAACGACACGCTAAAAGCCTCCTTCCAAGGCAGCAATACATCGCTATAGGACATAGCGAGTGTTTTGAATGAATGCGATTATGCTGTTATCTGATTGAAACAGGGCAACAGAATGCGCGATTCGTGACGGCGGGAGTGTACCAACCCTATTTGTATTCTGGCGACATCTGAGAATTTCTTTATCGCCGCTACGCTATGATGATCAGCCGAAGATTCCAGAAGAGTCTGCGCCAGATGACTACCAGTATTCCTCGCATCAGCCTCGAGCAGTGGGCTGTGCTGCAAGCCGTGGTTAATGAAGGCAGTTTTGCCCGCGCCGCCGAGTCGCTCAACAAGAGCCAGTCAGCCGTAAGCTATACCCTAAAAAGCATGCAGGAGCAGCTGCCGGTCGAGGTGCTTGTAGTCCGTGGGCGCAAAGCTGAACTGACCGAAGCAGGCGAGACATTGTTGCGTCGCGCCCGAGTGCTCATCGAAGAGGCCCTGAGTCTGGAACGACTGGCTGCCAATCTGGCTCAGGACTGGGAGCCGGAGATTCGACTGGCAATAGAGATGATCTTTCCCCCGGCGCTTTTGGGCGAGGCGCTGGCTGCCTTCATTCCCGAAAGTCGATCATCTCGTGTACAGCTCATCGAGTCGGTGCTCTCAGGCACCCACGAGGCACTAGCCAACGGCAAGGCTGACCTGATCGTCACCAATCGCCCGCCCCCTGGTCTTTTGGGGCAACCCCTTTTGTTCGTCGAGTTTGTAGCAGTCGCCCATCCTGAGCACCCTCTGCATCACATGGGGCGCGAATTGACCCAGCAGGATCTCCGGGCCCACCGGCAGTTCGTGGTCCGCGACACCGGCATCAAGCGCAGTCAGGACGCGGGATGGCTGGGGGCGGATGAGCGCTGGACCGTTTCCCAGCTCAAGACCTCGATTCAGTTCGTCACCCAAGGGCTCGGCTTTGCCTGGTTGCCTGTAGAGCATATTCGCAAGGAGCTGGAGGCCGAGATACTAAAACCACTGCCGCTAGCCGAAGGCGGTAGCCGGCAAGAAGAGCTGTATCTGGTCTTTGCGAACCGGGACAGCGCAGGCCCGGCAACCCAGGCACTCGCCCAGGCGCTGCAGGCGGTTTGTCGTAATGATAAGCAGATTAGGTAATAGGTGAGCGTCAACAAGACAGGTCTGTAACCCATCAGTTTTTTAGATCGTTATGTCCCGATAGTTAGAACCAACCAGCCGATCCTGAACGTTACTCTTGTGGTCAGCAATCCGGAAAACAGCAGGTTTTCACCACAAGAGGGATTCAAAATGACAAAGCTACTAGTTCTCTACTATTCCATGTACGGCCACATCGAAACCATGGCCAACACCGTGGCGGAAGGCGCGCGTGGTGTGGAGGGCGTCGAAGTCACGGTCAAGCGCGTTCCAGAAACCATGGACAGCGAAGCCTTCAAATCCGCCGGCGGCAAGACAGAGCAAGGTGCCCCGGTGGCCACACCCGCGGAACTTGCGGAATACGATGCCATTATTTTCGGCACGCCGACGCGTTTTGGCAACATGGCAGGCCAGATGCGCACCTTCCTGGATCAGACCGGCGGCCTGTGGGCGAAGGGAGGCCTGGTCGGCAAGGTGGCGAGCGTCTTTACCTCTACCGGTACCGGCGGCGGGGAAGAAATGACCATCACTTCTACCTGGACGACCCTTGCACACCACGGCATGGTGATTGTGCCGATCGGCTATGCCACTTCGGAGCTTTTTGATATCTCCCAAGTCGGCGGTGGCACACCCTATGGCGCCTCGACCATTGCCGGTGGCGACGGCTCGCGCCAACCCGACGAGCGAGAACTGACCATCGCCCGCTTCCAAGGCGAGCATGTGGCTAAAGTCGCGGCTAAGCTGAAAAACTAAGCTTCTTGATCGCCCAGGGAGGGCAGTGCCCCTCCCTTCGCCTGTCATTTCTATACGCCTATCTCTATCGAACACGTGGCTCGTGGCGCTGAATCAGCGCGGCGCACTTGAATGCATAGGCAACTTTCAAACGGAGAGGATGGTTATGGGACTATTAATCAACGGCGAGTGGCACGATCAGTGGTACGACACCAAGAAGCACGGCGGTGAGTTCGTGCGCGAATCCGCCCAGCTGCGCGACTGGGTGACGGCGGACAGTGAGCCAACTTCTGATGGCCAAAAGAGTGTGCCCGCCGAAGCGGATCGCTTTCATCTTTATGTGTCGCTAGCCTGCCCTTGGGCGCACCGCACCCTGATCATGCGCAAGCTCAAGGGTCTGGAGTCGCTGATGGGCGCCTCCCATGTCAGCCCGCTGATGCTGGGTGAAGGCTGGACGTACAAGGTCGATGAGGGCTCAAGCGGTGATCCTGTCAACGGGGCGGAATATCATCGTCAGCTTTATACCTTGACGAACCCTGAATACACCGGGCGCGTCACGGTGCCGGTGCTGTGGGACAAGCAGGACAAGCGCATCCTCAACAATGAGTCCGCCGATCTAGTGCGGATTTTCAATGACGCCTTTGACGGAATAACCGGTAATCGTCTCGATTTTTACCCTGAGGATCTGCGCGAGACCATCGATGACGTCAACGCCGATGTCTACGATCACATCAACAACGGTGTGTACAAGACTGGCTTTGCCACGGAACAGGACGTTTACGAAAAGCATTTTGTTAACGTGTTCGAGGCGCTGGATCGCATGGAAGCGCGCTTGGAAAAGCAGCGCTACCTGGCCGGTGAGTGGATGACCGAAGCGGATATCCGGCTGTTTACCACCCTGGTGCGCTTCGATGCGGTTTATCACGGCCACTTCAAATGCAACCTGCGCCGCATCGAGGATTACCCCAATCTCTCGAATTACCTGCGTGAGCTGTACCAGTGGCCGGGGGTCAAGGAGACCGTCAACCTGGATCACATCAAGCGTCACTACTACTACAGCCACGACACCATCAACCCGACACGCATCGTTCCCAAAGGGCCTGCGCTGGATTTTGACCGGCCCCACGATCGGGAGCGCTTAACCGGAAAGGGTGTACGGGAGAAGTCCTGATCAAGCACGCTCAGTACTGATAGCTCGACTTTATACAAGCACCTTGAATCGCCCCTTTTCAGGGGCGATTCAGTTCCTGGTTATACCAACTTTCCAGCGGATGACTTATGGGGTAACTCATCGAATTATTGGTTGTTCATGACCCAATAATTGCGTCCTTCCATTCGCGCAGCATGGCTATCCTGTCTTCATCGCAAAACACACGGAGACACGACATGCAGACATCACTGGTCAATAGAATACTTTCCACAAGTGAAAGCTTTGCGCCTTTGGCCTTGCGCGTACCAGCCGGAATCATCTTCATGGCCCACGGCGCCCAGAAGCTATTTGGCTGGTTTGGCGGCAACGGTCTGGAAGCCACTGCACAAGGAATGGCGTCGATGGGCCTCGAGCCGGGTTACCTGATGGCCTTGCTGGCCGGCGGCGGCGAGTTTTTCGGCGGTCTTGCCCTGCTGCTAGGGCTGCTGGTTCGCCCGGCCGGTGTCGTGCTGTCCATTGCCATGCTGGTGGCCATCTTTGCGGTGCATATCGGCAATGGCCTGTTCATGAGCAACAACGGTTACGAATTCGCTCTTTCCTTGCTGGCCATCTCGGTATCGCTGGTCATCAGCGGCGCGGGCAAGGTGTCAATCGATAGCATCCTGGCCCGCAAGACCCAGTAGTCGCTCGGGATTGAAGCGATCCCACTGAGTTCACCAACGTTTACAGCAATATCTTGGAGGGAACACATGCTTGTTCGTTCTAGTGATGCCCGGGGCTATGCCAATCATGGTTGGCTACGCTCTTTTCACACTTTCTCCTTCGCGAACTACTACGATCCCGAGTACATGGGCTTTCGCAAGCTGCGGGTGATCAATGAGGACCGTGTCGAAGGTGGCCAAGGCTTTGGTGCGCATTCCCACCGCGACATGGAAATCATTTCCTACGTGCTGGAAGGCGAACTGGCCCACAAGGACAGCATGGGGCATGTAGAGGTCATTCGCCCCGGCGATGTCCAGCGCATGTCAGCCGGCACCGGCGTGACGCATAGCGAGTTCAATAACGCCAAGGACAAGCTCGTTCATTTCCTGCAGATCTGGATCGAGCCGGATCAGCGCGGCATCAAGCCCAGCTACGAGCAAAAGCACTTTTCCGTTGATGAGCGCCAAGGAAGTTGGCGGCTTGTGGCTTCCCAGGAGGGCCGTGAAGGCTCCGTGAGTATCAATCAGGACGTCAATCTCTATGCGGGTCTGTTCGATGCGGGCCAGAGTGCGACCCTGCCGACGACGCGCTATGCCTGGCTGCATGTTGCCCGGGGAAGTGCCGAGGTCAACGGGCAAGTGCTGGAAGCCGGTGATGCCGCAGCATTTGCACCGGATGAGACGATAGAGCTAACCGGCCGCAGCGCCTCGGAGATATTGCTATTCGATCTGGCCTAAAGTGCTCGTGAATAGCGTCGGCTTCACCCAGCCGATGCAGAAAAGATTGCGCCGACCAATGTGTTCCTTACGACGGCGCAAATTCTCGAGGTTACGCGATCAAGCATCAGGCTCGATGCGCCATGGGATGGGTGGCGGCATCATCCGGTCGCCGTCAAACGCCGGAACATTGCCAAATCGCGCATCGCCGGCCTCCCATTCTTTCTGCGCCTTCGCAATCTCGGCCTTGCTGTGTCCCACGAAGTTCCACCAGATGAAGATCTCTTCGTTCAGCGGCTCGCCACCCAGCAGCAGCACGCGGGTGTTGGCGTCGAGTTCCAGTGCGATGTCATCAAGCCCGCAGCCCAGATAGGCAAGCTCGTTTGGTGCGAAGGTGTCCTGATCGATGCGCAGGCTACCTTCGAGCACGAGCACGCCGTATTCGAAGTAATTGTGCAGGTTCAGGTGAACGGTGGTCGCGGCGTCGGCGAGCATATCCGCACCCACCAACGGCGAGAATGCGAGAGTGGGCGCTTCGCGACCGTTCAGCGCGCCGGTAAGCAACGTGATATCGACGCCCTGCTCCTGCCAACGTGGCAGGTCGGGATAATGATCGAAGCGTGGCTCGGTATGCCGGTGGGCATGGGGCAGCGCGATCCAAAGCTGGGCCGCGTGCAGCTGGGATTCGCTCGAAAGCGATTCTTCGGTGTGCGAGATACCACGACCGGCGGTCATCAAATTGACCTCGCCAGGGCGAATCACCTGTTCGCTCCCCAGACTGTCCCGATGCAAGATGTCCCCAGCCAGCATCCAGGTGAAGGTCTGCAAGCTGGTATGCGGATGCGGGCCGACGCGCATGCCCTGGCTGTCCACGGAAAATACCGCAGGCCCTGCATGATCCAGAAAGCACCACGCCCCGATCATGCGCCTTTTGCGTTGGGGCAGAACCCGATTGATGGGAATGCCGCCCACTTCGGCGGTACGCGATGAGAGGTGCTGAATAAGCCGGTGACCATCAACGATGGGGCACTCGAATGATTCGAACAGTGCAGGATTTGATTCGGTATTGCTCATGGCATCAGTGTCCTGGATAGATCCATATTTTTCAGTGAATGGCCAACGTCCATAGGATAGCGAGTCCGAAAGTTCACTGGCCGAACCAGGACCGACAGTGCCCTATATGCGGCCAAGCCGCATGCTGTCGACATACGTGACGCGGGGCATACCGGACGAAGGGTGATTCAACTGCGTCGTTAGCCGTTCTCTGCTGCAGTCCGGCTCTGGATCAAGTTGGCGTAGGCCGGCAGATGATTGACCAGAATGGCGCCGAAGCCGTCGATGTCGTTGCGCCAGTCACGGTGCAATTCGCAGCCGACCGCAAACCAGTTCATCAATTGCACACCAGCCTGGGACATGCGGTTCCAGGCGGCATCTCGCACGGCGGTATTGAAGGTGCCGGAAGCATCGGTGATCGCAAACACTTCATAGCCTTCTTCCAAGGCCGACAGCGCCGGGAAAGCGACGCATACATCGGTGACGACGCCGGCGATGAGCAACTGCTTCTTGCCGGTATCCTTGACCGCCTGGACGAATTCTTCGTTGTCCCAGGCATTGATCTGGCCGGGCCGGGCGATCAAGGGCGCGTCGGGGAACTTTTCTTTCAGCTCGGGCACGATCGGGCCGTTGGGGCCGTCCGCGAAGCTGGTGGTCAGGATGGTAGGCAGGTTGAAGAACTTGGCGATATCGGCAACCGCCAGGACGTTGTTTTTGAATTCGTCCATGTTGTAGTCGCGTACCAAGGACAGCAGGCCCGCCTGGTGATCGACCATCAACACTGCCACATCGTCTTTATTGAGCCGGTTGTAGGTAAAGGACATCAAACATCTCCTGGGTTTGCAGTTGGGTGATAAACCACCGTGGAAAATGGTTCACCTAAGAACAAGATGCGGTTTCCATTTCCTCGCTGACTAATGGCATCATCGTGAATCCGATCTAAAATAAATACAATGCGTAATTTCAATGACATACTGTCATTATTTTAGCGACAATTAGAGGCTAAAAATGGATCGCTTTGCCGGTATCCGCGCATTTACCCGGGTTGTAGAGGCCGGTGGTTTTGCCGCCGCAGCGCGCGAGATGAACCTGTCCCGGTCGGTAGTCAACAAGGCCGTCATCAATCTCGAGCAGGAGCTCGGCATACAGTTGCTGCGGCGCAGTACGCGGCAGGTCACTCCTACGGATACCGGCATGGCGTTCTACGATCGCTGCCGGCAAATTCTTGGCGATCTGGACGACGCAATTTCATCCGTCACGTCGCTGCAAGGTGAGCCAACCGGCAATCTGCGCGTCAACGCCCCCATGTCTTTTGGCACCCATCATCTATCCCGAGTGATCGCCGAATATATGGCGCTGTATCCCAAGGTTCATGTGGAGCTGGTACTCAATGACCGCGTTATCGACCCGATCGAGGAAGGATTCGATGTAACGATACGGATTGGAACTCCGCAAGCGACTACCAGTCTTGTGACTCGGGAGCTGGTGATCGCCCGGCGGGTGCTTTGCGCATCGCCGGACTATCTACAGCGCTGGGGGATACCATCGAAGCCCGCTGAACTTAGCGCGCACCGCTGTTTGCACTATGGCTATCTGGATTCCGGTAGCAGATGGCGCTTACGAGGGCCGGAAGGCGAGCAAAGCTATGCAATCAACTGCGTCATGTGGGCAAACAACGCCGAGCCTCTGCGTGACGCCGCGATAAATCATCAAGGTATTGCCATGCTGCCAACCTTTATTGCCGGCGAGGCTCTACAGAGCGGGCAACTACGCACGCTTCTTGATGACTACCCACCATCCGATATCACGCTGAGTGCGCTATATCCCCGACACCGGCATCTGTCCACCAAGGTGAGCATGCTGGTCGACTTGTTGTCCTTGCGTTTTAGTGCTCAACCCTATTGGGATTGGGGGTAGTGAGGCAATCGCGAGATCAATCTTTATTCAACCGGTCCAGTGCCCAGCCGACGCTGAAACCGTGCAAGATCGTCGATAGAAGAATAACCAGGCCAACGAGCGACCAAAGCTGAATCTCGTTGATGAACTCTAAATGGTTCCCCGCGTAGCACAAATAATAAATTGAGCCGATGCCCCGCACTCCGTACACCGAAACCACAGCCCTGCTGCGAAGATCAAGATCGGTTCTCAGTAGCGCAACCCATCCCGAGACAGGGCGGATGACCATGAGCAGTACAATGGTTACGACGAAATGCGTCCAGCTCAGATCCGCCAACAAAAGCGGAAGGACACTGCCCAGGGCAACAAGTAGTAGCGCGGTAAGCGCGTCCTCGATGGATTCACAGAAATCGTGCAGGCGACGGTGAAAGTGATGCTCCTCTTCTATCCGCCGCAAGGTCAGCCCAAGGATCGCAACAGCGATAAAGCCATACCCTTCGACTATTTCGGTCAAGCCATAGCACATCAGTACTGCTGCAAATGCGATCACGCCTGAACCGGTTTCGGCTAAAAGAGCGTCTTTGGGCACGGTAAAAAGAATGTACCCAAGCGCCTTGCCGCTGATCCAGCCCATGACAACGCCCAGAACGATGCGATAGAAGACATCCCATAAAATCCAGTCCAACCCCCAGGCAGCGGGGTTCAAGCCTTCCGCAGCTACAATCAGTCCCAAATACACAAATGGAAATGCCAGCCCGTCGTTCAGGCCGGCTTCTGTGCTCAAAGTAAAGCGAACGGGATGTTCCGAGCCCTCATGTGGCGGACCAACTTGCACGTCCGATGCCAAAACCGGATCGGTTGGAGCCAGCACAGCGCCGAGAAGAATCGCACCCGCCACCGTCAGTCCCGCCAACCCGACTCCCAGCAAAGTTACTGTGAAAATGGTCAATGGCATCGCGATAGCCAGCATCCGCAGTGTCGGCGTCCATTTTTTCCATGGCTGCAAGCTGTCGATACGCATACCTGCAGCAAATAGTGCAACGATGATGGTCAGCTCGCTCATCAGCTCCCAAGGCAGGGGCGTTTGGCGCGGATCGGGTAGCACCGGCAAACCCGGCAGCAATAATGTGGCGCCTGCACCAAAAAGGATCATGAGCGGGGCCGCCACAGGTTCACGCTTGGATATCAGACGCGGTAGCCAACGCGCCACGATCACAATTGCGCCGACGACCGCTAGAGCAACATGATAAGAACTCAGAGTGAAAAACGCTTCGTGCTGCATGTTCTAGTAATCCTGTTCCAGGACAAGTCGTTATACGCAATTTGATGCGGTGTCGCGACTCATGGTCTGCGGCCTCGCTTGCCAGCGCAAATCATCATACTCATGGAAAGAACGCTGCTTCTGGCTTTGGGTCAGTCATTAGATAGAAGACTGACTTGTATTTGTAGAAGTTGTTGAAAGGTATTTCTGGTCATTCGGTAGGAAAAGAATTGGTAGCCTCGACTGAATAACGTCCGGCACACATTATGCCGCCGTATATGCCCCTTGAGCGGGGGCGAGTCAAGGAATGCTATAAAATGTCCAGACACAAGAAAGGGGCCCTGAGGCCCCTGTTCATGCGGTTTCTGGTGTTTCTTAGTGTGTCCTGAAACCCTTGTTTGGTGGAGGCGGGGGGAATTGAACCCCCGTCCGCCGATACTCGCTCTTCGGCTCTACATGCTTAGGTCCGTCTTTTGATTTAACGCTGTGGACTCCGACGAGCAGGATTCCACACCGCGATTCTTCTTTAGTTTAGCGATTGACGTGAAGACACCGCCAATCACGATCCTGTCAGCTTTAGCTCGTATCCCCTTAGCCATGAACAGGCACATCGCCTTGGGGCCAGGCTAACAACTAGCAGTTTTTACGCTGCCAGTGCACCTTGAGCATAGTTTTCGTCGTTTGCGACTATTTAGTCGTGATGTTGAATTTACGAGATACATCACGCTCTCGGCATGCACCTAGGAGGTTGCCATCGACGTCGAAGCCATGTCGCCCCCAGATAAGTGGCTATTCTAACAGGTGGGGATGGACCAACGCCAGCTCAAGCCCCTCGCGCTATTTGTTTTCCCGCATGATACGGGCTTTTTGGCGATCCCAGTCCCGCGCCTTCTCAGTGGCACGCTTGTCGTGCAGCTTCTTGCCGGTCACCAGGGCAAGCTCACACTTGATCAGGTTTTTCTTCCAGTACAGCTTGAGCGGTACGCAAGTGTGCCCCTTATCTTGGGTACGCGAGAAAATCCGGGCAATTTCCTTGCGATGCAACAGTAGTTTACGTGTGCGAGTCGGATCGGCGATTACATGAGTGCTGGCGGTGTTCAGTGGCATAATATGGCTACCCAGCAACCAGGCTTCGGCTTCCTTGATGAGAATGTAGGTGTCGGTGAGCTGCGCTTTCCCGGCGCGCATGCTTTTGACTTCCCACCCCGCCAGCGCAAGCCCAGCTTCGAAGGTCTCTTCGATATGATATTCAAAGCGCGCCTTCTTGTTCAGTGCGATGACATTGCTGCCTGCCTTCTTGGCTTTTTTCGTGGCCATGAGTCCTCTTGTCCTGATATGCCATATCCGCCAGCCCTTCGATATGGGGCAAAGCGTGATACCATTCAAGGTCTTGGCGTGATAATGATCATGGTACGCCTTGGCGTGCGTTCGCAATAGTGCATAAATATGTGTATTGCATAGACACATGAATCAGGCATACGAGTAAAATGCGTCAGCATAGTGACTTCAGCGGAGAGGTATATGCCTACGGTCAATCGATCTGCTTTGGTGCGGCATTCCCCGCAAGCCATGTTCGACTTGGTCAACGATTTCGAACGCTACCCTGAATTTTTGCCTGGCTGTCGTCGCACGCGCTTGATCGAGCGCGACGAAGACCACCTCATTGGCGAGCTGACGTTGGGTAAGGCCGGCGTCGAGCAGAGTTTTACTACGCGCAACGATCTTTATGAGCCCGAGCGCATCGAGCTTTCTTTGGTCAATGGCCCCTTCAAGCATATGCGTGGGCGCTGGCTGTTCATGCCTATGGGGCAAGAAGCCTGCAAGGTTAGCCTCGAGATGAATTTCGAGTTCTCCAATCGATTGTTGGGCATGGCGTTTGGTAAATTATTCAACCAGATGGCCAAGCAGCAGGTCGAGGCGTTTACCCGGCGCGCCGATGTCGTCTATGGAAAAAAATGACGATGTCGGTACCGCCGTGTCAGCTGGCGGTGAGCCGCTAATCGTGGAGGTTGCCTTTGCTCTTCCTGAGTCTCAAAAGATAGTCGTCTTGACCGTTTCGCCGGGCACTACTGCTCGACAAGCGGTCGCGATGGCGCAGATGCCGCAGTATTTCCCCGCTTTACCCCTAGAAACGTTCACACAGGGCGCGCTAGGAATTTTCGGCAAGCTGCTGCGCGACCCTGACCAACATGTGCTGCGAGCCGGCGATCGTGTCGAAATCTACCGACCTCTACACATTGATCCCAAACAAGCGCGGGCGAAACGTGCAACACGCAACGCCCGAGGTTAAAAATGACGATATGGGCTAGATTCGCTCCCCGCGACTATCCGGTTCTTCCCCCGGAGCGGGTACTGGCGAGCTGCCAGGTATCGGCTCGACGCCGCCAGGATCCAGGGCCGGGCCCAGATCGGAATCTGGCGACAGCTCCATGTTGGCATCCATATCTCCCGACGTCTTGATATCGACCAACTGGTTGTTGGCGAAGGTCAAGGTCACTCGACGCTGCTTTACTCCGGCATAGGCTTCATCCAGTCGAGACACATATTCCCATTGATTTTCATCGAAGGGTGTTCTCAAAAGCGGCATGCCCATGACATAGGCGACCTGTTCGCGGCTCATGCCCGGCTTTAGCTGGGTGACCATGTCTTGAGTGAACAGATTGCCCTGGGGCAAATCGCGCTTGTAGACGCTAAAATAACTGCAGCCACCCATCAGGGAGAGAGCAATGGAAAAGGTGGCTATTTTGATAAGATTTTGCATTTGGCTCCATTCTTCACTATCGTTTCTTGGGCCGATCATACCCGACCCATCACAATACTGCGAAGAGCTATCATGGCCGATCAGAACCACGAACTACGCAGGGCGGGACTCAAGGTTACACTGCCTCGTGTCAAGATCCTGCAAATCCTTGAAAGTTCCACGGGTGATCATCTTAGCGCCGAAGATGTTTACAAGGCGTTGTTGGATGCCGGTGAGGACGTGGGCTTGGCAACCGTTTATCGCGTGCTGACGCAGTTTGAGACCGCGGGCCTCGTGGTGCGTCATAATTTCGACGGCGGGCATGCGGTCTTTGAAATGTCCCACGAGGAACATCATGATCACATGGTGTGCCTGGAAAGTGGCCAGATCATTGAGTTCTTCGATGATCAGATTGAGCGTCGCCAGCAGGAAATCGTCGAAGAACACGGCTACGAGCTCGTCGACCATGCCTTGGTGTTATATGTGCGGCCCAAGGGCTCTCGGGCGACTCGCCAGGAAGGCGTCAAGAAGTCCTAGCACTGCAGTATGTGTGCTCTGCCAAGTTAAAAAACGCCAGCTTTTGAGGCTGGCGTTTTCAATTGTTGGAATGTGTCTGGCTGGACGCATCAATGATGAGCCCGTTGGCTGGCATCCAGCATCTCTCGGGCATGAGCCAGGGTTCTATCCGATAGATGGATGCCGCCGAGCATACGCGCCAGTTCCTTGACGCGACCGGCCTCATCGAGCAGCGCCATCTGCGTTAGTGTCACGTCCTCAGCGGCTTGTTTCTCGATATGCAGATGTTGATGCGCCTGAGCGGCCACCTGGGGCAGGTGAGTGACGGTCATAACCTGACCGGACTGACCCAAGCGTCGCAAGAGCTGTCCCACGATCTCGGCGGTGGCACCTGATACCCCTACGTCTACCTCATCAAAGACCAGCGTTGCGATGGTGCTGTGACTTGCCGCGACAACCTGAATGGCCAGACTGATGCGGGATAGCTCGCCCCCGGAGGCAACTTTGGCCAACGGGCGTGCCGGCTGACCGGGATTGGCACTGATCAAGAAGCGCACTGAATCCAGACCGTTGGGCTGCGGCGTGTCTCGAGAGGCAATGTCAACCTCGAAACGCGCCTTGCCCATGGCAAGAAAGCCCAGCTGATCCTGCACTTCCTTGCCAAAGGCGACTGCCGCCTTATGGCGCTTCTTACTGATGCTACGAGCAGCCTTGCGATAAATCTCTCGAATGGTTTCGACGTTAGCCGTCAATGCTTCCAGGTCGTGTTCGCCGCCTTCTAAAGAATCTAGTTCGTCGCGCAGTCGCTGCTGCAGTTCGATCAATTCTTCCGGCATCACATGATGCTTGCGCGCGACGCGATGAATCTCTGCAAGGCGTTCCTCTACCTGAGCCAGGCGTTCCGGATCGAGTTCCGTGTGATCGATGAAACAGTGCAGCTCTCGCGCTGCCTCCTCGATCTGTATCTGGGCGTCGCCAAGCATGCTGCGGGCTTCGGCAAGTGGACCATGCTCGGCGCCGGGCAAGTTGCCAATACGCGTCAATGCCTGATGGAGCAGCGTTAGCGCCCCGCCTTCATCATGATCGCAACAATCCACCGCAAGCTGCGTTTCCCGTAACGTCTCTTCCGCATGGGCCAGTAGAACTTGCTCCTGCTCCAGCGCCTCGAGTTCGCTATCGGCCAGCGCCAGTTGGTCAAGCTCTTCTACCTGATAGCGCAGCAGCTGGCGACGAGCCTGAATCTCATCACCGCTATCTGACAGATGCTTCAATCGACGGCGTGCTTCCTGCCATTGGCGAAAGGTGACGCCCAGTTCGTTGACAGCATCGCTCTGGTCGGCGAAATCGTCGAGCAGGCGTAAGTGGGTGTCTTCTTGTAGCAGCGCCTGGTGGGCATGCTGTCCGTGAATCTCGATCAGGTGCTCGCCTAGCGCCTTGAGATCGCTTACCGTGCAGGGTTGGCCGTTGATCCAGGCCTTGGAGCGACCGTTGGCAGTCACGACTCTGCGCAGCAGACAATCTTCCGTGGGCAACTCCCGGGCCTCGAGCCATGCCTTTGCGACAGGCAATCGCTCAATATCGAAGCGAGCGCTGAGATCCGCGCGTTTGGCTCCATGGCGGACACTGGCGGCGTCGGCTCGTTCACCAAGACACAGCCCTAAAGCACCCAGTAGAACCGATTTGCCGGCGCCGGTTTCACCGGTAATAGCGGTCATGCCGTCATGCAGATCGAGATCAAGACGCTCGACGATGGCAAAGTCACGAACCGCAAGCTGGACGAGCATGATCACCTCCAGTGTAGTGAATAAAGAATCATCGAATCCGATCTGTGTGTTTATACAGTACCCGATGTCCTTTCTTCAATCCCTCATGCCAATGCAACGTCACAACGTAAAAGCATGCCTTGAGATCTCTCACGACAACCCCATATAGGGAGCAAATCAATGACCTTCGCGGCTTTGGGCCGCTCATTTCATTTAACTTCGTTTAAGTTCAGTGATGTCAGGAGAGCGACATGGCTAGAGATCCACAAGTACCAAGTGATGAACCAATCAGTGAAGAAATGCAGCGCGCCGAGCGTGATGCAGAGCCTCAGGCCGAGCCCATCGAAGGTCAGCTTGATGATGCGGATGCGGGCGAAAGGGCCCTGGCGGAGGACGATGCGCTGTTCAATGCGGAAGCCATCGAAGACCCTGAGGCCGATGTGTTGGCCGCCAGGGTCGAAGAGCTCGAGCAGGCCCTGGGCGAGGCCAAGGATCAAGCGCTGCGTGCTGCCGCCGAGAGTCAGAATGTGCGCCGGCGTGCCGAGCAGGATGTAGAAAAAGCACGCAAATTCGCCCTTGAGAAGTTCGTCAAGGAGCTTTTGCCAGTCGTCGATAGCCTGGAGAAAGCATTTGACGCCATGGGAGATGGTGCCAGCGACGCACACCGGGAAGGGGTCTCGATGACCTTGAAGCTGCAGCTCGATGTGTTGGCCAAGTTCGGCGTCGAGCCTGTCGATCCTCAGGGCGAGCCATTTGACCCTCAGTATCACGAAGCCATGACCATGGTGCCCAACGGCGATCTCGATCCCAACACCGTGATGGACGTGATCCAAAAAGGCTACGTGCTCAATGGACGATTGGTGCGTCCAGCCATGGTAGTGGTCAGCAAATCCGCACAATGAATTGACGGCTTGATAGGACGCCCCCCTTGAAAGGTGCATTCAAGCCCCCAAATAGACGTCAAAGACACAACGCAAGTCGTTACAAACAGTCAAGCAATAATTTTGAGGTATTTATATGGGTCGCATAATTGGTATTGATTTAGGAACCACCAACTCTTGTGTCGCCGTACTCGATGGTGACAAGCCCAAGGTCATCGAAAACGCTGAAGGCACGCGTACGACGCCTTCCATCATCGCCTACACCGATGATGGCGAAACCTTGGTAGGCCAAGCCGCCAAGCGTCAGGCAGTGACCAACCCGACCAACACCTTGTACGCCATCAAGCGTCTGATTGGCCGCCGTTTCCAGGATGATGTCGTGCAAAAAGACATCAAGATGGTGCCCTACACCATCGCCAGTGCCGACAACGGCGATGCCTGGGTCGAGGTCAAGGGCAAGAAGATGGCGCCTCCCCAGGTCAGCGCCGAAGTGCTGAAGAAGATGAAGAAGACCGCCGAGGATTATCTGGGCGAATCCGTTACGGAAGCCGTCATCACCGTGCCGGCCTACTTCAACGACTCACAGCGTCAGGCCACCAAAGACGCCGGTCGTATCGCCGGCCTCGAGGTCAAGCGCATCATCAACGAGCCGACCGCGGCGGCGCTTGCCTATGGCATGGACAAAGCTCGCGGTGACAAGACCATCGCGGTCTACGACCTGGGTGGTGGTACCTTTGATATCTCGATCATCGAAGTAGCCGACGTTGATGGCGAAACCCAGTTTGAAGTGTTGGCCACCAATGGCGATACCTTCCTGGGCGGTGAGGATTTCGACCTCAAGCTGATCAACTACCTGGTGGATCAGTTCAAGTCCGATAGCGGCATCGATCTGTCCGGTGACAATCTGGCCATGCAGCGTCTCAAAGAAGCCGCCGAGAAGGCCAAGATTGAGCTGTCAAGTGCCCAGCAGACCGACGTCAACCTGCCTTACATTACGGCAGACAACACCGGTCCCAAGCACTTGAACGTCAAGATCACCCGCGCCAAGCTCGAATCCTTGGTCGAAGATCTGGTCAAGCGCTCGCTTGGACCGTGTAAAACCGCGCTGGCAGACGCCGGGCTTTCCAATTCCGAAATCGACGATGTCATTCTCGTGGGTGGCCAGACACGCATGCCACTGGTTCAGGCCAAGGCTGCGGAGTTCTTCGGTAAGGAAGCACGCAAAGACGTCAACCCGGACGAGGCTGTGGCCGTGGGTGCCGCAATCCAGGGCGGCGTGCTGGGCGGTGATGTCAAGGACGTGCTGCTGCTCGACGTGACGCCACTGACCCTGGGTATCGAGACTCTGGGTGGTGTGATGACGCCGCTGATCGAGAAGAACACCACCATTCCGACCAAGAAGACCCAGACCTTCTCGACCGCGGACGACAATCAAACGGCTGTGACCATCCATGTGCTGCAGGGTGAGCGCAAGCAGTCCGGACAGAACAAGTCGCTAGGTCGTTTCGATCTTGCTGACATTCCGCCGGCACCGCGAGGCGTGCCCCAGATCGAAGTTGCCTTCGATCTCGATGCCAACGGTATCTTGAACGTCTCTGCCAAGGACAAAGCCACCGGCAAGGAGCAGTCCATCGTCATCAAGGCCTCAAGCGGTCTGAGCGATGACGAGATCGAGCAGATGGTTCAGGATGCCGAGGCGCATGCCGACGAGGACAAGAAGTTCGAGGAGCTGGTGCAGCTTCGCAATCAGGCGGATGGCATGATTCACGCATCGCGCAAGACTCTCGACGAAGCCGGCGACAAGGCCTCCGAGGAGGATAAGCAGAAGATCGAGACGGCTATCTCCGAGCTGGAAGAAGCGCTCAAGGGTGACGATCCGCAGGCTATCCAGACCAAGCTGGATGCGCTGACCGAAGCCTCCGGCAGCCTGGCTCAAAAGATGTACGCCGAGCAGGCCGAGACGCCCCAGGATGGCGCCCAAGCTGAAGGCACCCAGCAGAAGAAAGAAGATGACGTGGTTGACGCCGAGTATGAAGAAGTCAATGACGACCAGAAGAAGCAATAACCACGACGTCTGACACGGACGACGGCGGCGCGGGGGCATGACTCCCGCGCTGTCGTTTCCGTCTATTCGACACGGAGGCGGACAGATCCATGTCCAAGCGTGACTACTATGAAGTGCTGGGCGTCGAGCGCGAAGCCGATCAGAAAGAGATCAAGAAGGCGTATCGTCGCTTGGCCCAGAAGTACCATCCGGATCGCAACCCGGATGACGATTCCGCGGCAGAGAAATTCCGCGAAATATCCGAGGCTTATGAAATCCTCGCCGACAGCGAGAAGCGTGCGGCCTACGATCAGTTCGGTCACGCCGGTGTCGACGGCCAGGCCGGCGGCTTTGGCGGTGGCGGCTTCGGTGGCGCGGGAGCCGGCGGGTTCAGCGATATCTTCGGCGATGTGTTCGGGGATATCTTCGGCGGTGGCGGTGGTCGGCGTAACCCCAATGCGCCTCAGCGAGGCTCCGATCTGCGCTATAACCTGGAGCTCGATCTCGAGGACGCAGTAGCCGGCACCACCGTGGACATTCGCGTGCCGCGCCACGTGCCTTGCGATCACTGCGACGGAAACGGCGCCGAGCCGGGCTCCAGCAAGGAAACCTGCCCCACCTGTCACGGTATGGGACAGGTACGCATGCAGCAGGGCTTCTTTGCTGTGCAGCAAACCTGCCCGACCTGTCATGGTAGCGGTGAATCCATTAAGGTGCCCTGCCGTGAATGTCGCGGCGAAGGCCGGGTGCGCGAGACCCGCACACTGTCGGTGAAGATTCCTTCCGGCGTGGACACCGGCGATCGTATTCGTCTTAACAACGAAGGCGAAAGTGGAATCAATAGTGGCCCGCCAGGAGATCTTTACGTACAGGTCGCCATCAAACCGCACCCGATCTTCGAGCGAGATGGTCGTCATTTGCATTGCGAAATGCCGATCAACTTCATCGATGCGGCACTGGGCGGTGAGCTGGAAGTACCTACCCTGGAAGGCCGGGTCAAGCTAAAGATCCCTGCCGAGACCCAGACCGGCAAACTGTTCCGATTGCGTGGTAAAGGCGTCAAGCCGGTGCGCGGTGGTCCCGCGGGTGATCTGCTGTGTAAGGTGGTGGTAGAGACTCCAGTGCATCTGACCGAGCATCAGAAGGGTCTGCTACGGGAGTTCCAGGATAGCCTGGGCAACAGCAACCATCATTCACCGAAGAAGGATGGCTGGTTCGATGGCGTTAAGCGTTTCTTCGAAGATATGAAGTCCTAGGATCGGTTAGCTTCAAGAGCAAAAAGTCGCGTCACTGAGAAGTGAACTGATCTTCAATAGTTGGACGGTTCATTCAGCCGGCGCCAAGGCCTGAGTCCTGTATTGCACGGGGCTCAGGCCTATTAGTTTCGGCTTGATACGCTCGTGATTGTAGTAGTGCATGTAATGATCAAGCGCGTATGAGGTTTCAAAACGACTTTGATAATGAACAAGTTGCCTTGAGCTTGGCGAGCATCAGCCTACATGCCGTAGACTGTAACGTACTTTATCGCTGTCTGAAGCGACTCGGACGGATCGCAATATCGTTACTCAAGAGAGGTCAGGAATGTCACGCGAGACCATTGTTCTGGGCGCCGGCATGGTCGGTGTCTGTATTGCCTATCATCTGGCCAAGCGGGGGCGCTCGGTGGTGCTGGTGGATCGCAAAGCGCCGGGGCGAGAAACCTCCTTCGGCAATGCGGGCTTGATTCAGCGAGAAGCGGTACGACCGCATCCCTTTCCTCGAGATTTGCCGAGCCTGTGGCGCTTGATCCCCAATCGCAGTATCGATATCCGCTATCGTCTGCGCGGCATGCTGGCCGCCTCTGGGCCGCTGTTGCAGTTCTGGCGGCACTCTGCGCCCAGTAATTATGCCCGCATCGTGCCGGAATACGCCTCCTTGATCATGCACTGCACCGACGAGCACGCCAAGATGATCGACGCGGCGGGTGCGCAAGACTTGATCAAGAAGAATGGCTGGTTCGAGGGGTTCCGTACGCGCCAAGTGCTGGATGAGCAGCTGGCGATCGCCCATGAGATGAGAGAGCGTTTCGGGGTGGAGTTTGAAACTCTTGATCAGACGGCGCTCAGAGCTCAAGAACCCTTTGTTTCCAATGCGCTGGCCGGGGCCATTCATTGGACCAATGCCTGGTCGGTGATTGATCCCGGCGCCCTTGTGCAGGCCTATGCCAAAGCCTTCGAGGCGCTGGGCGGGCGCATTGAGCAGGCCGAGGCGAAGAGTTTTTCCCAGACCGGTGCCAGCTGGAATCTGGCCACCAGCAAAGGCAATCTGGAGGCGGAAGAGCTGGTGGTAGCCATGGGACCCTGGTCGGCCAAATGGTTGCAGCAGCTGGATTATCGGTTGCCGCTGTTCCCCATGCGCGGCTATCACATGCACTACGCCACTCAAGGCGAAGCCAAGCTCAATCACTGGCTGATGGATTTTGAGACCGGGTATTTGTTGACGCCCATGCGCGCTGGAATTCGCCTGACCACCGGTGCGGAAATGGACATTCTCGACGCGCCACCGCATTCAGGGCAGCTCGAGGATGCAGAAGCGGTGGCCCGCAAACTGTTCCCCTTGGGTGAGCGGCTCGATGAGGCGCCATGGAAAGGCGCGCGGCCCTGTATGCCGGACATGAAGCCTGTCATCGGCCCGGCGCCGAATCATTCCGGGCTGTGGCTCGCCTTCGGTCACGGTCATCAGGGCTTCACCCTGGGGCCGACCACTGGCCGCCTGCTGGGCGAAATGATGGACGGTGAAGAACCCCTGGTCGACATGCAGCCGTTTCGCGCCGATCGATTCCGCTGACGTCCACGCCGGATTAATTATCTTCCGGCGCAGGTAGCTCGAAGCAGCTCAACAGCGTTTCTTGCACCATGCGAAAGTTGTCGTCGCTGACCATCAGGTAGCGGTTGCCGCCAAGATGGGTCAGACCTTCGAAATTGTCCAGTCGCCATCCATCACCGCTGGAAAGCTGTGCCAGGGTATCGACATCGATCTGGCCGTCGCTACCCAGGCGTACCCGGCGCAAGCTAATGACCAGCGGCGCTGGTGGTGCGAAAGCGCGTTCCAGAGCCAATAAATCGCTGCCGTAGGTTTCCAGGGCAGTCAGGGCGTTACCGGACTCATTAAGCAGGGGATAGACCCATTCGGCCTCGCTGCCTAGAGAAAATAGCCGGGTGCTACTCTTGCCGGAGCTACTGGCCTTATCGGAGCCGCTGGGAGCATTTTCCAACCCGACGATAATTCCTTCCCGAGGATGACGGCCCATGGCCTCAGCGCCTGTATTGAAGGCTATGTCGCGTAGCCACTTGGGCTTGAGGGGTTTGCCCACGGATTTGCCATTAGGGTAAAAACGCTGAATGCGGTGGTTGCGTTCAAAGCCGACCAGCAGCATGGTGTCGCCGCGAACGCCGTTATTGCCCCGCTGCACGATCATGGACTCTGCATCCGCTGCGTCCTCGTTCAATGCTCGTCCCTGACGATCGCGCAGCACATAGGTCTTCAGAGGATCGAGGCCAACCAGTTCGTCGCCGGAAAAACGCAGCCGCACCCGGTGTAGCCAGCCGCGGTCCGAGATCATGTAAAGCAGGGATTCATCTTCATCCCAGGCCAGGTCGGAGAGTCCGCCCACGGGCGAGTCATCCTGCCATTTGCCGG